>JAEVYU010000053.1 GCA_023392595.1 Bacillota bacterium | reverse complement strand
CCGGAGCCACCGGACCGGCAGGAACAGCAGGAGCGACTGGAGCGACCGGAGCCACCGGACCGGCAGGAACAGCAGGAGCGACTGGAGCGACCGGAGCTACCGGACCGGCAGGAACAGCAGGAGCGACTGGAGCGACCGGAGCCACCGGACCGGCAGGAACAGCAGGAGCAACTGGAGCGACTGGAGCAAGTGGACCTACTGGGGCTACTGGGTTAGGAGCGACCGGGGCCACCGGAGCAAGCGGACCGACTGGAGCCACCGGACCGGTAGGAGCAACAGGACCGATAGGGGCCACTGGAGCAAGCGGACCGACTGGGGCCACCGGACCGACTGGAGCCACCGGACCGGTAGGAGCCACAGGACCGATTGGGGCTACTGGAGCAAGCGGACCGACTGGAGCCACTGGGCCAATAGGAGCTACAGGAGCTTCAGGAGCGACCGGAGCAATAGGACCGACTGGAGCCACCGGACCGGTAGGAGCCACAGGACCGATAGGAGCCACTGGGGCAAGCGGACCGACTGGAGCCACTGGGCCAATTGGAGCTACAGGAAGTACCGGGTTTACCGGAGCAACCGGACCTGGATTTCCGGCTACCTTTGCCTATATCTATAACACAGTTGCAACCGATGTTGCTATAGAAGCCGATGTACCTTTGAGCACCAATGGTATCATTGCAGGTTCTATAACCCATATCGCAGGGGCTACCGGAGTAATCATCAACACTAGCGGTATCTACGAGATTACGTTTATGGTAGAAGCAGATCGAGTCAATCAGTTTGCATTATTTGGCAACGGCACTTTAATACCTGGATCAATTTATGGCATTAACGCGGCGAATATTCAAAATACCGGCAGGGTGATTGTCTCCATAACGGTCCCGACTACGATAACTATCCGGAATCATACTTCCTTCCAGCCTGTTTCGCTATTGGCCAATATCGGCGGTTCACAGCCGAATGTCAATGCTTCGATTCGGATTATTCAGTTGGTGTGATTTTGAAATATAGAATGATTAAGGCTGACACACTCGTCAGCCTTTTTTAATCATGCTGAAACATTACACTGGCGCTGTCATTTATCGTTTGAGACGAATAAGATAGTATTAAATTTTGAATTGAAATGAGGTTTCCTATGAATAAGCTGCGGTTTCATTTGCTGGGTCTGGCTCATTTACCCACTCACAAAGAAAATTCGGCCTGTGCTTATACACAAAAAATTGTGAAATTGGCCAGAATCATTAAAAACTATGGGCATACCCTTTATTTTTACGGCATTGAAGGTTCAGAGATTGAATGTGATGATTTTGTCCAAGTTTCAACCCAAGAAATTTTAAAGCAAACGTATGGAGATTACAATAAGTCAAAAGAATTCTTTAAACATGATCCGAGTGATCTAGCCCATCGTACTTTTAATCAAAACGCTATCCCTGCAATATTGGAACGGAAACAAGACCAGGATATTTTGTTATGTCCAATGGGTAATTACGATAAACCAATCGCCGATGCAGTCGGATTGCTTACTGTGGAATCGGGAATCGGTTATACCGGTGTATTCACATCTCACCGGGTATTTGAATCTTACGCCTGGATGCACTATATTTATGGTCTGTTAAGCCAAGATGATGGTGGCTGGTATGATGCGGTGATTCCCAATTATTTTGATGTTGAGGATTTTCCCTTTCAAGCCCATAAAAAAGACTATCTTTTATATTTTGGGCGCATTATCTCCAGAAAAGGTGTTCAAGTAGCATCGGATGTCGCCAAAGCCACCCATCATCAACTCTACATTGTTGGCCAGGGATCGCTGGATAATCCCTCCGAAGGATTATCATTAGGAGCAGAAAAGCATATTCAATATTTTCCGGCTGTTGGCCCCGAGAAAAGGGCCGAATTGTTGGGTGGGGCCAAAGCGGTTTTAATGCCGACGTACTACTTGGAACCATTTGGGGGTGTTAATGTAGAAGCGCAATTATGTGGAACGCCGGTAATCACGAGCGATTGGGGCGCTTTCCCGGAAACAGTTCTTCATGGAGTCACCGGATTTCGTTGCCGGGTTTTTGAAGAGTTCTGTTATGCGGTTAACAACATCGAGATGATTCAACCGGAAAATTGCCGGAATTGGGCGTCCAATAATTATTCATTGGAGCGAGTGGGCAGGATGTACGAGGAATATTTTCAACGGATTCATAATATCTTTGAACAAGGTTGGTATCAGCCCAATAGTGAACGAAAGGAACTGGAATGGCTAAACCGTTACTATCCGTGAATCTTATTTTAACAGAAAACAATTCTTCGATTTTTTAAAATTAAATTTGTTCAAGACTTTTAACAACGATATGATTTTGCCAACGTTCGTTCTTAAAACGGGTATAAAAAGCAACGCTACGGACTATCCAATCTGCATACATTCCAAGCCAGATTCCGAGGACTCCCAACTTAAAATATATACCCAAAATATAGCCAAAGGTGATGCGAAACAACCACATACTTCCGGCAGATACCGTTAAGGTATAAGTAACATCGCCGGCGCCTTTCAGTCCGGATGGCAAGATAAAGGAGGCAGACCAGAAAGGATTAGCCAAAATCAAGGTTCTTAATAAAAAAGTGGTTGTCTCGATGATTTCAGGATTTGGAGTGTACAAGGATACCAGAAACGGAAAGAACAAGAAGCATAAGATCACCAGGGCCATCATACAGATGTTGCCCAGTTTAAGCATATAGGCCAGGTATTGACGGGCCCTCTCCCGTTCTCCCTTTCCCATATATTTTCCGACGAGGGCGGTTGAGGCCAGTCCGATGGCATTGCCGGGAACGCACATTAGCCCTTGTAACGACATGCTGATATAGTAAATTATAATAGGAACTGTTCCCAGAGATACAATAAAAGTTTGAGTGATTAATTTTCCGGCGTTAAAAAAAAGCGATTCCAAACTTGCCGGTATACCAATTTTAAAAATACAATTTAATAATTGGAAATTGGGGGTATAATGAAACATTCGGCGTAACTTAAGTCCCCAAGATCCTCTTGCTAAAACATATACAGAGATAATTGCGCCCCACACTCGGGCGATGCCAATTCCTAAAGCGGCTCCAACCACTCCAAGACCGGAAAACCGGAAAACCAAAAATCCTAATTGAAAATGAATACCGAAAATAAGAACATAACTGAAGAAAATATTGATGATATTCATCAGGATTACAATTTTAGCCGGTGTCTTGGTATCGCCGGCGCCACGTAATACACCACAGGAAATTGAAGTCAAAGCAATTAACGGATAAGTTAGTAAAGTGATTCGTAAATATGATATGGCGTAATTCCTTACCTGAATGTCAGCCGCGCCATAGAGTAACTTGATCAGTGGATAACGGAAGATATCCAGAGAAGCGGTAATTAAAACAGCCAACAGCAGACCGGAGTACAGGGCTTGTTTAACGGATTCATTGGCGTGTTTGGGATTATTTTGCCCGATGTACTGGGCGACGACCACCGTACCACCGACAGCCAGTGCGGAGAAGAGCGCAATGAATATTATATTTAAAGTATCGACTATACCGATGGCCGCTGTGGCTTCTTTTCCAATATGACTGGCCATCATCGCATTGATTACATCCATTAGGGTTATACAGGCTTGTTCAGTAAAAACCGGAAATGTCAACGCTAATATTTCTTGACGCATTTGCTTGCGGGAATTATCATGTTTTAACATGGTGGGGAAAGCCTTTCAGCCGGTTTGACATAAAAAATGTAATTTTATTATATAACATTCTATTGCAAATGAACACGAAATCTTATATTGAGCTGCTGAAAGGGAAAGAAACTCGCTTGGGGATTTTAGAATTACGCAGATTAAACTCTAGAGAGACAGGCAAAATAAATTGGGGAACGATGGATGATGTTAGGCTGCTGGCAGAATGAGAGGGCGGCCTGCCGGTTTTTTCGCAGGAAACTTTCTATACAAAACTATATTAAGCTTGATAGTAAAGGAATCCCACCGTCGAAATTCAGGTTTTAAGCCTGCCGGCAGATACGACGATTGGCACTTAACCGCCGCCGTCTATATTTTATCCAGGGATTAAATGAATATACCTCGGTTTTAAAAAATGAATACGGCAGGATAATCTTGCGCTCCATACGGCCAGGTGGTATAGTATTATTTGTTCTTTAAGAGGGACGAGTCAGAAAATTGGATAATTCTTTATCATCGAGGTGCAGTTATGGACGACTCTGAAGTGATTGTTCGAAAAATTATTTTACATATATTGGATACTAATGTTGGTACACCGGTATTATCCAATAAAGAATTAAGTCCTGAAGATGAGGGCTTTGATTTTGCCGTGAACCTGATTCAAAAGATGCTGACGGATGACAATGTAAAAAATGTCCAGTTTGCGGGGGAAACCAATTCCGTAAGAGAATGGTGTGATAACTTAAAAAGGGGTCAAAACGATTTGATTACGGTGAGCCAGACAATGGCCAGTATGATATATGAAATCATGACTCACCAACCATCCATACCTGCGGCGGATTTACTTTGTTGCGAGGCTTTAATTGACGGAACCCCGCATTTTGGAATTTTCAAGCTTAATTACCGCACTAACTACATTCATCATGTGGAATATCAAGGAGAGACCCCCACCAATCTGCTGATAAAACAAAAAACGGTCCTTCCGGATGAGCGTAAAAAACCGGAAGAAGCGGCATTGATTAACTTGGAGGATTTGAGTATCCGCCTTACGGAGAAAGAGTTTGAGATTGACGGCGCGAAAGACTATTATTTATCCAAGCAGTTCTTAATTTGCAGCGACCAACTGTCAACTGGCGAAAAGGCTAAAATAATTCAGAAGGTTGCTGAAAAATTGGGTGAAAAATATAACAATGAAAAATTCGACAGTGTGGCCCGGTTGCGGAAAACAGTAGCCGAAACAATGGATACCGGCAATACGGTTACAGTAGAAAGTGTAGCCAGGGAGATATTCCGGGATGATCCTCAGGCGCAAAGGGAATATGTTCAGGAAGTTAAAGAAGCCGGTATTGAGGAGGAAGAAATTCAATTAACCGAGCGGATTGCCGAAAAGAAATTTCGTTCCCATAAAATTAAAACCGATACCGGGATTGAAATCAATTTTCCTTCTACGTATTACAATAACAAAGAGATGATTGAATTTGTCAATCAACCCAACGGAACCGTATCGATCATTATTAAGAATGTGGGCAGGATTTCCAATAAGTAAAGTTAGTCCATGAACCAACCACAGCAAAAGCAAAAATAAAAAGTCAAGTTTTTTAGCTTGGCTTTTTTTGTTTCTTTTTTTCGCGACAAAAACGAAAAACTTGTACCTTAAATACAAAATTTGGTTTTATTTTGATTTGTGAGATACAAAGGTTTTTAGGATGATTTACAGAATTTTTTCCCAAAATCATGTAATGAGCAAAACGATAATAATTGATTTATAAAATCAAAAAACCAACTGGATTTGAAATAACTTATAACTCCTTGTCATGCTAATCTTGTCTAAAGGGTTGAATGAATTCCTGCAATAAGCACAAAGCGTATTTTAGGAGTTCTCAATTTACCAAAAGGGGGTTTACCCCTTACCTTTTGGATAAACCGAACAACCAAGAAAATGAAGAGGTACGATAATGTGAGGAACATCACGATAAACGATATTTTAGCACTGGAAAGCATGAAAGGTAGTAAAGTGGTTGCTGGCATAGCAGGCCTTCACCGTGAAGTCCGAGCAGTGACTGTCGGCGAGATTCCTCATATTGGTAATTGCTTACATGGCGGTGATTTTGTCCATACAACGGCTTGGTTCATGCGGGAAACTCCTGATGATGCAAAGATTGGGGAATGGACCCGGGAATTGATCGGGCATGGAGCCGCTGCATTAGGAATTATGACGAAACAGTTTATTGCTGTAATACCGCAAATAATCATCGATATTGGTAATGAGACAGATTTTCCCGTCATCGAATTGCCGCCTCATCTAACCCAAGCTATGGTCAATAAAGAGATAATTAATCTGATCATGGATTGTCAGACAGAAATCCTCAAACGTACTCAGCAGACGCTGAATTATTTGATGGAAACGATGCTGAACGGCCAAGGCCTGAAAAATATAGCGGAAATATTGGCAAAGCTGCTGAGAAATCCGGTGGTGATTGAAAGCGCCACTTTTAAACTTTTGGCAACTGCAGTTACCTCGGAAAAAAGTATGGAGTTTCTCATCGCACGCCGCAACGAAAAATTCTTAACTTACTTGCGGAAGCAGTATAGTGATATTCGACTGGAAAATTTTGAAGAAAAAAGCACGAAAGCACTTAGAGATATGTATATGAGAAAATTGGAATTGAGTACCGCAAACAGTTCCTGTCTTCAGATTACATTACCGATTTTAGTAAGAGGCAACCTCTATGGCTTTTTATCAGTTTTGGAGCTTGAAAATGACTTATCAGAAGCTGATTTTGCTATTTTGGACCAAACTAACGCCTTAATTGCCATGGAACTCTATAAGAAAACATTTTCCTTTATAGCTGAGGAAAGATGCCGTAATGAATTCCTTTCCATCCTGCTGGACGATAAACAGGATAATGTGCAAATGATTAGACAAAGCGCCCATATGTTGGGCTTTAATTATAAAAAAGCCTGTTTGGCGATAATCGTAAAGCTTTACTGGATAAAAATGACGAACCAAATAGCCGCCCATATCATTGATCAGGACATAGCTCAAACCATAAGTGAAATATTGGGGCAAACCGATCCCGATGTCTTTGTAGCGGGAAGGAATGGAGAGATAGTAATTTTTTATCATCCGATTCGTGATGAACAAAGCCGGAAAGTCTGCCAAAAAATCTTGAAAGTGGTTGAATCCACTTACTATGTGAAAGATTTAATGATTGGCATCGGCAGAATCAGCGACAGTCTCTTAAGCCTTCGAACTAGCTATGAAGCAGCCTCAAAAGCAATTTGGATTGCTGAAAAATTTGGAATTTCCGGCAAGATAGTCGATTATCGCGATCTGGGCTTTTTTCGTTTTTTGGCGACCGATATTCGCAACAATACGGAAGCTATGCAATTTTGCCATGATGTCATGGGAAAGCTGATAGAATTCGATAAAAAGTACCACAATGAGTTGCCGGAAACATTGTATATATTTTTGAAGGAAAATTGCAGTTTTATCAATACGGCTAAAATGATGCATATGCACGTTCACACAGTACAATACCGCATAAAAAAAATAAAGAAAATGTTATTCGTTGACCTTGACAAAATGGATGGACGGGCCAATCTTTGGATGGCTTTAAAAATATATCAATATATTAAAAATGATGAAGGAATAGGGGATGAATCTGGAAATGAAAATGAAACTTAGCAGGCGGATTATGTTGGGCTTTGGTTGTTTACTGATACTTATTGTCATTATGGCTCTTTTTGTCATTTACAATATGCATCTCATTGATGGCAAAATTTCTGTCATTGAAGACATGGATCGAAAATCAAATGTAAGTGTCACCATGGAAAGAGCGGTTTTAATTATTTCCCGCGGAGTGCGTGGCATTATGGCAGGTTTCAATGTTGATGAGAATCAACAGGCGATCGATGATGCATTGAAGAACTATCATGATGCCTATGCGGATGCCCAAAAAACGTTTTACACCCAAACGGGAATCGAAATGCTGGCTAAATTAAAGGAAGTTTCCGATGCTGCCATACCTCTCATGAATCAGTTAATTGAATCAAGTCAAAATGGAAAAAGCCAAGCTTTAGTCGACCTTAGCACGGCCAGTGCAAAAATCAATGAATGGACTTCCGCTATTATCCAACTGCAATCCATCACTGATAAGAATAGTGAGGAGGCCATTGCTTCTGCACGGCAGACGTATATCGATTGTTTTAAGATGTTAGTCGGATTAGTCATTATTGCGTTAATTTTAGGATTGGTTATAGCTTTTTACATTATTCGCAGCATCACAAAACCAATGAATTCGGTCGCTTCCAGGATTGGGGAAAGCGCCGGGCAGGTAGCTGCGGCTTCGGGGCAATTATCAGCCTCTGCCCAACAATTATCTCAAGGCAGCACGGAGCAGGCGGCCGCCATCGAAGAAACCTCATCCACATTACAGGAAGCCGCGTCAAGGTTACAGCAAAGTTCGGTCAATAGCGGGCGGGCGTCGGAACTTTCTGAGCAGGCCACGGATTCGGCCAATAAGGGAAATGCCGAGATGAGGGAAATGATGGACTCGATTCAGGAAATAAAAAATTCCAGCGTTCAGATTGGCAAAATCATTAAGGTTATTGATGATATTGCATTTCAGACTAATATATTGGCTTTAAATGCAGCTATCGAGGCGGCGCGGGCAGGTGAAGCCGGGATGGGATTTGCTGTAGTAGCTGAGGAAGTCCGAAATTTAGCCCAGCGGAGCGCGCAGGCGGCAAAGGATACTACCGCCATTATCGAAACCAATATTGCATTATCCGGCAGGGGAGCGGCGGTGGCAGAGAGGGTGCATGAAGCGCTAAACACTATCACTACCCAGGCAAAAAAGGTTAATGAATTGATGAATGAAATCGCCGCCGCTAGTCAAGAACAGTCCCAAGGCGTCGAGCAAGTAACCAAGACTATGATGCAAGTGGAAACCGTGACCCAACAAAATGCAGCCAATGCAGAAGAAAGCGCATCGGCTTCCGAGGAGCTGAACTCTCAGGCGGAGAGTATGAGGAAAATCGTGGAGGAGCTTTCGGAGTTTGTCAACGGGGCGAAGGATGACCTGTGCAAGGATACTTTTGGTCCTCCAATACATTGTTTGGAAAATATCAATCACCCGTTTCCGGCAAAGGGCAAAAATAGCCAGGAGCCGAAGCTGCATGATCAACGATCTCAAAATGGATTATCAACGGATAATACAGGTTTTAAAACCAAAGTCATATCTCCGGAAGATGTGATCCCGTTAGAGAAAGATCCACATAATTTTTAAAGGAAAGATAGCCATTCAGTATGGCTCTCAGTTATTTTACCCATTTATAGTCTAAAAAACTCCTCCTTTGCATTATGAATACCAATAGAACAAATGCAAAGGAGGCTTCTAAACATTGTTAAAATAACAAAAGAATTTTTGGCTTTTCTGCAATCAAAGCTCAATAACAAATTTGCGCCCCCACACGAAGAAGCGCCGGATGGAAATGCAAGCTTTATCACCAGATTTACTTGGTTCAGCTTGTTGTTCGTTTTCGCTTTTTTGGCAGTCCGTTTATTCGTTTCCTCCGGTCAGGTATACATTCAATCAAGCGAACCGGTTCCCAATGTTCACTATGTTGACTCGGCAGGCCGTAATTATTTGTTCCGGGGTGGACTTCCGCTTACCAATGATGAGAGGACTTTTAATTATCAAGGTTTAAAAAAGGCAGTCATTGAAGCGGGAAAGGCTGTCGGTGTTTCGGTACCAGATGATTTTTTTATCATTGATGTGAATTTGCTTAATATTGAAAATACCGTGGATCGGAACCGGATTTTCGTGGAACACCACTTTTTTCAAAGCCACCCGACTCTCGGTTTCATTCAAGTTTGGGGGATCAATGGAACCGGACTTCAGGCAACCGATCCCCAATTGGCTGGGAGCAGGAATTACCTGGGACATCACCTTGACAGTTGGCTGCGGGATGGTCTGGGAAGCAGAATCGAAAAAGTTAGACAATGGCTGACTGGGGAGCAGGCTGATTCGAGGGTCGTTACTGATTTGCCAATCGTCATTTTTGTCCATTGTGCGGCAGGTTGTGACCGTACCGGCGAGTTCATCGGGGCTTACTATTTGCGTTATATGAATAAATCCTGGCAGGAGATGAATACATTGAATCAACAGATGTGTCCCCATAATCGTCCATTCAACTGCCGTAATTACCGTGCTGCTCAATGGTATTGCTTTTGGCTCAATCTGGAGCGCGGTTTCTCACTGGAGTGGTATCAACAATTTCCTTGTTCGGGGAAATAATCCATTAATATTCATTTTTGGCTGCTTTCCCTACCGTTGGGTGGTTTTCTTCCGAATTTTTATCCAAGTATCGAAATCGATTATTGTGGTGAGGTACAGATATGCCTTACGCCAAAGCACAAATGCAGTCCCAAATTCGCCAAACGATTTTGAATATTAAAGAGGCTATCTATCCCCGGATTGGCGAATTAACGATTACCGCCTGGGTTACTCCGGAGCCGGTTCCCTTTGAGGCCAGGATGAGAGGGAAGAAGAAGACTGTGCAAATTGGGGACAAATGGGGAGAACTTTGGGATTGTGCCTGGTTTTATTTTGAGGGAAAAATACCGGCGGAAGGCACAGATAAAAGAGTTGTATTGCTTATTGATGTTGGCGGAGAGGCTCTGGTTTTTAATGACAAAGGCAGTCCGGTGCAAGGACTCACCAACCGGAACTCTGAGTTTGATCGTTCGCTTGGCACTCCGGGAAAATGCGTGGTTCCTTTTTCGGAGAACGCTAAAGGCTTTGAGGGGGTTCATCTTTGGGTTGACGCCGGCACCAATGATCTTTTTGGAAAATATCGGGATGGCGGCAGGATTAAGATGGCTTTCATCGCTATTTGCAATGAGTTTTTAAAAATCCTTTACTATGATATGGAATTTCTATTTGAAATGATGGAAAGCCTTCCTGAAAACAGCGCCAGACATGATAGCATCCTGTTTACTTTGTACGAGGCAACGCTGTATTTGCACCGATTTACAAAAGAAGAAGTGAACTCCGTAAAAGCAATCATCGCCGGGGAACTTTGTAAAAGATCCGGTGATCCCTCATTAATAATAAGCGCGCTGGGGCATTCCCACATTGACCTGGCCTGGTTATGGCCATTGCGGGAGACAGTCAGGAAAGGAGCCCGTACCTTTGCTACGGCACTGATGATGATGGAACGTTACCCGGAATATATTTTCGGAGCCAGCCAACCTCAGTTGTATCAATGGATGAAAGAGTATTATCCGGAATTATATGAGAAGATCGGCCTCCGAATTTCTGAGGGGAGATGGGAAACCCTCGGGGGAATGTGGGTGGAATCCGATACAAACCTGCCGGGCGGAGAGTCTCTCGTTCGCCAATTGTTGTATGGAAAAAGGTTTTTTCAGCAGGAATTCGGGAAAACGGTAAAGATAGCCTGGTTACCGGATAGTTTCGGCTATAGCGCTGTTTTGCCCCAGCTGTTTAAAAAATCGGGAATGGATTGCTTTTGTACAACGAAACTTTCTTGGAACCTTTATGACCTCTTTCCCCATCACACTTTTATCTGGAAAGGCCTGGACGGCAGCACGGTACTTGTCCATATGCCTCCTGAAGGCACCTATAACAGTTCGGCAGCTCCACGGGCCATTGTCAAAGCCGAAAACAATTATTTGGATAAAGGGATATCGAATCACTGTTTAATGATATTTGGGATTGGTGATGGGGGCGGTGGACCCGGAGAGGAACATTTGGAAATGCTGGCTAGAGAAAAATGCCCCGCCGCTTTACCCCCGGTTCAGCAGAAGACAGCGGAGGAATTCTTTGGGGAACTAGCCCGATATTTACACAAATACCAGTCATGGCAGGGGGAACTTTACCTTGAACGGCACCAAGGAACTTACACAACTCAGGCTCGTAATAAACGTTATAATCGTAAAATTGAGATTGCACTCCATGATTTGGAATTTTTTTCATCATTGGCAATGGTTACCACCAACGCCTTTTATCCGGCATTAGATCTTGGAATGATTTGGAAGGAAGTATTGCTTTATCAATTCCACGATATTTTACCGGGTTCGTCCATCACCAGGGTTTACCGGGAAACCGAAATCCGTTATAAAAATCTTTTCGGTCTGGTGAATCAGGTCAAAGAGAATAGCTTAATGGCTTTAGCACCTCAATTCGATACAGCTGGCATTCAAAACCCGGCAGTAATATTCAACAGCTTGTCATGGTCCCGCGGGGAATGGCTTAAAATCGATAACTATTGGTACTTCGTTCAAGTGCCGGCCTTAGGCTATCAAGTAATTGATTTGAGCCTCCCTTCATTATACCCTTTGAAAATAAAAGCCGGGAATGATTGGTTGGAAAATGATCGGTTGCGAATTGAATGGGATTTGGGTGGGGCTATCACCAGGCTTTATGACAAAATAACTGATTTTGAAATAATCGCTTCCGGTAGTCGCGGGAACCGCCTAGCAATTTACCAGGACAATGGCGATGCCTGGGACATTCCGATCGGCTATGCCGATAAAGATCCGGATTATTTTCAATTAATTGAAGTCAAAAGTCAGGCGGACGGTCCCAGGGCATCGTTGAAACATTGGTATCGCTTTGGAAATTCCCGTTTGGAACAGGAAATCCTAATCTATGCCGGCAGTTGCCGGGTAGACTTTATAACCAAAGTTGATTGGCGGGAATCCCATAAAATGCTGCGAGTGGCTTTCCCATTGAATATTCAAAGCAGTAATGCCGCCTGTGAAATTCAATTCGGGTATCTTCATCGGCCAACCCGGAGAAACACCACTTGGGAAATGGCTGAATATGAAGTTTGTGCGCAAAAATGGGTGGATTTATTCAATGCCGGTTATGGGGTAGCCTTACTAAATGATTGCAAATACGGACACAAAATCTTGGACAACATTTTGGATTTGAATTTACTCCGGAGTCCCACCTTTCCGGATCCCGAAGCTGATGTCGGGGTACATGAATTTACCTATGCATTGTTTCCGCACCAGGGGAGTTTTTTGAAGGGGAGGGTAGTTCAACAAGCTTATCAATTGAATTATCCTTTAACGATTACCAAGCAGTCCCTGAAAAAAAACGGTTTTTATTCGAAATTTTCCTTGGTTTCCGTTCATCCCGATAACATTATCGTGGAAACAATAAAAAAAGCCGAAGATAGTTCGGCATTGATCCTTCGGCTTTATGAGTCGGCCGGAAGCACTACCCGGGCAAAGCTAGTTATTCATTGGCAGATAGAGACCGTCTTTTTGGTTGACCTCATGGAACAGCCTTATGATTTACCCAATTTGGGATCCGCTTTTGAACTTTCCTTTGCCCCTTTTGAAATTCATACTCTTCAAGTGACTTATCATCGTTCTGATTTAAAACAATCGACATCATAAATTTAAGCTGTTAAAAAAAGGTTTTTAATTATGAAACTCGAAAAAGAATAGAATTAAGTCGTCATCAGGCGGAGCATCTATATGGCCCAAAAGAATTGTTGCCGGAAAACAGAAAAATTATTTCAAATCGGTGTCCATAATGAAAGTTCCCTCCATGCTTCGTTGAAAGAATGGTATGGGTTGCCGGGTGATCAGTTTGAAGTGAAGGTTGGTAATTTTTTTGTCGATATTGTTAGGCCTTCTCCGAGTGGAGATACACCGGTACTCATTGAAATCCAAACCGGCAATTTTACGGCAATCCGCCATAAACTTCTTGATTTGCTGCCGGACTATCCGATACGGCTTGTATATCCGATACCTCACGAAAAATGGATAGTCCGCATAACCAGTGATGGTGAAATTAAAAGCCGCCGAAAATCGCCCAAGTCCGGGAAAGTGGTTGACTTATTTGGTGAATTGGTGCGGATCCCCGATTTGATTATCAACCCTAATTTTACGATTGAAGTTGTTTTAACACGGGAAGAACACATCTGGTGCGAAGATGGCAAGGGAAGTTGGCGGAGAGGCGGGGTTAGTATTAAAGACCGCCGTTTACTAGCGGTTGTCGAGCATATTCCGCTGCTTGTCAAGAATGACTTTGAGCGTTTTTTACCCTCTCAAATAAATAATCCATTTTCCAATAAGGACTTAGCGGTATTAGGCGGTTATTCGATTTATCAAGCACGTAAAATGAGCTATTGTTTACGAAAGATGGGCATTATAAAGGAAGTCGGTAAGCGCCGCAATGAATTACTATTTAGTTTCGTTTAGTACTAAACGGAAAAGCAATCCCATAAGGTAATGAGATGATGAATTTTCACTTTGGCAACTTGCGCGCGCGCAAACATTCGCCTTTGCCAGATCGAGGTTGAAAAAAGAAAGGAGTAATGGTTGATGCATCCTGAAATTCAGGAATTAAAGAATCGTCTGAGTGAAATCAATGATTTAAATGAAGCCAATGCCATTTTATCCTGGGATCAGATGACATTTATGCCGCCAGGGGGAGCTGAGGCCCGGGGACGTCAAATGGCAACCTTGGAAAAGCTTTCCCATGAAAAATTCACTGATCCGGAAATAGGGAAACTACTCGAGAAACTCCAGCCTGTCTTGAAAGAATTGCCGCAGGATTCTCCCGATGCTGCCTTAATCCGGATCACCATACACGATTATGAAAAAGCTATTAAGGTACCTTCAGCTTTTACGGCCAAGTTTTCAGAGCACACTTCAAAAACCTATGCGGCCTGGGCTAAAGCCCGAGCTGAGCGGAATTTTAAGCTGGTGGCTCCTTTACTGGAAAAAACGCTTGATTATAGCCGGCAATTGGCGAATTTTTTCCCTGGATACCAGCATATTGCCGATCCGTTGATTGACGATTTGGATGAAGGAATGACAGTAGCCGTTATTCGTCCGCTTTTTCAAACACTTCGCTCCGAATTGACTCCTTTGGTTCAAAAGATCACTTCCCAACCCGCCCCTGATGATTCATTTTTGCATCAGAATTACCCGGAGGACGCGCAATTAAGCTTTGGATTGAAAGTCGCTCAAACAATGGGTTATGATTTTAACCGCGGTCGTCAGGATAAAAGCCCTCACCCGTTTACCACGAGTTTTTCCATCGGCGATGTCCGGATTACAACCCGGGTCAAAACCAATAATTTGGCGGAGGCTCTTTTCAGCACCATTCATGAAAGTGGTCATGCTCTTTATGAACAAGGGATTAATCCGGATTTTGACGGGACATCGCTTGCTACGGGTACCTCCATGTCAGTTCACGAAAGCCAGTCCCGCTTATGGGAAAATCTAGTGGGGCGGTCCCGTTCTTTCTGGCAATATTTTTATCCGCAGCTTCAGGAACTCTTTCCGAATCAACTTCGAAATGTTAAGGGTGAAGCGTTTTACCGGGCCATCAATAAGGTGGAACGTTCACTGATTCGGACCGATGCGGATGAAGTTACCTATAATCTTCATGTAATGCTCAGATTTGACTTGGAGACGGAAATGCTGGAAGGGAAATTGGCGGTAAAAGATTTGCCTGAGGCCTGGAATAGGAGATATTTTAGTGATCTAGGAGTTCTGCCTCCCGATGATAGCCTTGGAGTCCTCCAAGATATGCATTGGTATAGCGGAACGATTGGCGGATATTTTCAAAGCTACACCCTTGGCAATATTTTAAGTGCGCAATTTTTCGAGGCGGCGGAGAAAGCGCATCCCGAAATCCGTTCCGGAATTGCCGCTGGAAATCTTAATATTTTACATAACTGGTTAAGCGAACATATTTACCGCTTCGGCCATCAATATCCCGCCAAAGAGATTGTTGAGGGCGCCACCGGCCGGCCTTTGGAGATCGGACCGTACATCAAATATTTAAAAACAAAGTACGGTGAGATTTATAAATTATAGGATGCTTGCTGTAATGGTTTAACTGGGTTCGGAACATAATATGAATGCGAGAAACCGCTGCTTTGGCGGTTTTTTGATTTAATCCAAGTTTAAATTTATATCTTGCATTAAAAATTAAAATATATTCTTAAGAAGAAGGAGTTTGATAGAGAGAGAGGAATTTATATAAAACCGGAAAGCTTTCCGGAAACGTTTTCGGAAAGCGGTATTTCGATGGATGGTTTTAATGAGTTACATTCAATTACTCCGCATTCTTCCGGTATAAAATTATTATTAATCAGTTACGAGGTACCATGAAACACGCTACCCTTAAAGAAGTTGCCAAAACAGCCGGAGTTTCTCTGGCTACTGCCTCGCGAGCTCTTAATAATCGGGGTGATGTCGACCAAAATACCAAAAAGAAAGTACAGGAAGTTGCAAAGCAACTTACCTATACCCCTAATCCCCTTGCCCGAGGTCTTCTTTCCGGTACAACCAAAACAATCGGGGTTTTAGTAACAAGTATTCAGAATCCTTTTTATGCTGCCGTTGTGACTGGGATCGAAACAGCTTTGGCTAAAGAAGGTTATACCATTATTTTATGTAACTCCCATGAAGATGTAGGAGCTGAACGGTCAGCGATCGAACTCCTTATCCGTCGGCGGGTCGATGGTTTAATTATTGCCCCGGTCCAAAGTGATTTTGAAAGCTACGCATTGCTGCAAGAACATAATACTCCTTTTGTTTTTATTGCCAGACATATGGCGGGTATTGATACGGATTATGTCGTATGTGATGATCAAGAAGTAGGACGAATTGCCACGGAGCATCTTATTATTAGGGGCTATCGGCGGGTCATGTTTTTGAATTCATTTTCCAATTCGAGCTCAGAACTAAGACAACGAGGCTATGAGAAGAGTTTGAAAATGCACGGTATGCCTATCGAGCCGGAGTTAATCCGTATTGTCAGGGGAGAAAATAGAGCCCAGGAGGTTATGATAGCAGCGTTTAAAGAAGGCTTGCGGCCTAGTGCCATTTTTTGTTTTTGCGATGATATGGCAGTTGGAGTCCTACAGGCCTTGAACACTTGCGGAATTAAAGTTCCGAGAGATATGGCGCTCATTAGTTGCGATAACCTACCCTTTACCGGATTGTTACAGCCGTCTTTAACGACGATTGATATTCCTAAGTTTGAAATGGGTGCTCAAGCAGTAAAAATTCTTCTCTCCAAGATTAAATACGGTAAGAAGAAAACGACACAGGTTGTTTTGGAACCGAAGCTGATTGAGCGGGCCTCAACACCTTCCCGGGCTTTATGAGACGAATAATCCATTTTCCATTAGGATACTTTCTTGGGAAATTTTATAAAACAGATAGGAGGAGTCGAATGTAAGAAAAAGTTCAGTGTTTTTCTCATCTCGCAAAAGCGTTAATCAAAGGAGGGTATAAAATGAAATCGGTAAAATGTACAATCGACAAAGACTATGTAATCGGAGAAGTTGATCCTAAATTATTCGGTTCATTTATTGAGCACTTGGGACGGGCGGTTTACACCGGTATTTATGAACCGGGCCATCCTTTAGCCGATGAACAGGGATTTAGAAAAGATGTTTTGGATTTAGTGAAATCTCTGAGGGTTCCGATTGTAAGATATCCGGGAGGGAATTTTGTTTCCGGTTACAATTGGCTGGATGGTATCGGGCCCAAAGAAAACCGGCCGCAGCGGCTGGATTATGCGTGGCAATCCATTGAAACCAACGAAGTGGGAATCGATGAATTTGTCGATTGGAGTAAGAAGGCGGGCGTCCAAGTAATGGCAGCGGTTAATTTAGGCACAGGCACACCGCAAAACGCCGGATATATGATTGAATATTGCAATCATCCCTCCGGAACTTATTATAGCGATTTGCGAAGAACAAACGGCCACCCTGATCCCCATAATATTAAAGTATGGTGCCTGGGAAATGAAATGGATGGGCCCTGGCAAACCTGCGGACTTTCGGCTGAGGAATACGGGAAAAAAGCGCTGGAAACCGCTAAAATCATGAAATGGGTTGATCCCACCATTGAACTGGTGGCCTGCGGAAGCTCTTCACCGGCCATGCCGACCTATCCGGAATGGGACCGGATTGTCCTGGAGCATACTTATGAGCATGTGGATTACATATCGATGCATCGTTACTATGAAAATGAAGGCAGCGTCACTGACTTTTTAGCTTCATTTGCCAATATGGAAGATTTTATTAAAACCGTCGTGGCCGCCGCCGATTATGTTAAAGCCAAGACCCGTAGTAAAAAGAAACTTAAAGTGTCCTTTGACGAGTGGAATGTATGGTATATCAAAAAACAAATCCGTTTCCCCTGGGAAGTGGCTCCGCCAATTCTGGAGGATATTTACTCGCTGCTGGATGCGTTGGTTTTTGGTGGTATGCTTTGCACATTGCTGAACAACACGGATCGGGTTAAAATGGCTTGCCTGGCACAACTTGTTAATGTTATTGCTCCTATATTCACTCAAAAGGGCGGCGGAGTTATCAAACAAGCTATATTCTATCCATTCCAGCAAGTTTCCCTTTATGGAAGAGGCAAGGCGCTGAAGACCCTGGTGAACACCCCGAAGATTGAAACCGAATCTTACGGGTCTGTCCCGCTGGTTCAGACGGCCGCGACCTATAATGAAGAGGACGGGACTGCGACGGTATTTGTTTTAAATTGCGATCAACAGGAAGATGTGGAATTTAGTTTGGACATGAGATCTTTTGACAGTTTGCATTTGGTCGAACATTTAGTTATCGATGGTCCTGACTTATATGGTAAAAATACCTTTGAAGAACCGGATAAAGTAATCCCAAGAAACACCAAAATTTCGGCGGATCTAAGCGGAGTCCTGAAAGTTATGTTGCCGAAGCTTTCCTGGAATGTGTTGCGCTTTGAAAAAAATTAAAGTCCATTTAAAGTCCAGGGTGTAATAAAAGCGGGCTGTTGCAAAATAATTGATGGATAGAGATATACAATCACTTTTGCATATTCCATATTGATGGATGCAATATATTGGCGCGCTAAGGCGAGAAATCTCATTCATTTAAAAATATTTTGCAACAGCCCCTTCTGTTTGGGAAAAACTCCAGAGTTACAGGGATTTTCCTGAAATCACTTCATAAATAATAATGGGTGCCCAAAATATTGAAGAATATTATTGTCAATATTTATTAACTATGTTATAATTCAACCAGATAAGTAAATCTTAATTTGAAGAAAAGGGTGAGTGAAAATGATTGGAACGAAAGTATTACAGGCCTTTAACGAACAAATTCTTCATGAACAGGCTTCTAGTTATCTATATTTGGCGATGGCGGCGGATTTTCATTATAAAGGATTTGACGGAATAGCACAGTGGTTTAGGGCTCAAGCCCGGGAAGAGGAAGGCCATGCTTTAAAAATTTTCGACCATATCAAGGACCGTGGCGGGAAAATTGAGCTGGGAGCGTTACCAAAACCAAAGTCCGGATGGGCTTCCCCTTTGGAGGCATTCGAAGATGCTTATCAACATGAGCAAATGATTACCGCAAAAATAAACGATTTACTCAGTTTGGCGGCCGCCGAAAAAGACAATGCCGCAGCCGTATTTCTGCAATGGTTTGTCACGGAGCAGGTGGAGGAAGAGGCCCAAACTTCAAAGATTGTTCAAACTCTAAAAACAATTGGAAATTCCGGAGGGGGTTTGGTGATGCTTGATCATCAACTCGGTAAAAGGATCTGACTTAAAAAAATAATAAAATCGAAAGGGTTGTCCCAAAAGTAAATTGATGAAATAAGAATTTAATTTTAAAGCCAACCGATTCGATAAAGTCACATATCCTAAATTTTTATCATTCAAATTACTTTTTAGACACCCTCTTATTCAAGTTGAAACGGATTGGTGAAAATGGAAATTTCACCATCCTTTGGTTAAAAAGATGTGATTGCCGATTCTGGTAGTCACTTTTAATTTTGCAGATCGGAAGTAGGCTAACCCTTGGGGTGAGCTGAGCCTTGGATTATAATAAAACAAAGCGCCACGAGAAGGATCTTGTCCGTTCAAAGCGGCAATTGTCGCCTGATAGCAGGAATCAGTTGGGATCGTGGTATTGAGTTTCGGTAAACACTTAAATTGGTTGGTCTGATAAATTACTCCGCGAATGGTCCCCGGAAACTCCCCGCTGCCTACCCGGTTTAAAACGACTGCCGCCACGGCGACTTGACCTTCGAAAGGTTCATCCCCCGCTTCGGCGGTCACTACCCTGGCCAATAACTCAAAATCTTCTTTATCAAGGTTGGAAGGGGGCTTAATCTTTGAACTGCGCTTGGGAAAACGGAAACTTGGAATCCGGTAATCAAGAGCCAAACTGATAATGGGTTTTAATATATCAGGATTGGATTCATGAAAAGCGGTATTCGGAACCGCCTTAACCTCCACATTCAAAAATATCCCGGTTTTTGGATTCGGGCTTACATTAAATGCCACACCGGCAACCATTTCCATTTTTTCTCCCACTGACAGTTCCTCATCGGATTTTTGTAATAAATCCCGAATACCAATCCCCAGGTAAGGTTCAATTCTTGAACCGACTTTTGTTTTATAGAGGAAATCGGCAGCTAAATCTTTATTTTCTTGATTATAACTCCCTTGGAAAGCCCAGTGTTCAGTGAGATCCAAATCAACTTTCAAAGCATCCAGCGAATAATTATGATTATCATCGCGATAGCGCCATTCCAGACCCGCTGAAACACCGGCGTAAGCCGGAAATGATATTGTCAATAAGAGCAAAAGCAATAGCAAGGTGATTTTAGTGTTACGCATCTATTTTTATCCTCCGATTTTTCGTGGGAAATCTAAAGAATGAGTGAAAAATCTAAATTTACCTTAACGATCTATGCCTTAATAGATTTGTGCCCAATATAGCGAATTCCTTCAAATTTTTCGGGAAATACCTGGCAATGTTGAAATCCGATTTTTAAAACGGCTAATGGCAAGGGTAAGAATAAATCATTATAAAAATGGTTCTTCTTAAGATATCGACTAATATTTCATAAAAAATAAGAATAATTATGATTAATTGGATTGACAATTAAAAAACAACAAGCTATTATATATCTATACTTCATATATCGATTCGATATAAATTAAATATTAATGAGGCAGCGGATGTTGGAATATATTATTTTAGGTTTTTTGATGCGCAGGGAAATGAGCGGTTATGACTTAAAGTTATATATGGCCGAGAGTACATCAAACTTTTTCGATGCCAGCTTTGGAAGTATTTATCCCGCTTTAAAAAGATTGGAGACCAAAGGGCAAATTAGTTCACGGGAAGTGGTGGATTGCGGAAAATATAAAAAACTATATTCTATTACCGACACCGGGGAAATATGTTTTCGTAACTGGTTGGAGCAACCGATTGAGTTCGCCAAGACCAGACTGGATCATCTGGTAAAAGTGTTTTTCTTTGGTTTTTTACCGAAAGAGCGGGCAATGCAAGAATTACAATCATTAATCTCGGAAGTCGAGTCGGTTTTGACGAATCTGAAGGAATCCCAGTCAAAAATAAAAGCAAAAACCGACATATTTCAGTATTCAACTTTGATTTACGGGATTCATTATTATCAGTTTATTATTAATTGGTGCAATGATTTGCGTAAAGAATTAACGAATTTTCAGGAGTAAGATTCCATGACTAAAAGACAACAAGTACGGAAGAGTATCCTATTTATTTCATTTCTATTATTTCCGATCACAATATTTTATCTATCGCCCTATTTAATTATTATCGCCGGGTTGAAAGGGATTGCGTCCGGCAGCTTCATTATGTTTGGAGTTTTATTGATTTTTTCTCTTTTTGGGGGCCGTGCTTTTTGCGGGTGGGTATGTCCTGCCGGAGGATTGCAGGATTGCTGCAGTATGGTATCGGGAAAAGCAGCCAAAGGTGGCTGGCGCAATTTAATCAAATATGTGATTTGGCTGCCCTGGCTAATTTCGATCACTTTGCTGTTTATCATGGCGGGAGGCATTAAAAAGATTGATATGCTTTTCGCGACAGACCATGGTATATCGGTAAGCGGATTATGGAGTTATATTCCCTACTTGGCAGTGGTTGCTTTATTTGTCATTCTTTCATTACGATTCGGAAAACGGTCGGCTTGCCATTACATTTGCTGGATGGCTCCGTTTATGGTGATTGGTAATGCCATAAAAAACAAATTGCAATACCTATCGCTTCATTTGGAATCCGATAAAGAAAAATGCATTCATTGCAGACTTTGCAGTCAAAAATGCCCTATGAGCCTGGATGTTTTTGAAATGGTGCAACAAGAACAATTGAACGATTCAGAATGCATATTATGTGGCGAGTGTATTGATTCATGCGTAAAAGGGGTAATTGAATATCGGTTTGTGTTTCATAAAAAATAACTATACATAATGGGAAAATTCGAATCTGATGAAGAGGTGATTTTTATGACGACAGTTTGCATTCATTATTTTAGTGGCACCGGTAATACCAAGCGGGCCGTGGATGTAATCGCGGGGGATTTGCAAAAGAATGGTTATGAAGTGCAACAGTTTGCCATTACCGGTCTGGAGCCGGCCCATGCTGAAAATGGGGATTTTAATATCTTTGCCTTCTCAACGCTGAGTTGGTCTGCCCCGGTACTTGTAAAAAAATATTTGCGCCGTTTACCCGTAGGTCAGGGGAAGAAGGCGGCCGTATTAGCGGTCTATGCCGGTGACCCGGGTCAGGCCATTGGTAAGATAGAACAGTTGCTTGGGAAAAAAGGCTTTGATGTTTTTTTAAGTGGAGGGGCCTTATATCCTAATAACTGGTCTCAAATGACCAACCCTCCTACTGCCAGTGAGGCTAAAGAAATATTGGCGGGCGGCGATCGTATGGCTCTTGATTTTGCAGAGCGTTTTCACAAAGGAGAGCGGAGATTGATTTCAAAAGAAAAGGCCGGCAGTTTTGTCACCCGTTTCGCAGCGCTTTCCTTCGGCTTTTTCGGCAGACGTTTTTTGGGAAAAGCTTATATCGCCGATTCCCAGTGTAACCGTTGCGGTTTATGCGCACAAACATGCCCCGTGCATACCATTAAGATGGCCGGGGTTATCAGTAAAAAGCCGCATTGGAAATTTAACTGTGAAGACTGCGCCCGTTGTATCAATATTTGCCCCCAAAAGGCCATCCAAGTTTCCATGCTGAAGCTGATTATCCACTTTGTGATCCTGTTTGCCGGGGTTGGAGCCTGTTTCCGGGCCGCCGGATTTACTGCCTCAATGTTGCCTGGAGCTTTTCAGATCATCGGTTGGATTGTATCATTGGGAATAGCACTCTTGGCGCTTTTATGGCTGCAATTTACGGTTATCGACCGTTTCATTTTTTTATTGGAACAAATTCCGGCTTTCCGGAGATTCTTCGAGAAAAGTCTGACCAAAAATTACAACCGCTATCTGGCTCCCGGTTATAAACCCGAGCGATGGTGAGATCTTACATTTTGTAAGATTATGGTAGAGGAATTTTAAACATTTACCCTTGAAAATTCCAGAAAAATAGCCGAAAATTAAAAAAGATATTTCTGCATCATTCATCATAGAAAAAGGAATTTCACAGGGAAATGAAACTTCGGCTATTATGTTTGCTATCCGTTTTAATAGGCTTATTTGCAACCATCCAGGTAACTTATGGTGCAACATTGCAATCCGGTATTATCACTGGGAATAACGTCAATGTCCGTAGCGGTCCGGGACTTGATACCGATATTGTTCGCAGGTTGCAACAGGGTAATGCGGTCAATATGCTTGACCAAACCGGCGAGTGGCTGAAAGTTCAGTTGGCCGATGGGCAAACCGGATGGGTTCATCAACAGTGTGTACAAATAAAAATGGATCCGGACGATATTCCGGCGGAGAATAGTCCGCCGGATGTCGATCCGAAACCCAGTCTTCACTCTCTTTTCATCGGTAAAATTTTAGATTATGCCCAAAGTTTAATCGGTATTTCCTATGTTTACGGAGGCGCTTCGTTACGAGGCTTTGATTGTTCGGGATTTACCATGTTTGTCCTCGGGAAATTCGGAATTCAATTGCCCCATGAAGCCAGCCGGCAAATGATGATGGGCTTGGATGTACCTTCCAGGGATGATTTGATTCCCGGCGATTTGGTGTTTTTTAAGACTTTAGGTTCAAAAGCAGTCAATCATGTTGGGATCTATTTGGGAAACTATCTGTTTATTCACGCGGCTTCCGGTTTTGGGACCGTACGCATCAGCACTTTGAAGGACAGTTATTATGTTAGCCGTTACGTCGGTGGACGAAGGATGATTCCGAATGATTCGGGGAATAGTCCCGGATAAAATATAATATTTATCGGCTTTGCCTTGGAATAATATCGTTTAAAAAGGAAAAAATAACTTTAAAAATTTCCGGAGAAACCTGTTGTTTCAAGAGAAGATTAGCGATAAACAAAGGATTGCCGTCATCGTTCTTTATACCATCGGTACTTCTTCCATGGTAATCATGGCTTTGGATGCCAAAAAAGATCTCTGGTTAAGCATCATAATCTCTTATTTGATGGCAATGCTGATGGCCTTAATGATCGCCAGAATAAAATATCTCTTTCCCGAACTGGATATTTTTCAGATTTTTGAAAAATGTTTCGGAAAAGCGCTCTCAAAGGTGACCATTACAGTATATATGTTGGCCGCCTTTTATGTCGCTGTGTTAATCAATACCTTTCTGATTCATTTCATCAGAGTAACGGCTTTACCGAACACGCCCAAAATCGTTTTAGATATCTTTATCACCTGGATATGTGTATGGATGGTAAAGGAGGGGGTGGAAAACATCAGTAACTTGGCAACTTTTTTCTTTTTCCCCGCTTTACTTTCCATTACCATTATGATTATCGCGTTGTATCCCCAGATGAATTTTGATAATTTGCTGCCGCCATTCCAGGAGAAATTCGGCCACATATTGTACGGTTCCTTGTCGACTTTTGTTTTTCCATTAGGCGAAATCGTAGTATTCACCGCCTTTTTCAAGAGATTCAGCACCCCCAAATCCTCTTATAAGGTATTGTTGATGGGTCCTACCATCGGAGCGTTGGTGGTTTTCGCCATGTCCATAACCAACGTAATGGTGCTGGGAATCAATCTGGCTTCCGATGTTTATTATCCCACGTATATTTCAGCTTCCAGAATCATATTTGGCGCTTATGTCCATGGCTTCGAACTCATTTTATCCATTGTCTTTATCTTGGGAGCCCTTGTAAAGACCAATGTTTATTTTTTGGTGTGCTGTAAAGCGATTGCCAGAACTTTCGGATTTGGCGACGATTACAAGTTCATCGTTACTCCTGTCGGGCTGCTGATTTTTTGCGCTTCGCTTTTTTTCTATGAAGGAACCCTCGATTACACCGCCTGGTTGAAAACCGATCTGGTGCCTTACTCGATTCCTTATCTTATTTTGATTCCTGTTATGACTTTTATTGTTGCGGAAATAAGAAAGAAAAAGATTTAAATAGGATTTTCATTAACTTATCCAACCCTTGGGCCGGACTGGGTAGTTTGATATTCATGGTTAGCAGCAGGCAAAGAATGAATACCGGCAAGAAAATACTACAATACAATATCAAGGCCTTGATCCGGGCTTGTTTTATCAGAGGCGTTATTTCCACATATCCAATGGTTGCCAAGGACGCCATGATCAGTAAAAGCATTCTATATCCCTACTTTCGTTACTTTCATGCTTTCCTGGCTGCCGGGCACCGTCAACTTCAACCGGATTTCGATTGGAGTTTTGGCATATTCGGTTAGCCAGCGGTTTTCAGTTTTTTTCCATAGGTTTGGCAAATTGGCTTCTACTTTGTTTCCAAAGCCGATGGCATCGCATTGGTAGTTTTTTTGAAGCGTCTGAAGGAAATCCCTGATTCGACCCTCTATTATTTCTTGCCATGCTTGGACCAACTCTTTCATTTTATTGGTTTTGAACACGTCCTGCTCTCCGTCGACCTCGCCAATTTCGGCTTCTATTTTAATATGGATCATCATGATTAAACCTTTGGGGCCGATAACCGGTTTGATGGCGGTTTGGCAGTTATCCATTTGCAGGGACACGCCTTTGACTTTTTTGACATCGGACGGTTCCGGAGCAAATACGGCCTGTTTCAGCCGGTTCATCAACAATAAAAGGGTTCGGGTCTGTTTGCCGTCAAGGCGGCCGATCTCTTTAGTCTGTTTGAATAGAGCCGTTCCTTCAATCAAGGGTAATGTTCCGTTGCTGGAATTTTCAAGACCCACTATGGGCAGCGCGGCGCTCTTGCTTAACGACTGCAGGTCACCGATAAACTTGGAGAAAGGAACGCTTAAGAAAGTTTCCGATTTTTGGGATGAAAGAAGGGCATCCAAATACGCGGAGATGATTTTTTGAGTCTGGGGGTTTGATTTTAAGAAAATTTCCCCGGCGGTTTTTTCCTTCGATACAATCAGCCATATGGTATCGCGTACTTCATGGTTCCTCTTTATCCAGTCCATGATGCCGATGAATAATTTTTGTTGATCCATAAAGTCTTTGCTGAGAATAAGTACTTTCATATGGCTCCACAATAATTTTCGGCCTGCTTTTGACCGCAAATCGACGACGGCATCCAGCACGCTCCGGCCTTTGCCTTGATAAGTTTTTGAACTAAAGTTGCTTTCTTTTCCCGAAGAAGTCGGCAAGGTAATTTCCGCCGTGAGAAGGATTTCCTTGTTCTCTTGATCATAATCGGCGGCTACACCGGAAATAATGATTTGGTCGTCGATTTCTGTATAATCCCAGCATCCGGTGATGAAAACGGTCATCATGAGTAGCAGCATCAGTATAAAATTGTTCATTTTGATCGGCATTGGTTTCTCCTGGCAACGCACTCCTTGATTAGCGCTCTTTTGACGACTGGCGGATGCGGTTCATCACGCCGATGAATCTGGGGCGTTTATCCATATACCACCATGGGGCCCTGATGACGGTATCTTTAATTTCTTGCAAGTTCAGCGAATTCAAAGGGGTCATATAGGGTACCCCGAAGGAACGGATTGCGAATAAATGGATTAACATCCCGACGATACCGAACACATAGCCGTAAAAACCAATCAGGGTAGTCAGAATGACGAAAATAAAACGCAGCAAAATAATAGCCCCGCTCAGGTTGGGGATCATCAATCCGGTGACTGCGGTTAATCCGGTAACGATCACCATGGGGGCGCTGACTATCCGGGCTTCCACCGCCGCTTGACCCAAGATGAGCGCTCCCACAATACTCAAAGCTTGTCCGATGGTTGTAGGCATCCGGTTTCCCGCTTCCCGGATGATTTCAAATGCAAATCCCAGGATAAGCAATTCGATGATGTTGGGAAAGGCTATACCCTGCCTGGCTGAAGAAATGCTTAATAAAAGGGGAGTGGGAAGGATTTCTTGATGAAAATCAGTGAGCGCTAGGTAAATAGCGGGAACGCTGATGGTGAAGATAAATGAAGCGATCCGGATCAGCCTGCTGATGGAGGAAAAAAAGTAATTGATAAAATAATCGTCGTTGGACTGAAAATACTCGATAAAGATATGAGGTAATGTGAGCGCGGCGGGACTGCCGTCCAGAAGCAAGGCAATCCGTCCTTCCAGCAGTTTTCCAGCCACAACATCGGGCCGTTCCGTGTTGCCGATGGTTTTAAAAGGCGAGAAGGGGGCGTCTTTGATTAATTCAGTGATATAGTTGGTGGCCAAAATCCCGTCAAGCTGAATTTGGTCAAGGCGTTTTTCCAATTCGGCAAGGATTAAGGGATTGGCCAATCCTTCAATATAACAAAGGCAAATTTTGGTACGCGCCCGGTCTCCCAAGACCTTGAATTTAAATTTAGAATGGTGATGAGTGTTCAATCTACGCCTCACCATGGAGAGGTTTATCATTAATGATTCGGTGAAACCTTCCTTTGGTCCCCGCAATGTTTTTTCATTTTCCGGTTCGGTAATGGAACGAGTTTTCCATCCCTGGGAGCCGATTATCAATGCTTCCCCGGCACCGTCCAACAGTAGTATGGTGTTGCCGGTAGAGAGGGCCTCGATTATTTTTTTCAGATCGGCAGTCTTTTGGACATCATGGGCCATAATCACCCGGTTTTGCAAAACATCCAACGAGCACAGAATTTTACCAGGCAGGGCATTGCTGATAACCGGCCTAATGATGTTTTCGTTGATGATCTCCTGATTGACCATTCCTTCGACAAAAATGGCGCAACATTTTATGAAAGGGTCTTGCTGGTTTTCAAAATGCCTGTAGATGACCAAGTCATCATTTTGAAACATTTCCCGAAAGAGCGCCTCATTTTGCTCCAGGGAGCCGGTTAAGGAATCGCTTTCCGGAGATTTTCCCGAAGCGGTCATTCTTTTTTTACGGGAGCCTTTATACACTCGGATTCACCTACGTGGTTATATTTTACCTTGGTATTTAAGATTTGTATTCAAAGGGTTATTTTATCCGGGTAACCCAAATTTTAATGAGGAAATGAGAGAAATGTTTAATCCAACCGATATTCTGAAAATTTAATTCCTGGAGAGCTTTTTAGTTACAGAATTGGAACAAAAAACTTTATTAAATTATCTTAATTTTCATAGATTATATTTACAAAATCATATAAATGTGTTTATATTAGTAATGTATAATATTAAATTATCATTGAATATTCTATAAAATTAATTGTATTGGATTTTAATGAAGCGGGGGTGTATTCGTGAAGAATAACCTGAAATACTTCTTGGTTGCAATTGTTTTGGAAATTGCCTTATGGGGAGTTCCGGCGTACTGCCAAGCAGAAGCCATAACCGGTGGAAGCTCAACGAGTGATGCCCCTCTGATTAGCAGCTCTGCAACGGAAATTAAATTAAGCGGGGATGGGCACAATTATTTTAAGTTTATTCCCTCGCAAGATGGAACTTATATTATTACGACATTACCTCAAAGCGTGGATACAGAAGCTTATCTATACTATGATGCTTCGCAATCTTCCGGAAAAGCCGCTGACCGTGGTGATTATCATCTGGTTGAATTTTATTTAACCGATGAACTTCATGCCAATCACGTGTATTATCTTAAAGTTTACGAATTTTATGGTAGCACCAGGACGTGCACCTTGACCATAACCGGCGGAGGATTAAAAGTAAATCACTGCCCTACCGTTACCGTTGTCGATCCTGGTGTTGATCGGATCTATAAAGATTCCCAAATTTTCAGTGTTTCCGGCGCCGTAAATGATTCCGACGGTGATAATGTTACAGTATCCGCGCTTATGAATGGGCAATCAGCCTCGACCCTTGTAAACGGAGGAAACGGGACGTGGACTCTTTGGTGGAATACTGCCGACATTCCGGAAGGTGTTTATCGAAATGTTGTTTTTACAGTTGCCGACGAATTGGGCGCAACCAGTACCGCTCAATATACCGGGAATATTGTAGTTGATAAAACAGCTCCAACCGCATCAGTGACCTATTCGAAGAATCCTGTCAAACAAGGAGATTTATTAACCATAACGGCCAATTTTAGCGAAGCATTGGCGGATTCTTCCCGTGTAATGATTGCCTTCAGCGGTGCCAATTGGGTACCGGCAATCGGCATGACCAAGATAAGCGCGACTCGATATACTCTTGATTATACCGTAGGAACCGGTAATGGGACTGCCACTGTTTCTTTTAGTTCGGGGGCGGATGCGGCAGGTAACGTGGTTGTGGCTACACCTATCGAGGGAGCCGGTTTCATGGTTGACAACACTGAACCTGCTGCGCCTACATTTATTAGCTTAGCTAATCAGCCTGACACAGCATGGAAAGATGGGTATCTTAGCCGGAATGATATTGCAAGCAATAGAGTGTTGAGAGTATCATTACCAGCATTCAACCAGGCGGAAGCGGGAGATATGTTGCGTATTGATTCGGAGAGTATTTTGATTGGTTGTAAGTTACTGAATAATACGGATATATTCAACGGATATGCCGATGTAGTGATTTCTTCCGCAACGCTTGCTGATTTGCCGGAAACGACGCGTATTTTTACAGCCGGAATAATAGATCTCGCAGGCAATATCGGCGATGTTTCAGAGAGTGTGTCTGCAATAGTCGACAAGACGCCGCCAACATTGGTCGGTGCGGTTAGAACGGACTCCACCCATCTGACAATTATTTTGAGCGAGAAATGCTACAATTTGAACCATTCCAATAACGGCGGATTTACAGTAAACGAAAATGGCGGAAGCAGCTTTTATGAAATCGTGGCAACCGCCCGAGGTGTTGATGATTGTCAAATAGTCTTAACAGTACCTGATTTGAAACAAGCCTGCAGTGGTGGAGTTATTGTAAAATATGGGGCAGGAACTGATGGAACGGTTCAGGATATGGCAGGGAATTTAATGATAGCCGATAACGCGGGAATAACTGTAGCGGCCTGGGACACTGTTGCTCCCACCATCAGCCGGGCTGTTCTTGATAGTGGTAATGGTTATATGGATATATTCTTCAGTGAAGGGGTTTATGGCGCCAATAACGCTGTTGATCCTTTGACAACCTCTCATTTTACTCTGATTTTCTCTGCAAACGGTGGTACTGTTACTGATATATTCATTACCGGAATCAGGAAGACCGATAATAAAGAACTCGCATTGGCTTCGGTCTTAACAGGCGGTGAAGCCACGGTGCGGGTGTTTCTGGGGGAAAACGGTATTCCCAGTGGAGTGGAAACTGTTGAGATCGGGATGTCCAGCATTTGTCCCATTTATGATCGGGCGGGCAATGCAATGTCTTTGTTACAAACCACCGGAGCCAAAATCCTAACCGATCAATTAGCGCCTGCCATCGCAGGCGGAAACCTGGCGGAAAGCAATCAATATATTGATATTGCATTTAGCGAAGGAGTATATGGAACCGGTAGCGGCGCTGGAGCAGTATCAGCCAGCCAATTCCAGGTTACATTCGGTCAAAATGGCGGGACCGCCAGCGGGGTCCAGATTCAGTCCATAAAAAGGGCTGACAATCCAAATGAGAATTCGGCCTCGGCCTTATCAGGAGGAGAGATCACTATCCGGGCTTTCCTGACCATTACCGGCAATCCCAGCGGGGTGGAGACTCTCTCCATCGAACCGGCAAGGGGAGCACCTGTTTATGATTTGGCGGGCAATGCCATGCCCGCAACGGAAACCACTGGATCCCAATCGTTCCATCCGGTCACCTTAAAGTTTGCGGGGGATCAAATACTTACAGAAAGCAATCTGGCAACTTCCGATATCCAGGTTGCCATCACCGGCACCACTCTAAAGGACAGTTCATTGGAGATAGAAAATTTCACGTTACATGATGCCGCGGGTTTACGTGTCGCCTATGGGACTTATGTCGATCCGACCCATTGTACCCTGCGGGTCACAGGAAGTTTGGAGAGAAACATCGAAAGTATGGGGCTCATAATAAAGGCGCCCGAGATATCCAGCGGTTACGATTTAACTTCGTCCAATACCATAAAGGTTATTGACGACTTGCCAAGTGGAAAAACGACGATTACCATCGGCACGGACGGCGACAACAGCGCGTCCAGTAACAACCGCTGGTATACGGCGGAAAGTTATCAAAATGCCCTCCGCACTGTATGGAACGGCAACATGTTGCATTTGGGCAAAGGAACCAGCGGCAGCCCCGGGGATCTTTGGTTATATAACCCGGGAATGATTGGTCCGGCTTCCGGCCAAATCGAAGCAGGAACCAAAATCGACCGGGCCCAACTGATCCTGAAAATCGTCAGTATCAGCGGAGAGGCAACCAAACCTAGGCGAATCAAAATATATAAGATTGAAGACCCCGGCAATTTGGGGAAACCATGCTTTATGGATACCTCCAGCGAAGGTTTCCGGCTCGGTCTTGATTACCAGTACCGGGACCATAGGCCCGGCCAAAACATTCCTTGGAGCGATGGCGCCCAGAACATCGGGGCGTCAAGCAACGCCCTTAGTTTACTGGATTGTATCGAGTTTATTCCCAGGGCATTCACCCAAAGCGGGTACGACAGCATTCGTTTGGATGTCACCGATGCCGTCAGGACTTGGGTGAATAATCCCCATCTCAATCAGGGACTGTATATTACCATCGACGATACCACCTGGAACGCCGGAGAACAAGTTGTTTTATACGGTCTCTCCTCCGACAGCGCCAACTGGCCCAAACTCCGAATATATTTAAGTGCGGGAGAAGGCAAATCCCCGAATTCACCGGCGATTAGCGCCAATGTGCCCGGAGATGAACAAGTCGCTTTGGCCTGTACCTTAAATCCCAGAGGAGATACCAGCCATTCCATCGCAACCGGATACCGGATTCTACGTAAGAATGGAGTGACGCCGGCCGATCCTGAGGATGGAACATTGATTTTTGACGGTACGCCTTCAACCATCACCGACAGTAATCTGGAGAACGGCAAAATCTATTACTACGCCGCCTTCGCCTATGATGCCGACCGTAATTACAGCCGGAAGTCTTATGTACAGGTTATTCCCGGAGATTACAGCGCTGCGCCGGCAGCGCCAGCCGATTTAATCTATACACTGGCAGGCAGGGATGTTACCTTGAGTTGGACCGATAAGGCTACCAACGAAAAAGAATATTCAATCTTCCGGGATTCAAAGCAGATAGCAACCTTAAAGGCCAATCAGAGCGGTTACCGCGATCGGAATGCGCCTTCCGGGATTTATACCTATAGAGTCCGGGCCGTCAATTCCCAAGGAAGCTCCGAGGCGATAACAGGTCCGGTGAATGTGCCCGATCTGCCGGATGCCCCGGGAGATTTAGCCTGGAGCGTCATCTCTTCCAGCGAAGTCCAACTACGTTGGACCCAAGCGGCGGATACCACCTACCGGGTGGAGATTTTAAATGAAGACGGAACACTACTCTGGTCGGAGTGGGCTACAGTGAGCTTGAGCACCGATTCAGGCATCATCCGGTACCCGGTCATGAGATTGATTGTTAATGTGGGCTACCGCTTCCGGGTAGTGGCGGTGAAAGCGTCTTTGGAGAATGCCGCTGAAACGGATATTGTCAAAACAACAGCCGATCCGAAACCCATCTTTTTCTGGGAGGGAATGTAGATGAAGAAAACGGGATTAATTGGTTTAGGGATACAATTGAGTTTCATTCTTGCCGGATGCGGAGGAGGAGGTAATGAAGCCATTACCGGCACACCTGTGTGGAATGCCGGGATCGGGGTTATCATCGAGAGTATTACGGCGTCCCTTTCAAACTCAACCGTGGAAGGGGATGCAACCGCTTCCCTCAAGCCTTCACCGGCTTTAGCGGGCGGGTTAGGGATCAAACAATGGCTGGCGACTCAAAGCTACCATTCTTTTTCTCCGGTAGCCAAGTCTTTGAATGGGAATGGCCCGATTACGGCGTCTGAAATAAGCGAAATAGATTGGAACCAGAGTGTTAAATATATCCTTTTGGATTGGAAGCCCTCGAACGGTGCCACTTACTACCAGGTTTATTTTTTAGGAGCAGATGGCAGCCTGAATCAAAATGTCTGGGACTCAAGGGATAATCATCCAAATGATCCGGCCTTTGCCACCAAGGCGTTTTTGGATATAACGGAAGAATTAGCCGGGATAGTGAGGAAGGCCGGACAATACCGGTTCAAAGTGATTGCTTATAACGGCGCCAGTTCCAAGGAATATCCGGTGATTACGGTTTCCATCGGCAGACTAATGGGGAGTTTTCCAACAGTCTCTACTGCCGATATCGGTTCTAATAAATTATCATGGGCGGAAGTTGATGGGGCGGAGAGTTATAAGGCGGGTATATATAAAGATGTGACTTTGACAACAGTTGTTTGGGATAGCGGAGAGGCCCTTTTGGGAGATACTTTTGCCAAGTTTGGTCCGATAGCCAAGGGATATTACTATGCGGCGGCTTTTGCGTATGCGGATGAAAACGGGCATCCTGCCGAAATTACCGGCGCGATTTCGGGGTTTATGATAGAGTAATTGTTTTGGGCGATAGAAGTGATCCGGAAATCGAACTAGTAAAACGTTCTCTAAATAACTACTCAATGATTGTGAACGTTTTACTTAAGTCGAGCGTATCTTCCCCGTTTCTGATTGCCGTTTATTTACGATGCTCTTTACTAGCAGGCCTGTAAAAGTTTAAAGTGAAAATAGTATGACGTCAAGGGCGCCATGCTATTTTTTTGCTTATAGATCGCTTACCCAATATATACATAGTATGGAAAGATGCGCTAGCTGGCACAGGTTCTTGAGGTTGTTAACAAACATATTATGAAAGAAAGGGAGGGAATACCATGAGTATCTTTGATCAAGGAATCGAGTTCATTGACCAAGGAATTGAAATGTTAGCCAGAAATTGGGGCCATGAAGTTTGGTTATTTGTTCGGCACGAAGATGGCCTTCGATGGGTATCATCCCGCAAATGCACCAAAGATGATTTAAAAAGACTATCTGCCATGATCTTTAATGCTCATGGTCCGGTGATAAGGAATGAACTTGAATCCAGCGCCATACTCAATGACGCAATCTATTTGATATAGGCCTATACCGTTATAATGACGGTTTGTCCTTTTTTGCCGGGGTTTTAGGAATTTATTATCCAAGGATTTCTGGCAACCCGGTATTTTGATTGAAACGGTATCATCGGCACAATATGCGACCAAAAGTTAACCCTATTCGTGAGTGGAACCAAAATAATGATTATGGAATATTTTGTATCGGCAAGCGCTGTCGGAATTGGATGACAAAATATTGAACGCCGTCAATAGTAATTTAGGAAAGTGAGGGATAGGGAATGAAAAGAAAAGACTGGATTATAGCCTTTATTATATTGGCAATCACAGGATTCGAGTTTGTCGGGCTGGCAATTTTACACCGGACCACCAAAAACTTCCGGCAGGAAATTGTGCAACTGGATAATCGCATTGCTCTGTTAAAGCAGCAAAAAAAGATTGACTGTCACTCTTATCAAATAAAAATTCAAAAGCTTCGGGAACAAGTTCAGGAAAATGCTGTTATCTACGGCTATATTACCGGTTATCTGGCGGTTACGAATCCCAAATTAATCACCGATGAAATCTCAGAATTTGCCGCGCTGACTATTAACTATGCGAAAGAAGCCGGAGTAAGCCCCTATGATTGTCTGACGATTTGTCAAATTGAGAATGGATTTGACCTGCATAAAGAGGGTAAGGCCGGGGAACAGGGACCCGCTCAACTCATGGACACAACATGGGGTGATTATTATAAAGAATTTGGATATAAACCGGAGGATTTTTATAAATGGCAATGTAATTACAGGGTTGCCATCGCTTATTTCGCAGAACTATTGAAACGGAATAACAATGAAATTAAGACGGCAATCGGCGAATATAACGGCGGGGGTAAATGGGCACTTAGTTCTTCTTCCAGAACCCACGTTCGGAAGTTTGTGATTGCTAGCCGCGGAGTATTGGAACTGCGAAAACAAAAGAGGAGCTATTAATGATTAAGAATTTTTGATTGCCATTTAATTGGCCGCTTCCTCAATCGTTTTATCCTACCGAATGCTCACCGCCGGGATGCCACCTTGAGCCCCTTTGCCCTGAATGGTTTAGGCGGGTAGTTTCCGTTCGACTCTAATTAACTATATAACCCAAGCGGTGTCTCTTGAAAAAGGCATCCGTTGACTTACGTTCATAGGATTGATATGATGAGTATTGAAAGTTTTGAATCGGAAAACTTAATACAATGTAGAAGGGGGAGAAGAAATGCCGGAATTTGGGAGCCCTTTCGCGGGTCTGGCCCATGATCGCAAAATCAATGATGCCGAACTGATCCGGGCGGTTCGTTTTATGGTTGCGGCCGAATATGAAGCCATTCAATTATATATGCAACTGGCCGAATCAACGGAAAACAAGTTGGCGATAGCGGTTTTAAAAGACATTGCCGATGAGGAGCGGGTCCATGCGGGTGAATTTCTGAGACTGCTCAAACAGCTAGAGCCACAGGAAGAATCATTTTATTCCAAAGGAACTGAGGAAGTGGAAGAAATGATTGAAAAATTGTCGGGACGGTAGATCGTTTTGATGAATTTTTAACTTCTCTCAAAGGAGGTAGCAGCAACGTTATCAGACTTTGGGGGGATTTTCTTAAAAGATATATTGACTATTTATATAGGAATAATTATAATTTAAACATTAATACTCTTATCCAGAGAAGGGGAGGGTACGGCCCGATGATCCTTCGGCAACCGAGGCGGTTTAGCGCTTTTTGAAAGAAATCCGCCTTAGGCAGTTTAATTGAAAGTCACAATTAAACTGCATCACTCCGATGCTATAAATCGGAATGCGGTGCCAATTCCGGCGGGGTAACCCGGGAGATGAGAGAGGCTTACCAATGTTAACCTCTTTCAGTATTTGAAAGAGGTTTTATTATTACCAAGGGGGTGTCAAGCATGAAGATAGAAACCTGTTTGGCTCATGCCGGGCTCTGTACGGATACCCGGACTGGTGCGGTCAGCACTCCGATTCATCAAACGGCGACCTTTCGTCATCCGGCGGTTGGAGTATCCACCGGTTATGATTATTCGCGGACGGTGAATCCTACCCGGGAAGTTCTGGAGAAAGTCCTGGCGGAGCTGGAAAAAGGACAGCGCGGTTTTGCCTTTTCATCGGGTATGGCAGCCATTACAGCGGTTTTAATGTTATTTTCTTCCGGCGATCATATCATGGTTTCCAACGATTTATATGGCGGAACCTACCGGGTTCTGGAAAAAAACTTTAAACAGTTTGGACTGGCTACAACTTACGTTAATACCACTCAACTGGAAGAAGTCCAAAAAGCGATTGTTCCTGGGAAAACCAAGGCTCTTTTCATAGAAACGCCAACCAATCCATTGATGAAAATAACCCCTCTCCAAAAAGTATCCATGCTGGCAAAGGAGAATCATATGCTAACGATTGTAGACAACACCTTCATGACCCCTTATCTGCAGCAACCCTTGGAATTTGGGGTCGATATTGTTCTTCATAGCGGAACCAAATATTTGGGTGGGCATAATGATGTCCTTTCCGGAATAATAGTCGCCGGTACTCCAGAACTCAGTGAGCGAATTGGTTTCATTCAGAATTCAACCGGAGCAGTTTTAGGACCTCAAGATAGTTGGCTAATGCTCAGGGGGCTCAAGACGTTGGCCCTCCGAATGGAAAAACAGCAGGAGAATGCGAGGAAGATTGCTGCCTGGCTTGTACAACATCCAAAGGTAAAAAAGGTTTATTACCCAGGACTTTCTAATCATCCGGGCTTTGAAATTCAAAGGAAACAAAGCCGTGGCTTCGGGGCGATGGTATCGTTCCGGGCGCAGAACGCCAATGCAGTCAAAGAAATCATCAACCGGGTCCAGATTATCACCTATGCCGAAAGTTTAGGCGGGGTGGAAACATTAATTACTTACCCGGTCAAACAGACTCATGGGGATATTCCACAAGAAATCCGGGAGGCAATCGGCGTCACGGAAGACTTGATTCGTCTTTCTGTGGGAATTGAAGATGCCGATGATTTAATCGCTGATTTGGCTCAAGCAATGTCGTATACATGCGTGGAAGGAGAAAAAAGTATATGAAATATGGAACTTTACTTCTACATAACGGACATGAAATTGATCCCAATACCGGAGCTTTGAGTATACCCATTTACCAGGCATCAACTTTTCATCAAAAGGATATTGATCACCCGGGGCCCTTTGATTACGCCCGTTCTGGAAATCCGACCCGGGATGCCTTAGAAAAAACCTTGGCTGCAATTGAAAACGGGACTTATGCTTATGCTTTCGCTTCCGGAATGGCTGCCGTTTCTTCATCGCTTGCTATTTTGGAGCAGGGCGATCATCTGGTGGTGTCGGCCGACATTTATGGGGGGACTTTTCGGGTTTTAAGCCGTTTTTTCAATAAATTCGGCATCACTCATACCTTTGTGGATATGACTCGGCTGGAGAATATCGAAAAGGCTATCCAACCCAATACCAAGGCCCTCTTTTTAGAAAGCCCGTCCAATCCCTTGTTAAAAGTCACCGACCTGGTTGGAGCGGTGGAAATCGCCAAAAGGCGCGGATTGATAACCATGATTGACAATACTTTTTTGTCGCCTTATTTTCAAAGACCGCTTGATTTGGGGGTTGATATTGTAATCCATAGCGCTACCAAATTTTTGGGCGGCCACAGCGATGTAATCGGCGGCGCGGTGATTACCAAGTCCCCTGAGCTGTCTGCCAAAGTTTATTTTGTTCAAAATGGTTTTGGGGCAGTTTTGGGACCTCAGGACTGTTGGTTGTTAATGCGGGGAATTAAAACCTTGCGGGCTCGAATGGAGATACAGCAGCAATCGGCGCTAAAGATAGCATATTGGTTGAAAGAACAGTCCTGGGTTAGCGATGTTTATTATCCGGGCCTAGAAGATCATCCGGGACATGAAATTATCAAGGCTCAAGCCTCCGGTTTCGGGGCGGTTCTTTCATTTAAAACGGACACCATGGATAGGGCCAGGGCTATTATGGAACAGGCTCGAATCTGGTCAGTGGCGGTCAGTTTGGGAGGCGTTGAGTCGATCCTTTCTTATCCGGTGAAAATGTCCCATGCTTCCATTCCTAAACCTGAAAGGGATCAACTGGGAATAACCGAAAACTTGATCCGTTTATCGGTGGGACTGGAAGAACCGGAAGATCTAATGGCCGATTTGGAAATCTGATCAAAGAAATCATTTCCGTATAGAAAGGATTGGGTTGACAAAAATGACAAAAGGCAGTAGGATACTAAATATATTAGTAAACCTATAGGTGTAATTTAATTGTGGTAGTTGGAACTTAAATCTAAAATTTATTGGAGGAGATTGCAAATGAAGACTTTTCAAAAATTGATTTTGGCGATGGTCATGGGATTGTTATTCAGCAGTTTGTTGATTCCTGCAGGCGCTAAGGGAGTTATTACAGTAGGAACGGAAGGAGTTTATGCACCTTTTACATATGTGGATGAAAAAAATAATTTAACCGGTTATGATGTCGAGGTTGTCAAAGCTATCGGTAAGAAACTGGACGTTGAAGTAAAGTTTGTGCCAACCCCATGGGACAGTATGTTTCTCAGCCTAGAGACGAAGAAATTTGATTTGATTGCCAATGAAATCGGCAAAAATCCCGATCGGGAGAAAAAATATTTGTTCTCCGACAGTTATTTGATCTCAGGAGCCCAAATCATTGTCAGGGCCGATAAAAATGGTATCAGCACCTTGGATGATTTAAAAGGTTTAAAAGTCGGGATCGGGGTCGGGAGTAATTATGCTAAGCTTTTAGAGGATGCCAATAAAGATAAGAAAATCGATATCAAGTATTACGACGGCAATATGACCGCCGTTTTACAGGATATTGTGGCCGGCAGGATTGACGCCACAGTTAACGACCGTCTGACCGTAGGTTATAATGTGAAAAAACTGGACTTAAAGGTGAAACTGGCAGGCAAACCCCTGGCATTGGTTCCGAGTTTCTTTGTGTTTCGCCAGGATAAAGAAGGTGGAGCATTAAAGGAACAGTTTAACAAGGCCTTGAATGAACTTAAAAAGGATGGCACCCTGGTTAACTTATCGGTAAAGTGGTTTGGAGCCGATTTCACTCAATAAGCCATGGGTTATCCCAAATAAAAGTGTATTGGATAGAAGCTGATGAAACCAATTTTGGATTTTCAATTTATGGCATCGATTATTCCGGAGATATTCAAGGTGATACCGGTAACTTTGAATATCACGGTTGTGGCAATGTTTTTTGCCTTAATCATTGGCACCATCACCGCACTAGTGCGAATCTATAAAATTCCGGTAGTCCACCAAATTGCCGGGTTCTATCTTTCCTTTACTCGGGGAACCCCACTTTTGGTTCAAATTTATTTATCCTATTATGGAATTCCCAAGCTCTTGGATTATGCTCATGCGGCTTATGGTTGGAATATTGATGTAAATGGCATTCCAGCTATAGTCTTTATTTATTTCGCTTTTTCACTGAATGTAGGAGCTTATTTATCGGAAACCATTCGGGCAGCCATCCAAGCCATTGAAAAGGGCCAAATGGAGGCGGCTTTGTCATTGGGAATGACAACCTGGCAGGGCTTGTACCGGATTATTTTCCCGCAGGCTTTGGCTGTCGCTCTACCCAGCTTCGGCAATACAGTGATTAGTTTAATCAAAGATACATCATTGGCTTTCATGATCTCAGTCGTGGAAATGATGGGCGAGGCCAAGATCTTGGGCGCCAGAGGCTTGCAGTTCTTTGAAGTTTATATTGTGGTGGCTTTGTTTTACTGGCTCATTTGCATTTTTGTTGAAAGAGTCGTGATACTTTTGGAAAAGAGAGTGAAACAGTTTGAAGGGGGGAAGAACTCATGATTCGGCTGCAAGATATACATAAATCCTTCCATCATACTAAAGTCCTCAAAGGCATCAATTTGACTGTTGAACGTGGAGAAGCCATCACGATCTTAGGACCGAGCGGTTCGGGGAAATCGACTTTGCTCCGTTGCATCAATTTTTTGGAACGTCCTGATAAAGGCCTCGTTCAAGTCGGAGATTTGATCATCAATTCAGAACAGGTGACCAAAGAAGAAACGTATAGAATTCGCCGCAGTACTGCCATGGTCTTTCAGCATTATCATTTGTTCAAAAACAAGACGGCTCTGGAAAATGTGATGGAAGGTTTGCTGATTGTCAAGAAGTTGGAGCGGACCGTTGCCTATGAAAAGAGTATTCAAGTGTTGGATAAAGTCGGTTTGAGCGACCGCATGAGCTTTTATCCCTCTCAGCTTTCAGGTGGACAGCAACAAAGAGTCGGTATTGCCAGGGCGTTGGCCATGGAACCCCAAGTCATTTTGTTTGATGAACCAACCTCGGCATTAGATCCGGAACTGGTGGGGGAAGTCCTTGAAGTTATGAAGTCCCTGGCCAGAGAAGGAAAGACCATGATTGTGGTGACCCATGAAATGAATTTTGCCCGCGAAGTTGCAAACCACGTCATTTTCATGGATGATGGCCTGATCATTGAAGAAGGCAGCCCGAGTGATATTTTTGAACATACTAGCATGGAACGGACGAAACTTTTTTTACAAAGGGTTCAATGATATATTTTGATGATGTTTGTGCCAAAGGAACTTATTGACAAAACTATGATTTAGCAGTATTATAAAAGTAATAATTCCTACTAAATTTATATGAATACTTATTTTTAAAATGAATGAGGAGGTTCTTTGAATGTCGAAAATTGCTAAAAGTATTACCGATTTAATTGGAAATACTCCCCTTTTGGAGTTAACCAATTACAATCGGGAAAATGGTTTTGAGGCGAAACTCATTGCCAAATTGGAATATTTCAACCCTTTAAGCAGCGTTAAAGACCGGATCGGTTATGCCATGATCAAGGATGCGGAAGAAAGGGGACTCATTAATAAAGATACGGTAATTATCGAGCCAACCAGCGGTAACACTGGAATCGCCCTGGCCTTTGTCGCCGCAGCCCGTGGTTATAAGTTGATTATCACGCTTCCTGAAACATTCAGTATTGAGCGGCGGAATCTATTAAAAGCACTCGGCGCCGAACTGGTTTTAACTCCCGGTTCGGAGGGGATGAAAGGAGCGATCCGGAAGGCGGAGGAACTAGCCGCCCAGACCCCGAATTCGTTTATCCCGCAACAATTTAAAAATCCCGCCAATCCGGAGATTCACCGCAAGACCACGGCTGAGGAGATTTGGAACGACACCGACGGTAAAGTGGATATTTTTGTCGGCGGAGTGGGTACCGGTGGCACCATAACCGGTGTCGGGGAAGTACTTAAAAAGAAAAAACCCGGCGTGCAAATTATTGCGGTAGAACCTTTTGATTCGCCGGTCTTATCGGGCGGTAATCCCGGTCCCCATAAAATTCAAGGGATTGGGCCTGGTTTTGTAGCCGATATTATCAACCGGGAAGTGATCGATGAAATCTACAAAGTTAAAAATGAAGAGGCCTTTGATACTTCACGGAAATTAGCCCGGGTGGAAGGCCTATTGGTAGGAATTTCTTCAGGAGCCGCCGCATTTGCCGCGACGCAAATCGCCAAACGGCCTGAAAATAAGGGAAAGACCATTGTGGTATTGCTGCCGGACACCGGTGAACGGTATTTGTCAACCCCCTTGTTCCAGGAAATTTAATAATCGAAAAGAAGGTTTCTTTCATTCTTATGATCCCTGTTTTTTTCGAGCTGTTTACAGCAGCCATTAAAGGGTTGGCGCCATTTCCTTTCCTATAACACTGATTTAATTTACGGTTGACTAGATAGACTGGAGACCAAGCATTTTTACATCAAGGATGCTTGGCCTTTTTCTATTAAAAAGGGATAAATTTTGTTCCAGAAATCGAATAAATCCGGTGGAGGTTGGAGCATGTCTTTTAAAGTCGCTATTGCCAGTAATGACGGGCAAAATATCAATGAACATTTCGGCAGGGCCCGCCATTTTTTAATCTTTGATCGGGTTGATGAACATTTTAAACTGGTTGAAGTAAGAGAAATCATTCCTCCCCATTGTGCTCAAGAGCCACAGGAGCATCATGATATTGATTCACTCATTGAGGTTCTCAAAGATTGTCGTTTTATTTTAGCAAACCAGATTGGACCTGGAGCAACCCAGCAGTTAGCTTCCAATGGTATCAAGGGATTTGCTATTTCCGGAGCTATTGATCAAATCATGGAAAAATTACAAAATTCCTATGAGGTGAAAAACCATTTAAAAAGTTGCCAATGAATTGGTAAAGTAACTTCACTGAAAAGTAACTTCAGTGAAGTTACAATTCAACTTTTAAAAAGTTGACCAGAGATACTGGAGACTATGGAGCCAAAGCACATAGTCTTTTTTATTTGATTAAGGGTTTTAGTTCTTTTATCCAAAACATTTCAAAACGAGGAGGAATCAGTATGCCGATTAATATCCAAAGTTTAGAATCTCCAACCCGGGAAACCCGTTTGGGGGCAATTACCGGGTATCAAGGCACCATTCAGGATCTGGCCGTCAAAGCCAGTGAGTGCAGCCTGAAAAACCGGGAACGCAGTTTCAGCCAGACCAGTGCTTGTAGTTCCGGTTGCGCCCAGGGGCATTTGTCGGGTATTCGGGACGCTGCCATCGTTAGCCATGCTCCGATAGGTTGCGCCGCCGATTCCATTGGCGCCAATGTCCAGAATAAGTGGGGTAACCGGGTGCGAAACTGGGAGTATCATAATGTGAATTTCATTTGTTCCAATATGACTGAGGAAGATACGGTTTTTGGCGCTGCCAACAAATTGCGGGAAGCAGTCCGGGAAGCCTATCGCCGATTTAACCCGAAAGCGATTTTTGTAACCACTTCATGCACCTCGGCGATTATCGGAGAGGATATCAATGGGATTTTGGATGAATTACGCCAGGAACTCCCAATCCCCTTGGCACCGGTTTTTTGCGAGGGTTTTCGTTCCAAAGTGTGGGCATCGGGTTTTGATGCGGCTTATCATGCCATTTTAACCTGGATTGTCAAACCGCCGCAGCAGAAAACCAATGCGGTCAATATGATTAATTTCAGAGGAAGCGCTAAAGAAAGGATTACCGAGATCTTAGCCCGCTTCGGACTACGGCCGGTTTTTATCGCCCCCTTCAGTACCATTGAGGAGCTATCCAAAACATCGGAATCTGTTGCCACAATCAGTATTTGCGGTACATTGGGAGGATATTTCGGCAACGGGCTGGAGGAGCATTACGGGGTTCCTTATGTAAAATCCATGCAACCGCATGGCATAGCCGGTATGGATAGTTGGTTACGGGGTCTGGGGAAGGCGGCCGGGAAAGAAAAAGAAGTGGAAGCATTCATCGCCGAAGAGAAACAACGAATTGAGCCTCAACTGGAAGAAATCCGTTCTCGATTGAGGGGGAAAAAGGCCGTCGTCGGCATGGGGCCCAGTTTTGGCCATAATTACATCCGGGTCTTGGAGGAATTGGGTATCGAAGTCATCTGGGGAGCTACCTGGCATTTCGACCCGCATTATGACCACGGTAGCTGCCCTGAATCCACTTTGCATATTGCCGGAAACCGGAAAAAAGACTTGCCGGTCAGTGTTTGCGACCAGCAAAATTTTGAATTGCTCAATCTTTTAAACCGCTTGCGGCCGGATATCTATGTTTCCCGCCATGGCGGGACCGCTGTTTGGGCTACCAAGATGGGTATCACTTCGATCATGGTCGCCGATGAGTTCAGTGCATTCGGCTATCAGGGTTTGGTGGATTTCGGCTACCGGATTATCGATTCATTGGCCAATCGCAGCCTGGCTAAAAATTTGGCTTCCAGAGTGAAACTGCCGTATACCGATTGGTGGCTTGCCCAGGACAGTTTTAACTTTCTTAAGGAGGTGGAGCTGGTTTGACGACAGGATTGGTAGAACAAGTACGCCATGTCTGCGCACTCGGCGCATTGCAAACAGTCCAGGCGATCGACCGGGCTGTACCGATAATCCATGCGGGACCGGGTTGCGGCCAAAAGTTATGGAGCGCTTTAGCGGTGGATAACGGCTGTCAAGGCTCGGGATATATCGGCGGCCATTCAGTCCCTTCCACCAATGCCAGTGAAAAAGAGATCATCTTCGGTGGAACTGCCCGTTTGAAGGAAGTGGTGGAAAACTCTTTCAAAGTTCTGGATGCCGATTTATACGTGGTCCTAACGGGTTGTGCCGCTGATATTGTCGGGGATGATGTCGGCGAAGTTGTCAGGAGTTTTCAGGATCAGGGAAAACCGATTGTCTTTGTTGAAACGGGTGGATTTAAGGGTACCAATATTTATGGGCATGAGTTGGTTTTGGATGCCATCTTTGATCAATATCTGCCGGCAACACCGGGAGAAGTGGAGCCGGGATTGATGAACATCTGGTCGGTGGTTCCCTATCATGATCCATTTTGGACCGGTAATTTGAAAATGATAGGCCACTTGATTTCCAAAATTGGTTTGCGACCGAATCTTATTTTCGGACCCGGGTGGGGTATTCAATCTCTGCAAAAAGTTCCCCGGGCTCAATTTAACTTGTTGGTTTCACCGTGGGTCGGACTCCGCAATGTCCAACATTTGCAGGAAAAATACGGAACGCCTTTTATTCACTATCCGGTATTACCGATCGGCCCCACCGAAACCGGTAAATTTTTGCGGAAAGTAGCCGAGTTTGCTGCAGTGCCGCTTGAGGGCGTCGAACAGGTGATTCGGGAATTGGAAGATGACTATTATTACTATATCGAACGCAGTGCGGATATCTTGCTGGAAACCCGTTTGATGCCACGGCGGTTTATTACTATCGGCGATAGTTTTTATACCTTGGGCCTTTCTAGATTTCTCATTAATGACCTGGGATTGTTGCCGGAAACGCAGTTTATTAGCGATGTTACACCCCAGGAATATCAGGAATCAGTGACTGCCGGATTGAATCAGGAATTGATTGAGGGGATCCAAGCTCCAGTTGTCTTTACCAATGACGGGGGGCAAATCCACCAACATTTAAAGGGGGTTCAATATCACAGCCGGCCTTTGATTTTGGGAAGTTCCTGGGAACGGGTATTGGCTCGGGAAGTCAATGGTTATCAACTGTCGATTACGATGCCGGTTACCGACCGGATGGTGCTGGATCGCTCCTATGTGGGTTATCAGGGAGCCCTGCGGCTGATTGAAGATATTTATACGGTTGTCTTGCAAGATTTCCAATAATTTGATTGAAGTATGGGACGTCTATTGATTGGTGAAAGGAGGGAGAAAGAATTGATATTTTATTTGGCAAAAGAAATTTCGAAGCTGGTCTATAATTTGTTGGCGATAGTTCTGTTTCTTTTTGTATGGGAAATTACTGCCCGTTCGGGAGCTTTCAATCCTACTTTTTTACCGCCATTTTCCAAAGTAGCGCAGGCATTCTGGAGTTTGGCCATGACCGGAATCCTGTTTCATCATTTGATTGTCAGTTTAGAGCGGGCTTTGTTCGGATTTGCAGCTGGGCTGGTGATCGCGGTACCTCTGGGATTATTAATTGGATGGAACAGAGAATTCGAGCGTTTTATCGATCCTTTATTGCAAACTTTCCGGCAGACCTCGGCTTTATCTTTGTTTCCCGTATTCATCCTGCTTTTCGGGATCGGGGAGGCTTCCAAGGTTGCCATTATTTTTTGGGGTGTCCAGTGGCCGATTTTATTGAGTACCGTCGCCGGGGTGCGGAGCGTAGAACCGCTGTTGATAAAGTCGGCCCGTTCCATGGGCGCTTCTTCCATCACGCTGTTCTATAAGGTGATCATCCCCGGCGCTTTTCCGTCGATCTTTACCGGGATCCGGTTAAGCGCGACCTATTCCATTTTGATACTGATTGCCGCCGAGATGATCGGTTCCAACGCCGGCTTGGGATTTTTACTTTATACATCGGAGACCAATTTTCAGATTCCGGAAATGTATGCGGCGATATTGACCATGTCCTTGTTAGGTTTGGCTCTAAACTACTTATTACTGGGAATTGGCACCCGGGTCATCCGTTGGAAGGAAGATTTACCGGTTCATTAAGATTGGAGGGAAAAATATGCAAAAGAACAAGTCGGTTTGCCTTATGACGTTCATCATAAGCGTCCTATTCATTTCTATTTCCGGAATTGTTTTTACTGAGAACCGCCATCCGGGGAAAAAACTCTTTCCGATCAAAGTCCAAACTCAAACCAGTTTTACCGAGTATTTTATCGCTGAAGATTTGGGATTTTTGAAAGAAGAAGGTTTGCGTCTGGAATATATCGGCTTATTGCAGTCTGGAACCGAGATCGCTGCCGTAGTCAGCGGTAACAGTGATGTTTTTACCGGACATCCCAATACGGTGGCCAAGGCCATTTTAGCTGGAGCCAAGATCAAGATTGTGGCGCCGGGGATGGTCGATCATCCCACTTATCCTCATATGGTTTATTTTGTTAAAAAAGGCAGCCCAATTCAAACAGCCCAGGATATCCGGAAATCAAAACGTCCAATCAAAGTAGCGGTTTCCGGCATTAATATCTGCGCCGATCTTTTGTTTCTGGAATGGCTGGGCCAGAATAAAATTCCTGATGCCAAAGGGGAGTTTGTGGTGATGCCCGACAAACAGCAAGAACAAGCTTTGGAGCAAGGACTGGTGGATGTGGCTACGCTTCATCCTCCATACTGGAAACGGGCCGAAGCAAATCAAAAGCTGGTCAAATTGGTCAGTACTTGGGAGATTACTAAAAATCCCGGATCCGGCGCTTCCGTTCGGGGCTTTTCCGAAGAATTCCTAAAAAAACATCCCAAGGAGGTCAGGGGTTTTGTACGGGCATTGATTAAATCCCATCTATGGATTGATACCCACCTTCAAGAAGCTATCCGGATTGAAGCACGCCACTTTAACCTGAAGCCGGAAGAGGTTTCCCCATTTTGGTATGATCAGAATGAGTACATCCAGGATTCGTATATGAACGACTGGTTTCAAATGATGATCCGCCACGGACAGCTTAAGCAAGGCCAGCTTAAACCCAGTGATATTTATACCAATGATTATAATCCCTATTATAAAAAAAATGAACAGCACTAAATTAGCGATGGATAATTTAAAACAATACTTTTAGTGGCAAGGCTTGTTTAAAATTCCTTCTTAATCCACTGAATCAATACTGCCACATCCTTGAAGGCTTTAAACGGTTTGGTATTTTTAACTTTTTCCACTTCCACCGTAGGAGCCCATAGGGCTCCTAGAGATAAAATCCCCACTTCTTTAGCTGCCACAATATCATAAGGGGTATCCCCGATATAAGCAACCTCTTGGGGCTCTATCTTCCATAAAGCTAAAACCTGGCGAAGATGATCCGGTTTACGAGCGCTTTGTTCGGATCCGGTAATAACCGGATCAAAATAGTCCCCCAGACCCGAAACCTGCAGCGAGATTTTCATACTACCGGGCCCTTTGCCAGATACGATGGCTAAGGGGAATTGTTTATCCTTTAAAAGTTGCAGAGCTGCCGTAATCCCTGGAAAGGGTAAGATTCCCCGCCCCGCTTTCTCATATTCTGCCAGGTAATCGTTTAATGCATCCTGCCAGCAATGGGGCAGTAGTTTTTGGAAAATCCCCTCTTCCGAAGGACCAAACAGGGAGGCGATTTCCACGTCGTTATAGTGGCGGCCCAAATATTTTTGAAATACTTTCTGAAAGGCGGTATAACAAACCGGTAGGGTATTGACTAATGTTCCGTCCAGGTCAAAGATAAACCCTTTTAATTTCATAACGACTCCATTAACTTGGTATATACAACACCCGTTCCTGGCCGCCGCAGAATTGTTTGGTCAAGCCGATCAAACGGTTGGCGGCATTCAATAGATAGGCCCCATCCGTAGCAGAGTTTCCCTGTATAATGTAAAAGCAATCATGGGTATCGAGTGTAACCTTGGTTTTCTCTACTTGTCTGACTTCCAGCCAACAAAGTATGTCATTATTATTATCGATATAGGCATAATCTCCGGGTCTCACTTTTTTGGGTTCACTGGCGCCGATGGGCCAAAAGTTTTCCGTTCCGTCCATCAGACGAATCTGGACGCTCCCCGATATTTGGTTGATATCATGGGCGCCCAGGGCTAAGCGCGTTTCAATTGAAACCAGGTTATAGATGTCAACCAACAAGTTTATATGAGGGATTGTAGCGGTTTTCAACAGGAAATTCAATAAGTTTTCCGAGGCGGCGATGGTCTCACGGTTGGAATGATTGATTCTTTCGTGTAATTGTTTAAAGCCCTTTAAGATAGGATCTGTTTTTAGGAGCTCAGGAGATAGTATGCTAAGTATTTTCTGGATGGCCTCGCTTTTCAGCCGTTCAAACGATGGATCCGATTCTTTATTCTGCAGACCGGTAATTTCCAAACCAATACCATTCCAGCCCAGAGTTTTTACTTGATCGGAAACGGCAAAAGATAGGCTTTGTTGAATCATAACCAATGCACCTGATTTCGGGGAATCTATTTTCGTGCAATAATATAGTAATTTGATTAAATTAATAAGAATTCTACCATAATCCCGCTTAAGGATCAAGTACGAATGTTCTAAATTAAAAATTAAAACGATCCTATTATACTACCAAGGGGAAATCTGGAAAATAGGTTGACAAAAGAAGGATTCTATCATAATATAAAAGTAAACCTATTGGATAAATTCAATATCGCGTTCGGTTGACCAGATAGACTGGAGATCAAGTTACTTTCTTGGAAAAGAAACTCACTTGATCTTTTTTATTACACGCATCATGGTAAAGGTTTAAAATGAATCGAGGAGTCAAAAGGATGGCACCCGTTAATAAAATCAATCTGGAAATTATAAGAAAATCGCTGAAGCTGCTGAATCAATATTTATATCTCAATACCGGAGCTGTGGGACCTCTTTCTGAAGAAACCGTAGCAGCAATCAGGCAGGAACAGGATTATGAATTAATAAACGGCAGAGCAGGGGTAGATATTTATCTACGAAAAAGAGCCATCAAAAATGAAGTGAGGGTGGCTTTAAGCAAACTGATCAATGCCTTGCCCGAAGAATTGGCCCTTACTCAAAATACTACGGAGGGAATTAATATTGTTGTCAATGGCAGAAACTGGCACAAAGGTGATGAAGTCCTCACGACCGATATCGAACATGGAGCCATCCTTTTGCCATTATTTCAGATTGCAAAACGTTATGGGGTCATTGTAAAAAAGGCAAAGGTTGGTACTGATCCAGTTCGAGCTATTGAAGAACAAATTACCAGCCGCACAAAACTGATAGCCTTATCGCATGTTTCATACAGTACGGGTGCTCTCCTTCCTTTAAATGACATTATTCACCTAGCCCATGGAAAAGGGATTCCGGTATTGGTGGACGGCGCCCAGTCGGTTGGGACAATACCGGTTGATGTAAAAGCATTGGATGTGGATTATTACAGTTTACCGGGACATAAATGGTTATTGGGCCCCGAAGGAACAGGCGCCCTTTTTTCCAGGCAAGGCCGATTGGAGGAATTATTCCAACCCTTTATCGGCTATGGTTCGGTCGCTCAATTTTCTCAGGATGAAACCTATATTCTGCGTCATGGTGCGGAACGTTTTGAAATTTCAACCATGAATCTGCCGAATTTGGCAGGCCAAAAGGCCAGCCTCAATTGGTTAACTGAAAAAATCGGCTGGAGTGAGATCTTCGAACGGACCAGGCAATTAGCGGAAAAGGTCAAGTCTCAATTGGCGGCAATTAAAGGTGTGACGGTACTCACGCCTGAGAAAGCCGCCGGTTTAGTCAGTTTTAGGGTTTTGGGAGTTGAACCGCCAACGATCGTGGAAACCTTGGCCGGTAAAAAAATTATTATCAGGGGAATCAAAGAATTGGCGGCAGCTAGAGCCTCCATCGCATTTTATAATACCGAAAAAGAACTCGAAGATTTTATCCAGTCGGTTGCCGCGTTGCAAAATAACGGAAATAGAAGTTGACTTCAATCAGAAATAGAAGGGAACTCCACATGGAATAAAAAGGGTAATCCCAGGCTGACTAGTCGACTAGAGGCTGGATTTGCATCGTTGCATGTCCGGCTTTTTTATTGAAGAAAAATAAAGGAGGAGCGTTCAATTGAAAAAAAATCTGATTTTCATAGGGACCTTTGCTATTCTGGCGATTTTGCTTGCTTTTGGAGGAAAATTGGCTTTGACCCTTGCCGGGGAGAGTGGACCCAAATTTGTCAATGGCAGGTTAACCCGGGAGTTTAAACTTCGCACGCCGACTTTTACCGGCTTTAATGAGTTTATTATTGGGGACTTGAACGGGTATTTCAAAGAAGTAAATATCAAACCCATCTATACCGGAGTTTTATCACAAGGAGCCGATTTGGCTTTATCGGTAGTGAAAGGTGATAATGATTTGTTTGGATCCGGCCATCCCACCAATATTGCGGTAGCCCGGAAAGCCGGTTTCCCGATTAAAATCGTGTTGCACAGTATGGTTGATAATCCGGAAAATAATAAGCTCCATATGACCTGGCTCATCAAAGACGATGGGAAGATCAAGTCCCCCAAAGACTTAATCGGCAAGAAAATAGCAGTAGCTTCCTTAGGAGGTTGTGTGGAACTGCTAACCGCCGAATTTTTGCGTCAAAATCATTTACCGAAAAACAAAATCGAGATTGTCGTGATGAAAGACCAGCTCCAGGAAGAGGCGTTGCGCCAGGGCCTAATTGATGTAGCCGTAGTACATCCTCCTTATAACGTGAAAGCTGAAAATGCCGGCGGTGTGAAAATACTGACTACCAGTTGGGATATTGGCAGTAAAGCCGGTGATGGCACAATCGGGGGACTTGCCGTCCGGGCTTTTAGTGAAGATTTTATCAAAAAATATCCGGATGTGGTCAAGGCCTATATTGTGGCCGATTTAAAAGCCCAGCACTGGATTAACAAGCATTATCAGGAGGCTTTGGAGATTGAATCAAAATATTTGAAGATCCCCCTGAAAGATATGGCGGGGAATGTTTATCCCGATCAATGGTGGATTCAGTCGTCCCAGATTGACTGGTGGATTCAAACGGCTTACAAAAACAAGCTGGCAGGATTTGAAAAACCGGGTGAAATTAAGGCCCATGACATTTTTACCAACCGTCTCAATCCCTATTACACCAAAGAGTTGCCGGTTCCTAAAATTCCTTAAGCATGCTTTCTCCGGCGAGGAGGATGATGGTTCCATTTCGCCGGAGAAAAAGTAAGAAATATTGTAAGAGGTGCACCCGAATGAATTCAAATCGCTTACAAGGTTTCATTTTAAATTTGCGTAAGTTCCTCGGCATCCTGGCATTTCTTTTACTTTGGGAAGTTGCCACTCGCACCAGGATGGTGAACCCGGCGTTTATCCCGCCGTTTTCGACGGTTATGGCTACCTTTGTGAGTATGGCCTCCAGTGGTGAGCTATTCGTACATATCGCCATCAGCCTGCAGCGGGCTTTGATCGGGTTTGCGCTGGGGTTGTTGTTTGCAATTCCGCTGGGATTGCTCATCGGTTGGTTTAAAAGGTTTGAATATTATATTGATCCCTTGTTGCAGACCTTCCGGCAAATATCGACCATTGCTTTGCTGCCGGTGTTTATGTTTCTGTTCGGCATTGGAGAGGTTTCCAAAGTTGCGTTGGTTTTTTGGGGGGTTCAATGGGCTGTTTTGTTAAATACCATCTCCGGGGTGAAAACGGTTGATCCGTTGCTGATCAAATCAGCCCGTTCCATGTGCGCTTCACCAGTCACTCTATTTTATAAAGTCATTTTACCTTCAGCCTTTCCCAGTATCTTTACAGGGATTCGTCTGAGTGCGACGACTTCGATCCTGATCCTGACAGCAGCTGAGATGCTTGGAGCCAGCAAAGGACTGGGCTTTTTGTTATTTGACGCCGAAACCAAATATCAAATTCCCCGAATGTTTTCTGCCATCGTAGCAATGGCGATTTTGGGCGTGGTGATTAATTATGCGCTGCAAATGATTGAAAAAAGAATTCATCGTTGGAAAGAGAATGCTTAAGAAAGGTATTGCCAAAATTCGCGTTGAACAGAAAGCCTCCCAGCTTGCCCAAGACGCCAAAGCCATCTATCTTTCGGGAGAAATTGAATTTTTACGGAAAACCGAAAATCTTCGGCTGGGAATCGAACTTTGTGGAGGAATACTCCGTAATTTAACCCAATTCGGGATGGATTTCGGATTCACCGATTATTTTTCGACACCAGCCCTTCCCTCCTCATTTAGCCTTCATGAAGCAAAAAAATTTCGATAATTATATACCAAGTAAATCAATGACTTTACTCACATACTCCGGGCCTAAAGAATACGATGTTTTCAGTGAGATCCATAGGGGTTTCAGTATTCTACATTAGGAGTTGAAGGAATTGAAGCAGCTTATAAATACGGTAGATACGGATGTGTCAACCGTAACGATTTTCGGCGGCCATGGCCGGAACGGTAAACCTGAGCCTGTACAAGGGGTTGAACTTAAAATGGGTGATGTAGTCAGCATTGTAGGCCCTACCGGTTCCGGCAAGACAACTTTGATTAACGATATCGAGTTATTAGCCAATCGAAATACGCCAACCGGGCGGCAAATTTTAATCAACGGAGAGATTCCCCCTGCAATCTACCGGAAAGACCCGGCTCACAACCCAATCGCCCTGATTACCCAGCATACTAATTTTTTATCCGATCTTCCGGTTGATAAATTTCTGGAAACGCACGCCCGGATCCGTCAAAAAAATCCTCTGGAGCTGATTGAAAAGGTTATTGATTTCGCCAATCAATTGACCGGAGAACCTATCAATCAAGAGTGTAGAATGACGGAGTTATCGGGCGGTCAAACCCGGGCGCTGCTCATTGCCGATGCTACTGTCATTTGCGATACCCCGATTGTGCTCCTGGATGAAGTGGAAAACGCCGGAATTCACCGTACCAAAGCGTTGCAATTACTAAAAGAACACCATAAGATCTTTATTTTTGTCACCCATGATCCCCGGATCGTTTTGTTATCGGATTTTCGGATTGTGATGCGAGAAGGGAATATGATCGAGGTGCTCCAAACAAGTAGTGAAGAACGGAAGTTATCGGTTGGTGTTTGCGGACTCGATGATCGACTGGCTTTTTTACGTGAAAAATTACGTCTTGGGAAGCGGATTTTCGCACCCGATCTGGAGGAGGCCATCCCATGAAATTGTTAATCATCGCCGGTCCGGCCACCACCGGAAAAACCTCCCTTTGCCGCCATCTAATCCGGAAGTTGCAAGATGCCGGTGAGAAAGTGGCCTTTTTAAAAATCGACGTTCAGTTTGCCGAAGAAGACGTCGAACTGGCCGTCGAATTTGGCATCGCCACCCGTAAAATCTATTCCGGCGAATTGTGCCCCGATCATTGCAATGTAATGATATTGGGCGATGCTTTGAAATGGGCTGAAGAAAAGCAAGCCAATTTGTTGATAGTAGAGACTGCCGGACTTTGCCTGCGTTGTTCGCCTTATGTGCAGAATATTTTGGGGATTGTGGTCCTGGAAGCCACCAGTGGGATGAATCTTCCCTTAAAAGTAGGCCCGATGCTTTCCCTTTCCGATATCGCAGTGGTTACCAAAATCGATCGGGTCTCCCAAGCGGAACGGGAAGTTTTCCGGGCCCGGATCCAGGAAGTTGCGCCCAATGTAACGATCCGCGAAGTCAATGCTTTGTATGGGATTGGCATTGATCCGATTATCGAAGAAATACACGATTCCCCGGAAGTTGCGGCTGCAATGACCGGCGGGCAACTATTTCTGCGGGGTAATCCCCCGGTGGGGACCTGCACGATTTGTGTCGGCAAAAAGGAAGTTGGCTGGCAATCTCACTTTGGAGTGGTCCGCTCCCTGGAAAATCAAAATTTTTACCGGGGGCAATAAACCATGGGCGCGCAAATTTATTTCGATAATTCAGCCACCACGCCGGTGGATCCCCGGGTGGCCGAGGGCATGTCTTGTTTTATTCGTGAATGGTACGGTAATCCATCCAGCATGCACAAAGCAGGCCGCGAAGTACGCAGCGCGATCGAAAAAGCCCGCCAACAAGTGGCAGACTTGCTGAATGCAACCCCGGATGAAGTCATCTTTACCGGCAGTGGTACCGAAGCAGATAATTTCGCCTTAGTCGGAGTCTTTGAAACTTTCCGGAATACACCGTTTCATCTCATCACCAGCAAAATAGAACATCCGGCGATACTTGAAACCTGCGCTTATTTAGAAAAACGGGGGGCGGATGTAACTTACCTGGATGTTGACTCCGACGGTTCTGTATATCCCGAGCTTTTAAAAAAGGCTCTCCGCCCTTCCACCCGGCTGGTTTCAATCATGACCGCCAACAATGTAATCGGTACGATCCAGCCCATTGGGGAACTGGCCCGGATTGCCCACGATCATGGGGCCCTTTTTCATACCGATGCAGTCCAGGCACTGGGCAAAATTCCCCTGAGTATTTTGGAAGCTGTTGATTTATTATCGGTTTCCGCCCATAAGATATATGGCCCTAAAGGAGTAGGGGCTCTTTATATCCGGAATGGGCTAAAGTTAGAGCCGTTACTGCATGGCGGCGGTCAGGAAGCAGGCCGGCGTTCTGCAACGGAGAATGTGCCGGGGATTGTCGGTTTTGGAATTGCTGCTAAGATCACTTGTGAAACCATGGCTGGGGAAATCGCGGGATTGGTACAGTTGCGGGAACATCTTATGGGTGGGATTCTGGGGCGAATCACTAACGCCTACCTGATCGGCCACCGCTATATGCGCTTACCCGGACATGTATCCATTGGTTTTGCCGGGCAAGAAGGCGAGGCTATTAAACTTTTATTGGCTCTGGATGAAGCGGGGATGGCGATTTCCGCCGGAAGCGCCTGTAGTTCCGGGCATGCCAATGAACCATCCTATGTATTGCAAGCCCTTGGTTTTGATCCCTTGAAGGCCCGTGGCGGGCTGCGGATTACCCTGGGCCGGTTCAACACCAAAGAGGAAGTGGAACAGTTTTTGGATATCCTGCCGCAGGTTGTGGCGGAACTACGTCCGATAACTTCCAGAAATATAGCATCCTAAAGCCTATCGAAAATCAGAAATCAAAAAAAGGAGAGTCGATCGTCCATGACAGTCAAATTACCGGGAATGAACTGCGGCCTTTGCGGTTACCGGACTTGTGAAGAGTTTATGGTTCCGCTGACTGAAAATCCGGAACTGAGCAAAAGGTGCATTTATATATCGGAAAACCGGGTACCCGCCCAAAATTCAATGTTCGACCGGGAAATCAAGGATTTGAATCAAAAAGAAAAAGCCTGCGCCGAAAAAAAGCCGGTCTGGCAAGACAGTTTAGGCCGGGACTTCGATTTTTTCCTGGAGGCTTTTCCGGAAGACCCGGGCCCGCGGGAAATCATCATTCCTCATAACCCGATGTTAACCCGGGAGATGGAAATCCAAAAAGGCGATGTACTGATCGGTCGGCCGTTGGGGATGTCTTGCGGCTGTCCGGTGACTCACTGTGGCATTGTGAGGGAGGTTGACCACCGGACCGGGGTCATTCAATGGTGTGTGACCGGCCCGTTGCATCCCAGGGAAAAAGGTTACAAGGATATGGGCTATTATATCGCTGAAGGCTACGAGGGCTTGGTCAAAGAATCCCGGGCGGATATTAAAATCGGCATGCGTTACTTTTTCCAGCCCCGGATGTGCATGTTGCATTGGCGTCACAGCGGTTTGGTGAATTACGTCAATAAAACCCCGGAGGGGCTGCAAATCCGGATCGAGGGATTGTGGATAGGGTGAGTTTGGAATGATTGTAAAAAATTCACTTGATGCTCATTGGTAGCGATAGGAAAGTTGACAAAATTACTAAGGTATTTTTACGCAACGGTTGCGCAAGCATACCGAACTGTTGAGTACGCATACTCAACGACAGAGTATGCATACCGAACTGTTGAGTACGCATACTCAACGACAGAGCATGCATACCGAACTGTCGAGTACGCATACTCAACGACAGAGTATGCATACCGAACTGTTGAGTACGCATACTCAACGACAGAGTATGCATACCGAACTGTTGAGTACGCATACTCAACGACAGAGTATGCATACCGAACGATTGAGCACGCATACCGAACGATTGCGTATGCTTACACGGCGCTCAAGTAAGTGTACCGAGGGTTGGTCCTCCGAATTTTTTTGAAAGAGCATTAGGCGTTTTCTTTTTGTTTCTATCGGAGATGTTAGATGGTGTTTTAATCATCTTCAATATGCTTTTTTTATACTAAATGCTGATATTACCTTTATAAATAATATTATATATTATTTTACAATCTTAACAATATCCTCAAAGAGGATCCTAAAAGAGTTTTCCGGGATTGAGGTTTGTTTGTGAAGGAAAATGAGGGAACAAAGCGAGTCGTAAATAGCGATTGATATTTTAGCGATTAAACATCATTGGGGGTCCATGGATATGGACTTTTATTTTTTACGCTAAAATGAATGGAAGTTTGAGAATCCACGGACGTTTCCCTTTAATCTAAAATGATATTGACAGGATGAAGATTCAGGTATAGTATATAAATAATTTCATATATCGAATCGATATATGAAGAATGTGCATATGAGGAAAGAAACCGTAGAGGAGTAAATTAAAGTGGCGATAGAAAATACAATCGATAAAAGTGTTAAGGGGAAGATTGTATCAAAACGAATCATGCAGTTGATACTGGGTCTTATAGGCATTTTTACCCTGTATACAGCCTATCTTGGTTTTGCTTATGGCGCGGTCAATTGGTACTATGGATTCCCGGATGGGCAGAAATACTCGAAAGGGCTTCTGCTACTGGATAGTAACTTGAGGTTTTACAGCGGCCTATGGCTGGGCATCGGAATAATCATATTATGGCAGATTCCGCGGATCGCCCGGGATAAAATGACGCTTCGGGTTATTGCGCTCTTTTTTTTCCTTGGCGGTATTGGCCGACTGATCTCCATATTAACCTGTGGTCTGCCTTCATATACTTATCTGGCTTTCGTACTGCTTGAATTAGGATTCCCACTTCTCATCTTCTGGCAGAAGAGTATCTTGGAATAATTTATGCTTATTTGATCTTGTGATACATAGTCCCAAGCTGTTTGATGAAGCTCTGAATCCGGGAGGATGGTTTGAAGGGGTTTTAAGAGCAAAAGAAGAAGGCTTTTTTAAGTATCTTGGGCATTACAGGACATTCTGATGCTCCTGAGATCGGGCGTTGGGTTGATTCAGTGACCATAGTTTTAAAGTGGACCACTGCCTGAAGTGTGGCATGTGTAAAAGCAGCTGTCCCAACAGCTTGCCGGTTAGCAGTTTGATGGAAAATATAATGGAAGTATTCGGAGGGACAAAAGGTAAGTAGCCTGAGAGGACAGTTAATAATAACCTCATAAGCGATTGAAGCTTGCATTAATTACAGCAGCAGAGAATGTTTTTTAGTTCACCCATCTATTTTTAGGAAAAATCGAAATCAAGGTTGACAATTGGCTATGTTTCCGTTAAAATCATACTAAATCGATAAAATAAGTAAGAATTTGTGAGCCCGCCATCATATAATACATATCATCAAGTTGACCAGACAGACTGGAGACTGAGTTGATTCCTTTTAAGGTTCTACCTTAGGAGGATCGAGCTCAGTCTTTTTTTATTAAATCGCCAGCTTGGGTGATTCGGTAACGGTGGCAAGTGAACAGTTGGTGATTGAAGAGACTCAACATGTTTGTAAAACTAAAAATATTGGAGGTATTTTTGATGTACAAAATCGGTTTTCTCAAAGTTTCAAGCCTTTTCTTATTGGTATCGGTTTTGATGGCAACGGCTAATCCCGGTATTGTTGCAAGCGCTCCGGCTCCCAGAAAAATTATCATTGGAACCGGTAATGCCTTTAAACCTTATTGCTATCTGGACGAAAACGGCAAACCGGTAGGTTATGAATATGAAGTCTTATCGGTTATTAATAAGCGGTTGCCACAATATCAATTTGAGTTTCAGACTTTAGACTTTCAAAATATTTTACTCTCGCTCCAATCCAAAAAAATCGATATTGCAGCCCATCAATATGAGAAAAACCCCGAACGGGAGCAAAAGTATTTGTTTGGTAAAGAAAGCTATACCACATTTATTCTACGGATTGTAGTCTCCAAAAAAAGAAACGATATCAACTCCATTAAAGATTTGGATGGAAAAACGGTTCAAGTAAGCCCGGGAGCCAATGAAGCTTATGTAATGGAGCAATATAACAAATCTCACGCGAATAAAGTCAAGCTGGTTTATGCCGATTCCGGTGCCAATCCGGCGTTAGCCATTCAAAATATTGAAAATAGCCGTATTGACGCTTTCATCTCTATCAAAAGAATTGTGGAATCTTACAATAAGGCGTATGGTGACAAGCTGAAGACAGTGGGGGACCCCATTGCGAGCTCAAGTACATATTATGTTTTCCGTAAAGAAGACACCAAATTGCAGGAAGATATCGATAAAGCGCTTTTGTCCCTGAAAAAAGACGGTACATTAGCCAAGATTTCCATAAAGGTGTTAGGTGGCGATTATACGACCAATGATTGAAGAAAAGTAGAGAGGAGAATTCAAGGATGAAACGCGATGCAACAATTCGCTGGGGGCGGCTTCTTTTGATCACTTCCATTTTGATTGGAGTGCTGGTATCAACAAATTCCAGTTTGCTGGCAGATACCAAATCCCCTAAAACAATTATTGTGGGAACGGGGAATGCTTTTAAGCCCTATTGTTACCTGGATGAAGAGGGAAATCTGGCCGGCTTTGAATATGAAGTTTTGAAAGCCGTTAACAAACGGTTGCCCCAATACAAATTTGAATATCAGACCATGGATTTCCCTAATGTTTTATTGAGTTTGGATTCAGGCAAAATCGATATCGCCGCCCATGAATATGCCAAAAATGCCGAACGGGAGAAGAAATACCTTTTTGCCAACGAGTTTTATACCATCGTAGCTACCAAAATAACAGTATTGGCCAGCCGCAATGATATCCGTTCCATCAGCGACCTTTATGGCAAAAAGGTTCAGGTTTCGCCGGGAAGCAATGATGCTTATATCCTGGAAAGTTACAATAAAGAGCACGGCAATAAGATAAACCTGATATACGGCGCCTTGGATACGGCCACACTGGTCCAAAATTTGAAGACCGGTTCCATCGATGCCACGACCCAATTTACCCGCAATGTGGATTCGATTAACAAGGCTTACGGGGATGTTATTAAAACTGTCGGTGATACGCTGTATAATTCCTATACCTATTTTATTTACCGTAAGGATGAAACCGGGTTACGGGATGATCTGGACAAAGCGATAGGGCAATTGAAGAGTGACGGTACTTTATCAAAGATCTCCCTGAAAGTATTGGGCAAGGATTATACCAAATAAGCTTAGGAAAAGAGTTTGTTGACCATGGATCAGCATATCAAGTCATATGCCCTGGAAATTACGGAAAAAATTATTGAGCTTCGCCGACAGATTCATCGCCATCCGGAACTGGCCATGGAGGAATTTGCCACCGCCGAACTGGTGGCAAAAACCTTGCGGGAACTGGGCATTGAAGCTCAGGAAAAAGTCGGCAAGACGGGTGTTGTTGGCCTGATCCGGGGGGAACAGCCGGGGGCCACCGTTGCTTTAAGAGCCGATATGGATGCTTTACCGGTTCAAGAGGAAAACGTTTTGGAATTCCGGTCGGAACATCAGGGCATCATGCATGCTTGCGGACATGATGCCCATACTGCAGCTTTACTGGGGGCTGCCCAAATCTTGGTCAAAGAACGGCAGTCTATCCAAGGGGAAGTGAAGTTGATTTTTCAACCCAGTGAAGAAAGTCCTAAAGGTGGCGCTGGGGAAATGATCCGGGAAGGGGTGTTGGAAAACCCTACAGTGGATGCAATTATTGGTTTGCATGTAGATCCCAATCTGCCTGTAGGAAATCTGGGTTACCGGGAAGGCCCTTTTTATGCGGTGGCCGGTGGGTTTCAAATTGAAATCCTCGGAGAAACCGGACATGGAGCCTGGCCCCATAAGGCTAAAGATGCGGTTTTGATTGCGGCTGAAGTGATTCAGGCTTTGCAAACCATTTCATCTTCAAAAATCGATCCCGCTGAACCTTTTGTACTGACCATCGGAACCATTCATGGTGGGAACAGAGCCAATATCATTGCCGATAAGGTGGGGTTAACCGGCACGGTAAGATGTTTTAATGAAAACCTTATCAATCAGGCAGGCGAGTGGATGGAAAGATTAATCAAGCATATCTGCCAGGCCCACGACTGCAACTATCAATTTCAATTTGTATCCGGCAATAAACCCTTAATGAATGATAGGAAAGTAACGGCCCTTGCAAAACAAGCGGCTGAAAAAATATTTGGAGCCGCCCATGTTGTCGAGGTTCCCCGGGTTTTGTTGGGGGAAGATTTCACCAGTTTTTCCCATGTCGTACCGGCTACGTTTGTTTCATTAGGGGTGGCTGCTGAAAATAAAGAGAATTTTCCGTTGCATCATCCCAGATTTGATATTGATGAGGAAGCGTTGCCTCTGGGTGCGGCTTTTCTCGCCCAGGCGGCTTTGGATTTTTTGAACCCTGTGGGTCTGGAAAGGGAAAAGGCCTGAGGGGAGCTAAATGGGACAATTATTTGACGTTAAATTAATATTTGAATATTTTCCCAAGTTGTTATTGCGATTGCATATTACGCTATTGATTGTAATTACTGCAACCGTATTGGGAGTCTTCTTTGGCACCGTTTTGGCTTTATTCCGGTTAGGGAAAACGCCTTTCCTCAATCAAATTTCCGCCATTTATATTTCTTTCATGCGGGGCACCCCCATCATTGTGCAGATGTTCATTGTTTATTACGGATTACCGCTGGTTTTATTAAAAGTTCATGTGGATATCAACCATTGGGACAAATTAATTTTTATTATCATTACTTATGGTTTAAACATGGCAGCTTTTATGGCTGAGATTATCCGGGCTGCCATTATCGGAGTACCCATCGGCCAGACGGAAGCGGCCTATGCCGTCGGTATGAGCAGGCTACAGACATTCAGGAGGATTGTGGCACCGCAAGCGCTGTTGATAGCTTTACCCAGCCTTGGAATGAATATGGTGGGATTATTGCAGAATACGTCGGTGGCTTTTTCACTGGGAATCATTGATGTCATCGGCAAAGCCCGGGTTATTGGCGCCAGTACTTATCATACTTTGGAAGGATATGTCGGTGCAGCGGTCATTTTCTTAACCCTTTGCATTCTGATGGAATATGGATTCTCCGGCATTGAGAAGAAATTAAAATATAACATTATCGGGCGATGATACGATGAATTTTGATTTTCAATTTATGTTAATTGCCATGAAAGCGGCTTTGCGTTATACACCGGTAACCCTTTTGCTGGCCTTTGTTCCTTTTACTTTGGGTATCGTTTTGGGGACTTTCATCGCTTTGGCGAGATTATTTCAGGTCAAGATATTGGCAAGGGGGATGCAGGTTTACATCGTCATCACCAAAGGCATACCGGTGGTATTGCAGATATTAATCATTTATTTTGTAATGGTCCAAGGGTTTGACAGTATCGCTGATAAATTCCATTGGAGATTGCATTCCAAAGATATTAATGTCATTTATATCGCCTTTACGGCATTATTGACGGTGGCTGTCGCCAATATATCGGAAACTATTCGCGGGGCTTTGATGTCGGTCAACAGGGGGCAATATGAAGCGGCTTATTCCGTCGGTATGACTCATTTTCAGGTTTTACGCCGGATTGTCCTGCCGCAGGCCTTGCCGGCAGCTGTTCCCATGTTGTGCAGCAATTTAATCGGGATGATCAAAAGCACCTCCTTGGTATTTATGATTTCTGTGGTCGACCTGATGAACGCCGCGTTGATTACGGCCACCGCGAATTACAAATATTTGGAGGCTTATGTAGCCTCAGCTATAGTTTATTGGGTCTTAAATGCAGCTATCGAAAAAATTTCATTTATTTTGGAAAAAAGGCTCTCCGTGTATCGAAAGGAGGAGGTGTTTTGATCGAGTTAAAAGGAGTCCATAAAGCCTTCGGCAAGCATCAAGTATTGAAAGGCATCGATTTGAAGGTTGCCAAAGGGGAAGTGGTGGTGGTGATCGGACCGAGCGGTTCCGGGAAAACCACTCTCTTACGCTGCATTAATTTTTTGGAAAAAGCCGATGACGGGGAACTGGCGATTGGGGCAAATCATTACCACTTTAAACGCGCCACCAAAAAAGATATCCTCAGTGCGCGTCGGCAGACAGCCATGGTTTTTCAAAATTATAATTTGTTCAGTAACAAAACAGCGCTGGAAAATGTGACCGAGGGCCTGATCATTACCCGCGGTATTGCTAAAAATGAAGCCGAGGTAATCGGTAAAAAACTACTGGATAAGGTGGGTCTTAGCGACAAATACGATGCTTATCCCTGCCGGCTTTCCGGAGGCCAGCAGCAGCGGGTGGGGATCGCCAGGGCTTTGGCGTTGAATCCGGAAGTGATCTTGTTTGACGAACCGACTTCAGCCCTGGATCCGGAACTGGTCGGCGAGGTTCTTGCGGTGATCAAAAAAGTCGCCAAAGAAGGAATCACCATGATTGTGGTCACCCATGAACTTTCATTTGCAGCCGATGTGGCCAACCATGTTGTTTTCATGGATGAGGGCTTGATTGTGGAAGAAGGGACCCCAGGGCAGTTGTTTACCCATCCCAGGGAAGAGCGAACGCAGCAATTTTTAAAAAGAATCTTACCAGAGTGGAATTATGATATTTGAAAAGGAGAGATTCTGATGAGCAATATCCCGGTCCAAAATCGTGAAGACCGGCCCTATGCTATAACAGGCGGCGGTGGATGCAGCGGAGAAGTGGCCCGGCAATTTCAAAAACGTTGTTTGAAAAATGCGGAGCGGACTTTCGCCCAGGCTACTCAATGCCAGCAGCTCAACAGCATTCAAGCTTTTATTTCCATGGAGAATGCGGTATTTATTATTCATGCTCCCAGCGGCTGCACGGGTTGTGTTTCATTTATGAATGATCTTTTTAAGGTCGGCCAGCATCACCGGGGCCTTGATCAGATTCAAAACGCCCGTTATATGGTAACCAATTTTGACGAAACCGATATCATTCTGGGAGGGGAAAAAAAGCTGCAGGAAGCGGTTTTAGCCGCCGAAGAGCGCTATCATCCCGGTCTGATTTTTATATTTACTTCTTGCGCTTCGGCGATTATCGGCGACGATGTTGATACGGTGGCCGCCAATCTGCAGTCCCAGGTGAAAGCGGTGATTGTTCCGGTTCATTGTGAAGGTTTTAAGTCGAAAGTCCCGGCCACCGGTTTTGATAGCGCTTTTTTTTCCATTTCCCACTATGTGCTCAAAGACTGGCATCCTCCAAAGGAAAAGGGATTAATCAATGTCTTTGCCCCGATGGCAATTGGTTGGAAAGACCAGCAGGAAATTGAGGGAATGTTGGCTGTTTTGGGTCTTCATGTAAATTATATCCCGTTTTACGCCAATCTCGAAAAAATCAAGAAAATAGCCGCCGCCGAATACTCCACTTCTATCTGTCAGGTGTTTGCCGATGAGTTTATGGCATCTTTACATCAAGAATATGATATGCCATATTCCCGGCCGGGAATGCCGCTGGGTATCCGGAATACGGATCGCTGGTTTCAGGAAGTAGCCCGGTTGGTCGGTAAAGAAGATATTGCATTGCAATATATCACTGATCAACACCAGCGGATATTGCCGCAAATTGCTGCCATTCGGGAGCGGATTCAAGGAAAAAGAGTATTTATTTGTGCTGGAACCGCCCGTTCATTCGCAGCAGCAACCTTGATTGAGGATTTTGGACTACGATTGGTCGGCATGGAAACACCAACTTTTGAAGAGTCTTTGGTGGAAGACTTGGACCGGCTGATCCAACTCCATGGTGATGATTTTTTGGTGGATGTCGCCAATATGCAACCTTTTGAGCAAGCCAATTTAGTAAACCGGCTGAAACCCGACTTATTTATCGGGATGTCAACCTGGGTCGCCAAGCAAGGAGTAACTTCCACCCATGTTTTAGAAGTCAAACGGCCGACCATGGGTTATAACGGACTCCTTTACTTAGGCAAAAAAATTGAAAATGCTATTGAAAATCCCAGTTTTACCCTACGACTATCCAGTCATAAGCGCCTTCCTTATCAGGAAAATTGGTACCGCCAGAGCCCCTTTAAATATTTTAAGGAAGCAGGTCACTAATATGGGACATTTTATCCAAAATCCCAGAACTTCTTGTGCACTGGGCGGAGCTCTTGCCACTCTTTGCAGTATCGAAAGGGCAATCCCGATATTTCACGCCGGGCCGGGCTGTGGATTACAAACCATGGCCGGGCAGTTCGGCCAGTCCGGGGGCAAGGGTTTCGGATATGTAGGCGGCCAAGGTGTTCCGAGCACCAATATGTTTGAAAAAGAGGTTATTTTTGGTGGAAGCCAAAGATTAACCGAGACCATCAGCGGGTCTTTGGAAGTCATGGATGGGGATTTGTTTGTAGTACTGACGGGCTGTACAGCCGGGATTATCGGTGATGATGTCCAGGGTGTTGTGGATCAATTTAAAGATTCCGGGGTCCCGATTATCTATGTGGAAACATCAGGGTTTAAGGGAGACACTTACTATGGCTACGAAGCGGTTTTGAACACACTAACCGGGCGCCTGGCGGAACCTGCTCCTAAAGAAACCACAACTGTTAATTTACTAGGCATTGTACCTACCCAGGACATCTTCTGGGAAGGAGATTTCGAAGAGCTCCTGCGGATTTTAAGAAAATTGGGCCTAAAAGTAAATACTTTCTTTACTGAACATCAGGGTTTAGAGACCATTAAAAGGTCTTCCGAAGCCGCCCTGAATCTGATTCTTTCTCCATGGCTGTTGGAAGAGTTTGCCGGAAAATATCAGCAGCAATTTGGTATTGAAACTTTTCGATATCCCGGTTTGCCCATAGGCCCCACAGCAACCTCGGATTTTATCCGTAAACTAGGGGTTCGGCTTTCATTGGATCCAAAATTGGTGGATCAGGTCATTAAGGAAGAAGAGGATTATGTATATTCGTATATCGAGAAAATCATCGGTTCTTTAACCCGCTACCGATTTATCATTGTCGGGGATACCAATACGGTCCTTGGTCTAACCCGGTTTTTGGTCAATGATTATGGCCAGATTCCACTTTGCGCTATTATCACAGATGAAGTGCTCGAGAAGTATCGAGCCGCAATAGAGCAGGAAATAACCACTTTGGAATTCGCCCGGAAACCCCAAGTTATTTTTGAAAACGATCAATGGGCCATCAGGGAGCGGATTCGATTTTGGCGGGAGGAGGCCACTTTAATTTTAGGCAGTGATTATGAAAAAGAGATTGGTGCAGAGCTTGGTATTCTCACCAATGTGGTCGCTTTTCCTACAACAGAAAGATTGGTCATCAACCGCGGCTATGCAGGGTATCGCGGCTGTCTGACTTTTCTGGAAGATTTATATGATAATAACTAGGAGGTTTGGATGATGCCGATTAATTTAGATGTTTCAACTGCGGGAACCCGCGAGAACCGTTTGGGTTCCATCACTGGATATAACGGTGATCTCAAGGATTTAGTCCATCAATCCCGCTGCGGGGGTCCTAAAGACCGGGAACGTTGTTTCAGCCAGTCCAGCACGTGCCTATCAGGTTGCGCTCTAGGCCAAATTTCGGGTATCCGTGATATCGCCGTTATCAATCACGCTCCTTCCGGTTGTACTGCCGGTGCAGCCGGGGCCGACGTTTTAAACACTCAGCTCGCAACCAAGATCGGAGTTGTTAATCATACTGTATTTGTAGGAACCGATATGAATGAGCAAGATACAGTATTTGGGGCAGTCGGTACTCTTCGCGATGTTATTTTGGAAACCTATCGCCGTTATCAGCCCAAAGCCATTTTCATCGGAACTTCTTGTGTAACGGGGATTATCGGTGAAGATGTCGACGGGATCGTGGAAGAGCTTAAAACGGAACTGCCCATACCCATAGCGGCTGTCCATTGCGAAGGATTTAAATCCCGCATCTGGGCAACGGGATTTGACGCTGCCGACCACGCAGTCCTGACCAGTATTGTCAAGCCGCCCCGAACGAGTAAAAAGTCGCCGGTGATTAACTTTAAAAACTTTTTTGAAAGCGCTCGGGTGGAAATTACCGAACTGTTCGCCAACTTTGGGATCAAGCCGCAGTTTTTGTACCAAAATGCCACCGTGGAAGAACTTTCCCATATTTCAGAATCTTTGGCTACCGTATGCATTTGTGGAACCCTCGGAACTTATCTGGGAAATGCTTTAGAACAGCAGTATGGGGTCCCCTATATCAGGACCATCAACCCTTTGGGGATCACCGGTTTTGAAACGTGGCTCCGGGAAATCGGACGGGTCATCGGTAAAGAGGGTGAAGTTGAGTCCTACATCAACGGACAAAGGGAAAAATATCTACCGCAGATTGAAGCGGTTAAAAAAGATTTAAAAGGATTACGGGCTGTGATCGGAATGGGTCCCGGCTATACCTTCGAAGTATCCCGGGTTTTGCAGGAATTGGGCATGGAAGTGGTTTGGGGAGCAGCCTGGCATTACGATCACCAGTATGATAACGGCCAGTTACCGCCTTCATTAAAATATTTGGATGCGACTTCCCCGGCTAATTTTAAGATCAGTGTGGCCGACCAGCAAAACTTCGAAGTGCTGAATATTTTACATCAGTATCAGCCGGATATCTATTTTTCTCGGCATCCCGGAACTACGGTCTGGGCGATTAAACAAGGTGTGCCTGCGCTTTATGTGGCGGATGAATATATGATTTTCGGTTATCAGGGGACTTTAAATTTTGCCTATGCGGTATTGGATACCATTCACAACCGCAGTTTTGAAAAAAACCTGGCCGCCCGGGTGAAACTTCCTTATACTCAGTGGTGGTACAATCAGGGCAATGCAACATTTCTAAAGGAGTCGATAGGATAAAATGGCCAGAATACTCGATCAACCAAGGTATAAATGCGCAATGGCCGCAATGCAAACGGTACAGTCGATTCCCGGAGCTTTACCCATCTTGCATGCCGGACCGGGTTGTGCTGAAAAATTGGGCGGCAGTGTAGGCAGTTCCGGACATTTTTCGCCCCATATCTTTCCATGCACCAACATTAGCGAGAAAGAAGTAATTTTTGGCGGCGAGAGCCGTTTGAAAGAGACCATCGAAAATTCCCTCAAAGTAGTGGATGCCGATTTATATGTAGTGCTAACCGGATGCACCTCGGAAATCGTCGGAGATGACGGAGCTGAAGTGGTCCGCTCTTTTGAAGATTCCGAAAAACCGGTGATTTTTGCCTCGACACCCGGTTTTAAAGCCAACAATTATCAGGGTCATGAATGGGTCATTCAGGCGATTATCGACCAATACTTAAAAGAATCTCCGCCTAAAATTAAGGGGCTAGTCAATATTTGGGCAGGGCTCCCCATGCATGATCCGTTTTGGCTTGGTAATTTACGAGAGCTGGAACGGCTGATTGGGCAGATCGGTCTGGTGCCCAATACTATTTTTGGACACGGGCGAGGCATTCAAAATATCCGGCAGATTCCCCAGGCCCAGTTTAATTTGGTGGTTTCCCCTTGGCTGGGTCTGAAAAACGCCCAATCTTTGCAGGAACGTTTCGGAACACCCTATCTCCATTATCCGACTCTTCCGGTAGGCGCTTTTGAGACCAGTAAGTTTCTAAGAGCTGTCGCTGAATTTGCTGGTCTCCCGGGCAATCAGGTTGAGTCCGTAATTAAGAAACAAGAGGATGAATATTACTACTACATTGAACGTTTCGCCGATGTTTTTCTGGAGACCCGGGTGATGTCCAAACGGTTTGTGGTGGTTTCCGATGCTCAATATGCACTGGCATTAACCAAATTTTTAGTGAACGATTTGGGGCGGATACCATCCAAACAATATATCACCGATGATACCCCGCTGGAATATCAGAATCAGGTGCGAAGCTATTTCCGGGATTTCAATGACGGGATCATTGCTGAAGTTGAGTTTTCCAGTGACGGACGGCAGATCCACGATGAAATTCACCAAACGGATTTTCATGGTTATCCTTTGATCCTGGGCAGTTCATGGGAGAAAAAATTAGTAAAGGAGTTAAAAGCACATTATATCATGATTTCGTGGCCGATTATTGAAAGGCTGGTCATTAACGGCTCCTATGTCGGTTATAACGGCGGGCTCAAACTGTTGGAAGATATTTATTCGGTGGTGTTGACCCGGTTTAATTAATACAGCGGCAATATTTATATTAAATTCTTCCAGAGCAATATTGACAAAAGATTACCAAATGATGTACTATAAATATAATAAATTAACTCGGAATACTAATAAAAGCTGACTGGAAAACTGGAGGCTTTGAGTGGGAATCATTCGATTCCATGGCACTCAAAGCCTCCAGTTTTTTTAAGTCCTTTTTGACAGATTTACAACTTTTCAATGAGGTGGTTTGTAAATGCCCAAATTGAAATTTCGAAAAGCAGTGGAGGAGCTTCCTCCTTATACTCCGGCAAAGTCCTTAGAAGCGATTAAACATGAATTGGGCTTGGAGAGGATCATTCGCTTGTCTGCCAATGAAAGCACCATGGGCTGTTCGCCCCAGGTGGGTCCGGCTATTGAACAAGCCCTGAAAAATATTTATCTTTATCCGGATGGAGCCAGTGTCTTGCTTAAAAACAAATTGGCCCAAATCCATCAATGCCGATCCGAGCAAGTGATTGTTGGCTCAGGTTCCTTTGAAATATTATCCCTGATTGCGGAAGCTTTGATCGAGCCCAGTGATGAGTGTATTATACCTACGCCTACTTTTGGCTGGTACCAGACAGTGACTTTGGCGATGGGCGGTCAAGCGGTTCGAGTCCCTTTGCAAGACTATCATATTGATTTGAATCGAATCAAAGATAAAATCAATGGCAATACCAAGATCATCTGGCTTTGCAACCCCAATAACCCAACCGGGACGATTTTCACTAAAAAGTCAGTGGAAGAGTTTCTGAGCCAAATTCCCGGAAATATCGCGGTGGTTTTCGATGAGGCCTATTTTGATTACGTCGAGCGGCAGGATTATCCGGATGCTACTCAATTCCTAGATTTTCCCAATGTTATATCATTGCGTACTTTTTCCAAAACATACGGATTAGCTGGTTTACGAGTTGGTTATGGAATTGGAAATGCTGAATTCATTGATATTTTGAACCGGATCCGATTGCCGCTGAATGTTAATGTTCTGGCACAGGTTGCCGCCGTTGCCAGTGTGGATGATCCCGGATTTAAATCGGCGGTGCTGGAAAACAACAGAAAAGGGAAGCGGTTTTTTTATCAATCCTTTCAGATGATGGGACTTATCTTTATCCCCACCGAGACCAATTTTATCATGGTTGATGTGGCTCAAGATTCTACCTTGGTTTTTGAAAAACTGTTGCGTAAAGGAGTTTCAGTTCGCCCCGGCGTGGAATTCGCTATGCCGACATGGCTGCGGATTACCATTGGCCGTCCTGATGAAAATGAATTGCTGATTGAAAAATTGAAAGAAGTCCTGAATTTAAATTAAGGAGGAAAAGATCATGTTAATTAAAACTCCGAAGCAATATGTGAATCAACCGGATATTCTTCGCTCCGCGGGATCTTATGTTGCCAAAATAGGGAGAAAGGCTTTCGTTGTGGGGGGTAAAACTGCTCTGGCGGCTGCTGGACAAGAATTTTTTCATAGTTTAAAGGCAGCTGAAATCGAAGCTGTCAGCGAAGAATTTTTTGGCTATTGTACCCAAAAGGCAGTGGACCAATATGCAGAAACAGTAAAGAGAATCAAAGCCGATGTGATCATTGGGGTTGGAGGCGGTAAGGCGCTGGATTTGGCTAAAGCGATCGGAGATCAATTGGCAATACCGGTTATCACCGTGCCAACCATCGCCGCCACCTGCGCCGCCTGGTCGGCTTTATCAATTTTATATGATGAAAAGGGGCGCTTCGCAGGCGGTATGATTTTAAAGAACTCCCCTCAACTGGTTTTGGTTGATAGCGGGATTATTGCCCGGGCGCCGGAACGATATTTACGGGCCGGTATCGCCGACACATTGGCAAAATGGTATGAAACGGCTCCCTATGTTGTTCAGGCGGAAAATGATCTGGTTCTTCAGTTGGGTCTGGAAAATGCCAAACTTGCCTTCAGAATCATTGAAGAAAAAGGGATTCGGGCTATCAAAGACGCTGCCGATCACTATGAAAGTGAAATACTCCGGGAAGTCATTGATTCGATCATTGTATTGGCAGGGCTAGTGGGAAGCATCTCCGAGGGCGCCAACCGCCCGGCATTGGGTCATGCAATTCACAATACACTTACTTTTATTCCGGAAACCCATTCCAGTCTGCACGGAGAGAAAGTAATCTTTGGAGTTTTGGCGCAACTTCTTCTAGAGGGAAAAACCCCAACAAAAATTACGGATTTTATAAGATGGATGAATGAATTAGGGCTTCCGGTTACTCTGGGGCAGTTGGGTATTCTTGACCCACAGAATGCTGCAGCTGAGGTAGGTATGAATATTGACACAGAGGCTTTTACCAAGTATCCATTTCCCGTTACCCCTCAATTGATAGAGAAAGTAATGATTGAAGCCGACCGGTTGGGTGAAGGTACGCTTAACCAAAGTTTAAATAAGGGAGGAATCCATGATGAGCGAAACATCCTGGCAGTCTGATGTAGTTGACTATATTACCACAACACGATTTGCGGTTTTAGGGTATGTTCGTGAAGATCGGACGCCGCTTTTACGATCCATGGGAAGTTTTGTCCTGAGCGGTTTTAATCTGTATTTCTCTTCAGGGAAAGAAGCGCCAAAGGTCCGAGAAATAGAAAAAAATCCCCAAGTAAGCTTTTTTTTCGAACATGACAATCAAAATCTTGAAACCTGGAAGAGTGTGCTGATATCTGGCAGAGCAAAGCTGTTAATTTCGGGAACCGAATATGATAATGCCATCGAGTTGCTGGGCGATCGCAGTCCCCGTTTTCGAGAACGGGTTGCCAAGGGGGAATTGGTGAATACGGTAATTTTTAAAATCAAAACTGAAGAAATCGAATATTTGGACTATTCAAAGGGATTTGGGGCTGTCAACAAGTATAAATTATCGTAAGCTGCCATCCGTATAGGATAAACGGTACTCAATCCAAAAAGTAAAAAGATTTTCTAACTATCCCGCTTGAGATAATTTATGATCGGCTGTTGATTGAGGTTGAATGGTTTTCCCGGATAAAACATCTTTCTGAATGTGATTATTTTTTGCAGCAATCTGCCCGTTTACAATAACATAAGCGATTCCTTCCGGAGGAGCATCCGGTCTGCCGATACCTGGAAAATCAGCGCAATCGTTGATTTTGTCGATGTTCCAAATGACTAAATCCGCATCAGCGCCTTCCTTTAAGCGGCCTTTGGTATTCAATCCGAAAGTTTGGGCAGGCAATAAGGTACATTTAACAACTGCATCCAAGACGGATAAAATCTGCTTTTCCCGGACCAACTTCCGGAAAAACCGCGGAAAGGTTCCGGTGTTTTGCGGGTGCCCTTCCCGGGTTGATCCGGTCGGGGTGGGCCCGATATCGGAAGAAACCATCGTATAGTCGCGCTTAAAGGGTTCATCAATATCTGTTTCGTTACCGGTAAAGCAAATTACCGAATCATTTGGATAGTTGGCGCGCATATCCTGGTAGGTTTGACTGGTTAAACGTCTGCCGCAATATTTTCCGGTAGCGGCCATTAAATCTTCCGGCTTCCAGCCAAACTCAGTCATATATCTCTCGCTAAATACAGGGGTCCCCACGAAGGAAGCAAAAGCGGTATAGAGCCCACTATCAATCCAAACGTCAATATCATCGTGTCGGGCTTGGTCAACAATGGATAGTGCCTTGTTCATGAGTCCACAACCATATTGGTAAACGAAATGAGAAATTAAGATACGGGCCCCGGTGATTAGGCTAATATTGATTGCTTCGGTGAGTGAAGCCAAATCCCCGCAGGCAAGCATCCTGGTATGGATGGCGATTAAACGGCCATATTTTGCGGCAACCTGACTGAGAGCGATAATTTCTTCAAAGGATGTACCAGGAGCGTATTCCAGACCAAAAGACAATCCGATGGCTCCATCCGCCAATGCCTTTTCAGTTAAATCTACCATCTGCCGGATTTGTTGGGCGCTCGCTGGAAGAAAAGGATCCACGGCCCCGACTCTTTGACGCAAAGTAAACGAATGTCCTATTAATTGCGCTTGATGAATTGGGAAACCTAGTTGGTCCTCGGTGGAGAAAAATTCCTGTAGATTGATGGGACTGAGTCCGCAATTACCGCCTACCACGGTGGTTACGCCCTGAACCAATGCCAGTTCGGCGAATTCACGGTGCCCGTCGATATGGCTGTGGACATCGATAAAACCGGGAGAAACAAATTGTCCATCCGCATCGATTTCTACTTTCCCATAGATTTCACCTGCAGTGATCACTGCAATTTTTCCATTTTTCACACCAATGGCGCCGGAAGAAAATTGATATTTTTCAGGATCCACCAACTTGCCGTTACGAATGACCAGGTCGTATCTGTCCACTAGAATCACTCCAAACCAGTTAATGATGATTTCTTTAAAGATAAATAGAACTATTCCTACCGACTTTATTGTATTTGATTCTAATATCGAATGAATTATTTGTCAATTGGATCTGAGAATATTTAAAAGATGATTCATTTTTCTTGACAAAATTTTTCCATCCTATTACAATGGAAGAAATATAAATTATTCCGATTGGAAAAGTATGAATTAAAAAACAGTGATTTTCCCAGGAATAAAATTTTTAGCAAGCCTTAGCAGGAGGGAAATCCAATGGTAGTTTTACTTGTTGGTGCAGACAGGTTGGGTAATATTTATGAACAACTCCATCTAGAAGGTGCCGAGGAAATTATTCACTGGACGGGTCGCTGCAAAACCTGCATTAAAAAACCAATTCCAAGGCGGGTTGAAAAAATCATCATCTTTTGCGATTATATTAATCATCCTTTGATGGGTAGTATTAAAAGGCAAGCCAAAAGAGAAGGCATACCCGTAACTTATACCAAGCGGGCCCTTTCCCATAAGGCAGAAAGCTTGCTTGCCTGAAATTCCACACCGATTTAAATTTTAGATAATCCCAGAAGAAAGGTGAAAGGGAATGAGTATCGTCATTGTAAGCAGTATCTTAATAATCTTGGGAATTGGATTTTTGTTGCCTTTAATCCTCAATTCAGAACATCGGAACCTGACGCAGGCAATCCGCGAAAAGGCGCCGGGGAAATTTGTCCGTCTATCTTTGGGATTTACTCATTATGAAATTGCGGGTCCGGAAAACGGTCAGGTAGTTATGTTGATTCACGGCTTCTCAGTTCCTTATTACATGTGGGAACCTAACTTTTCAATCTTATCAAAAGCCGGGTTCCGGGTTATCCGGTATGACATCTATGGAAGGGGTTTATCGGACAGACCAGATGTTATATACAACCGGAAACTCTTTGTGACTCAATTGAAGGAACTCATTGAAGCGTTGCAACTCAAAGAGCAGATTCATCTAATTGGTAATTCCATGGGTGGAGCTGTGGCAACGGCATTTGCGGCTGACTATCCGGAAAAAATCGGCAAATTAGTCCTGATCGATCCTTTCAACGAACAGTTGCCCATCGGACCCTTTGGCATTCCTTTGCTTGGAGAATATTTTAGTTCAATTTCACTGGTACCCTTTGCGCCCCAAAGACAGTTACAAGACTTTTTTCATCCGGAATTGTTTCCGGATTGGCCCCAGCTTTTTCGGGAACAGATGCGATACAAAGGTTTTGGCAGGGCATTGCTTTCAACCTTACGTAACTTTATCCATCATGATCCGACTGCGGACTATTTCAAAATTGCACGTCAAAATGTTCCGGTACTGCTAATTTGGGGAACCGAAGATCAAACATTAAGTACCAAAGGAGCCATGAAGCTCTATCACATATTGCACCCGGAATTGCTCTGGATTGAGAAGGCCGGTCATCTTCCCCATTATGAATTGCCGGATAAAGTGAACCCGCGGTTGATTGATTTTTTGGCTGAAAATAACCATCAAGAATTGAACCAAAAGCAAGCTTGATTGTCCTTACTCTACTAATAATCAATGGGGTGGAGTTTGATTTCTAATGATAGGTGATGCGATGCTGCAAAACGAATCGATTCCGGTTATTCCGAGGAGCATCATTTATTTCTATAAAATTATTTACAATCTGAAGTGTTCTGTTTATTGACAAAATATAGAAGTCAGCATAAAATATTAGTAATCAAATAGGAAAACTTAAATATATTTAGAATACAAATATTATCTTACGTATAATACGTATACTTTAGCATTGGAGCGTGATTCCCTTGGGGAAAAATCCTGAAGAACTTCAAAAAGGGTTGTCCGATGCAGTCGTGGAGATGGATGAAACCGGAACGGTTGCTCTGGCCCGGGAAGTTGTCCAAGAGCAGCATGATCCATACCAGGCCATTGAAAAAGGATTGGCGGATGGCATGGATCGGGCCGGTAAGCTTTTTGAGGAAGAGGAGTATTTTATTCCAGAGCTTTTAATGTGTTCCGATGCCATGTATGCCGGTTTAGATGTTTTAAAACCCCACCTGAAAATCGATGGGCAGGTTAAAAAGTATCGGGTGGTCATTGGGGTTGTCGAAGGCGATACCCATGATATCGGGAAAAATCTGGTTAAAATTATGTTTGAAACGTCAGGTTTTGAAATCTTTGACTTGGGCCGGGACGTACCGCCAAAAGATTTTGTTGCCAAAGCCAAAGAGGTTGGAGCCCAAATCATTGCCATATCGACATTGATGACGACCACCATGGACGGAATGGCTGAAGTCATCCGGCTTCTGGACCAGGAGAATATTCGGGAGAACTTCTTGGTGATGGTGGGTGGAGGTCCGATTTCCCAGAGTTTTGCCGAACGCATCGGCGCTGACGGTTATTCCAAAGATGCGGCTGAAGCAGCAAGGATGGCCCGGCGATTAATTGAGGGAGTTTCAGTTAACCATGGATGATTTAAGCCCCAAAGAGCGGTTATTTCGGGTGTTGCAACATAAAACCGTTGATCGCCCTCCGGTGATTTGTACCGGGGGAATGATGAATGCAGCGGTCATTGATGTAATGGAACTTTCTGGCCAAAGACTGCCCGCTGCTCATCATGATGGGGCCGTAATGGCCAATTTATCGGAAGCGGTAGGACAATATACCGGATTTGAAAATTTGGGCCTCCCCTTTTGTATGACAGTGGAAGCAGAGATCCTGGGTAGCAAAATTGATTTTGGGTCCCTTTCTTGCGAGCCGAAAATAGCCAAGGAAAAATTCTCTTCCGTGAGTCAGGTAGAGTTTCAGGATATGAATGTTTTAAAAAATTCTGGCCGTTTGCCTGTTTTAGCTAAGGCGAGTGCTCTTTTAGCCAAAAAGCATCCCGATGTGCCTGTGATTGGTTCCCTTACCGGGCCTATGAGTACAGCGGCTTCGATTGTCGATCCGATTACGTTTTTGAAAGAACTCCGGAAAGATCGGGACCATGCCCATCGGGTCATTGATTACATAAGCAGGTTCTTAGGCAGGTATGCCGAGCTATTGGTAGAAAATGGAGCTTCCATCATCGCTATTGGTGATCCGACAGCCACCGGGGAAATATTAGGGCCCAAAATGTTTGATGAATATGCAGTATTTTATTTAAATCAAATCATCCGGGAAATTCATCATCTGGGAGTTCCAGTCATTCTGCATATTTGTGGGGATATGAAAGCTGTGAAACATTTAATCCCCAAGTTGGAATCGGATGCTATCAGCATGGATGCTTTGGTTAACTTGAGGCTATTAAAAGAAGAATTTACCGATTTAATCACCATGGGAAATCTAAGTACCTACTTATTACAATTTGGGACTGCCGAAAAGGTTGCCGAGCAGATTGAAAAATTATTGGAAGATCGGATCGACATTATTTCACCAGCCTGTGGTCTTAGTACGTCCTCAGCGCTCTCTAATATTCATGCCCTGACTGAAACGGTAAAGGAGTCTCGGTAATGGCCCAGATTTATTTCAAACAAGCGAAGATAGAGGTTAATGTAGAAAATGGCACCAACCTACTGGATGTAGCCCGGAGTGCTGGCGTGATGATCGAATCACCTTGCAACGGTTCCGGTACTTGCGGCAAATGTTTGATCAAAATAACCCTTGATTCTGTATCTCGCCTGAATCAAGAAGCAGAGGAACGGAGTATTCAGGAAACAGGTTATGTATTGGCTTGCCAGTCTCGGGTAATGGGTGATGTAACGGTAGATTTGATCCCGGATTTCCAAAACCGGGACTTAAAAATACTGAATGACGGCCAAAGTATAGCCAATGTGAAAAATCCTTATATTACAAAAAAATACGATCGTAAATTACATTCTACAGCAATTTATGCCGGTGGAGAGTTGCTTGGGACCGAATCCGGGAATACCGTAAGCAAGAATTACGGAATCGTGGTTGATATAGGTACAACCACGTTGGTGGTTTCATTGGTGGATATCGCCAGGGGTAAAGAGCTTTTTTCGGAAGCATCCCTGAATCCTCAGGCATCGTATGCCCATGATGTATTATCACGGATTCAATTTGCAACAGAAAGCAAGGGATTGGTATTATTGTATCAAGGAGTGATTCAGGAAATTAACCGCCTTATTCGTGAGGTGGCTAAGAAAACCAGGGTAGCCAATAAACATATCTACGAAATCGTTTTTTCCGGTAATACTTGCATGTTGCATCTGGCGATTAACAAAAGTCCGGAATCTTTAGGCAAATATCCCTACCGGTCACAAATTCAAGGTGAAATGTTTTTGAAATCGGTAGATTATAATTTGGATATTGACGAATACGGAGTGGTCTATATACCTCCGGTTATATCATCATTTATCGGCGCTGATATCACCTGCGGTATACTGGCTTGCCAATTGCATCATCAAAAAGAATCGCTTTTGTTTGTAGATATCGGGACCAATGGCGAGATGGTGCTGGCTGTTGGAGGAAGGCTTTTTGCAAGTTCCACCGCAGCAGGCCCGGCTTTTGAAGGAATGAATATTCAACACGGTATGCGGGCTGAGAAGGGGGCTATTGATTCATTTGAAATTCATAAGCACGGATTGAGGATGACTACGATAGGAGATGCAGAGGCTATCGGTATTTGCGGTAGCGGCCTTTTGGATATTGTAGCGGAACTGGTCACTCATGGGATAATTGATAAGAACGGGAAATTAAAAGGCGCAGGTAGTAAAGAGGTGCCTCGATTTATCAAGGAGCGGTTGGTAACCATCGATACCAAGACAGTTTTTCAATTATCAGAAAAGGTATGGCTTTCTCAAAGGGATATCCGGCAGGTCCAGTTAGCTAAAGGCGCTATCCGAAGCGGAATCGAATTTTTGTTGGCTAAGGCTAAAATTTCAACTGAAGATATTCAGCGGGTTCTGATTGCAGGTTCTTTTGGTTATCATTTGCGGGTAAAGAGTCTAATTAAACTGGGATTATTGCCGGAGGTATTTTTAAATAAAGTTCAGATGGTCGGCAATACCTCTAAATCCGGCGGGCAGGCTTTTTTATTGAATCAATCGTACCGGAATGAAATGAAAGAAATCGTTAAGAAAGTCGAAGTAATTGAGCTTGCAGATTTTCAAGATTTTAATAAAGTCTTTATCGATTGTTTAGGGTTTTGATGATGAAGGTTCCTATGGGGTTTACAAGTTATGGTTGATTTTTCTAATCTTGGAGTATGAATCAAGTAATAAATTTTGGAGGTTATGGAAATGGGCTTGGAAAAAGATTTAAATGATAAAAAATTCCCCATTGCCATGGAAGATCTCAAACAACTCTTAGAGATGGTGAATAGTATTAATTACGGCTCCGTTACGATACTGATTCAAGACCGCCGGGTGATTCAAATTGAAAAAAATGAGAAGGTAAGGTTGAAATAAGCCTTTGATATTGAACTGACTCCGGTACTTCAATTCAATCGCTGGATTGGCAATGGTTGGTTGAAATGATTTTGGAAAAAGAATGAGTTGACATTTGGAAAGTCTAGTCATAAAATAAAAGTAATTTGATAGGAAAAGATGTATTAATAATATGAAATGTGTTGACCAGACAGACTGGAGGCCATGTTCATCATTTTTTGATGATAACATGGCTTTTTCATTTCATAGAAGAAGCTGCGAATAAGGATTTGGAGGGGTTTTATGATGAGTAAGTTTGTGGATCGTCCTCGGTATACTTGCGCCTTGGGAGGTGCGGTTGGAACGCTGAATAGTTTGCCGAAAGTGGTTCCGATTTTGCATGCTGCTGCGGGATGCGGTGGAAATATTGCCAATGCTTTAAATGGGGCAGCCGGTTATTTGGGAAGCGGGTATTGTTCCGGGCAAGCCCTTCCAAGTTCCAATGTATATGAGAATGAAATCGTTTTCGGCGGGGAAAAACGTTTGAACGAGCAAATTGAAAATACACTGAAAGTAATTGACGCTGATTTATACGTGGTGGTTACAGGATGCATGGTGGAAATGATCGGTGATGATGCTCACGCAGTCGTTAAACAATTTTCAGGAAACCGGGTGCCGGTACTGGCGGCAGATACGGGCGGTTTTAAAGGCAATTCCTATAAAGGATATGATATCATTTTAGAGCTTTTATTCCGGGAGTTCGTAAATAAAACAGAAAGTAAAGATCCGAAAACCCTTAATTTATGGGGTATCGTTCCGATTCATGATGTTTTTTGGAAAGGAAACTTGGCTGTTTTAAAATCACTCCTAGGGAAATTGGGCTATCAGGTGAACACCTTTTTTGGAGATGACGAAACTTTAGATAATCTTCGTGATGCCGGACGGGCCGTTTTGAATGTGGTGGTTTCAGATACCGTCGGTATTACACCGGCTGAAGTTTTTCAACAAGAGCACGGTACACCGTTTGTGATAGCTCCTTTTCCGATTGGAGCATGGGGAACTGAACAGTTTCTAAGAACCGTTGGAATCGCTTTGGGAATCGAAGCTGCTTTTGTCGAAAAATTGATCAAGGAAGAAAAACGGCATTATTACAATTATTTAGGAAGACTTGCCGATGTATACAACGATTTAGACTTGCAACGATATGCCGTCGTTGTTGGGGATTCCAATTATGCACAGGCACTCACTCGCTTTCTTGCCGATGATTTGGGTTGGTTACCGGAATTGGTTGTAGTAACGGATATCCTTAACGAGGAGCAAGAGAAAGTTGTCAGCGGAAGATTTGCAAACTACCGCGCGCCGGTTAATCCGGAACTGGTCTTTGATACCGATACTTCCAGTGTTAAAAAGCATCTTTTTAATCACTGGCCGGTTAACCGTAACCATCGCTATTATGACGGATTGAATCCGGCTTTTGTGATTGGCAGCGGATTTGAAAGGGATTTGGCCGAAAGTCTGGGAGTTCCGCATTTGAGTGTAACTTATCCCATTTCCAATCGGGTGGTCCTTGATCGTGCTTATGCCGGTTATTCTGGTGGTTTACGGCTTACTGAAGATTTACTCAGCGCCTTGGTTGGCAGTCGTTAAGGAATTTGTTTTGATTACGAGGAAGGAAGGTATTGAAAATGGATTATATTCAAGAAAAAGCCCCGCCGGTGCGGGAAGATCGTTTAAAAGCCTGCAACGCCTTTGGCGGTCGTTGTTGTGAACTGGCGGAGGGAGCTAAAAAGGGTTGTTTGTACGGGATAAAACGTACATTTGCCCAAACTCAGGGTTGCCAGTTAAATTTAAGTTTGGCGATTTTAAATACGCTTCGGGATACAGTGATTATCATCCACGCGCCGATTGGTTGCGGCGGCAGTAGTGTGGCGGCTGCCGGACTGACCAAGAATTTTCAAAAACTCCGGGATTCGAAAGCTGCCGGTTTGATTTGGCTCAATACAAATCTTGATGAATCGGACGTCATCAAAGGCGGTGAAGCCAAACTTCGAGAAGCGGTACTTTATGCGGATCGTGAATTCCGCCCCAGTGCTATCGTGGTTGCCAATAGCTGCGTACCAGCGTTAATCGGCGATGATCTGGACGGAATCCTGGCCCAGCTTCAGCTGGAAGTAACTGCTAAAATTGTTCCAGTCCATTGTGAAGGTTTTAAAACGAAAATTCAGGCCAGCGCCTACGATGCCGTTTATCATGGCATATTGCGCAATTTGGTAGGAGTCCGCGAAGAAGAACAACGGGTAATCCCTGATGAACTGGAAGAGTTAACCGAAAAGTACAGACGAAGTAAGACTGTCAATATTTTGAACGTCTCGTCCATGAGCCGATTTGATGAGGATGAATTGACACGCTTGGTCAAAGCGCTGGGCTTAAATGCCAGATTTCTTCCTTGTTATGCGCATCCCGATGATTTTGAGACCGTGTCCGAGGCTGCCTTAAATGTCAGTATTTGCGCCACGCATGATGATTATTTCGTGGGTCATTTGTTAACCCAGTTTGGTATCCCCTTTGTATTACGGGCCATTCCGATCGGGATTATGAACACTAACAAATGGCTGCGGGATATTGCGAAATTCTTTAAAATTGAAGATATTACTGAACGTTTCATTGAAGCGGAAACGAGGGAATTGGAAACCGCACTAGCTCCTTACCGGGAGATTCTCAAGGGAAAACGGGTCTTTCTAGCCGGCGGAGAAATCAGAACCCTTGCTAATGCCAGTTCTTTGGTGGAACTGGGATTGGAAGTGGTGGGAATGAAGGGTTATCATTATGACCAATTTGGCGACGATTTTTTGAATGATCTGAACCTGGATGACAAAGTCCTTTTTAATATTGCAACCGGCCAACCTTTTGAGCAAGCCAACTTGCTGGCAAAGTTGAAACCGGATATTTATGTCGGCCATATTGGAGGCAATGGCTGGGCCGCTAAGCAAGGCATCCCGGTATTCCCCATTTTCGGTCAAACAGTTAATTATATGGGCTATAATGGAGTTTTTGAACTAGCCCGCAGACTGGTGAGAATACTTAAGAATCCGGTCTTTAACCGTAATTTGGCTGAGAACACCAGTTTACCGTATTTTGAAGATTGGTATCAGCAAGATCCCTTTACGTATATCGATAAAAGTGTATTAACCGTTAAGGATCCGGGGGCAGAAGCAGTTAGCAGCAATTAATTATTTCACTTTTCCGGGAGGCGGGACCATGGTTGAGAAAGTTTCATTCAAGATATTCGGCATGACTTGTGCTTTATGCTCGGCCATGATTGAATCAAGCCTGGAAAACCTGGATGGGATTACAAAGGTTAAAGTGAATTATGCAACCGAAAAAGCAATTTTGGAATATGAAAACACTAAAGTCAATTTACCGGATATTCAAAAAGTCGTTAAACATCTGGGATTTTCGGTGGCGGAAAATGATCGAATATTAGGGACCCAACCATCGGCGGATCCTGGTGAAATCGAAAGAAAACATTTGCTACGTCAATTGATTTTCGCGATTATTTTCAGTTTACCTTTAATGTTAGCCATGATTCTGGGGGGACTCGGTTTTTGTCATGACACTTTTGATCCTGCCAGCCAAACTCAGTGGGGAACTTTTGTGGAATATTTAAGATACAAGGCTTCAGGTTTGCATGACTGGCGGTTACAACTAATCTTGGCAACTCCGGTTCAGTTTGTCCTGGGATTTCGATTTTACAAAAACTCCTTTTATGCGTTACGCGTTAAAAAAGCCACGATGGATTTACTGATAGTTCTGGGAACAACCGCCGCTTATTTCTATAGTTTATATATTTCACTTTTCCAGTCTTATACAGTCGTACTGGGGATGAAAAATATTTATTTTGAAGCTTCTTCAGTGATTATCACTCTGGTTTTACTGGGAAAATATTTGGAATTGATGGCGCGGGGAAGAACATCCCGGGCAATCCAAAGTTTGATCGCTCTCCAACCGAAGACGGCACGGGTATTGCGAGATGGAATTGAAACACCTATTCCAATTGAAAACGTTCGCCTTGGTGATCTTATCCAGGTAAAACCCGGTGAGCAGATTCCCGTGGACGGGGTTATTGTCGAAGGATACTCGGCAGTTGATGAATCAATGCTGACCGGCGAAAGTTTACCTGTCGACAAGAAAGCCTCGGACATGGTGACTGGAGGAGCGTTGAACCGTTTTGGCTCGTTTACATTCAGGGTTACCGGTGTCGGGGAGCAAATGGTATTGTCGCGTATTATCGCCATGGTCGAAGAAGCTCAAACCAGTAAAGCTCCGATTCAAAAAATTGCCGATCGGGTCTGCGGTTATTTTGTTCCGGTGGTGTTAACGATATCGCTTTTCACCTTTTTATTCTGGTATTTTGTCATTTACCATCAAACCTTTTTCGTGATTGATAAACCCATTCTTTATGCAGTGGCGGTTTTGGTAGTTTCGTGCCCTTGTGCGCTGGGTTTGGCAACACCCGCCGCTTTGATGGTTGGTATGGGGAAAGGCGCTCAAAGAGGCATATTGATCAAAAACGGTGAGGAACTGGAAACTGCAAGCAAAATCAATACGGTTGTTTTCGACAAGACCGGAACGCTTACCACCGGGAAACTGGAAGTGACAGACATTATTCTCCTCCCCACGGGGAATCGCTTACTGAATGAAGCTACAGTATTGAAAATGGCGGCGATTGCTGAAAAACAATCCGAACATCCCTTGGGAAAGGCTATCTATCACAAGGGAAAATCCGAAATTCATCAGGAAACTCTTGATGCGCAAAAGTTCGAAGCGGTTCCCGGAAAAGGTGTTTATGCCGAAATTGACGGAGCATCCATTTGGATAGGCACTCCGAGTTGGATGGAAGAAAACCGGATAAATACCAAGGAAGCCGAGGCCAGAATTTCTGCTCTTTATGAAGAAGGGAAAACAGCAGTATTGTTTGGGATCAATCAAAAATTGGCGGCGATCATCGCTCTTTCCGACCAGATAAAACCAAATGCGAAGGAAGTCGTGGTCACTCTCGAAAGAATGGGCATCGAGGTTTTCATGCTTACTGGAGATAACCGGAAAACCGCCCGGGCAGTCGGGAATCGCATCGGAATTCAAAAAATCATTGCTGAAGTTTTGCCCCAAAATAAAGCTGCGGAAATCGAAGCTTTGAAAAAGCAGGGCCGGATCGTGGCAATGGTTGGCGATGGCATCAATGATGCTCCGGCCTTGGCTACCTCCAATGTTGGATTGGTAATGGGAAGCGGTTCGGATGTGGCGATAGAAACGGGCGGAATCGTACTTTTGAAGGATGACTTAACTTCAATTCCAACGGCTATTCAGTTAGCCCGGCAGACGATGAGAAAAATCAAGCAAAATTTATTTTGGGCTTTTATTTATAATTTACTGGGTATTCCGGTGGCTGCCAGCGGCAATTTAAATCCTGTGGTTGGGGCTGTGGCAATGGCGTTAAGTTCAGTATCCGTTCTTTTAAATTCCCTCAGCCTTAAAAAGTTTAAAGGATAGGAATGAGTATTATTGTGATGTTGGGATTCCATTTGAATGTTTTGGAATTTTTGAAGAAACTTTGGATGCTTCAGGAGTATGTAAATTTTCTTCCCAGACTCGGAAAACATAGCGGTTTTGGTTTGTTGTTTGTACTTGGAATATTAACCTCCTTTCATTGCCTTGGAATGTGCGGTGGAATTATAATTTCCCAAACTATCAACGATTCACCCGGAATGAAGAAAGACAAGGCCGGAGCATGGATTTATCCATGGATTTATCCTACTTTATTTTATAATTCGGGCCGGGTGATTGCCTATACTTTGGTCGGAGCTATCATTGGGGGAATAGGGCAGGCTGTTACTTTGATGGGCATTTGGAAAGGTATCGTTCCCTTTATCGGGGGCTTATTTATGTTGATCATGGGGATCAACCTTTTAGGTATTTTCCCCCAGTTAAGGCGTTTCAATTTAAGTATGCCCGCTTTTGCCTTTAAAAAAATTCGTAGTCATCATTATGGACCATTTTTTATCGGAATCCTGAATGGCTTGATGCCTTGCGGACCGTTACAAATTGTTCAACTCTATGCCCTCAGTACCGGAAGTGTGGTTTTTGGGGCGCTATCGATGTTTAGTTTTGCAATGGGAACCGTACCGTTATTATTTTCTTTTGGAGCTCTTTCTACCAAGCTCAATAAAAATAATACGGGTTGGATTTTGAAAATCAGCGCCATTCTTGTAATTATTCTTGGGGTGGTAATGATGGGAAGAGGTCTGGCTCTTTCCGGAGTGAAGGCTTTTCCAGACCAAAACGTGCTCAGTGCTGACACCTGTATATCTCGCCTTGAAGGGAACTTTCAAATGGTCACCACCTCCATTCGATCTGATCGGTTCCCTGCGATTGCGGTTCAAAAGGCCATCCCGGTCCGGTGGATTATCAAAGTTAACCGCGACAATCTAAACGGGTGCAATGAAACAATCACCATTCCCAAATTGAAAATCGAACGAAAATTGCAGGTCGGAGATAATTTAATTGAATTTACACCCCATGAAGCCGGGGAAATTGTTTATACTTGCTGGATGGGCATGATCAAAAGCAAAATTACTGTAGTCGAAAATATTAAAGAACTAAAATTTAAATAATGGATAAGGGGGTGAATCATATTTTATTGAATCAATGGCTTAACGAAGATTTGCCTGAAATTACCAAAACATTGGAAAATATCAATGAAAATCATTTTTTTAAAGAAAGAACCATTGGATTTGCAGGAAAAGAAAGAGTATATATAGTTCTCCATCATATACGCTCCGCTTTATTTCCCGGAGTATATGAAAAATATCCGATCGATGAAACCAGAGTCAATATTTTGATTGGAAATAATTTGCGCATTGCTGCGGTTGAACTCAGCATGCTGATTCAAAAAGCATTTATCAATATTTGCACCAAGCCGGAAAAAAATTCCCGGGATAGTTGTTCGGAATGTGGAGAACGGGCTCATGAAATAACTATCCAGCTGATGAAATTGCTTCCGGAAATTCGGGAAAAACTGCATACCGACATTCAGGCGGCTTATAATGGAGATCCGGCAGCGCTTTCAACTGAAGAGATTTTGTTAAGTTATCCGGCAATTGAGGCGATCAGTATTTACCGGATTGCTCATGAATTATATCAAAAAGAAGTTCCGTTGATTCCCAGGATTATGACTGAATATGCCCACCAATTGACGGGAATCGACATTCATCCCGGAGCGGGTATCGGCGAGTCATTCTTTATCGACCATGGTACTGGAGTCGTGATTGGCGAGACTTGTATGATTGGGAAGAATGTAAAGCTCTATCAAGGAGTAACGCTGGGCGCGAAAAGTTTTCCTCTGGATGGGGGAGGCAACCCGATAAAGAAAATTAAACGGCATCCAGATATTGAGGATAATGTGATAATCTATGCTGGTGCTACGATTTTAGGAGGTGATACGGTTATCGGACACGATTCGGAAATCGGCGGCAATGTCTGGCTAACCCATTCCACGCCGCCATACTCCAAAGTCTATAATGTTCAACCCTCCCCGGTGATTAAACCGAAAAATTTTATTCCGGATTTTTCAGTTTAGCAATATAGTTAATCAAGGAAAGGAGTGAAGAAAAATAGAACGAAAAGGAAAACGGTTTTATTTATGGATGGTATTATTAGTTTCTTTGGCTATCTCCGGCGTTGGGTCCGGCTGGAATCCGGCGTTTAAAGTCGAGGCGATGGCAATGCCTCAAGACTATGAAGGGTATCTGACAACAGCTCATTCCGCAAATATGCATGATGACCCGGAGAAGATCACCAAAGAATGCATATTGATGCCGGAATGCGCCGCCAGCGGTTATGGCGTTTCCGTCAAACAAGCCGATGGTACCTACAAATTTTATAAATTTGACACCAAGGGTCAGGAACTGGCCAAAGATATTCTGGTTAAAACTAAAAGGGACGCCGGGATTCAGATTATAGCCACAGGTATATTGGAGGAAGGCCCTTTAAAAATTTCAGCTCTGTCGGAAAAGATCAAAGAAGCCCCGGTGGTTGTGGAATTAACAGGATGGTTGATTGATAAATGCTGCAGTGGAACGACTGATCCGGCTAAGCATACGTTGAAGTGCCTGCAAATGGAATCGTGCGCTGCGACCGGGTATGGAATCCTGGTTTCTCAAACCAACAGCTCTTTCAAGTTTTATAAATTCGATCCCCAGGGTCATAAGCGGGCTGTGGAATATGTGAAAAAAACAACTAAAAAAGATAACATCGCGATTACAGTCAAAGGAACTTGGAATGGGGAAATTTTGAAAGTGTCTTCATTTGATGAAAAAAATTGATGACATGAGGGATATTGTTGGGATATAGTTTATATGTGCCATATGGACCGAAAGTCGGATCGGAAGTAAGTATGATTCGTATTGCAATTTAAGTACCAGTAAAAACTCATGCTGAATTAAGGAATATTTTTCGATGAATTTACAACAGCAGTTAATTCAATACCGCCGCGAGTTGCACCGTTTTCCCGAGCTTTCCATGGAGGAATATCTAACAACCGGACGAATCAGGCAATGGTTGTCGGATAACGGGGTCGATATATTGGGTTTGACTTTAAAAGTCGGTATAGTGGCGGAAGTACGGGGGAAATTGCCTGGACCGATCATTGTTCTTCGAGCCGATATTGATGCTTTACCCATTACCGAAGAGTCAGGGGTTGAGTTCTCGTCCGAAAATCCCGGGGTTATGCATGCTTGTGGCCACGATTTTCATACAGCCGCTATGTTGGGTGCCGCAATTCTTTTGCAGCAAGAAAGAGAACGTTTAAGGGGCGCAGTTCGTTTTATATTTCAGCCGGCGGAGGAATCCGCTACCGGCGCCAAATGGCTAATAGAACAGGGCGTCCTGAATGGAGTCGAAGCAGCATTTGGATTCCATAACCGTCCCAATCTGCCGGTGGGCGTTATTGGGGTACGGGAAGGGGCGCTAATGGCCAGTGTCGATCGTTTTGAAATTACTGTAACCGGGATCAGTGGCCATGCCGGCATGCCGGAGAATTGTATTGATCCCATTGTTGTCGGCAGCCAAATTGTATTGGCCCTGCAAACGATTGTCAGTCGCAAAATCAGTGCTTTTGATAACGCCGTAATCAGCGTCACTCGTTTTTCTTCCGGCAATACCTGGAACGTAATACCTGGAGAAGCGCATTTGGAAGGCACAGTCCGCACTTTTCAGAAAGAGGTCCGTGAAAAAATTCCCGAATTGGTGCTCAAGATTGCCAGAGATATTGCGGCTGCCCATGAAGCCCAAATCCGGTTTGAGTGGCATGAAAACCTTCCGATGGTTTTTAATTCATCGATTTTTACATCGTTGGTTAAAAAAACGGCACAGGAAGAAGGACTCCAGGTGGTTGAAGCAGAACGAAGCTTGGGTGGTGAAGACTTTGCTCTTTATCAGGAAGTGGTTCCGGGCTTTTTTGTATGGATGGGTGTAGCGGGTGAATATGCATGGCATCATCCCGCCTACTGTCTTTCCGAGGAGGCCTTAGCTGTTACCGCCCGTTATTTTGCCCATTTGGCACAGAAAATTATGGAGGAGTGGACTAATAATTAAAATGTCGTCATACTTAAAAAAATTCAAACAATACTGCCCATAAATTTTCAGATGTCTCCTAAAGCTTCAATAAATCGGTGCTGGGGAAAAATAAATCTTGATTATGAATTGGCAATTATTTAAAATATAATTGATAAAGGATATTCCGTCATCTAGAATATAATTAAACATATTTAAATACTATGATATGCCTGACTAGAAAACTAGAGGCCATAATCCGAAATCAAAGGGATATGGCCTTACTTTTTTATAACAAGGATCAAAATGATCATCAGGAGGTGAGAACCATGATTAAACGAGGTTTAAAGAATTCGGATCGAGCTAATCCCATATCAAACCCAATATTTTTAAATAAAAAGACTGCACAAATCATTCTTTGGTAATTACCAGAGCATATTTATTTTAGCGGGGTGGCTTACAGTCCGGACGTTATCATGAAAAATTACTTTCGCGAGAGACATTTTGTTTCACCATACATAAGCTAAAGGTGATGATCAAGTGCCAATACGGGGGTACCCCATCCGTATCGGCCTGGAGCAAATATAAGATAAGGATAGATTGGAATGAGTTCAGTAAAAAAAATAATTGATTTCATCGGAAATACACCGCTGGTTGAGGTAAATTGCTTTGATGTAGGATTTTGCCGTTTGTTTTTAAAACTGGAATCGCAAAATCCTGGCGGTTCGATTAAAGACCGGATTGGCCTGTCCATGATCGAGCAGGCCGAGAAAGAAGGTAAAATTAAGCCGGGGGATACATTAGTTGAAGCGACAGCAGGAAATACCGGAATCGGGCTAGCTTTAGCCGCTATCGTAAAGGGGTATCGGCTGATTTTGGTGATTCCGGATAAAATGAGCAATGAAAAAATTAATCATTTAAAGGCTATGGGAGTGGAGATCCTGATTACCCGATCCGATGTGGCTAAAGGCCACCCGGAATACTATCAAGATTATGCCCAAAGAATAGCCAGGGAGACACCGAACTCATTTTTTATCAACCAGTTCAATAATCCGGCCAATCCATTGGCCCATGAATTAACCACCGCGCCGGAGATTTGGGAGCAAACGGAACACCAGGTTGACGCGATTGTGGTAGGGGTTGGATCAGCCGGTACTTTGAAAGGACTCACCAATTATTTTAAAAAAATTAAACCGGATCTGGAGATTATCCTGGCCGATCCCTTGGGTTCTGTTTTGGTAGATTATGTAAAGAAAAATGAATTACCGCCGGCCGGCAGTTGGCTGGTGGAAGGAATTGGAGAAGATTTTATACCGGCTCAATTTGATGGGACACTAATAAAAAAAGCTTATTCCATCAGTGATGAGGAAAGTTTTGCAGCTGCCAGAACCTTATTGCGGAAAGAAGGAATATTGGCCGGTTCTTCCAGCGGAACCCTCATTAGCGCCGCCGTTAAATATGCCCAAGAACAACGCCAAACCAAGAATATCGTTACTTTTGTCTGTGATAGCGGTAATAAATATTTGACCAAAATGTTTAATGATTTTTGGATGGCCGATCAAGGCTTTATCCGGAATGAGCACCAGGGGAATATCGAAGATTTGGTTACCCGTAAATACTCCGAACGGACCGTAATTACCGTAAAGCCGGAGGATACCTTACTGCTTGCTCATTCCAAAATGCGAATGTATGATATCTCACAAATTCCGGTGGTCGCCGCCGATGATGTTATCGGGATTATTGATGAGTGTGATATATTGACGGCTGTGGAAAACGGTGCTGAAGCGATTTTCAATCAACCGGTCAAGGATTATATGTCCAAAGATATCATTTTCGTGTCAAGTAACGATGAGTTATCCGAAGTCATTGCTATATTAAAACAAGGGTTTTTAGTCATTGTAAAAAAAGCCAATCGATTTTACGGTTTAATCACCAAGATGGATTATATCAATTATTTACGTAAAAAATTAAAATAGGGGAGTAAACATGGATCAATACGGATTCTCCACCACATCAATTCATATCGGGCAGGAACCGGATAGCGCCACCGGCGCCATTATCACCCCGATTTATGCAACCTCAACCTTCGTACAAGAAAGTCCCGGCAAGCATAAGGGTTTTGAGTATTCGCGCAGCGGTAATCCTACCCGGGCTGCTTTGGAAAGGTGTATCGCTGCGTTGGAGGGAGGAACTGCCGGATTCGCATTCTCCTCCGGGTTAGCTGCCGAGTCGGCTATCATAGACACCCTTGAACCCGGTTCCCACATTATTGCAACCAACGATCTTTATGGGGGAACATTCCGCCTTTTTGAGCGAGTAAAAAAGGATCTCAATCAACTTGAAGTATCGTATGTAGATATGACTGAACCGGAGGTGATCGCGGCAAATATCAAACCGAACACCAAAATGATCTGGGTGGAAACTCCAACCAATCCTTTATTGAAAATCATCGATTTGAAAAAAGTCGCCGGCCTGGCCAAAAAACATAATTTAATCAGTGTTTGTGACAATACCTTTGCAACGCCCTATCTCCAAAAACCTTTACAATTTGGTTTTGATATCGTAGTCCATTCGGCCACCAAATATCTGAATGGACACTCGGATATTATCGCCGGTATTGTGGTTACCAATCATGACCAATTAATACCCAAAATAAAATTTTTACAAAATGCCGTTGGGTCTATCCTGTCGCCCTTTGATTCTTTTTTGTTATTGCGCGGCTTAAAGACGTTAGCCGTGAGAATGCGCGCCCATTGCCAAAATGCTAAAATCATCGCTGAATTTTTGGCACAGCATGCCAAAGTAGAAAAAGTGCTTTATCCCGGGTTGGCCATGAATCCTTATCGGTTAATCGCCAGCGAACAGATGACGGATTTTGGCGGAATGATTACGATTTTCCTGAAAGGTGATTCCGCCGCTACAATTAAATTTTTGGAAAATACCCGGTTATTTTCGCTGGCTGAAAGTTTGGGCGGGGTGGAAAGTCTAATTGAAGCCCCGGCTTTGATGACGCATGCTTCAATTCCAAAAGAAATTCGCGAGCAAAACGGAATTTATGACAATCTTGTACGATTATCAGTTGGAATTGAGGACGTGGCTGATTTAACCAACGATTTGGATCAAGCATTGTCTTTTGTTTGAATCTGTAATTTTAAAACAGGAAAAACATCTCTTTGTGATTCACCAAGATTATTGGGTATTACAATTGCCCAAAAATTATATAATGAAATGAGGGGAAATCCCATTCATTAAAATAAAATACGAGAGAGGAGACAATTTACGTTGAAAATCACTAATATCATCGGCAGTCCGCATTCGACCGGAAACAGCGCCACCATCGCCCGGATACTTCTGGAAGATCTGCAGACAACGGAAGCCCAAATGAATACTTTTGAACTAAACAAACTAAATTACCGAGGTTGTCAAGGGTGTATGGCTTGTAAAACCAAATTGGATCACTGTGCAGTCAAGGATGATCTCACGGAAGTTCTGGAAGAGGTTGAAGAATCGGATGTGATACTGATCTCCTCGCCAGTTTATTTTGGTGACATCACTGCTCAAACCAAAGGACTGATTGATCGGTGTTACTCCTATTTTAGACCGGATTATAAAACCAATCCCAATTCCAGCCGGTTAGAGCCTGGAAAAACCCTAGTATTTATTTTACCTCAGGGAAATCCGGATGGAAAAGTATTTGATGATATCGTTACCAAATATACCCGGATTTTTGGCCGCCTCGGTTTTAGCCATGTGTATACCATTCGGGCACTGGGCGTGGGTCCGGAAAGTGATATTCGGACCGAGGAGACCGTAAGGAAACTTATCAACGATACGGCACAGAAAATTGCAATTGGTGTATAAAGATTCTGGGTTTTCTGAATCAAAATAGAAAAACGAATGCCAAATATTCACTGGTGATTATTAAAAAATGGAATTGACAAAGCATAGACTGGGATTTAAAATATAATTAAACTTATTGGAATAGTATAATATGTCTGACTAGAAAACTAGAGGCCATAGTCCCTTGCGGATTGTGGCCTTATTTTTTAATCCAAAGCGAACCTGGTGAAGAGGCTAGGCCGGATGGAGGCAAAGTAATGGGTAGTATTGAGGTAAAAGCCGATCAAATGACAGCCAAAGAACGACTTCAGGCATTTCTGGAAGGAAAACCTTATGACCGGATTCCTTGTAATCTTTTTATCGGCGATCATGCCGCCAGGTTGATTGAAGCTAAAGTTTCCGAATTGCATCTCTCCGTTGAAAAGGCTGTCGAAGCTCAGGTTGCCGCCTTTAATACTTATCAAACGGAAGGTACGGGAGTGGGGCCTGGACTGGGAGGAATAGCAGAGGCTATCGGCAGTAAACTAACTTTTCCGGATCAAGGAGCTCCTTTTGTTTCAGAATTTGTAGTCCAAGAATTTTCTGATTTGGACCGGCTGGCGGTTCCCGATCCGTTAAAAGCCGCAAGATTAGCCAATATTCTGAAAGCCAATAAAATTCTCATTGAAAAACTGGGCAGCGAGATTCCGGTATCGGTTGGTGTACCTGGACCGTTTACTACAGCAGCCAATATCCGGGGGACTGAAAAATTCATGCGCGATTTATATAAACATCCCGAATTTGCTCATCGACTGCTTCGACTCTCAGTGGATAGTATTATTGCTTTTGTGAAAGAAGCGGCGAAGCTCGATGCATCATTCAGTATTGCTGAACCAACAGCTTCCGGAAGCTTAATCAGCCAGAAACAGTTCCGGGAATTCGCATTACCCTATCTGAAAGAGCTGGTTGATTTTATCAAAAATGCCGGGAAACCCGCTCCTTCATTACATATATGCGGTAATACCAAAGGGATTTGGAGAGAAATGGCCGATACGGGTGCTGGAATGCTAAGTATTGATAATCAGGTTGACCTGGCCGATGCTAAGCAGGCAGTTGGAGATCGAGTGGTACTGGTAGGTAATATCAAACCCACCGAGACCATGTATTTGGGTAAACCTTTGGATGTGGAGAAAAATGCCAAGGAATGCCTTGGAAAAGCTTACGACAACCCCAAGGGTTATATTTTAGCTTTGGGATGTGGTTTACCGATTCTGACCCCGCCGGAAAACATTCATGCCCTAAGAGAAGCCGCCCGTAAATTTGGACAGTATCCGTTCAATCCTGAAAATTTCAACTGAGAAAAATACGATTTTGGATGCATTTTTAGAAGAAAGGAGGTGGAGATGGATGTTTAAATTTCTCAATGGAATCAATAAAAAATTAATCAGTATCTATATCGTTATTGGCTTTTTTATATTATGGGAACTAGCGCCCAGGATTGGCTGGGCAAATCCTCATTTTGTGCCACCGTTTTCCGAAGTCTTGAATGCAGCCAGTCAGGTTACTTATTGGCAACTTTTCCTTGATATCATCGTGAGCTTGAAAAGGATCCTGACAGGTTTTTTATTGGCAAGCGCCTTGGCTTTACCGATTGGATTTATCTTGGGCGGGGCTTTTCCGCTAATAGCCAGGTTTTTAAATTCATTATTAAATTTTCTAGCTCAAGTGCCAGCCTTTATATTATTCCCGGTCTTTGTGGTTATTTTCGGGATCGGAGAAACCGGAATCCTGGTGGTGATATTATGGGCTGCTTTTTGGCCGATTCTGTTTACCACGATCCTGGGGGTGCGGCAGGTGGACCCCATTTTAATTAAAGGCGCCAAATCGATGGGAGCAAACTCTTTCACCATTTTTTGGAAGGTGGTGATTCCCGGTGCACTGTCTTCAATCTTAACCGGAATGAGAACCGGAATGACCATCAGTTTTATGATGCTTATCGGGGCGGAGACCTTGGGAGCCAATGCCGGTCTTGGTTGGCTGATTCATAATTCCACCAACATGGGGTTTATTCCCCGAATTTATCTGGCTGTTATTTTAATTGCAGTGATTGGCCTTGGAATCAATTACTTTCTGGAGTGGCTAGAGAGGAAGGTCATTATTTGGAAGGAGGTGGCTCCGGAAAAAATATTCTGAACCCAGTGATAAAAGTCACATAGAAAGAGTTGGTTTCCCATGCAGAACTTCGGTATTTCTTTGAAAAATTTTATGTTTGGAAGTTTATCGGTTCTATTATTTTTTGGATTTTGGGAATTTGCTTCAAGAACCGGCCTGGTAATAAGTGCCGTTATACCTCCGCCGACTCTGGTTTTGCAAGCCTTGATCGACTCCGCGGCATCGGGGGAACTTTTTTCCCATATGCTGGTGAGTGTTGGAAGGGCAGGAACGGGGTTCCTACTGGCAGTGGTTTTAGCCATTCCCGCCGGCTTTGTAGTTGGCACTTATTTTAAAACGGTGGAAAAAGCATTGCTGCCTTTTTTACGGATGCTGGAAAAACTTAATCCTTTTGCACTTTTCCCGGTTTTTATGATTCTTTTCGGGATTGGTAATTTTGAAAAAATCATGGTGATTTTTTGGGTAACTCAATGGCCCCTGCTTTTTAATACGGCCGCCGGCGCTAAAAGTATTGACGTCAATATGGTCAGATCAGCCCGCTCCATGGGGGCCAACCGCAAGACAGTTTTTTTAAAAGTAATCCTGCCTTGGGCGGTTCCCAATATCTTTACCGGCATTAAGATCAGTGCCCAATTGGCGTTCTTTATGATCATTGCTTCTGAAATGATGGGTTCAAGCCAGGGGCTAGGCTGGTATTATCTCTCATCGAGCCAGGCCTACCAAATTCCTCTGATGTACGGCATCATTCTTTTTATTACGCTACTTGCCGTGATCATGAATGGGTTATTCACCAAACTGGAAAGACATTTCCTGGTTTGGAAAGAAAATTCTTTTCAGGTAAACTAAAACCTTCATAACCGAAGGTAGTTATTTAGCGAACGTTTTACTAGAGTTTAAATAGTGGTCTAATTAAAAATGAGCACAGTTCATTATTTAAAAATAGGAGGTCTTGATGACATGATATTGGAAAGAATGACTACAAGTTGGACGGGTCGATTACTAACTCTGGTTGCAACTGTTTCCATAGGTGTTGGAGGGTATGTCGGAATTCATTCAAAGGTCTTGGCGGCATCCGATTCCGCTAAAGATGAAAAAAATTTGATTCCGATAAAAACATATACCCGGAAAAATTGCACTTCCACACCCATCTTGGTTGCCGATAAATTGGGATTTTATAAGGAAGAAGGATTGAAGATCGTTTATACCGGAGAGTTGAAGACTACGGAAGTTCTGCCTTCCATTCTCAACGGGAATAATGATTTTGCGGAAGCCCATCCCAACTTATTGGCTACTTATGTAGCGGGCGGGGCCAAGATCGAAGCTATCGGACGTTCGATCATCGAACCCACCGACCCTAAGGTCGATTCCAGATTCCGCCATATGCGATGGTTCGTCAAACCAAGCACCGGTATTAAGAGTTGGAAGGACTTAATTCAATACAAAAAAGGGCAAAAAATTACCCAAAATGGTCTGGCCCCAAATTGCTCAACCTTTATTGCCAGCGTTGTTTTTGATAAATATGGGATAGGCCGTAAAAGACTGGATTTTGTGAATTTTGATACGGACCAAGCCGCCTTGCAGGCAGTTGAACAAGGCAGCATTGATATCGCTTGCGTACATCCGCCTTTTTATAAATTGGCTGCCGACTCCGGTTTGACATTGATTGGGGATTCATCCGATTCCGGACTGGGCGAAGCCGCCGGACTCAATTTATATTATTTCACCGACGATTTTGTTGCTAAACATCCCGATACGGTTCACCGATTCGCCCGGGCGATGAAAAAGGCTCAAATCTGGGCCAATGAGCACCCCGAGGAAGCATCTAAAATAACCTCGGACTTTATTGGCGTTACCGCTACCGGAAGCCATTATTATGCCACATCCACTGTTATTCCCGAGAAAGACGTACAGCTCTGGGTCGATGACCTGGTCAACAATAAGAAACTGAAAAAGGGGCAAATCAAAGTTGCGGATTTGCTCACTCACAAATTTGAGGAGAAGTAATTTTTGAGGATGAATTTTCGAGAAAGGATGAAGTTTAAATGGCCAACGTAGCCAGCAGTTTACAAACAACGCTTGACCCGGAGAAAACAGAGGGGAAAATAACCGCCCGCAATATTCATAAAATTTTTCATGTCCGCCGTAGGGAAGGGAAAGGCACCAAAGAATTTGCGGCCCTCGATGATTTGAATCTAACCGTTGAACAGGGTGAATTTCTGACGATTGTGGGACCGAGCGGTTGCGGAAAATCTACTTTTTTAGACATGTTAGCCGGGTTGAATCATCCCTCTTCCGGGGAAATCAGGATTGATGGCAAATTGATTACCGGTCCGGCCCTTGATCGCGGCATCGTTCTTCAAGGTTATGCCCTTTTTCCCTGGCGAACTGTACGGGATAATGTTGCGTTTGGTTTGGAGATCAAGGGTATCGCCAAACCGCAACGGCTGAAGATAAGCCAGGAATACATCAACCTAGTGGGATTACAAGGTTTTGAAGACCGGTTTCCTTACGAATTGTCCGGGGGGATGAAACAAAGGGTCGCTATTGCCCGGGCTTTAGCCTATGATCCGGAAGTATTACTGATGGATGAACCCTTTGCTGCGGTGGATGCCCAGACACGGGAGATTTTACAAGATGAATTGTTGCGTATTTGGGAAGAGACTCACAAAACCATTGTTTTTGTTACCCATGCCATTGATGAAGCGGTTTTTTTGGCGGACCGGGTGGCGGTTATGTCCGCTAATCCAGGCACCATCAAGGAAATTGTCAAGGTCGGGCTCCCACGACCCAGACGCTTGGGAGATATTCGTTCCTCGCCCGACTTTAACTGGATTAGGCATAAGGTATGGCAATTATTGCAAAACGGGAATGGATCCTCCAAAACGGTTGAGAATGAAACCGGCCGCATTCAGGATTTGGCCGAAGAAATCTCTCCATCAGCTGTTTTGTGAGCTGAAATCGTTATGATTAACGAAAGTAAAAAGGTGGGTTCAGGGAATGAATTCCAAAGAAATCATCACTAGGGCTTTAAAATTGGAAAGGACCCCAAGGTTGCCGGTGGCCCTTTTATCCGGCGGGGTTTGGACAATGAACCGCCGGAGTTTTTCTTTGCGGGAGATTTTGAATCAACCGGAGTTGGCTGCCGAGATAATTATCGATACCCAGGAGCTGGTTCAATCGGATATTGTCTGGCCGGGTTCCGGGTATCACAATCTAGCCATCCGGGCTCTGGGGGGATCCATTAAATTCCGTGCCCGCGGAGCACCCGATATCCAGGCGTCACTCATCGATAAAGTTATCGAAGTAGAAAAATTGCCGCTGAAAAACTTACCGGAAGAACCGGGAATTCAAAATCTTTTGAGCACCGCCCGGATTGTTGCCAAGGCCCTTGGTAAGCAGGTGTTGGTGGGAGCCAGCCAATGGGGGCCATTCACTTTGGCCGGGCATATTTATGGTGTTGAAAAATTGATGCGGAGCATATACAAAGATCGGGACGCTGTTTTGGCAATTTTAGATTTCACTGCCGAATTATGCTATCGTTATTTGAAATTATTCATCGATAACGGGGTTGAAATTGTATCCATTGCCGATCCTTCGGCTTCCGGCGACCTGATCTCCAGAAACCAGTTTCAGGAGTTTGTAATCCCTCATCTCCAGAAAGTTGTAAGCAGACTGCAACAAAAAGGGGTGTTTGTTTGCATCCATATTTGCGGCAATATCACCAACCGGCTTGACTTGATTCCGGAAACGGGCGCTGATTTATTATCCATGGATTACAAAGTGGATTTGGGGAAAGCTCGAGAGACCCTTGGCGGTCGAATGGCTTTTTCCGGGAATCTAAATCCGGTCGCCGTCATGCAGAATGCAAATCCGGATTTGGTAGCTGAGTGCTGCCTTGATTGTATTAATAAGACTTCGGCCATACCGGGTTATATTGTAATGCCCGGCTGCGATATCCCGCCGGGAGTGCCGCTTGAGAATATTCAGGCGATGAGAGATACAGCCCATCACTATCACATTCAATAGAATAGGGGGAGTACCTTGAGTTATTTGGATCAAAAAGAACCGCCCAAACGAGAGGAACGTTTGGGCGCCTCTATTACCTATGGAGGAAGCATTTGTAGTTTGGCGAAACAGGGCAAAGGATGCTGCCTGGATAGCCAGGAACGTAGCTTCACCCAAGGGTCGATTTGCTTGCTTCTACCAGGCTTAGCCATGTTAAACAGTATCCCCGATAGTGTGGTCTTACTTCATGGGGCGATTGGTTGCGGTTCATGCAGTCTTTCTCAAAATGCCAACGTCCGTTCGGGTGGTGCCATTCGTTGGGGCCGGACTAAAGATGCCTTATGGCTTTCCACCGCACTCAATGAAAGCGAAGTGGTAAACGGCGGTGAAAGTAAATTGGAGGGGGCGATACGGAAAGCCGATCAACGTTACCGGCCGGCAACAATTATCGTGGTGGCCGGTTGTGTACCAGGAATTATTGGCGATGATATCGATGGCCTCGCCGCCCGTTTGCAGCCAGAGATAAACGCGAAAATATTACCGGTTCATTGCGAAGGTTTTAAAACCAAAATCTGGGCGACCGCCTATGACGCGGTTTACCACAGCATTGGACGGAATCTGATGGATCAGCCGGAGAAAACATTGGGGCTGATTGCAGATGAATTGGAAGAACTCAAAGAACGATACCGTTTCAGCCGGACTGTAAATTTGATGAATGTCTCATCCATGGGGCGAGTCGATGAACTTGAATTAATCCGGTTGCTCAATGCTTTGGGATTGGAAGTCAATGTGTTTCCGGTTTTTACAAAGCCCGAGGAGATGTATAAAGTCACGCAGGCCGCACTCTCCATCAGTACTTGCCCTACTCATGATGATTATTTCCTAAAGCACTTACAGGAAAAGTACGGTGTGCCTTATATCCTAAAGCACATGCCGATCGGGATTCAAAATACCGGTGACTGGCTGAGGGAGGTGGCGGCATTTTTCCATTTGGAAGAAGAAGCTGAGAAATTAATCCGCCAGGAAGAGGCCGATTTGCAAACAGCGTTGAGAGAATTCAAACCGGTTTTCGCTGGAAAAAAAGTCTTTATCAGCGCCGGAGAAATCCGTGCTTTTGCCAACGGTTATCTTTTGACGGAATTGGGATTCGAAATATGCGGGATCCGTTCCTTTCATCATGATCAATTCGCCGAGCTGGAATACCAAAAGCTGGCTTCGATTTGCCCGGGAGATTTCCCGGTAAACATCGCCAATGCCCAGCCATTTGAAGAGGCTAATTTATTGAAAAAGTTGAAACCCGATCTTTTTCTGGGACACTGGAACGGTAATGCCACAGCCTCTAAACTTGGCATCGCCACTCATGTGATTTATAATACTGGTTTCAATTATATCGGTTATAAGGGAGCTTATGAACTAGCCCGGCGCTTATACCGTCAGTTAAATAACCCCAGCTTAAACCGCAATCTCAGTGAACATCTGACACTGCCCTACTCTCAGAATTGGTATCAGAGGAATCCCTTTCATTATATCAAAAGCCAGGGAGGTCAAAGTGATGGCTGAGTTTATTGAGCGGCCCCGTTATTTTTGTGCCTTGGGGGGCGCGATGGAGACTTTAACCGCCCTGCCGGGTGTGATTCCCATTTTGCACGCCGCTCCCGGGTGTGCCGGCAATATTACCTGGGCTCAGAACGGCGGTAGCGGATTGCAGGTCGGCGGCCATTGCGGCGCTTTAACCGTTCCCAGCACCAATGTCCAAGAGAAGGAGGTCGTTTTTGGCGGTCTTGACCGGCTTCGGGAGGAGATTCGGACCACGTTGGAAGTTATGGAAGGTGATCTTTATTTTGTGATTACCGGTTGCGTTACCGAAGTGATCGGGGATGATGTAAAGGCTGTGGTCCATGAGTTCCAAAGTCAAGGGGTACCGATTATTCATGCGGAGACGGGTGGATTTAAGGGAAACTCATATTATGGCTATGATCTGGTGCTTCAAGCTTTATTTAAAAACTATTTACAAAAGGATCTGCCAAAAGTCAGAAAACGGGTGAATGTATGGGGGGTGGTTCCCTTTATGGATGTTTTCTGGCGCGGTAATCTTGAGGGTGTGAGAACTCTGCTGGAAAAACTGGGTTTGGAAGTCAATAGTTTTTTTACCCCGGCAGACTCTTTACATGATATCAGGGAAGCCGCCCAGGCCGAATTAAATATCATCCTCTCCGATGTCTACGGCATTGAAGCCGCTGAAGTATTTCAGGAAATTTACGGCACGCCCTACATTCATTTACCGCTTCCTATCGGACCAGCGGCTACCGATCAGTTCCTGCAACAAGTGAGCGCGGCTTTAACGTTGGATCCCTCTGTAACAGATCCTCTGATCGCCCAAGAACAGCAAAAGTATTATTTTTATTTGGAACCTCTAATTGAGGCTTACAATGATCTTGACCTGCAACGGTATGCGGTAGTGATAGGAGATGTTAACTATGCGGTGGCAATCACCAGGTTTCTAGCGGATGACTTAGGTTGGTTGCCGGAGTTGGTGGTAATGACCGATCCATTGAGTGAGGAACAACAACAAAAATTGCTGGCATCGCGGTTTCATCTGAATTCAGGGATTAAACCAAAGGTGGTCTTTGAAACCGATACCAGCGAGGTCATCAGGCATTTTAAGCAAAGCTGGCCGGAATTTAAAAGCCAGAAATATTACCATGCTTTTTCCCCTGCGTTTGTAGTGGGTAGTTCCTTGGATCGGGAATTCGCTCAAAATATCGGCGCCGCCCATCTTAGCGTGAGTTTTCCTGTGGCTAACCGGGTGGTGATTGACCGTGGCTACACCGGTTATCGGGGTGGCTTGCGGTTGATCGAAGATTTGCTAAGTAGTATTGTGAGCGGTAGGTAAGTTTTTTCTTGGTTTCGGGAAATTTAAGAAATATTTTGGGTTGAAATGATTGACAAAGTCCCTGCGGGGACGTAATATTATATTACATAGTAATTTAATAGGAATACAAGGAAATAAGTTTACTAAAGAAAGATGGAGGAAACTTTGTGATACAACTACAGGACGTCAAAAAGACTTATTCCATCGCCAAAAATCATCAAGTGAAGGCATTAAAAGGGGTAAGTCTACATATTCCGGCCGGAGAAATTTTCGGTATTATTGGTTACAGCGGGGCTGGAAAAAGCACCCTGATTCGTTGTATGAATCTACTGGAACGGCCAACCTCCGGTTCTGTAAAAGTGAATGGCCAGGAACTTACTTCCTTGTCACCGCGGGAACTTCGAAAAACAAGGGAAAGAATTGGCATGATCTTTCAAAATTTTAATTTGATGAGTTCCAGGACTGTATTTGAGAATGTTGCATACCCCTTAAAAAGAAAAGGATTAAGCAAAAAAGAGATAGCGGCCAAGGTTTTCAATCTCTTGGAAATCGTCGGTATTGGCGAAAAATCTCAGGTTTATCCATCACAGCTCAGTGGCGGTCAAAAACAGAGAGTGGCCATTGCCCGAGCACTAGCCAATGATCCGGAAGTAATCTTGTGCGATGAAGCGACATCGGCTTTGGATCCCCAGACTACCCAATCGATATTAAAACTTTTGAAAGATATCAACCGGAAATTTAAGATCACCATCGTGATTATTACTCATGAAATGCAAGTGGTTAAGGAAATTTGCAATCAAGTCGCTGTCATGGAAAATGGTAAAATCGTTGAAACCGGAAATCTGTTGCAGATTTTTTCCAATCCCCAGGCCCAAGTGACCAAGGACTTTATTACCACGGTGTTTCGGTGGGATCAAACCAATGAAGTGCTGAAAACCGGGGATATTGCGGAATCAATTAAAAAAGATGAAACTATCGCCAAAATTGTTTTTATGGGAAACAATACGGCTCAGGCTTTTATATCCAATATAACACGAATGTTTACGGTTGATGTCAGTATTTTGTATGGAAACATTGAAATGATCCAGGGAGTAGCGGTGGGTCATCTGACGATCAAGTTCAGCGGCAGGCGGCAGGATGTCTTTAAGGCTTTATTATATCTAAAACAACAGCAGATTTCAGTAGAGGTGATCAATGATGGTGGAAATACTCAAAACACTAATGCCCAATGTGATGAACTTGTATCCGGATATGCTCAAAGCGCTATCTGAAACATTATTCATGGTCCTGGTATCGGGGATTATATCCACCATGATCGGAATTCCTACGGGAGTTATTTTGGTGGTAACCCGGGAAGGTGGAATTTTAGAAAATCCTATCGCCAATAACATCATCGGCAAAATAATTAATATTCTGCGTTCAATACCTTTCATTATTTTATTGGCGGCCATTATCCCGGTAACCCGATTTTTTGTGGGTACAACTATCGGAACAAAGGGCGCGCTTGTGCCGCTGATCTTCGGTACCGCTCCTTTTATCGCCCGTCAAATTGAGTCCGCCCTATTACATATCGATAAGGGAATTATTGAAGCTGCTCAGTCCATGGGTTCAAGCCCGATGGAGATTGTGTATCGGGTAATGTTATGGGAGGGATTACCAGGAATCATCTATACCCTTACCATAACAACCATTAGTCTGATAGGCCTCTCGGCTATGGCGGGAACAGTTGGAGGAGGTGGGCTTGGGGATTTCGCCATCCGTTACGGGTATCAATACTTTCAAACTGATGTAATGGTTGTTACGATCATCATTCTGCTTATATTGGTGAATGTGGTCCAGGGAATCGGGGATTTTTTATTAAAATCAGTCACTCACTAAACAAATTAAACAACAGAGGAGAATCCGATCATGAAAAAAATTATTTTTTTAACAGTAGCATTGATTTTGTCGTTCAATATTTTTTTATCATCCAACATAACCAAAGTGGCGGCCGATGCTCAAAAACAAACCATCAAATTGGGAATAACCGGTGATGACCATCGGATTTGGGATATCGTTAAAGAGAAACTGGCCAAAGAAAACATCGATCTTCAGGTGATAAGTTTTTCCGATTATATTCGCCCCAATTTGGCATTAGCCGAAAAAGAAATTGATTTGGATGCATTCCAACATTATGCCTATTTTAACAAATTTAAAGCGGACCGTAATCTCAAAATAGTTCCAATTGGCGAAACCGTACTGGCCCCTATGGCAATTTTCTCTGTCAAACTAAAGTCGCTGAAGAATCTCAAAAACGAAGCCAAAGTTGCCATCCCCAATGATGCTTCCAACGGCGGAAGAGCTCTTTTCCTGCTGCAAAGCGCCGGTTTGATTAAAATCAACAAAGAGGCGGGGTTGTTACCGACGGTTAAGGATATCGTTGCCAATCCCAAAAATCTACAAATTATTGAATTAGTTGCTCCTCAAATCCCGAGATCTCTGCCCGATGTGGATATTGCGGTGATTAACAGTGGGATTGCCATTGATGCAAAGCTGTCGCCGATCAAAAATTCTATCTATCTGGAGAATGCAAAATTAGAGACTTCCAAACCTTATATCAATATTATTGTTGCTCGGGAAGAGGATAAGGATAACCCACTCTATAAAAAGGTGGTAAAAGCATATCGTTCGGGCGATGTTAAAAAAGCAATCCGAGAGATTTATCAGGGTGCTTTAATTCCTACATTTTAATACCGGAAACTTCAACCTGTTCTGTGATAGAAGAGAGATAAATATCTTGGAAAGAAGCATAATTTATGAGCAACTCCCTAAAGGTTGATGAAACCAAAAAGCAAATTTTCGCTTGGATTGAAGAACGGAAAAATGATTTAATTCAAGTGAGTCATGATATTCATGATCACCCCGAAGTTGGCAATAAAGAATTTTATGCCTCCGAACGCCTTTATCGGGTGCTGGAATCCCAGGGATTTTCCGTTGAAATCGGCGTTGCCGGACACCCGACTGGTTTTATAGCCCGGAAAAAGTCCTCCCACTCCACCGGTCCAGTGATTGGGTTTTTAGCGGAATATGATGCCTTACCGGAGATCGGCCATGGATGCGGGCATAACATTATTGGTACCGCCAGTGTTGGGGCGGCTATCGCCCTTGCAAGCCTAATCGACGATGTCGGCGGTCAAGTGGTGGTCTTTGGTACGCCTGCCGAAGAAGGAGGGGAAAATGGCAGTGCCAAGGCTAGTTTTGTCAAACAAGATCTATTTAAGGGTATTGATGCTTGCCTGATGATTCATCCCTCCAATACAACCAATGTTACTGAAAACACCTTGGCCCTGGATCCAATTGATTTTGAATTTTTCGGGAAGGCAGCCCATGCCGCATCCGCGCCGGAAAAAGGGATTAACGCTTTGGATGGAGTCATTCAACTTTTTAATGGCATTAATGCGTTACGGCAGCAACTCCCCACTGATGTAAGAATTCATGGCATTATTACCCATGGGGGTGATGCACCCAATATCATTCCGGCATATGCTAAAGCTAGGTTTTTTATCAGGTCTTCAACAAGGTCCGGATGTAACGAAGTGACCGCCAAAGTTAAAGCAATTGCAGAAGGTGCGGCCTTGGCAACCGGCACCAAAGTTAAAATTAGCTTTTTTCAAAACCAAGTCGACAACTTCTTGATTAATCAAAAATTGAATCATTTATTTAAGGAAGTTATGGAAGAATTGGGTGAAGCGATGGAGGAGCCGGTGAATAAAGGCAAAGGCTCAACGGATGCCGGGAATGTCAGTCATATTGTACCTACGATTCAACCTTCCATTAAGATTGGCCCCAAAGAACTGGCTGGGCACAGCATTGAATTTTGCAATGCCGCAAGGTCCGAAGCCGGAGATTACGCTTTGATATTGGGTACGAAAGCTTTAGCTATCACCGGGTTGACTTTATTGACCCAGCCTGAAAAATTACAACAAATTCAGGCCGAATTTCAAAAAAATGTAAGTCTGGATTGTTGTGGCAGTTAAAAGGAAAATACTAAGTCGCATGATTGTTTTTTATTGACACCGGAGCCTATTTGAGGTAATATAAGTATAAATCAAAACATATTAATCAGATAGATTTACTTTTAAATTTCATAAACGAAGTTGACCAGAAAACTGGAGGCTAAGTCAATTTTCCCCATTGGATTTACACGAATGGAGGAATGGCTTAGCCTTTGTTTTTAGGCTAGAGTTGTTATAAAAACCGGATAGAGAGTTGCAAATAAATTTGATATTTCTTCCTATAACGACATACAACAAGTATCGGGTATGCCGGAAGACATTAATGAACTTGTTAGATTTTTATAATTAACAGTTATTTGATAGGTTTAATATAATATTGGAATAACTTGAATGGAAAGAGGTGGTCACATTGCCTGAGATGCTGGAAAGTCCCAAAGATTTTAGTCATCTCGTCAAGCAACACCCTTGTTTTGGCGGGGAAGCCCACTTTAAATTCGGCCGGATTCATTTGCCGGTGAGTCCGGATTGCAATATTCAATGCCGCTTTTGCAAGAGGGGTTTTAATAAATTTGAAAACCGGCCGGGAGTCAGCCGCGGCCTTTTAGATCCGGAGGCCGCCTGTGATATGGTTGGCAAAGCTTTGGAGAAATGCCCCGAAATCACCGTAGCCGGAATCGCCGGGCCGGGAGACACCCTGGCGACCGACCATGCCTTGGAAACCTTTGAACTGATCCATCAGCGTTATCCAGCCCTGATCAATTGCTTAAGCACCAATGGTCTACTTTTGGAAGAAAAAGCCGAACAGGTTATCGCCGCAGGGGTTAAAACCGTCACGGTTACGGTCAATGCAGTGGATGACAATATATTGCAACAAATTTGTTCCCATATCATTTATCACGGCCAGTTGATAACCAGACCGTTTGCCGCTCGTTTTTTAATAGCCGCCCAGATAGCCGGGATCCGGAAGATCGTTTCTTTGGGTGCGGTGGTGAAAATCAATACCGTCCTAATCCCGGGAATCAATGATCATCATATCGGGCATATCGCGGAACTGGTTTCGGACTTGGGAGCTTCCATTTTTAACATCATTCCGTTGATTCCGCAGCATGAATTGAAAGACTTTCCGGCTCCGGATTGTGCTCAACTGAATACCGCCCGGCAAGCGGCTGAAAAATACCTGACGGTTTTCCGCCATTGCCAGCATTGTCGGGCCGACGCCGTTGGGATCCCGGGGCGTATGGGTGAACAGGGCAAAGATTTCGCAGAGGAACTTTATGATCAGGACTTGAGTACATTCTCACACGGCTAAAGATTAAGCCGGTGAAAAATTTTAAAGGAGTGAACATTTTGTCGAAAAAAACCAAACAGATTGCCATTTATGGAAAGGGAGGCATCGGAAAATCCACCACCACCTCAAATATTAGTGCCGCATTGGCCAAGAGCGGGTATAAGGTGATGCAGTTCGGTTGTGATCCCAAAAGTGATTCCACCAATACCCTGCGGGGTGGGAAATACATACCGACCGTGCTCGATACCTTGCGGGAAAAAAATGCAGTCAAAGCCGAGGAGGTTTTGTTTCAAGGTTTCGGCGGTGTTTATTGCGTGGAAGCCGGCGGACCGGCTCCGGGTGTCGGCTGCGCCGGACGGGGCATCATCACGGCAGTACAGCTTTTAAAACAACTGCGGGTCTTTGAGGAACTGGATCTGGACTATGTGCTTTTCGATGTTTTGGGGGATGTGGTTTGCGGCGGTTTTGCCGTTCCGATCCGGGAAGGCATCGCCGAGCATGTATTTACCGTGTCATCCGCCGATTTTATGGCCATCTATGCCGCCAACAATTTGTTTAAGGGCATTCAAAAATATTCCAACAGCGGCGGAGCGCTCTTGGGAGGGGTGATTGCCAATTCCATCAATGCGCCCTATGCCAAAGAAATCATTGACGATTTTGTCAAACAAACCGGCACTCAAGTGATTGGTTATGTTCCCCGTTCGGTTACAGTCACCCAGAGTGAGTTGCAGGGGAAGACCACCATCGAGGCAGCGCCCGATTCGGAACAGGCCAAAGTATATCAGCGACTGGCCGAACGAATTGCCGGGCACACCGATTCCAAAACCCCAACGCCGTTGGACGTAAAGGATTTGCGGGAATGGGCGGCCAAGTGGGCCGATCAGCTTCTGGCGCTGGAGACCGGTGAGGTGCGGAGTGCTGCGGCCAATATTTAAGAGGGATAAATAGCGATGATTCAAATTCAGGGACTTAGCAAAACTTTTAATACCATGGACGGAAAAGTCTATGCTTTGCGAAACATCAACCTGCAAATCGCCGCTGGAGACATTTTTGGGGTCATCGGTTTCAGCGGCGCCGGGAAGTCAACGCTGATCCGTTGCCTGAACCGGCTGGAGGAACCGGATAGCGGGAGTATCCGCATTGGCGATCCCGCGCACGCCCGCGAAATCACCACCTTAAACCGGCAACAACTTCGGGAAGCCCGTAGACGGATCGGCATGATTTTTCAGCATTTCAATCTGTTTGACTCCAAAACGGTATTTGAGAATATAGCCTTTCCCCTGGAAGTAGCCGGGTCCTCCAAAAGCTTTATCCGCAATCGGGTGGAAGAGTTATTGGAACTGGTTGAACTAAAGGAAAAGGCCCGCGCCTATCCCTGCCAGTTGAGCGGCGGTCAAAAACAAAGGGTTGGCATCGCCCGGGCGCTGGCCAATAATCCGGAGGTGCTACTGAGCGACGAAGCGACTTCAGCCCTGGATCCCAAAACCACTTACGCTATATTGGAGTTATTACGGAATATCAATCAGAGATTGAATTTGACAATTGTATTGATTACCCACGAGATGGATGTCCTGCGGCGGATATGCAACCATGTGGCGGTGATTGAGGATGGAATCATCACCGAAACGGGCTCCGTCAAAGACTTGTTCACCCATCCTCAAACCGATACGACCCGGCTGTTTGTCCAAAGTGATCTGGAACTGCAACAAAACAATTATGTAATCTGAGGCGGGACAAAATGGTATTGGCAAATGATGTTTTACCTTTACTTGGAGTGGCTTTACTGGAAACTCTTTATATGGTCTTATTATCGACACTAGTGGCATTGGCGTTGGGGCTTCCTTTGGGAATCGCCCTGGTGGTTACGGCGGAAGGCCATATTTCAGAACTTCCGAGGCTAAATCATATTTTGGGAACCGTAGTGAATATTTTTCGCTCCTTTCCTTTTATTATTTTAATTGTAATCCTGCTGCCCTTATCGCGATTGATCATTGGAACCACTTTAGGTTCCACCGCAGCGGTGGTACCCCTGGCGATCGGGTCGGCGCCTTTTTTAGCCCGGATTATCGAGAATAGCCTAAAGGAAGTGGAGCGGGGCAAGATTGAGGCGGCGCTGGCTATCGGGGCCAAACCCGTGACGATCATTTGGAAAGTGTTGATTCCGGAAGCTCTGCCGTCTCTGATTCGGGGGATTACCTTGGCGGTTATTACCATTACCGGATTTACCGCCACTGCCGGCGCCATCGGCGCCGGGGGGTTGGGCAGTCTGGCTATCCGTTTCGGTTACATGCGGTACCGGAATGATGTGTTAATTGCCACAGTGCTGGTGTTAGTGGTTTTAGTGGAGGGGCTTCAATGGACCGGCAATTTTATCGCCCGCCGGTTGGAAAAAAAGCATCACCGATAGATTTGATTTAATATGGGGGGGATGGAACCCCTTAAAAATTCATCCTAAATATTAGTAATTCTGTATGATTAGTTTTATTTAGAGAAATGAAACCCAAAGTCCCCAATCCAAGGATTGGTTTCCCTTGAGGAGGTGGTTCGGTTCAGAGATGGTCTTTGACGTTTTAAAGAAAATGATATCAAAAAAAAAATTGTGAAAGGAAGATTGAAATGAGTCGCAAATTATTGGTATTGGTTGCAATTTTGGCTTTAACGTTATCTTCGCTAGTCCTAGCTGACAATGTTACCTTGAAAGTCGGCGCGGCCGTGGTGCCTCATGCCGAAATCCTGGAGTTCGTCAAACCGGAACTCAAAAAAGCCGGGATTGATTTGCAAATTGTGGTTTTGGATGACGAAGGCCAATTGAATCCGGCCCTTGCCGACAAGCAAATCGACGCCAACTATTTCCAGCATGTGCCGTATCTCGAGTCGGTATCCAAGGAAAAAGGCTATCAATTTGCAGTTGCCGGGAAAGTCCATGTGGAACCCATCGGGTTTTATTCTCAAAAGATTCACTCCAAAGCCCAGTTGAAAACGGGTGCTAAAATTGCCATCCCCAACAATCCTTCCAATGAATACCGTTCCTTGGTGCTCTTGGAAGCCAATGGCTTGATCAAGTTGAAAAAAGGTTTGGCCAACTATCAAGCCACACCCGCGGATATCGTTTCCAATCCCAAGAAACTTCAGTTCATCGAAATTGATGCCGCCCAATTGACCCGGAGTTTGCCGGATGTTGACGGGGCAGTCATTAACACCAATTTCGTATTGGATGCCAAGATTGATCCCAACACCGCCCTTTTCCGGGAAAACGCCAATTCTCCTTATGCCAATGTGATTGTAGTGCGCAAGGGTGATGAAAACCGCCCGGAAATCAAAAAGTTGGTATCCGTCTTGCAAACTCCGGCAGTAAAACAATTTTTACTGGATAAGTATAAAGGTTCCGTCGTACCGGCTTTTTAAGAAAAGGCACCGCTGATGATCATGGGCGTTTATAAAAAGACCCGGTTGGTTAATTCCACCACCGGGTCTTTCTTTTGGTTAGGCGCTTCTATGGGGTTAACTTACTCCGTCATTTCAGTGAATCCATTTCTAAATGTAATACATTGGTTCTTCCGGTGCCATACTCCGGGCCCGATCGGTCAGATCTTGCAGCGTGACGCTATCTAAAAATTCATTGATTTTATCGCGCAACTCCGCCCAGAAGGAACGGGTGATACAGTATTTCTCCCGCTCGCAGTAGGATGAACTGTTTGAATCCTCTCCAACGCAATGGACCGGAATGATGGGCCCTTCCAATGAACGGATGATTTCTCCCACAGTCATTTGGTGGGCCGGCCGCCCCAGTTCATAACCGCCTTGTGAACCCCGGGAAGCCCGGACCAAACCGGCCTTGCGAAGATTGGTGAAAACCTGTTCCAGGTATGATTCGGAAATCGATTGACGCTCAGCAATCACTCGTAGAGCCAGGGGGCCATCCGTCATATGAAGCGCCATATCCACCATGGCCCGTAAGCCATAGCGACCCCTTGTCGATATTTGCAAAGTGTGACCCTCCTTGAGTTTATAATTATAAGTAAATAGATAGGATTAGTAATATCATAACATAATGAAGGATTCTTTGCAAGTGTTAGTTATGTTCGGATTTCTTTTTCGATTGGATGGATAGAAAATTTTGGATCCCTTCCGAAGGGATATAAAATATAAATGCTGAACCCTTTGTTTGCAGCGCTTTGACACCGGTTTCCCGTGCCAAACTGTTTTTTTACTCCAAAGGGAGCTTTTTTCGGCTTGGAAGGATCCTAGTCCGTTTACGGCTGGGTGGAGAGCCCTCATTCGGCAGGCAGTTATCCGGTTCAAGGAAGGGGAGCGGGCTCCGGATTGATTTTCATTTTAAAAAAGTATTTTGAAACCGGAAAGTAATTTTGGTGCCAGAATTTGATTTTTCGATGAGTAATTTATTCATTTAGACCGTGGATGAAACTTTGCAAAGAGTAAGTTTTTGGCGCAAAGAATCATTTTTTAAAGCCGGAATTCAAGATTTGTATCCGGGAAATGAAATCCGGAAGCTAAGATTAATTCTTAAGAGCTAAGATTGATTTCCGGAAGCTGGGATAGATGTTTTTGAAAAAAAAAGATATTGGAACGAAAATTGATTCAAATCATCCCAGGTTGGGTAAGTGAGGTGTTGTAAAAAAAAGATGATATTTCTTTGCGATATAGGATGAAGTAAATTTTTGAATGCTAGCGGATGAACGCAAACCCAAGTGAAAAGAACTTAAACAGGATTAACATGATTTTATGGATTTACAGGATTTTTTTAAAACCCTATGAATTATCTGTTTTTTGCAACCTATTTTACCAGGTTTTAATCCTGTAAAACCTGTCTCCGTTAACTTTTTTTAGGCCCGACTTTTTCTAAAAAAATCGAATGCAATATATATAGTCTGAATATTTATTGCTGTTTTTTCTTTTTCTTTTTTGGATCCTCGGCCGGCGGGTTTAAAGTATCTTTCAACTCCTGACTGGCGTTATCGTTGATTTTTTGGGTGGCCGCCTTTGCATCCTCCGCATTGTAAACCAAATGAGGCGTGATCACGATTACAAACTCTTCCACCACATCTTTGGTGGAATAACTTCGGAAAAGCAAACCAAGTAGGGGAATATCCCCTAAAATCGGTATCTTATTGACGGTTTTTTCTTTCCGGGTATTGCGCAAGCCGCTTAAAATGACCGATTGCTTGTCATTGACCCGCACCGTGGTTTCGGTGGCATGTTCGGTGGTTTCCGGTAATGCGGCGTTTTGTGGAATTGCGCCATATTCTGAAATCTTCGGCTTGATTTCCATAGTAATTTTATCATCTGCTACCCAAGGGGTAATCGTAACACTTAAACCAGAGTCAACATTTTTATAAGATGTGGATTTAGATACTACACCGTTAGTTGTCGTTGATTCTTCAAGTGAGTAATACCTTTTGGTCGCTACGCTGAAAGTAGCCGGGTAACCATTCAAAGTAGTAATTGTCGGGTTTTGCAGGACTTTGGCCTTTTTATTTTCAAGTAAGAATTTAAGGTTTGTGCTACTTTTACTAGCGGAAGTATCTTCTCCGATTGTGCCCGACTGAGTATTGATTCCAAATTTCGTGCCGCCAGCACTGATCGAATAAGTCGGGGTCCAGTCAAATTCATTGTCCCCGGTAATCAAGACCACCATCACATCAAAGACAATCGTCGGATTGACCTGGTCGATTTTAGCGATATATTGCTGTACTTGATTGATGAAATTTTGCGGGCCCGTAACCGTAATCGAATTGATTTCCTTCACCACCACCATATCGGTTTTGGAAATCGAGGAGGGGATGTATTTGAGTACATCCTCGGCCTTGAGATTTTTTATGGGAACGACCACGGTCCGGTCCTGGTTATCGTCGGTGTCGACCTGTTTCAAATAATCGCCGAACATCTTGTGAACCGACTCGGGCGCCGTCACGATTAAGGAATTTTTATCCGTCAGCAATACGAAGTTTTGCCTGGAAAAGATGGCCGGCAAGGTATTCAACAGCACATCGGCCTTAACATATTTGATGGGATATATCTTAACCGTATTAAAATCCGAGGTTTCGGGCCGGACTATCATTCCATCGCCGATCATATAAATGTTGTTTTGCAATCTATAAGAATAGACCGTGCCTTCAAAGAGGTATTTCAGGGCTTGCTCAAATGGGAGCTTATGAAGGCGAATATTGTTCACGGTCCAATTGACCTGTGCCAGAACGACCAAGTCCACATTGGCTTTTCGGGCCATTTCCCATAACACGGTGGTTAGGGAAGAGGACTGCACTTCCACATCGAATAAATTTTCTTTACTGTCATAATTGATATTCATATTTTGACCGCCCGGGCCCATGGTGGGCGCCCGGGAGATCCGCCAGGATTCCCCGGAATTCGTTAATTGCAAATTATTGGCGCTGCAAAGCAAGGTTAAGGCATCCGGCAAGGGAAGGTTTTGTAAATAAATACTGATATTCATATTTAAATCCTGATTGGGGATCACCGATACCCCGGTTTTCTCGGTAATGGACCGGGTTAAAGCAGCCAGAGGCGCATTTTGAGCGTCGAGGGAAAGCAGGTTGTTTTGATATTTGACCATAAAATCCGCTTGCAGGGAACTCTTTTTGCGGATAAAAGTTACCGCGCCGTTTTTTTCGGCCGTGCAATTGGCTTGAATTAAAATCGAATCCAAGGCGTTTTGAACCGGAATTTGTTGCAGGCGGATGGTAATCCGGTCTTTGATGGCCGGGTCGGGGACCAGATTCATCCCGACTTTTTGAGCGATGGCTTGGATTAATTGTAAAATCTTTGCTTCCTTGGCCTCGACCGATAATAGATTATTGTCGTATTCCACATGTAAAACCGAATTATCGATTGGGGTGATTTGGTAGACGTTATTTTGTTTGATATAGCGTAAGTTGTTGGACTGGGTGATGATATTCAGCGCATCGTCAAAAGTGACTTTTGCCAAGTGAATCGTCACCGTGCCGCTGACCTCATTATCAATTAAAAAATTGGCGCCGTTTTGGCCCGCCAGTACGCGCAGCACATCTTTGACATCGGCGTTTTTGAAGTCGAGATCAATAAGTTTTGGGGGCACGCAATAAGCGACCGAGGCCAGAAACAGGACCAGTAGGACAATTTCCACTATCGAATGGACTTTCGAAAATCGCATCATCGTAGACACCATATCCAAGTTTTTTTTAAGTAATTGGAATATTCTTCAAATCAAGAATATCTCCTCCAATTTAGAGCGAATAAAATTTTATATTCGATAAATTTTTACTTTTGAAGGAAAATTTGTTTCTTTCCAGAATCCTAAAAACATGGCGCTGATTATATTTCTTTACGCTTTGGTGATTGGAAGTTTTTTAAACGTATGCATTTACCGGATACCCCGGGGTGTTTCCATTGTCTGGCCGCGGTCTTTTTGCCCGAATTGTCAAAAAAACATTCCCTGGCACGACATGATTCCGGTTTTAAGTTATCTCATTTTGCGGGGCCGTTGCCGGTTTTGTCGGGCGGCGGTTGGGATTCAATATCCTGTGGTGGAAATTTCCACCGCGCTTTTGGCTCTGGTATTCTATAAAAAATATGGACTCACCGGAGATTTCTTTAAAATTGCGCTTTTGGGTTGCTTATTGATCATCATTGCCTGGATTGATTGCCATCACCGGCGGATACCCGACAAGTTATCCGTTTTCGGCATCATCGCCGGACTGGCATGGGCTTTCTTTTACGGCAAAGCCGCGTTGCTTCATGCCGGTCTGGGAATGCTCATCGGAGGGGGCATTTTATTTCCGATCGCCTTTTTCTATCCTCGGGGAATGGGAATGGGAGATGTGAAATTGCTGGCCATGATTGGAGCTTTTATAGGGGTAAAGGCAGTTCTATATACTCTGTTTGTCGGATCAGCCTTGGGTGCGGTGATTGGATTGGGCCTCCTATATTGGAAAACCATCACCCGGAAAACCCAAATTCCTTTTGGCCCGTTTTTGGCTGTTGGAGCAATCATAACCCTTTTATTTGTTCTATAAAGTAATCATTTCTTCGCTGTTTCCCTGCAGCAGCAGCTTCTACCCATCTATTTTTTGCCATAAATGCACCAGGGGCGCGGGTTAAAGCAATATCCCGCTCCCCTTGATAGCGGCGATTGCTTTCTTTATTTCCGTTTCCGGTTGCACCATGGCTAAGCGGACATACCCCTCGCCGTGTTTTCCAAAGCTACTGCCGGGGACCACAATAATTCCGGCCTTTTCAATTAAGTCAAAGGTAAAATCGACTGACGACTTGTAGTGGGGGGGGATTGCCGCCCAAATAAACATCGTTCCCTGAGGTTTGTCGATATGCCAGCCGATTTCGTCAAAACCGTCGGCGATCAGATTGCGCCGGGTCTCATACGCGCTTACTGTTTGAGCAACACAATCCTGAGGACCGTTTAAAGCCGCGATGGCCGCTTTCTGAACCGGTAGGAAGATGCCATAATCCAGATGAGATTTAAGGTTCCTTAATCTTTCAATGATCTGGCGGTTTCCTAAAGCAAATGAAATCCTGCAGCCGGGCATGTTATACGTCTTGGAGAGGGAATTGAATTCGACCCCCACATCTTTGGCGCCGGGAACCGCTAAAAAGCTGCCGCCTTTTTGGCCGCCAAAAACCAGCTCGCAATAAGCGTTATCATGGAGAATAATAAGGTCATACTTTTTAGCGAACCAAACCAGTTTTTCATAAAATTCATAAGGCGCTATCGCGGTCACCGGATTATTGGGATAGGACACAATCATCAATTTGGCCTTTTCAGCTACAGATGGCGGGATTTTATCAAGGTCGACCAGATAATTGTTGGACTTTACCAAAGGGATGGGGTAAAGTTCCGCCTCTGCAAGCTGTGGCCCGGTGCTGAAAATCGGGTAACAGGGATCCGGAGTCAAGACCAGTTCGCCGGGATTGGTTATTGCCAGTGAAATGTGGGATAAACCATCCTGAGAACCGTTCATAGCCAGCACTTCATCCTTTTCCAACCCAACTTCAAAGCGCCGCTGGTACCAGTCTTGGGCCGCCTTTGTCAGTTCCGGCAAGTCACGGATGGCATAGATATAATTTTCAGGTTTGGCTACTTCTTCCCGGAGTACTTCGATAATATGGGGGGCGGGAGGCAAATCCGGGGTACCGATACTAAAATTGATAATGGATCGGCCTTTAGCCAATTGTTCTTGCTTTCTCTGCTCGAGCTGGGCAAAGATGGCCGATGTCAATCCATTGGTGCGTCTGGAAAATTCCATGTTCATACAATCTCCTGTTAACCTTTATTTTAATTGAAATTGATTGTTTATTGCCTGATATTCATCGATAAGACGGGATTGCCAGCTGACGAATTCTTTAACATCAGCATCCTCAATCAGCATGCGAAATGCTTCGCGGGCTTTTACCACAAAGAGCCGGTCCAACTCAAAACGGGAAAGATTTCTCGCCAAAGGGCATATTGCGATTGCCCGCGGATCCATCTTCAGGATTAAGTTATTTTTCAGCGTAAAATAGGGGACAAGTGGAAAAACCCGGCAAGCGAGAGGCCTTCGGGTTCTTTGGCATTCCCCATTACAAACTGCCAAGGCGCACTGATGATTCGAAAAATCGACCGTCAGGATTTTCAAGAATGAATTTTGGGCCTGAAGTTCATCTTCTCCCGGATAAAGATACATTCCTGATTCCGGGTCCCTTCCTTGGCAGCAGGATTTGTTGCATAATTTACCGCAGTCTTTGGATAGGGGAGTTAGGGTTTGTAAAATTTGATATGCTTTTGAATATAGAGCCGTTTTATTCATTATGACTTTCATACTTGATCATTTTCGGATTGAAGCGGTTTTTTATTCTTCTTTTTTTCGACTCGGAAAATAAATTCCCTTCCGTTATGAAAATTAAAAATAGCTGGATAAAAAAAGGGAAAAAGCTGATTAAAACCGAAATATAGTCATTTGATATCCAATGCTCACTTTGATAAAATTATTTTTTGACAAAGATTAAAAATCGACTTGTGTCATGACATGGAGAAAAAATGTTATCATTCCAATCCTTATTTGATATAGTTCTTCATTTGGACAAGCACCTCGGCCTGTTCATTCATGATTTCGGCGGCTGGTCCTATCTTGTCCTTTTCCTGATTATTTTTTGCGAAACCGGCCTGGTGGTGACCCCTTTTTTACCGGGCGATTCCTTGATTTTTACTGCAGGGGCCATTGCGGCGGCAACGATGGAATTGGAAGCGGAATGGCTGTTTTTCATTTTTTGGTTTGCCGCGATGATCGGCGATTCCACCAACTATTGGATCGGTTATTTCCTGCGAATCCACGTTTTTAGCGGTAAAAAGATTCCCTTCATTCAAAGATCATATCTCGAACGAACCCAGTCGTTTTACCAGCGTCATGGAGGTAAAACCATCGTACTGGCAAGATTTATTCCGATTATCCGAACTTTTGCCCCTTTTGTTGCCGGTGTAAGTGAAATGGTTTATTGGCGCTTTCTTTTTTACAGTGTGATCGGAAGCATGGCCTGGATTGCCATTTTTCTTTTCGGCGGTTATTTTTTCGGCAATCTACCCATTGTTAAGACGCATTTTTCCATCGTGATTTTTGCGATTGTGATCATATCATTGCTGCCCGCGGTGATTGAAATTCTCCAGCAAATATACGCGGCAAAGAAAAATAAAGGAAACGGGTAATGAAAATATTGGAAAATCACGGCTTTTTTTAGAGAAAAAAGATCGGTCTAAGCGGGTTTTATCCACTTTGCGCAGCCCTTATCCGGCTTGACGGATCTTGCAAAAAAATGTTAAAATATTCACTGCTAAGAAAGTAAAAAATGGAAATCGTCCGGAATATTACCGCTGCTTGCTATTCCGGATATTTTTATCCAATTTGTTTTAGTTACCCGATGATGATGATAGAGATGTTTTTTACAAAACGAATACTAAAGGAGTATTCATGGCCGGTTTGAATTTTCGATTTCTCATTTTATCTTTGCCTTGGATTGTGTTGGGTTTGGTATTTCATGAATTTTGTCATGCCTATGTCGCCAACAGGCTGGGGGATCCGACTCCGAAGCAGGAGGGGAGACTTTCGCTCAATCCATTGGTACATCTTGATTTAATCGGCTTTTTGGCTTTGGTTTTTTTAAAGGTTGGATGGGCAAGACCGGTTCAGATCAATCCACAGTATTATAAGAACCCTATGAAAGCGATGTTGCTGGTAGCCCTGGCGGGCCCGGGCGGAAATTTTATATTGGCCGTATTTTTTGCCATGATTATTCGGATCACGGCTTATATGAATATAAATCCTTGGTTTATGGAAATAGGGCTATGGTATAACATAATGCTGGGATTTTTCAATTTGATACCGATTCCTCCCCTTGATGGTGGAAAGGTGTTGCGGTTTTATTTACGGGGAAATGCGGCCTATTATTTTGACCGGTTTGAATCCTATGGCGTGTTTGTCCTGTTATTGCTGTTACTGCTGAATCCGTTCCAACTGGCGCTGTTTAATTTGGTCAATATCACTTCTTCGTTACTTGCGGGCCATATGTTTATATAGCAGGATATTATGAAAAACGGGGTGAAAACTTTGGGGGTAATTAAAAGGATTACGAATTCATGGGGTAAAAAAACAAGCCCTGAAGATTTGGCCTTAATCGATTTTTATCTTGACGATCCCGGAAAATTTCTTTTTAGCCAAATGAGCCGGATTGATCAAAAACATGCTTTAACGGTAGCCAATGCGATTCTGACAAAAGCCACCACAGCCACAGAGACTGTTGAATTAAAAACACTGGTAACCGCAGCCCTTTTACATGATATCGGAAAAGTTGAGGGTGATTTTAATTTTTTCAGTCGGATGATGGTTGGAATTGTAAGAAGGATTAGGCCTGCTCTGCGTGGTAAATTGGCGATGAGATATCCGCTGACTTTTTGGGAAAAGTTTCGTTATGGTCTTTATGTTGATTTAGTTCATCCGGCGCGTGGAGCTCATATGGCCAGAATATTCGGCGTGGATCAGCAGATTGTGGAGATTATCAGACACCATCACGATCCGCCCCGTTCCGATCAAAGTATCGAATTGACTTGGTTACAATTGGCCGACAATAAAAGTTAATGAATTGAGTGGCCTTCGGGTTAAAAGTATTTTACGAAGTGGGAATAATGGATGGAATATCAGATTCAACTTGATGTGTTTCAAGGACCGTTAGATTTACTTTTACATCTTATTGAAAAAGATGAAATTGATATTTATAATATTCCTATCGCTTCGATCACCGATAAATACTTGGAATACATCCATACCATGCAGTCCTTGAATTTGGAAACCGTCGGTGACTTTTTAGTGATGGCGGCGACTCTTATGCAAATTAAGGCCAAAATGTTGCTGCCGCAGGCCATTTCCCAGGACGAAAACGTCGAGGATGAGGAAGATCCCCGCTGGGAACTGGCTCAGAAGCTTATTGAGTATAAGAAGATCAAAGAAGCCGCCCTCAGTTTGCAAGCTTTAGAAGGCCAGCAGTCCAGGTTCTTTACCCGGATTAGCGGGGAATTCGCCGATAAGAAAACCGCTCCCGAGCAGGATGGGTTAAAGGATTTATCCATTTGGGATCTGCTTGAAGCTTTTAAAGTCATCATGGAAAGCCTGGAACCTAAAACTCCCGAGGCTGTTCCCAAACAGATTGTTTCCATTAAACAGCGGATGACGGAAATTTTAGATATGATGGCCTTGGACGGAAAACTCTTTTTTAAAAAAGTTTTTAGCGATGTAACCAGCAAAATCGGTTTAATTACCTGCTTTTTGGCAGTTCTTGAATTGATCCGGCTTCATAAAATCAATGTATTTCAAGATGCGGTATTTGGTGAAATAACATTATCTCTACCGGAAAAGGTGTGTAATAGCGTTTGAACCTAACAACGGCACGGTCTATTATTGAAGCATTAATCTTTTCATCCTCTGAGCCTATTACCAATAAAAATTTGGCGGATATTGTCGGAATTAATGAACATACAGTAAAACAAATGGTAACTGATTTAATTGAAGAGCGCGTCCAAAATAAAAGCGGCCTTCAAATCATCGAGGTGGCCAGTGGCTATCAATTTGTTACTCATCCTGATTGTGCCCCTTACGTGGAAAAATTACAAAAAGCTCCCCGTAACGCTGGCCTTTCTCAAGCAGCCATTGAAACTCTAGCCATTATTGCATATAAGCAGCCCATTACTAAAGCGGAAATTGAATCTTTACGCGGGGTCAGTATAGAAAGCGCGTTGAATACCTTGGTTGAAAAAAACCTGGTGGAAGAGGGCGGGCGAAAGGATGCCCCGGGGCGGCCGATTCTTTACCGCACCACCCGGCAGTTTTTAAAATATTTTGGTTTAAACGATCTCGGTGAATTACCGAAAATACCCGAATGGGTTGATTCGGGGGAATCTCTTAAATTCGGGGTTGAACAAAGCGGAGGCGTACAAAAATGAGAAGTTGGATCAAAAGGATGTTTAATTTGGATTTGAACAGGGATAATAACTATTACTGGGGATTAATTTTGCTTCAGTTGGCGATTCTTTCCCTTGTTGCGTATCTGGTAATGGATGCCTATGAGCCGTTGGCCTTTTTGGTCACCTTTTTAATTTGCGGATGGGGCTTTGTATTACTTTGGAAAAGCGATAATGATTTGCGTTTTAAAATGGCTCAACTGAAGATTGAAGAATTAGAGGAGAAATTGGAACAGTCCCGTATGTTCGTTATACCGGCTCACCTTCTCAAAAGAAAACGAGTGAATCACTAATGTTCTCAGTAGCAACCGGTTACGTGCTTGATATTTTAAAAGATAACCCGGAACTCCAGGAATTATTGATTCAAATCGATGGTCACGGGAAGCCGGAAAAGGCCTATAACTATCCCAAACTCAACCATTTAATCTGTAAGGGCGAAAAAGTTGTTGTCAATACTGCTGCCGTCAAACTTGGACTGGGTACCGGAGGACGGCATTTTGTTATTCCCCAATATGCCGCCGCTGGCGATGAATTCCAATTTCCGGGGCATATTATGAAATTACGTTATACTCCCTGGCAATTTCCGGTTTTGGCTGCTGAAGAAGAGGATAGCCCTTACCATGAAGCCCTTAAAGATTGTCGGACTTTGGAAGGGATCCCGGTGGTGATGGCGCCCCTTCATAGTATGTTGCCCGGAGTCATCCTGGGGTTCCGGGCAGTTTTTCAAAATCCGCGAATCGCTTATATTATGACCGATGGAGCTGCTTTACCCATTGCTCTGAGTGATTTGGTCCGGGAATTAAAAAAGAAACAGTTGCTTGATTTGACCGTTACATCCGGTCATGCCTTTGGAGGCGATCTGGAAACGGTCAGCGTTCCTTCGGCAATCCTGGCAGCCCGACAAGGAATAAATCCCGATTTAATCATCATTGCCTTAGGCCCCGGCATTGTAGGGACCGGGACCGCATTTGGCTTTAGTGGAATCGAACAATCCTGGTATATCGATATCGTGTCCAAATTACAAGGAACAGCCTTGGCAGTTCCCAGAATCAGCGATGCGGACTCCCGTGAACGTCACCTGGGAATCAGCCACCACTCTTTAACGATTCTTCAATTAGCGAGTCATCCGGCACTTTTGGGATTGTCCAAACGGCTCCCGAAACCCTTTTTTGACCAGATTATCGATAGACTCCGGGATCATCATCTACTCAAAGAGCATCATTGGTATTTGGTGAATGATCCTTCTGCGGAGGACCTGTTTAAAGAATATCAAATTCAAGTTAAAACCATGGGCCGTGGCATTCAGGAAGAACCTTGGTTTTTTCAAAGTTCAGTCACTACCGGCTTTTTAGCCGGCTTGGCCGCTAAAGGCGATTTATCATCTTTGGAACCCATTGTAGAATGAGGGTGCAGACAAAAAATGGACTTGGTGGAAAAAACTCAAAAAAAAGAATTGATTTATCAGGGGAAATTTATCGAATGTTATAAGGATCAAGTGATTCTACCCAACGGGAAAATGTCAACCCGTGAATATCTTCATCATCCAGGGGCGATTGCCGCCGTTCCGCTCCTTGATGACGGCCGGATTATTTTGGAGAAACAATTCCGGTATCCTGTCGGCGAGGTTATTTTAGAGATCCCCGCCGGAAAACTTGAAAAGTCCGAAAATCCGGAAGATTGCGCCCGCCGGGAATTAACTGAGGAAATAGGGTATGAACCCCAGCAATTAATTCATTTGACTTCGATCTGGACGACTCCCGGTATGACCGATGAGATTATTCATCTATATCTTGCCAAAGGCCTGAAACCATTACGCCGTCCAATGGACAGCGATGAGTTTTTAGAAATCGTCGTGATGACCAAACAAGAAGTTTTCCAGCATATTTATAATGATTCCTTGATTGATAGCAAAACGGCTTTAGCTTTGATGATGATAGAATTAAGAAAATTGTGGTAATTTTGGTTATAAAGGCTTATCAGCTTGAGTAAAATGTGGAGATTTTGAAAATTGAAGAATAGGGTGGCCGGCTTGAAAACTTTAAGTTTGACCTATAATGCTTCAGGAGCGGTTGAAGGCGCAAGGCGGGGCGATGTAGTCGTTATCGTGGATATTATCGATATGTCGACCAGCGCCGAAGTTGCAATTGAAAATGGCGCAATCGCGGTTTTCGGTGCTGCTCCCGTCGGAAGTAAAGCGCCGGTAAATCTGAATCCGGATCGAATCGGATATATCGCCGGCAAAAACGCCTTAAAATATAAAGTTCCTCTCATTGTTGTCGCTGAGCCTCGTTATGGAGCGGAAGACGAACGAAAAAAAAGAGCGGAAATCGCTTTAATGGGGGTGGCCCGCTCAGGTGAAATCAATTACCAAATTATTCCCAATATCGGCAGTGAAATCGGAAAACTGGCCGATTTTAGAGGTAAAGTGGTATTAATCGTTTCGGATACCGGAGGCGTTTCTTTCGATGCCGCTTACAATAATGGGGCGCCGGTGGTTTTGACAGCCACCGTCACCAGAACTCCCGGGAAAAAGGGTATAGCGCCCGCGATGGCCGGAATCGAGAGAGCCATTGAGGCTGCGAATAGATTTAATTGTGGGATCACCGTAACCGCCGCCAGCGCCAACTCATTGGAAGATGTACTGGCTGCTCAATATCTTACCCAACTGATTGTTCATCAAGGTTTTTTGGATATTCAAAATCAGAGTTAACCCTGTTTTATTGATATTTTGGAAAACAATCATATATTCCTCAGCTTGACCATAAATTGAGTATGATGGGACAAGGGGGAGGAATTTTTTTATGCTCAAAATTCAAACTTTAATTCGCGATTATTTGCGGGAAAGAATATTTCTATTGGCTTTGGTGACCATCCTTTTTACAATGGGAATTATCTTTGGAGTTTTGGCTGCCGGAATCTTAGATAAACACCAAAAAGTTGATTTGATGAATTATCTGAATCAGGGACTACATGGGCCCCTTATCCAAAATCAAGCCTATACCAAACAAACCATCCTAGCCAACATTCAAATGGTTTTTTTTCTCTTTTTTATGGGAATAAGCGTAATTGGGGTTCCTTTGGCGCTTTTATTGGTTTTTACCCGGGGTTTTATTTTGGGATTCAGCACGGGCTTTCTTTTTCAAACCATGGGCCTTAAAGGGTTTGTCCTCACAATGACCGGGATTGTGCCTCATAATATCTTATTTATCCCGGCGCTTTTTTTAATGGTCATCGCCATCATGGATTGCGCGGCCGCTTTAACCAAAATCCGTTTCTCCAAAAAACCAATGGTCTTAAGCACTGAACTCATCAAATGTTCAATCCTGACTTGTGGCGTATTGCTGGTAATGATTTTAGCCGGTTTTGTGCAAGGAAATATATCACCTCTGGTAACAGCGTGGTTTGCCAAATTTATCTGACAACCTGGGGTCTTCATTCAATTTGACTTTCTAGTATGAATCCCGAGGAAAATCCGTTCCCTGCTTGAAATGGAAATGTTTCCTGTCACTCTAAAAAAGGAGTTGTCATAAAAATTGTCGAAAATTATTCAGGAACCATTTTGAAAGCTAACGAAAGGAGTGACAGCTTTGCAAGAGACTCTTCAAGATTACCTCAATTACCTTTCGGTTGAACGCGGTTTAGCCAAAAATACCTTAGAATCTTATGGCAGAGATCTGAATCAATATTTGGAATATCTTCAAGAAAAGAAAAAACTTAATCTTGACGGAACCACGCAGGCCACTGTAATTGGATATTTACTTCAATTGCAGGCCCGGGGCAAGGCAACCGCCACGTTATCCAGAAGTCTGGCTGCCATTAAGTCATATTACCATTATATGGCGAGAGAAAGGAGGATCGAACGGGACCCAACGGTAAATTTGGATGCTCCAAAGCAAGAAAAGCGTTTACCGCGAGTATTAACCGTAAATGAGGTTGAAAAACTTCTAGAGCAACCGGATGTTAAAAACCCGGTCGGAATTCGAGACCGCGCAATGTTAGAAGTTCTTTATGCAACGGGTCTCCGTGTATCCGAACTGGTGTCGTTAAAAGTAGCAGACGTTAATTTAGACACCGGCTATATTAAATGTTATGGAAAAGGTTCCAAAGAAAGAATTGTTCCTCTCGGATCGGTCGCTATTAAATTTTTGCGGCTATACCAAGATCATGCCCGCAAATTTTTAGCATCTCAGATTGGAGAAAATACTCTTTTTTTGAATCATCACGGTAAAGGCTTAACCAGACAGGGTTTTTGGAAAATCATTAAGAAATATGCCGATAATTTGAATATCCTAACGGATATTACCCCCCATACACTACGTCATTCTTTTGCCACCCACCTTCTGGAAAATGGCGCCGATCTGCGCTCGGTACAAGAAATGCTGGGACATGCCGATATTGCGACAACTCAGATTTATACGCATTTAACCAACGGAAAGATTAAGGATGTTTATGAAAAAACTCATCCTCGAGCACAATAGCAATGGATGCCGGGAGCGGAATAGTTCTGGGGAATTGAACCGATAAAAAATTAGGATTCAATCATAATCATGCGGCGAAAATAGAATACTTTTACGAGGCTGTCTGAAAGTCCTTTAAAACCACGCAGGAATACAATATATAGTTCCTTGAATATGTTCAATATATTGTATTTCTTTTTCAATCAATTTCCGTTTGGGACAGCCTCTTTTTCATTGGATTTGCTATAATGAAAAGACCAGATAAAAAACGGAGATTGTTCGGGTAAAATCCGTAATCTTCAGGAAAAGATGGCAAAGGAGTCTTAATGCAGGAAATTCATTGGTATCCCGGCCATATGGCAAAGGCCAAACGGGAATTAACCGAATTAATTCGCTACATAGACCTTATTTTAGAGATACGGGATGCCCGGTTGCCGTTAGCCAGCCATAACGACGATTTGGAAACTTCACTAGCCCGAAAACCCTTGATGGTAATTTTAAATAAAGTCGATTTGGCGGATCCGGGGGTAACCAAAGCTTGGGTTCACTGGTTTCAAAGTTCCTCCATTCCCGTATTGGAAGTAGAGGGTAAAAGCGGAACCGGGATTGATAAGATCTGGCGCCTAGTACCCCAATTGATTACGACCAGTAAAACCAGAACCGTCATCCGAGTCGGGGTTGTCGGCATTCCCAATGTGGGTAAGTCTACGATTTTGAACCGCTTAACGGGTACCGGTTCTGCCAAAACCGGAAACCGGCCTGGAGTGACCCGCGGCAAGCAATGGGTCAAACGGAATGGTATTGAAATATTGGATACGCCAGGTCTGCTTCCTCCAAAAATTATCAAGCAAGATGATGGTTTAAAACTGGCTCTCGTCGGGACGATTCGTGAGGAAATTTTACCGGCTTATGATTTATCTTTGAAGTTATTGGAGATGCTGGGTGAGGAAATTTTTCATTGGAAGGCAAACGGAGCGGAAGAAATACCGGCTCCGGAAGAACAGCTGGAGTGGTTTGCCAGAAAAAGGGGGTTTCTCTTAAAAGGAAATATGCCCGATTTAAACCGGGCGGTTTCTATCTTATTGAAAGAGTTTCGGGATGGTAAGTTAGGACGCATCAGTTTGGAAGTTCCTGTAAGAGCGTCCTCGGACGCATCAGTCTAGAAGTATCTCTGTAAGAGCGTCCTCGGACGCATCAGTTTGGAAGTTCCTGTAAGAGCGTCCTCGGACGCATCAGCCTGGAAGTTTCTAAAACGTCTGTGGGTAGGAATGTTCCGGAAGATACTCCAGAAGTTCCAAACCATGTTTGGTTGGGTCACCCCTCTGCAGGATCGGTCCCGTGATTGATGATTTTCAGTAAAACAAACCCGCCGATAATCGTTGATAAATAATAACTTACAAAACGCCAGGCCAAAATGAAGATCGCCCGAATATGCAATGGAATGAATACAAACACCGAAAACAGGCTCAATTCCATGACGCCACTGCCGCCCGGAATGGGTAAATACGCCAGAATGAACACTAATATGAACTGAAAAAGAATACTTTCCAGAAAGACTTGCGTCGCGTTGTAATTAAACGCATACATCAATAATGGAGCAATTGAGAAAAAAACCGCCCAATATAAGAAGGTAAAAAGTATCGTCAAATAAAAATTGAAGCCTTTACGGAATAATTTTATGGAGTCATGAAAAACGTCCAATTCGCTTAATGATTTATTCAGCAATGGTTGAAACCTATTTCCCAGCTTAAAAAATTCCAAGCAGCGAATCAAAAATGCCACCAAATTCCGGGCGATTTTGGGTTTGATAATAAAAGTAATCAAGACAATCGACAGCAATAATGCAACAGGAATCGCAACCGTGGTGATTTGATGAACCAAACCACTGGAAAATTTGGCGTAATAAAAAAACAGCAATAAAGGAGAAAACAAAGTAAAAAGTAAAGTCGTAAAAATAACCCGAATTGTTACAATAGCGCTTGATTTACCCGGTTGGATGCCGTTTTTACATAATAAATAAATTTGAGTCGGCACGCCTCCCGAACTGAAAGGCGTAACATTGCCTGAAAAGGCTGTGGCCAAATTAATCCCCAATACTTTACGAAAGGATATTTGGTCCCCCAAACCGGTTGCAATTAAGCGGATTCGGATGGTTTCAATCAACCAGGAACAAATCAAAGCGATAAAGGATACCAGAAAAGCCCAATAATTAAGGGAATCCCATTGAAACAATTTCCGGGTTGAGGCCGACTTGAAAAAAAGATAACTTGAACTTATCAAAGTAAAAATCAATACCAAGCTGAGTCCCTTTTTTATCCAAGCATTGATGGGCAATGATGTATGCTGGTTCAAACCGCGCCTCCTGAAATAAAACATGATGTAAATTTAAATTCTCCTTTTTATAAATATTTCCTGCCAGAAAATTTTGAAACTGCTGTTCATAAATTCCAATCAACTTTTTTCGGACATCGATTGATCTTTAAATGATAACTGAAAAAAAGAACACAGTATAATTTTCAGCAAAAAATTAACAAAGATAACATCTTGCGATATGCTATAATAAATTTATTCCCAGAACATAGGTTTCATTATCGATTGAAACTTAGAAAAAAAACCATACCCTGAATTGGCTTCTAAAGGGTGACTGTTAGTTTTCTATAAAGTTTTCCAAACTTTTTCCGATGACACCGATATAGGGGATTAATTTGGCAAAGAAAAATATAAAATCATTGCAAAAGTCCGAAAAATATACCCATTTACCATGGGAAGAACGCATTATCCACGAAAAACGTTGTTGGGAAAGTGGTTTCCAACGAGTAGCCGGTTTTGATGAAGCTGGGAGAGGCCCTCTGGCCGGGCCAGTGGTGGCTGCCTGTTTTGTGATTCCCGGCGATTTTTATTTGGAAGGCCTTAATGATTCCAAACAATTAACAGCCTTACGCCGTGAACGTTTTTATCAAACCCTTACCGGCGGAGACTATGAATTTGGCATCGGTATTGTTGAAGCCGAAGAAATCGATAGAATTAATATCTATCAGGCCTCCAGGCAAGCCATGGCAAAGGCTCTACAAAATTTAAAAGAGTCTCCTGATTATTTGCTGGTTGATGCTTTAAAGATCCCGAGTACTGATATTACTCAGCAGGCCATTATTCATGGAGATGCTCTTTCAGTTTCCATAGCTGCCGCTTCTGTAATTGCCAAATGCGCCCGTGACGCCATGATGGTACAATATGATTCCCTTTATCCGGGCTATGGCTTCGCCAAACACAAAGGCTATCCCACTCGGGAGCATTACTTGGCTTTGGAAAAACTTGGGCCCTCACCCATTCACCGTTTGTCTTTTTGTTTGGATAAAAATGACAATTCAGGGACTTTGAATTTATTTGGAGAAGATGGGGTCGTGAAATTTTGAAACTATCCGGACCCAATTTATTTCCCACCGTCGGCCAAGCCCGGCAGTTTAATGAATTGAATTTGAAGAATGGCCAAAATGTCGTGGGGAAAATTATTTCCCTCGATCGGAATGAAGCCGTATTAGAATTAGCCGGACACACCATCCAGGCCAAAATCGAATGCGAACCTCCGGTAATTGGTACCAGTCAGACTTTTTCGGTTTCTTACGATGCTGAGGGCCGTTTGCTTCTGAAATTGATTAAAAATTCCTCGGCAATGACAGATGATAATCAAACGAATACCAGCAATATCGATTCATGGAAGACTCTCGGAAATTCCGGAAATATTGCGCTGCAAAAAGTGATCGCTTCGGCGTTGATGAAAGACAATCTTCCTGTAACTCAAGAGAATGTGACCAAGATAGCCCGTTATATGCAAGAATTTCAATCCCGTTATCAACAACCGGTTGAACCCGAAGTTTTTAGTTTTATGATTGCCCGGAAATGGCCCATGACTTCCGGAACCGTACTGGCCGCCTGGATTAACCGGGAACCCGAAGTTCGGGATTTATTACGTAAAAAGTTGCAAGAAACAGTGAGCTCCAAAGAAGAACGGGCTTGGTTTCCGGAATCGATCCTAAAATTGCCGGGCAATGTTTCCGAGATAACCAAAAAACTTAAACTCGCATCCGAGTTGCGGATTTCGGATACCAAAGGGCAAAAAAATTCAGATCCCGGGGAGCCAATATCGCCGGTGTCCGGATCAAATGTGGAGATCTCCAAAAAGCTTCAATGGCTCCTTGAAAAAAACGTTGACATCCAGAAAGAACTTTCAAAAGAATTACCCATTCATGATTCTACAAATCTGGTCCCGCTTTTGATAATGGATTCGGGGTCAAATATTCACGAATGTTTTATTGACTGGAAAAAGGAAAAAGGAAACAACAGCCAGAATAATACCGTTAATGATCAATCCATCCATGCGGCAATCCCAACTGAAAATATGGGAATCATTCATTTGGAACTAAAAGTAAGCTCAAATGGTGTCCAAATCCATTTAAGGGTTGTTAGCGAAGATATACGCCAATACTTAAGGATCCATGTTCCAGAAATAAAATCGGCTATTTCAAAAGAAAATGTGACGATAGCGGTTAATGTTTCGGATGAAGAAAAACCTTATTCAAAGGCCTATGGAGTTGATTTATGGATGTGAAATCAGGCAATAAGCAAAGGAAAACGAAATATGCCGCAGCAATCCGTTATAGACCGGGAACTGACAATGCTCCAGTTGTATTGGCTGCCGGAGAGGGCCACGTGGCAGCGACGATTCTGAAATTGGCGGAAGAGGCCGGAGTTCCCAATCATGTTGAGCCGGATCTCGCTAAGATTTTAGCCAAACTCGAACCGGGAACCCCCATTCCGGAAGAAACCTATCAGATGGTAGCACAAATTTTAGCATTTATTTGGCGGCTGGACAAAAACTATTCACCAAAAAGCGAGGCTTAAGATGAATCATGGAGAAAGTGCGCATTGAAAATTTAAAATCAGGAATGAAATTGGCAAAAACGATTTATTCACCGGAGGGTTTGATTTTGGTTCGTGCAGATACGGCCATTACGGATCACATCATCTCCAAATTGCGACAACTTGGTTTACCGGCTGCCTATATCGGTACATCAAATGAAGAAAAAATCCCCGAACCCGTTTCTGAAATGACCCGGGTAGACTTAATTCGGAGCCTGTCGAAGCTGGATAGCGAAGTCCGCTCCGGCCAGAATGCGAACTTACTTGCCAGTAAAGGCCCTCTTTTTGATTTGGTTGATGAAATTGTTACCAATCATAAGACCTTAATCGGAATGACCGACATTCGCTTACGAAAAGACTATATTTATGGACATTCGGTCAATGTTTGCATTATCGCCGTTAAAATAGCGATTCATATGAGTTACAATCAGCTGAAGTTGGCTGACTTGGCAGTGGGAGCACTGTTCCATGACCTCGGAATGACGAAAGTTCCCATAGAAATTCTTGATAAAATCGGCGGTTTGACGGATCCGGAATTAAAACTAATCCATACTCATCCTGAAGAAGGTTATAATTTATTAAAACAAAACCAAAGTATCGCCGCAAGTTCGGCTCATGTTGCTTATCAGCATCATGAACGCTTTAATGGGACCGGGTATCCTCGGGGAATGGCCGGAGAGGCAATCCATGAGTTTGCCAGAATTACCGCGATTGCGGATGTATATGATTCTATGACCACAGAGCGTCTTTACCGACATGCCAAATCTCCCGCGGAGGCTATGAATTACATCCACCAAAACCGGGGAATTGAATTTGATCCGAATATTGTGGATATAATGGATAAAATCGTTTACGGCTCATAAAACCAAACGATCCGATATTAAAAAAACGGCTGACTAATACTTATTGACGGTGGCTCATTTTACGAAGGCTTCCGAATTATAAGTTTTTTAGACAGCCTTTTTTATTTTATTTGCAGGAAATTGTCAAAAAATATAGAAAATAGCAATATGAACACGTTTTCTGGCAAAAAAGATTTTGGTTTTTGGGGTGAACAAATCGCTGCCGATTTCCTTAAGAAACAAGGCTTTCAAATCGTGAGCCGCAATTTTCGTTGCCCTTATGGAGAAATCGACCTTATCGCCAAAGAAAAAGATATCTGGTGTTTTATTGAGGTAAAAACCAGAAAGACTAAATCCTACGGATATGGTTTCGATTCAGTGACCCGTATTAAACAAAAGCATATTACGAAAGTTGCCCAGTATTATCTGGGTCAATTGGCCCTTTACGAAGCCCCGGCGCGCTTCGATGTGGTTTCCATTGACTATGTTTCCGCAGAAGATTATCAAATCCAATTCATTCGAAATGCCTTTTATATGTCAGCGGATTACTCGTAAAACGTTATCTTAATAACTACTCAAGGATTGTGAACGTTTTACTTAAGTAGAGCGTATCTTCCCCATTTCTGATTGCCGTTTATTTATGATACGCTCTACGAGGGCTAAGACTATCCAAGGCTCGAAGCGGGGGGATCTTTTTGCTGGCTAAAATCGAAAGTATGGCTGTGAACGGTATCGATGGTTTTATCGTGCAAATCGAAGTCGACCTGGGCGGTGGAATGCCCGGTTTTGATATTGTGGGATTACCGGATTTGGCGGTTAAAGAAGCCCGGGATAGAGTCCGGGCGGCAATTACAAACTCCAATATGGAGTTTCATTATCACCGGATTGTGGTCAATCTGGCGCCGGCCAATATCAAGAAGGAAGGTTCCGGATTCGATTTACCGATTGCCATTGGTATTTTAGCGGCGAAAGGAGGATTAACTCTCACCAGGATACCGGATGCGGTTTTTATCGGAGAGTTGGCTCTTGATGGTAGAGTCCGTCCGGTGAACGGGGCTTTGTCAATGGCTATCGCAGCCCGGGAGGCCGGCAAAAAATACATCGTGATTCCAGTTGACAATCTGACTGAAGTTTCAGTTATTTCCGGAATCATTCCGATTCCTGTGGTAACTTTGACGCAAGTCGTGGACTTTTTAGAAGGACGATCCAATGGAGAAATCGTAAAGCCGGTTTGTCATCAAGAAACAGCAGCATCGGCCGTTCTTGAAGATTTGGCCGATGTGAAAGGGCAGGAGCAGGCAAAAAGGGCTCTGGAGGTGGCGGCTGCCGGCGGGCACAATATTTTAATGATTGGTCCTCCCGGCTCAGGTAAAACCATGCTGGCCAGAAGATTGCCGGGAATCCTTCCCTCGCTTGGTCAGGATGAATCGATCGAATTGACCAAGATTTATAGCATCAGCGGTTTGCTGCCTTCCGGGGTTTCAATGATTCAAACCCGGCCGTTTCGTTCCCCTCATCACACGACGAGTCCCGCCGGACTCATCGGAGGAGGCAGGATTCCCCGGCCGGGTGAAGTAAGCCTGGCCCATCATGGTGTGTTATTTCTGGATGAATTGCCGGAATTTCCCCGGGAAGTCCTGGAAGTACTCCGCCAGCCCATTGAGGACGGCAAAGTAACGATAGCAAGAGCCGCCACATCTTTAACTTATCCGGCAAGATTCATGCTGGCGGCGGCGATGAATCCGTGTCCCTGCGGATATTTTGGTGATTCTCTGAAGGCTTGTTCGTGCACGCCGCTGCAAATCCAAAAATATCAGGGCCGGATATCCGGCCCGCTGCTCGATCGTTTTGATTTGCAAATCGAAGTCCCCAGACTGGTCGAGTTCGAATTGGATATGGTCCCGAAGAACGAATCCTCCCAAACAATCCGGGAAAGAGTAGAGGCAGCCCGTTCCCTTCAACGGGATCGTTTTAAAGGCTCGGAAACTTTTTGCAACTCCGGGATGGCCAGTAAAGAACTGCGGGAGTATTGTCAGATAGAACGGGAGGGCCGGGAATTACTTCGCCAGGCGGTTCAACGGTTTTCCCTGAGCGCCAGGGCCTATACAAGAATCCTAAAATTAGCCCGGACGATTGCCGATTTGGAAGCTTCTCCCGAGATCGAAATCTCCCATTTGGCTGAAGCGATACAGTACAGGAGCTTGGACCGGAAGGGGATAGGGTGAAAAACTTATCCGGTCATTGCAACTTTGTCTTATTTATATTATCAAATCGCAATTCCAAAACCATTCAAGAACTTATATACATAGGCTTCTATATTCTTATAAGTCAGCTTTTTGTATGATTTATTGATTTTATTATTTTTATAGAAGTATATTGTAAATAGCAGTAGAGTGTGCCTGAGCTCTAAAGTTTCTTCAAATTCCGCGAGCATCGCGGGATTATTTTTTAGCAGGCCCCTTAATGTATTTTCGGTTTCGATGATCTCTCTTTCGAGTGCCTTCATCTCAAAGATTTTCTTGAAGTTTCCCTTTTTCAAGCTATGTACATAGTCAAAATCTCTTTCGTATTCCGGGTAAATCTCATAACGGCTCCCACTTTCAAAGACCACTATAACCTCTTCCTCGTTGGATAGAGCGGACTGCATTGACTTCAAGTCTCTTTTGATATTCTTAATCAGTATATCTTTATTGATTACGGCATCTTGGAATGCTTTGATTTTGTCTTTCCAATCAATTATCAAAATCTCATCTCCAGTTATTTTAATATTTTTTATCTAAAGAAGTAGTGTAATCCAAACGAGATTAGATAAAGATTAATAAGCTGGTACAAGCAACGCTTACAAAAAAGGTAATCGTCTCAAATACCATTGCCGCCCTGTCATTTAATTTCCAAGTAATTGTAAAATAGAATAGATAGGGTATAAACAATGCGATATAAAACAAACAGTAGATGAAGAAAGCTTTTTCGAAACAATGATGTGCCAAATTGTCCTACCTCCCGGTTTTTAATCAAGTCCTACATACCTTATACGGCACACATCCAAGGCCGCTTGCCTACTATAAAACACAACCAAATTTTCCGGGTTTATCTTCTACCCAACCGGCAGGAAGGGTAATGAAACTTGTCCGATTTGGAAATCCCCAATATTCTTGGCTGGCAATCGGTTCTAATCATGTTTAATCATCGATGGAAATGCTATTTTCTAGGTGAGAAAGGGTAGGGGAGCATTACATTGCAAAACTGCCAGGAGAGCAAGTAAAAATCATGGAAGATAACCCCAGTATTTCATTATTTGCATTATCAGATCCCGATCCCAAAATCGTTCAAGATCCTATGTACATAAGCTTCTATATTCTTGTAAGTCATCCCTTTGTATGTTTTGTTGATTTTATTATTTTTATAGAAATAAACTGTGTATAGAAGAACTGTATGCCTACATTCTACATATTCTTCGAAGCTTGCGAGCTGAACCGGATTGTTTTTTAGCAGGTCTCTTAATGTATTTTCAGTTTCGATGATCTCCTTTTCAAGCGCTTTAATTTCGAGGATTTCAGTGAAGCTTCGTTTGAAGTTATTTCCATGTTCAAAAAGTTCCCCGTATGTCGGGTAAATCTCATATCGGCTCCCGCTTTCAAAGATCAATATAACCTCTTCCTCGTCGGATAGAGTGGATTTAATTAATTTCAAATCCTTTTTGATATTCTTGATTATTTTATTTTTATTGGTCACAGCATCCTGGAATGCTTTGATTTTGTCTTTCCAATTGATTATCAAAAATCTCATCCCCAGTTATATTAACGTTTTATCTGAAGATGCTTATTGAAAATGATATTAGATAAAGATTAGTAAACTAGTGAAACGTTCTCTCAATAACTACTCAAGGATTGTGAACGTTTTACTTAAGTAGAGCGTATCTTCCCCATTTCTGATTACCATTATTTACGATACGCTCTACTAGTGCAAACAATACTTACAGAAAATGTAATTGTCATACACAGCATTGCCGTCCTATCGTTTATTTTCCAGGTAATTGTGAAATAGAACATATATATCATAATCGTTGCTATATTTTCATCAATCTCCTGTAACAAAAAATATCATTTTCCATGCCCCATCTGTTTTTTTGAACATAACACGGTAATCAATTGGGCTTCTTAAAAATTTCCCCGATACATAACCTTGTAAACCCGATGAAATTTCCACTTTACGCCAATAATAAGACCTGTTATTCTCTGTTTCTTTTACTTTTGTATTACGTACATAGGATACAATTTCATAATGTAGCTTTTTAATAATTTTTGATTTAAAACTCGGACTAGTATATAATCCTACATTTTTATCTGTTACAACATAAGAACTAAAAGCATCAAATTTATCTGGAAAATTCCTAAAAGTATATGGATAGGTGAAACTGCCGTCTTCCTCAATAACTCCGCCTAACTTAAGAACATCTTTTAGTTCAAGCCAAATCTTAGATTTTTTCGGATCTTTATCTAAATTCCATTCGTGTATGAAACTTTTCAAACCATTTTCCGGTCCAAAACTAAATTTTATATTTTCATCAATATGTTTAATTAGGAAATCATGATCTTTATGGTCTAAGGCATTCATTAATTGATTTTTAAAGTTTTTAAAATTTAAATCTTTACCAGCATCGTCAACAGGTAGAACCTGATAAAATGGAAAATGCGTTTTTTTTGTTTCATTTGAATTACTTTGAACTAAGCCCGAACTCATTAATATTAAACAAAGAAACAATGAGATTGTTATGAATTTATTCATTAAGCAACCTCCCAAAAAAATTAAGATGCCACGATATCGCTGATTTTGCGTGTGGTTACAAATAACTGGAAAATATATTTTTAATTCCTGTAATTACCATCCATGGACTATCGTTTCCACCAACGTTTTTTCTTTTGAATTTGGATGCTCCAGAGCGCTTTCATGAGTTTGATCCCGGTCAAACAGTGTAAGTTTCGATACATTGTTGCCCTTTTTTATATACTCGGATAGATGACGGGAATATAAATATCACCCAACGACAAAACAGAACGGATGCCCTACAGGGTCAAGCATGACCGTCCACTCGTCGCAATACTGGGTGTCTGCTTTCGTTGCGCCACATGAAATTGCGTGTTTCACAGCACGTTCCCTATCTTCCTTACTTTGTACCGCAAAGTCAATATGTAACATCTGCTGCTGCGCATTAGGTTCTTCCGGCCAAACCGGGGAAACGTAATCAGTGTTGGTTTGAAAGGCGATTTTTACACCACCCAGCGGAGAACGGATGTCTAGAAAATTCCCTTCCTCTACAAAATCCTTTTCCCATCCAAGCATCCGAATATAGAAATCAGACAAAGCTTGAATATCGGGGCAATCGAGTACAATTGACGTCAATTTGATTGTGGGTATGTTATTCATTTACTGCTCCTTTCAAGGCTACTATTTCCATGCCAAAGTTTCTCAATATCATTCCATGCTTTTAAAGATTCTTCTTTAAGCCACTTTTTAAATACATCAGGACCAAAAGGTTCCCGAGATGAAATGTTTTGCATATCCTCTATTAGGCCAACTACTAGCAATTCCTTAGCTTTTTCATTTCCTTCTTGAATAATCAATTCAATGGTATTGAATATCTTGGGGAAGTCTTTTGTCAATTGGTTCTTGTATGCATTAACAATATAACGAGCTAAAACGGCAATTTCATTATAAAGACCAGGTTTTCCCTCATTCCAACCTATTCTTTCTTCTTCTAAATCTTTTTTCCATTCCGAAGAAGCCTTCAAAAATAGAGGAATGACATGTTTTTCGGTATACATTCTTTATCCTCGCCATTGGTTTTGGTCTAACAGAAAGCGGCATGCAAGCGGATTTTGGCAAACTTCCATGAGTTTTCTCCACTCACTGCCGGTAGGGTAGGGGAGACATTCATTTTTCTTGAAAACATTCTTTTCGCAGATCATAAAATATTTTTACCAAAGGATGTTCATTTTCCGCCAATTCCTTGGTTTTGGACGGCAATAACTCGACTTTATCTCCTGTTACCTTTTTAAATATTAAATTCCAAGATGCGGCTAATTTTATTGGTAAATCATCAGAAGTACTATCAGATTCAAAATTGGCTTTAAATATTGGTATGGGATCTTCACTGATGAATGAATATTGAATACCCGGAGAATATAGGTCAGATACATCCGCAATAATAGTAATAGCCCAAGTTTCCTTTTCAATTTTTGCTATTTCTTCCTCCGTTAAAGCCATTGTATATTGACTGTTTGTACAAAATAGAAACGCAATAGCAAATAATATTAATATGATTCGGTAAAGTTTTTTCAATTTTTTCTCCTTACTATCTCAACTTTCGCACCTTAAAAATCAAGAAAAACCAGTTAATTCATTAACATTCCAGCGAATATTAACAAAAGTTGACCAATGGGCTGAAAAAAATAAAACACTTGAATTAAAAACAGCCGGAGCACAAAGTTCCCAATAATCCCGTAAATCTGCTGTCTACGTAAGCTATGAACTTAGGCCTAAATAAAAGGACTTAAACAGGATTAACTAGATTAGCAGGATGAACAGGATTAAAAAAACGTTATAAATAATGTGAATTTAATGAGCATGGCTTTCATTACATTCACTATTTGTTTGTTTTTATGTAGTAATTCGTTTTTCAAAGTTTTGATTACCATTTTTTGTGGTGAAATGACAAAAAGCATGAACATTGCGAAAATACAGTTTGAAATAATTAACTAATATGTTCCAATAGAATCTGGCCTAAATGTAACATATCTTTTCTCCACTCCAAGTCTATGGGGGAGATGTTTTTTTGCTGAACCACTGATAGTTATCAGTCTACGGGATTTTTTCGCGTCTTAAACAAATTTATTTGTCTATTCCATTTTAAACTCTATATGATCATGTTTTTTGATAATATTTGCAATAATATCAAATAGCGTATCACCTTGATGTTGTTTGGCACTTTCTAATAATTGTTTTACTGAATCTCTATTTGTGGGATGACACTTTAACAACATACTCTCATAATGTTTGATTGTCTCTGTATATCCCAGGTCTTCTTTGCTTTTGATAGCGTTCTTCCAGATAATAATCACTGGTTCTCCATATTCATATACTTCGAATCCCCCACGTAACAAATCATTGAATGCATCCAGGTTATGCCCTGTTTTCCACGATAAATTCTTAGTCAACAATCTGTCTATCTCAGTATGGAAGCCTTCCAAATCATTAAAAGTACTGGAATCTATTACAATAGTTTTTTTGTCCATCCTTATCCTCCGAAATACAACAATGGTGCTAAAGTCGCTTTTGCACACCCATTTCCACTCCCGGTTCATAGGTAGGGGAGTGGAGGGCAGATTGAATCTGTGCTCAAAGCAGTAAAAGCCGTGTTATATGAAGTTGCTGGCTAGCAATAAAAGACAATTTGTTTTTTTATTTTTAATTTTCAATTTTTCTATTGTAATTTTCTATAAATCCTTTTTAATTTCTTTATTAAGCCCAAAATGCTGTCGCATGTCGTTAAATATGTAGGTTTTGATTTCTTCAGTTTCTCCGCCTTTATATAAAATAGACAAAATCTTTTTAGTTACACAACTATACTCATCTTCTGGAGCGCCACATGAGATCAACCCAATTGGGTCCCATTCATTTATTATTTTTGTCAGTTCAAGGAAATTACTTTTAATTATCTTTTTTTATATGGTCCTTTTGATTCATTGGTTTCTCCTTACACAGTCCATAGGTAGGATAGGGGAGAAAGTATTGAAATTGTTTCAAATGAGTTAAACCTAAGCTTGTTAAGGGGATAACTTTTATTTTTTTATCATAATCAGTTCTTTTTCTCTAAAACAAAATTTCTCCGGTATCGCATATGTCTGTAATTCAATCTCTGAATCAAACTCTTTTTCTTCCCATTCATCTCCCGCCCAACAACTATAAATCTCAAAACCTTCATCATCAATATTTTCTTTCAAATAAATTATTAAATCCTCAATGCGAACCTGCATAATATAGATACTTTTTACTTAAATGATTTTTTACCCCATTTGAATCATCTTCTTTACTGACATTGAAACTAGGATTGTTTTCATTCCATGGGATTAAAGGTAGTTCTTTATTTGATGCTATATAAATTGTCATACACATTTTCTATTCACCTTCATTTAGTTCCACTCCCAGTCCATAGGTAGGGTAGGGAGAGAGAACTTGAATAATTGCCAAAGCAGTAACCCCGTGTAAAGCGAATCTTTACCATGCTATAATTTGGTAAGGGGGTCGTCGGTTTTTATAGAAATAATTTCTCCAAATTTTTTCCCAAAAAGGCTTTCATATTTTTAGAAATACTTCCTGATCCGATAAGAATACGATGGTGGTTTTCGCAAAGTATCCATTCATATTTTTTTGAAACAATATAGTATTCATCTAATTCATAGCATTCACCAATTAGGGTAGCAATTATATCAACTCGTCCATCATAGATCCACATTTTGCCATTATGGTCTTCGGCAATAAACCAAACCCTATCTTCTTGAATAATATCTCTCAAATATTTATAACCATCATCATTTAGAAAACGAAGAGTAAAAACTGGTTCCTTAAAAAGTAGTTCCCAACCCCAATTTAATGATTGTTTATAATGTTTTTTATCTAAGAATTTTTCTTCTACAGTATCTAAAATGTTTTCCCATTTTGTTTTTGGTACTTCAAAAAATAAATCGCGGTTGATTATATTTTCTTTAATTACGCGTTCTATATCATCACGGACTGAAACGATATCCATTTCATTCATTCCTTCGCTCATTCTTGGTGGTCTTCCCCCGGTTGATTAGACACCGAATTAAGCGCATTTTCTTTGATTTTCATAAAATTCCGGGATTATATAACCGATTGCGGAATGAAGCCGTTTCCGGTTGTAGTAAATCTCAATATATTC
>JAEVYU010000002.1 GCA_023392595.1 Bacillota bacterium | reverse complement strand
CAATCACCCAAGGGAGAAATGAAAAAAATGTTTGGAGAAATGCAATCACCCAAGGGAGAAATGAAAAAAATGTTTGGAGAAATGCAATCACCCAAGGGAGAAACGGAAAGAATGTTTGGAGAAATGCAATCATCCAAGGGAGAAATGGAAAAAATGATTGGAGAAATGAAACCGGAAACCGCTTAAGCTGTGGCTTAATAAAAGTTGGCCCAAAAAAGTTAACGCTTTTTTATAAAGTGTTTTGAAGCCGAGGAAAAAATTACCCGCCCTACGATTCATTCCAGGGCGGGTTAATTTTTTCATTTTTTTCCTACAGCATCTTTTAATGCTTTTCCGGCTTTGAATACCGGTACTTTGCGGGCGGCAATGCTGATTTCCTTGCCGGTTTGAGGGTTGCGACCCTTCCGGGCGGCCCGTTTTCTCACATCAAAACTTCCAAAACCAACTAAAGTAACTTTGTCGCCTTTGGCGAGCGCGCCGCTGATGGCTTTGATGATGGCATCAATGGCTTGGTTGGAATCCTTTTTGGTGAGTTTGGTTTCTTTGGCTACCTTTTCGATGAGTTCTGTTTTGGTCAAAATAACGCCTCCTTGTAAATTTTAGATCGATTAAAATCTTGGTAGTATTATTCTTGCCCTTACTATGTAATTATTCGGCAAATATTTCTGTAGTCTTTATGGTTTTTTTCATGCATTGCCAATAATATTCACTATTCTTTGGATTATGAAAAACGGGAAGACCGTTTGGGGTGTTCGGTTAGAGTCAAAAAGTCAATACCACCTTATGGATGGATCGATATTTCCATTTGTTTTGAAGGATATATCCCGTTGATCACGAATGATTCTTGCAAGAGGTGTCCCATCTTAATGCAACCATTTCATCGATGTTTAGGTTTGTTTGTATTGATTTTCATGATGATCAACTTTTTCCCGTGCACGCGTCCTTTAACGGTTGAAGGCGCCCCGATTACCGATCCCGGCGCATTAAAACAAATGATTCAAAAAACAAGGCAAGAAATATCCAACCAAAAAAAACGGGAGAAGTCGGTATTAAACAACTTGCTGACTCAACAACAAAAGCTAAGCCAATTGGAGGATAATTATCAACAAATCCAACAAGCCTTGGGAGTTGCAGAGAACAAAGTAAACGCAACCCGGCAAGAGCTTTTTAAACTCGAAAGTAATTTTGAGATCTTAGAGTCCAATCTGCAAGCACAACGGGATTTGTTAAACCGGCGTTTGGTTGCAATTTATAAGAGCGGTCCGCAGACTTATTGGGATTTAATATTTATTTCGAGCAATTTTGCTGATTTTGTAGCAAAATTCGATATGCTCAGCTTTTTTATCCGTGATAACATGCGCCGAATTGATCATATCAAACAAACCCAGATTATCGTCCGCCAGCAAACGGTGGCGATTCAGAATAAAAAGACCCAAGTGGAATCGGAGTATAACCAAACCCTGGAATTACAAAACAAACTGGCCAAAGAGCAACAAAAAGTAACGGCCCAGGTCGGAACGACCAAACGGGAATTAAATAATATCCAATCAAACCGGCGTAAACTTGAAAAAGCACTCCAAGAATTTGAAGAGACTTCACGGCAGATCGAAGCGGAGCTGCGCCGGAAACAAAATTCAAATCCGGTGGCTTTGGGCAACGGCAAGTTTATTTGGCCGGTGCGGGGGCCTATTTCATCACCCTTTGGATGGCGCCTTCACCCAATCTTGAAAAAGCGGATATTTCATAGTGGAATCGATATAGCGGTTTCTTTCGGCACTTCAGTTCAGGCCGCCGATGCCGGAGTCGTAGCCGTAAGCGGTTGGCAAGGCGGATATGGTAATTTTATTGCCATTGACCATGGAAACGGATTGGCCACTTGTTACGGACACAATTCCCGGTTATTAGTGAAAGAAGGGGACAAAGTTTCCCAAGGACAAGTCATTGCTTTAGCGGGAAGCACCGGTTTGGCCACCGGGCCGCATGTCCACTTTGAAGTGCGGCGCAATGGAACGACCGTAAACCCGATGAGCTTTTTGCCATAATAGACATGATTTAAAAAAAACGGTTATTTTATAAAAGAATGGATCAAAATTGAACGGAGAACAAGGAATGAGTTTTAACAGGATAACTATTCTGGGATTGATCTTGTGCCTATGGTTCATCAGTACCGCTGCATTTGCCGAAAGTCTAACGATAGTGACCCCTTACTTCGGAACGGAGAAAAATACTTTCGATTCGTACGGGTTAAAATTGAAAGACTCCCAAAACACGAAAGGATTGTATATTCAATCCATCAATCCCGATGGATACCAGTGGAATGCATTTTTTTATAACACCAATAATATTAACGACAGCGACCTTTCGGGTTTGAATTTTATTTACGACCGTTACTTCGGGAAGACCCAAAAAGTTCAAAACGTAGCGGGGATTGGCGCCAACTATTTAAAAATGAAACTTGACAGTGTTAGCGTCCCGGGTTTAAGTGAATTCCAAATCGATCAGGATATTCTCAGTTTGTATTTGCGAATCGGCAGGTATTATAAGTTTGATCAAGGAAGGTTCAATTTTACCGTAATGCCATGGATGGGAGGGGAGTGGGATCATTCTGAAGGAACAGTGTTGGTAGATGATCCTAGACCCGGTTCAACAAAATTTGAAATCGACGATAATCAATATTCCTGGATCGCCGGGATGAATTTTAAAATGAATTTCCAACATTTTCTCCAGATAGAAGCCAAACCGGGTATTACCTATCTGGATGGAGAAAGTTATTGGAAGAAATCGGCCATGGTGAATGTTTTTCTAACGAAAAATGTTGGACTTTCTTATCGTTACGATTATCATGAAAATAGCAGCGGGAAAGACGGTCTAAGTATTTTTGGAGTCGCAGTTGTGTTTTAGCGAGTTATTGGGTCATTGCTTGTTATGAAAAATCGGAGAGGAGGCTGTTGCAAAAGTGATTGATTAAAATCAATGAGAAATACAATATATAGCATAAATAATTGGCAAAGCTTTATATATATTGTATTTCTCTATCAATAAATCTTATTTTGCAACAGACACCCTTTTGTGTATTTGAAAACCACCGGCTAAGCCGGTGGTTCGGCTATGCCTATGAGTAAGAAAAAGGAATTCCCTTTGGCCAAACTGCCGACCTCTCTCCCATCCTCTCCCCGGTGAAGTTTCTCAGAGATGAGTATTCAGCGGGGAAAGGTGAATCGCTGGAAACTCGGGCCAATCTTTTGGGTACAAAATTCAGCCTTAAAAAGACCCGGTTTTCGGCCCCATCATCCCTCACCGCTGAACCCTTCCTTGAACCATCGTCGGAGAGGAACCGAGGAAGAGGTTAAACAGGCATCTTGAATTTTTTTATATATGGAATCTAATCTATGACATATTGATTTTGATTTGCTGATGAACCGCAGGGTTCCAGATAAAAATAAATGAGGATGAACAACTTATGCTTTACGATGCCTATATTTGTGTCTTTGGGTTAAAGCCGTTTCAATATATTTTAATAGAATATAGTATTCAATAATCTTAAGACAAATTAAGGGAGTGAAAACAATGTCTTTACAGCCGGATCAAGTATACTCGGAACAATATAGAAGATTTAGGCCCTATTACCGTCGCCCCTATGGCTATCCTTATGGTTATCCTTACGGCTATCCCTATGGTTATCCTTATGGCCGTTATCCCTATGGTTACAGAGCGGAACAGCAACCGGGCGGCGGGTCGTGTTATATGACCCCGCAAGGTCCTGTTTGTCCCGGAGGAGGAGCCGGTGAGTCGTGTTATATGACTCCCCAAGGCCCTGTTTGTCCCGGAGGCGGAGGGGGATCGTGCTTTATGACCCCGCAGGGCCCTTCATGTCCATCACAGGGTGGGTATTAAGCAAGGGCTGAGGGTACTGGACCCGGATTCCAGATAGAACAGCCAGCCTAGCTTATTTTTGCGGCTCTGTTGCTCTCGGCTTGTGCGGTTTGTGTAACAAGCCGCACAAAGCTGGGGTGGATGACCTTATGATATTTGCTCTCTTTAGAAATAGCGAGTCCAATCGGCTCGCGTTTTTGTTTTTCCAATCGTCTCCTTATCAAACCGGGAGCTGACTCCTTAATCATGGCTCAAGAGTATATAGTTTTCATAGTCGATTTTTACAACTTCATAGATATCATCTTCGTCGAGAGTAATGGTCCGGTTACTTTTCAATTTCCGTGGTCCGGCTTTTCGGGAAAATTCCTTTCATTTTAAACTCATCCATATCCTCGCCAATACATTAATAGCTTATTAAAACCGATTGATCTTGGAATGGTCATATTGAATAGAAGGTGCCATTGGCTAAATTTGCTGTTTCTCCCAATAAATAGAGTTCGCTTTTGGAATTTTATCAAGTAAAAAAAATAATAATAACCTTTGGAAAGGAGAGCAAAAATGACAGTAGGTTCTCAGGTGATACAGACTATCGCCAGTTTAAAAAATGCGCAAGCTACATTAAAAATATACTCCGTCCAAAGCCAAAGTGAAGAAAGCAAAAAAGTATTCAATGAAGCAGTTTCAACGACAGCTGAGATCATCAGCGGAATGGAAGAACGTTTAAAAAAGCTTGAATTTGAAGAACCGCAATATAAAAGCAAATAGATAAGAGAAAAAATGCCAAACTTGTTCATGATTTTGATTCGTTCATTGTTGATGTTTTTTACAACTTTATTATTGGTCCGGCTTATTGGTAAAAGGCGTTCTTCCCGGTTAAACTCATTTCATTTGACTATTTATGGAGTGCTGGGGATACTGGCCGCTTTCATCTCGGTAGGACTGCTCACCAATTTGGTTTGGGGTTTTATTGCCATGCTGGTTTGGGGTTTATTACCGGTTACTCTGGATTTTCTAGCCTTAAAAATTAAGTGGATGCATGACTGGTTATATGGTAAAGAAACAATTCTGATCCGTCAAGGGAAGATCCAGGAAGATGGCCTAAGCCGGGTAAGATTGACCGGAGAGGAGCTATTACGGGAACTTCGTTCCAAAAACATCTTTAACGCCAGTGAAGTAGAGTTCGCGGTGATGGAAACAACCGGCGAGATTAACGTATTACCCAAGGCGGAATATCAGCCGCTCGCCCCGCATGATCTTGGCCTGAAGGTAGCTCCCCTGACCGAACCTCAAACGGTGATCCTGGATGGCAAGATCCTGGATGGAAATTTGGGAAATATAGGCTTCAACCGCAGCTGGCTAAGTCTTCAGCTGGAACGTAAGGAAATACTTTTAGCCAATGTTTTTCTGGCGCAGATTGATTCTTCCGGCGATCTTTATGTTGATCTTTATGATGACACCGTCAATCTGCCCCAGCCAAAAGTTAAAGAGCTCCTATATGCCAACCTTCAAAAAATCCAGGCGGATTTAACAACGTTTTCCTTGGAAACACAGGTTCAGGAGGCTAAAGATATGTATGCAGATTACGCCGATAAACTTCAAAGGGTACTTGAGCAAATCAAGCCGTATTTATTGCGCTAAAAAGTAAGGAGATTTGACCTATAGATTGGAAAGGTGGTGAAAAAGTGACGGTAGCAACCCAAGTCCAAAAAGCCATTGCCAGTGTCCAGAGCGTTTCGTCCAGCATGAAAACCTTTGCCTTGGAAACTCAGGACAAAGAGGCCAAACAAATGTTTCAACAATTGGCGCAGACTTTTGACGGCGCATTGCAAACATTGGAGGACAGACAAAAATATATCGAACAGCAGGAACCTCAATACAAACAATAATCATCAAAAAGCCTGAAGGAGTCGGGCTTTTTGATATTTCAGGATCTGATTTCTAAAATGAGAACCGAATGTTCCGGAACAAGGGGATGAGCCGTCCCAAGAACTTATTGACATTATGTCAAAAAGAATGTATAATCAATGTATCAATGATGCCAAATTCTGCTCCCAATGTTAGGATTATTATGATGAAGGATTGAATGGATAGTTATATATTATTATACAGCCTTGGTTCGCTAATCCATTCTATGCCGGAATAGAGAGGCAGTCATGGTCCGATTTATTTTGCCATGGATTTTCCTCCTGTCCATGGCTTTTTTATCTTGTACGGCCTTTAATTTGATCCGGAACTTCTTAACTGAACTAAAAAAAGTTATCTGTGAGGTAACTGCAAAATGGTTTCCAAGGAAAACCTAGTAAGAATACTCTTCATTTTTATCATTGGAATCGGGGTTGTGTTTGGAAATATCATCAGGGAATTTAAGGATTTTACAATAGCAGTCACAGCGGGGACGCCCCATGAAATTCAAGCCCATCAATTTAAAAATCTCGCGGAAATAAAAATATATAACGACAACCGGCAAATTTTTCATGAATTAGCCAATCGTCATGTGGATGGAGTTCTCACTGACCGTTTGGCGGGATTGGATTGGATTCAAAAAAATGAGTACCGTAATATTATGCCTGTAGGGGAATTATTGGATCGGGAGAATGTTTCAATCGCGTTTCTTCCTGAAGCTGATTCCTTACGAAAGGCGGTTGATCACGCCCTGATAACGATGATTCATACTGGAACCTATGGGCGAATCAGTCACAAATATTTCGGGCGGAACATTTCGCCTCCTGTCCCATTGAATCGTAGTCTTGCGGCAGTCGATGATTCGTGGCGGAAAATCCAGCGGAAGAACCAAATTATTATTGCCATGGAGGAACAGGGGAATCACCCCTTTGATCTTGAACTGGCGGAAGCAATTTGTGAACAGTTAGGCGTAAAATTGATTCCGGCAATGGTTTCCTGGGAAGGAATGGGTGAGGGATTATGGGCGAAACGGTATGATGGCATTTGGGGGATTTCAGCGCGAATCGATGAATGGGTGAACCATGGAACGAAATTTTCAATGCCAGTGTATTATACGGGATCTCAATTATTTGTCCGGAAAGATTCGCGCCTCAAGAATCCGGATCTGCTTCAACAGGAGAAACCATTCGGATCGTTTTCTTTATCAAAGTTATTTCCGAAGATACCCCGAATTTTTGAAAATTAAATTTGGCATGGATGGAACCATCAACTTCTTGGGCAAATATGGCTTGAGATTTGTCTTTTATTGCTTATATTAAGTGTCATGGTAATCCGGGAAATCAAACGTACTCAAAATGACCCAATTGAAACAAAAAAACCGGAATCAAGAATCCGTAACCAATGGCCTCCAGTTTAGGCCATATTTTTTTTTGTGGGAGGTTTCCAACGGGTATTGTAAAAAATCGCTTGGAACTTATTGACATGCTGTTATAAAGTGGATACTATATTTTATGGGTATTCCAATCCCCAAAGATTATTTCCCGGAATCCAAAATCATTAGAGAAGGTGGACTATTTTGCAAAAAAGGTTTGTTGAAGAAACAGTGCTTTTTATCAGTATTATTAAGTGGGCCGTCCTATCGATACTTACTGGAATCGTTGTAGGACTTTCATGTACCTTGTTTTTGAAAATTCTGGGTTGGAGTACAGCATGGTCCGGGTCGTATGGATATTATTTCCTGCTTTTGCCAGTGGCCTTGTTTTTAAGTAGTTTGATGATTCAATATCTGGCTCCGGATGCCGAAGGCCATGGAACGGAAAAAGTGATTGAAGCCATCCACAAACGGTGGGGTAAAATCAAGTTGGCGGTAGTTCCGGTTAAATTAATAGCGACTGTCATTACAATAACCGGAGGCGGTTCGGCCGGTAAGGAAGGACCTAGCGCGCAAATTGGGGCCGGGATGGCTTCTGCGTTGGCGGATGGATTTAGATTGACCAAGGAAGATCGCAAAAAATTGGTTGTTTGTGGTATCAGCGCCGGTTTTGCAACGGTTTTCGGCACGCCGATTGCTGGAGCTTTATTTGCGGTCGAGGTCTTGGTTTTAGGGAAAATATTGCAGGAGATGTTTTTTCCTTCGCTCATGGCGGCTATTGTCAGTTATCAAGTTGCCAGGTTTTTCGGTTTATCCTATTTTCATCAGTCGATTCAGTTGGGAAAGTTTTCCCAGACATTGTTTTTGGAAGTATTATTAAGCGGACTTTACTTTGGTTTAATCGCTATATTGCTCATTGAGACACTGAAGTTATTTGAACGGTCATCCAAAAAACTGAAGATTTGGAAACCTCTCAAAGGGCTTATCGGTGGAACCGCCATGGTAATATTGGCTATCCTATTGTCAAAGCGCTATCTGGGTTTGGGAATTGATACCATCCAAGCTGCAATGAGTGGGGCTCAAATTCCACCCCTGGCTTTTATATGGAAGACGATTTTTACTTCAATTACGCTGAGTATGGGCGGTAGCGGCGGCATCCTGACTCCGATATTTTTTATTGGAACCACGGCCGGTAGTACATTTGCCCATATTTTTCATTTAAACCCTTCGGTTTTTGCAGCCATTGGCCTTGTTGCCCTCTTGGCCGGCGCTGCGAACACACCGATTGCCGCTTCAGTTATGGCCATTGAAATGTTCGGCCCTCAAATCGGATCTTACGCTGCGATTGCCTGTGTAGTCAGTTATATTGCCGTCGGTCACCGCAGCGTATATGCGAGCCAACTTTTGGGGGTTACCAAAAGCCCGTCCATCCGTGCGCCATTAATGAAAGAATTTGGAAGCATTGATGGAGTCGTTGTAGAAAATAAGCCGGGAAAACTCATTTATATCGTCAAAGAAATTTTTTCCGGGGCATCAAAAAGCAAGCCGGGAAAATGAAAGGTCAATTAACTTATTGACAAAATGTCAGAAAGGGTTATAATAAAAATTAAATCATCCAATGGATACGGTGGATTGATTGAGTTTTCCTAAACCTCCTTTATAGATGTGTGCGACTGAAAATCAGGGGATACCCTGATTTTCCAGTTTCACAAACTTTGGTTCAATCCCCATACTCTTATGGACGGAATGTCAAGCAAGAATCGATGATAGGATGAAAAGATAAATTGAGTGAATTGAGATAGGGTGACGATGGATATCAAAGATACATTAACGCATATCAGCAAAGAGGGCAAACAAGTCTTCAGTTTATTGCAAAAAAGCGGTCCTTTAACCAAAAACCGCTTACTGGAAGTATTGAAAATTAATTTTACCGCGCTCAATCGGATTATGGATCCCCTCGAGCGCGAAAAGTTTATCACGGAAGTCGGTATTGGCGAGTCATCCGGAGGACGAAAGCCGCTGTTATATGATTTGGATAAAAAGTGTTTTTTTGTGTTAGGAATCGATATTTCCAGGCTTTATACCAAAATCATTATCGCCGATGCTAAAATGAATATTTTATGCAATAAGACTTTTGCGATGGATAATACTTTCACCCCTGAAAAAACCATCCAAACAATTGCTACCTTGTTTCAAGAGGTTTTGAACGAACTTGGAATTGGAAAAGAAAAATTTTTAGGAGCCGGGGTTGGAACCGTGGGACCGCTGGACCGGTTTTCAGGAATCATGCTCCGGCCCAAATTCTTTGCCTGTGATGGTTGGACCGGGTTTCCCATAAAAAAACAAATGGAAGAAGCATTAGATCTGCCGGTCATTATGGATAACGGCGCCAATACGGCCATTCTGGCTGAGTACAATTTCGGCGCAGGAAAAGGATATCACAATATTGCATATTTTAATTGCAGTACGGGAATCAGGACCGGGGCAATTTCAGCGGGCGCCATCGTCCGGTCAATTAATGATGCGGAGGATGCTTTCGGGCATATGGTCATTAATGTGGATGGAGAAGCTTGCAATTGCGGGAATTACGGTTGTATAGATTGTTATTCCTCCATTTATGCGATTGGGAAAAAGTATAAGGCTGCCTTGAAGCAAGGCCGTTCCACAGTCATCGCCAAACCCCTTCCGGAAACTGATTATACCGATATTTGCCGGGCTGCTGAAGAATATGATTCGTTGACCCGGGAGATTATTACCAATGCCGCTACTATTTTTGGAGTCGGACTTGCCAACTATATTAATCTTTTGGATCCGAACCTGATAATTCTCAGCGGCCCATTAATCAGCTGTTCGGAACTTTACTATCATATTGCCAGTGAAACAGCAATCAAAAGATTATACGATCAGGAATCCAACCCTATCGTTTTCAGTAAAGGCGGTTATTTTGAGGAAGACGCCATTGCCTTGGGAGCTGCCGTCATGGTTGTTGAAAAATATCTTCTGTAGTAAAATTGTTTGATCGCGGTGGGTTCGTGTTCCCCATATACATTATTCCTGCCATTTCCGCATATTCCCGGTCCAGGGCCACCAGATCGCTTTTGTCGAGTTCCTGCAAATCATTTTTTCCCAAAGCGCGGGCTGCTTGCTTTATCTCCAGAAAACAGCTTTCATAATAGTTATAGAGATGTTTGGCGCCCAGATCAGGGTTATATTTTTGGGCTTCTTTGGCGTCATAATAAAGAATCCCGGTGGGCGGTTCCCAAGGGGTGGCTTTGGTAACCTGGGTATGAGACATGACCAAAGCGGCGACGGTGCCGATATAAACTGCGTCCGCCCCAAGGGCCAGGCACTTTACAAAGTCTCCGGGAGTAGCCAACCCTCCTCCGGCGAGTAAAGTAATTCGCCCTTTTAATTTCTGGTTTTCCAGGTATTTTACTGTCCGACATAAAGCGGGAAGAAGCGGCAGTCCTACATCGTCTTGCAATGTGGAGGGGCAGGCATGGGTTCCGGCCTCGGCGCCGTCCAACACGATAGCATCGATTCCACCCTGGATAATGAAATCCAGCTCTTGTTCAAGGTAGTGGGTTCCGCCCAATTTAGCGGCAATCGGTACCCCTCCGGTTACCTTTTTCAGCCTCAAGATTAAATTTTTCCAATCGTTTAGGTCTTCGACTTCCGGAACCCGGGATTCAAGCACAATATCAAGCCCGGGGATGGTTCCCAGGCGCCTGGCAAAACCGCCGATTACTTTCTGGCCGGAGATTCGAACTGGGGCGGAATCATAAGCGCCATGTCCGATGGCGATTTCAATCATATCCGCCTGGCTGAGGAGGGGAGCAGTTTTTGACCAAAACCCTTTGTTAAATTGAATAATATATTGATCGGCCACGGCCCGGGCTTGTTCTACCAGTGGTCCGCCGCCGGTATTATCGGCTGTTCCCGTCAAAACCGAAGCTTTGGCCAGGGCCATTTTTGCCTGATAACTGAGGGCGTTTCCATAGGCCATTGCGCTAACCAAAAGCGGCACTTTTAAGGTTAACGGTTTTTCGGCTTTGGGGCCGACGGTCACCTGGGTATTAATGGGAGTGTCCGAAGATAAAGGTTGCCGGGACAAATATCCCGGGGTCAACTGAATCTGATCCCATTTAAAAAAGTGAGCGTTGGTCCCGAAAGGACGCTGGGTGGCCTTTCCGGTATCGGCCCTCAAATTGCTCTCAAAATAATCACGCCAGGTTACTTTGTTGAAAAGAGTGAGAGTTTCAACAGGGGCCGACTTCCGCAGCCAATCGGAAGCGCTTTGGCGTAACTTGACGATGAAAACGGCCAATAAAACGGGGGCGGCAAATCCCGCTCCAAGGAGGATTCCTCCCAATGCAATCCCGAAGACAGTGTTCATTTCTTGACCGGATATCCTTTCGGAGGATAAAGACAAAGATCCACTCCGGCCATGGAGGCAATTTCAGCCGATATTGAGGAGAGATCGGCGGATGACACCTCTTTTAAAGAGCTCCATCCCATACAGCCAATGGTCAACATGATCTCCTGATTACAGCTTTTTAAAAAATTGGCGATGTTCATTGCGGCGTCATCAATGGATAAATTTTTCCTGGATTTGCCGCTTTCAAAAACCAGCTCTGTCAAAGGTTCCCAGGGAAGGACTTTCGTTATTTGAGTATGGACCATTGCCACAATGGCGACTGTACCGATGGCGACCGCATCAGCACCCAGGGCCAGGGCCTTTAGAAAATGTCCCGGAGTAATCAACCCTCCCGAGATGATTAAGGATACTTGATTCTTTAAACCGTGTTGTTTTAGAAAATTGGCAGCCCGGCACAGTGCCGGTAATGTGGGAAGCCCAACATCATCTTCCAGTATTCCCGACCCATAATCAATTCCGGCCTCCCCTCCGGCGATGCTTAAAAAATCGACTCCGGCTTTGGTGAAGATCTCCAATTCCTGTTCCAAATAATGAGTGGCCCCGAATTTAATTCCGATCGGGGCTCCATTGGTCAACTGGCGCAAATACTGGACCAGTTTTGTAAGTTCCGCGCCGTTTTTAACATTGGGCAAGTTAGCCTCTTCAATTAAATCTGCACCGGAATCGAGTTTCATATAATCACGGAATTCCGGGCTGAATTTTTTGTTTCTCCAGATGAGCGGCGCTGGGCCGAGGGCTCCATATCCGAGATTAATTTCAATGGCATTGGCCTGTCGCAAAACCGCTTCTTCTTTTGACCAAAAACCCCGGTGATACTGGATGATCAATCTTTGAACATGTTTGCGTTCTTCCGGTAAAAAGGGGCCGGCCCCGGTTCCGGTAGCGGTTTTCACCATATCCGCGCCTTTGGCTAAGGCAATTTTGGCGTTTAAAGATAGTCCTCCGCCATAATTCATTCCGGCAATCATGATCGGCATGTCAATCTCCAGCGGTCTTTTGGCTTTAGGCCCTATGGTGACTTTGGTGTCAATGGCCGCCGATTCAACAGCCGGTTTCCGGGTAAAATAAACCGGGTTGAAGAGTAATTTATCCCAAGGGGAAAAATGTTTCGGGGTTCCAAAGGGACGCTCGAGAGGCTTCCCGCTTGTAGAACGTAAATCGTTTTCAAAAACGTTCTGAACCCCCACCTTGGTGAAGACATTATACATTTCGCCGATGTTCTCCGGATAGGGATCTTTCATTAAGCGTTTGACAAAAGCGTCGGTCCATAAATCAATACCCGGCCGCCAGAGGAATATGGCGGAAATCAGGATGATGATGACTCCGACACAGACTGCAAGGATAAATTGAATGCCCATCAGTATGCCTTCTCCTCTAATTTTCCAAAATACTGCTGCATCCCATGAAAATTAGTTTTACCCTTGAAAGGCGATAATATGTTTCCCTTTTCGGAAGTTCAAATTAAAAAGATGGCCTTTTCAAATAAAATCCCGAATGCTCTTGACAAATCATAAATTTTCCTTTACTATTTAAGTAGTTGCTTTAATACTTAATTTATTTTGCGGAGTGGTCGAAAATTGGAAGCGTCGGAAATTTGCAAAGTTTTGTCGGTTGAAACCCGTTTAAAGATTATTAAATTATTGAAAACCAAAGGACCGCTCGGCGCCAAGGATATGGCGGAATTTTTAGGAGTGACAACGGCTGCCGTTTCACAACATCTAAAGATTATGAGCCAGGTAGGGATCGTCAGCAGCGAAAGAAAAGGATTCTGCATTCCCTATACCATCAATGAAGATGTGCTCAGACAATGCCGCGAGTTGTTAACTGAAGTTTGTTTATGCGGATGCAATGGTGAAGGGAAAAAAGGTATGGAAGCCCTAAACTCGGCCAGCCTGGAAACATTAAAAGACTGCGAAAAGGATTTGGAGCAGAAACTTGTGGCTGTTCGCCGGCGAATTGGAATCCTGGAGGCCAAGGATAACGGGTAAAAATTTTTTAATTCTTAATTTAAGTTATTGCTAAATTACTTAAACAAATATGAGATGAGGTGGATTCGATGGTGAATGTAACAGAAAATACTTTTCGGGAAGAGGTTTTAAACGCCAAAGGAGTCGTGATGGTGGATTTTTGGGCGCCCTGGTGCGGACCTTGCCGGATGGTGGGGCCGGTTTTGGAAGAGATTGCCCGCGAAAAGGGAGATCAGCTCAAAATCGTTAAGATCAATGTGGATGAAAATCCGGGATTAGCCGCCAATTATAACGTAATGTCCATTCCCAACCTGCATATATTTAAAGACGGACGATTGGTGGAACAGTTTGTCGGCGCTTTACCCAAACCAGTCATTGAAAGTAAACTGGCCCGGTGGATTGTTTCCTGAAACAAGCCGCTACAAAAAATCATCATGAAAGGGAAAATACTATGGCAATTTCCGTTGATTTGAAGCTTTGCCCGCAAAATCATCCCTGTCCCGCTCTTAAGGTATGTCCTGTGGGCGCCTTAACACAGAATGGTTTTCATGCTCCCATTGTTGATACTGTCAAATGCATAAACTGTAAAAAATGTGTCCGGTTTTGTCCGATGGGGGCATTTTCCTAAAAAAATAATCTTCGAGGTGGTCAAGATGTCGGAAATTTTTAAAAAGCATTGGCTCGGATTATTTCTGGTAACTTTTTTGGTGATAATGGTTGAAGTTGGCGTCTCAAGTGGGGCCGCAGCGGGAAATGCCAGTCCCCGAATGGGCTATCAAGCGCCTGATTTCACTTTACATAGTCTGACGGAGCGGAATGTAAACTTATATCGAATAATCGGCGCGAACAAGGTTACCGTGATTAATTTTTGGGGGATCTGGTGCCCGTATTGCGTCAGGGAAATACCCGAGTTCGTGAAGTTCTACCAACAATATCACCAGCGCCAGGTTGAAGTTTTGGCGGTCAATGTCGGTGACAATCCCAAGGATGTACCGTCGTTTGCCAAAAAAAACGGGATGAACTTTCCGATCCTGATTGACCAAAATAACGCCGTCAGCGAGCTTTACCAGATTACCGGTTTTCCGACAACCCTGATTATTGACCGGCGGGGTGTGATTCAGGACATAATTGTAGGAGCCACCAATCAATCAACGTTGACCGCGAAAGTGAATGCGGTTCTTCGGGAGAAATAGCATGAGTGTGTTCACCGTTTTGCTGGCATTTGCCGGGGGGGTGCTTTCATTTTTATCCCCCTGTGTTTTACCGCTTGCTCCCGCTTATTTAGGGATAATTTCCGGGATTTCCATCTCGGGACTCAAAGAAGGTAAGGTTGTCCAAAAGAAGATATTCACGGTCACCGGAGCTTTTATATTGGGCTTTAGTTTGGTATTTATCTCGCTGGGACTTGCCAGCTCATTGGTTGGCCAATTATTTAGGGGCCATAAAGCGCTTTTTTCCCAAATCGGCGGGGTGATTGTAATCTTGCTTGGACTTCATCAGACCGGGCTGTTCCCGGTGAGATGGTTGTACCGAGAGCGCAGGGTTCAGGCTGCCTCCGGCGCCGGGGTAGCCGGAGCGTTTGTAACCGGTCTGGCTTTTGCATTCGGTTGGACTCCCTGCGTCGGCCCGATTTTAGGCGGGATATTGGCCATGGCGGGAAATCAAAACACCGTAGGCTCGGGATTCCTTTTACTGACGCTTTATTCTTTAGGACTTGCCATTCCATTTATGCTGCTGGCGGCGGGATTTGAAAAGGTTTCCAGAAAATTGGACCGCTTGAAACCCTATCTGAAATATCTGCAATGGGTGGCGGGCGGGTTGCTGATTGTGATGGGACTTTTGCTGGTTACCGATCATCTGACCCTTATCAGTCGTTGGATAATGCGGATGACCGGAGGTTGGAGCCCCGAGGGCCTGCTGGATAAATGACAGGATTGGAAAGGGCCGGAATTTTTTTAAATCGTTAAGTTTAACCCATTCACCCGATCATCCCTTTCCATAAGGAGTGGATTCAATGATGAAGGCTTTAACCATTATTTTTGGTTTGACGGTCCTGATTTACTTGGTTTTTCGGTTTCGGGATTCCGTTGCCGGTCGTGTTTATGCCGCGGGAGACATCAGAAATCAGCCCGGTTCAATGCATAAATTTGACATAACCCAGAAAAGGAAACTGGATAATCCGGAACGCCGGAGGATAATGCCCCCCGAAGAGACATTAAGAAAGTTGGGTCTAAAAACAGGCGATATCATGGCGGATGTCGGATGCGGCATCGGATATTTTACCTTCCCGGCCGCCCAAATTGTGGGGCCCGAAGGAAAAGTCCTGGCGATGGATGTTGCCGATGAAATGCTGAATGTGGTCAATGAAGGAAAAGATCGGAATCCGGCAACGAATATTGAAACTCTCAAAGTGGCCGAAGAACATCTGCCATTAAAAAATGGCGCGGTAAATTTTGCTTTGGTCTGTAATGTACTTCATGAAGTTGAAGAACTTGAACGTTATGTGGGTGAGCTTCAGAGAATTTTGGCGGTAAAAGGACGGTTGGCCGTGATTGATTTTGAAAAAAAAGAGAGCCAATGGGGGCCCCCCATCCATCATCGAATTGATAAAAATGAACTGATCGGGATATTCAATAAGCATGGATTGAAGATTGTTGATTGTCAAAGTATCGGGGAAGAACATTACTCCATCCTCGCGGAAAAAGATGTCCCATCATAAAAAGGAATGAATCCAAACGAATAAAGTCAATGATACTCGGCCCCAATTGGCAAATTCAAACGTGGCCGTTTTTTTATGTCGCCCCCCGGACTTCTTCCGGTATTTTATTTCATCCGGACCTTGAATCATCGCTACTTCCAGTTTTTCAACCACCTTGCGCCACTCCGGTTACGAATATTTGGACTTGCTTAAATTATTCTACGCCGCGGTAATTCTATCGGCAACCGGCGCGATTATGGACGTGGCCATTGATATCGCGGCCGCCATGGTTGAACGGCTTTGCTTCATGAGCCGTTCCCTTTTGAATAAAAAACCGCCGGAAAAAATTCCCTTAAAAGCGACTAAAAAAAAGGTTTTTTTTTATAAAAAGCTAACTATTAAAATTAGGAAACCATTTTTAATTTCCAGGACATTGTTCACCTGGGCGCAATTTATTTTATGAGTGGAAATATGGAACATGAAGAAAAAAATTCTCGTCAAAATCGCAGCATTGACCTTCATAGTCGTTTTATTGGTTTTAAGCGGCCATTTCTTTATCCATGGTTTGGTTAAAGAACGCGGGCGCTGTTTGTTATGCGAGCTTTTGACGATTGGGTTTCCTTGTACCGAGCAATATGGATTGCTGTTTTTGTTTCTTTTTACTACCGTTATCCTTCAAATTGAAATTTCCAGGGTTCTTATTCTACCCCATCTACGAATCCAACTCCGGGCTCCGCCGGAAATCTCCATTTTTACTTTCACCATGGCTGTCTAAAACCGTTAATTCTCGGATAGATATTCTTCAATTTCTTTCTATCGGCATAGTGTTTTTTTGCTTTGCCCGATTGCCGTTCCCGGGGAGAAAGTGAAGAAGTAAAGTCAAAACCTTTATTTCGAGGTAAAGAAAATGGAGCAAAGCTGGGTTAAAAAATTAAAAAAAATCGGAAAACGACATTTCACTTTGATTGTTATTCCCACTTCCGGGGCTCAGAGCATCCGCAATTTTCGAATTCCATTTGCCGTGATGGCTGTTGGTTTAGTGGTAATCGTTTTGAATATCTATGTTTTTTTGACCTATAGTACTCAGGTCTGGCAAATTCAAGCTTTCCGGCAAAAAATTGCCGGACAAGATATGATGATCTCCAAGCTAAAGGCGGAGAAACCTCATGTCCGGAATGTTTTAAACCGCAGTAATTTATTGGATAACCGACTTTTGCGGTACTGCCAAGAGAATGAAGCGATGGTTGATACCTGGAACCGATTGCGGCGAAAAGGCGGTTATCGTTTTCCCATAGCCAGTCGGGGCATTTTTAAGCGCCAAAATTATCAATTAAACACTTTGAACTCTTTATCCAAATCGTCCGCTCCCTCCGTAACAACCTCGCTGGAACAATTAGGTTATAATCTGGACCAATTGGATGATATTTTAGGGAAAGAAGAGCAACAACAAGAACTGATCTTTCGTGATTTAAAAGCCTCTGAGCGCCGCCTGGATCATCTGCCGTCCATTCGCCCGGCTGAAGCGCAAATTTGTTCTCCGTTCGGGGTGCGTTTTCATCCGATATATCGAAGATACATCAAGCATGATGGGGTGGATTTGGCGGTTGAATATGGTAATAAAGTCAGGGCCGGCGCGGACGGTGTTGTTAAATTCGCCGGTTGGCAAGCAGGTTATGGCCTTTTGATTATCATTAACCACGAATATGGCTATGAGACCCGTTATGGACATAATTCCAAGTTACTGGTCCATCCGGGGCAGGTGGTAAAAAAAGGGCAGGTTATTTGTCTTTCCGGAAATACGGGCGAGAGCACGGGTCCCCATGTTCACTATGAAGTCCGCTTTAACGGTGAACCGATTGATCCGGTGCCTTTTTTGAAGGAATAACTTCAAAAATCTTTGGTATTGCTTAATGTGAAAAATCATCTAAAAAATGATAGATAATTGGCAACTTGAGGAGGGGATTTTACGTTTAGGCTCGTGGAGGAATATTTTTTGCCGATATTCCGTTATGAGAGTATTCCGGACAGGGTAGGGTAAACTAAAAAGAGGTGGAAAATGAAGATACCAAAAAAAGTTGTCATTGGACTCAATGTGTCGTTGTTGATTTTATTTGTCGCGGTCATGACGTATCTTACCGTGAAATTCGCCCCTCATATCACCCATCTTTTAAAAAGGCCGGATCGCTTTAGGGATTTACTTAATTCGTATGGTCCCATCAGCATCCCCGCCTTTATTTTTTTTCAAATCATGCAAGTGGTCATTATGGCGATTCCCGGCGAACTGGTGCAAGTAGCCGGCGGTTATGTATACGGAACTTTTTTTGGTACCGTTTATTCGGTCATTGGAATTCTTCTAGGCTCCGTCATTGCTTTTTATATTTCCCGGCTCCTCGGATTTTCCCTCGTTAAAGACTTTTTGCCCCAAAAGGAATTGGAGCGATTTTCTTTTTTGATGAACAACCCCAAATCGGAGATGATGATGTTCGTTTTATTTTTGATCCCGGGAATACCCAAAGATACTCTGGTTTATATTGCCGGAATCGCGCCTATCAAAACGAAGCCTTTTTTGATAATCTCCATGATGGCCAGATTTCCCGGCATTTTGGCTTCCTCATATATCGGGGCCAACATCCAAAAAAGAGATTTTTTGCCGGTGATTATTGTTTCGGTAATTGCCTGCATTTTCTTTCTCATCGGCCTGTTAAAAAAGGAAGTCATTGTAGGCAAACTCAGCCATCTGCTGCATCACAAACCCTCTCCGCCCAAAGAGTGATTGAAGGACGGAGTCCACCCAATGTTTTTCATGGAATTGCGGGTGCCCTTTTGGAGTGGAAAAATTAGCTTATTGGCTTCGGCTAGGGTTTTTAGCGGAAGAAGATTAAATTTTCAAAACCATGTTGACAAAAGAATCCTTTTTGCGTATCCTAAGATAAGCAAAAAGAGGAAACTTCATGGTTTTTTATGTCAAGTATTAAAGGGGAAAGGCGGTGGTACCGGATGGACGGCGACCATAGTAGACATCAATCAATATATGATAACTGTCAACGATGCCGATGCCTCAGCTTGCTCAGGCTATTTCACGGGATTGGACCTTTTTCGTCCTTGTCCCATTAATTAGCTTTGTCATAGTTTTTATAAGGGACCCCGCTCAGGCATTGGTTGAATCAATGCTCAAGCGGGGTTTGTTTTTTAGACCAAACGATTGGCAAAGGGGAATGGCATGAGCCATCTGAGACCATAATACGGCTGGATGGGAGAACTTAACTGCGATTGAAAAGAAAATTTGGAGATGATTGGAATGACAACGAAGAAATGGGCTCTCTGGACTCATTTGCTTATCTTTTTAAGCATATTAGGCCCTGGAATTATAACCGGAAGTGTCGATAACGACGCCGCTGGGATTACCACTTATTCGGTGGCCGGGGCTGTTTACGGGTATAAGCTGCTATGGACGCTTATTCCGGCATTTATTGTACTGATGGTTGTTCAGGAAATGAACGCCCGGATGGGGATGGTTACCGGGAAAGGGCTAGCCGATTTGATCAGGGAAAACACCGGGGTTAAAGTTACCTTCTTTATTTTTCTCGGTTTGCTGCTTGCCGATATCGGAAACACGATGACTGAATTTGCCGGGGTTGCCGGGAGTATGCAGATTTTCGGCATCGGTAAATATATTTCCGTACCCATTGTGGCGATCTTGGTATGGATTTTAGTGGTTAAAGGAACTTACCGTATGGCGGAGAGGATTTTCTTAATATTCAGCGCTTTTCTTCTCTCCTATGTCGTATCGGCAATTTTGGCCAAACCGCATTGGGGGGAGATCGGGACCGCGATGCTTCATCCTACGATGGACTATAGTTTCGGCTACATCTCGATGGTAATCGGGATTATCGGTACGACCATTGCGCCTTGGATGCAATTTTACATGCAGTCCTCGGTGATTGAAAAAGGCCTGAAAATGGATAATTACAAATACACTTTGTGGGATGTGATCATTGGCTGTATCGCTACTGTGGCCGTGGCTTTTTTCATCATAGTGGCCTGCGCTTCCACCTTGCATGAGAACCATATTCAAATTAACGAAGCCAAAGATGCCGCTATGGCCTTAAAACCTTTAGCCGGAGCTTTTGCTTCCCAAATTTTTGCCTTTGGCCTCTTGATAGCCTCGGTATTTTCAGCCACCATCTTACCGATTGCTACGGCATTTTATGTTTGCGAGGCTTTTGGCTTTGAGGCCGGGATTGATCGAAAACTAAACGAGGCCCCGCAATTTTACGGCCTGTTCACGGCGATCATCGCCATTTCGGCGGCCATCATTTTAATCCCCAATGTCCCGTTGATTGAGATTACCATTTGGACTCAGATTATTAACGGTTTAATGTTGCCGGTGGTTTTGATCTCCATGATGATATTGGTGAACGATAAAGAAATCATGGGTAAACATGTCAATCGAAGGATGAACAACATAATCGGGTGGGGAACCGTTGTCGTATTAATCGGATTATCCGGTTTGCTGATGGTGCTTTCGCTTTTCTAAAAACCGGAGGGTGGATGCAATTCCCAGGCTATAAATGAGTGCGCCCAAAAGAGTCAGCATGGCGGCAGATGCCGGAATGTGATAGAACATCGGTAGGCGGAATAAGGTTCCTATCGCTTGAATAATAAACCACAACGCCAAACCGTATAAGGTCGCCTTAAAATAATAGTAACTGCCGGACGTATTGGGAATTAAGTATGTAAATAATATTGCCAGCATTGAATTCCATATTAAATGAGCGATGAATGCCAATACCGTTTCCAGAGCCCCTCCATCAATGTTGGACAGGATCACCGCCCTGGCGAAGTCGATAAATCCTCTATCGGTTAACCCAATAATCTTGACCAAAAAGCCATACAGATCCTGTAAAATGGCGCCGATTAAACCGGCCAAGGATCCAGCCATGATTTTATCCTGCAATGAGCTTCACCCCTCTGGACTAGTAGAGCGTATCGTAAATAACTGGTAATCAGAAATGGGGAAGATACGCTCTACTTAAGCAAAACGTTCACAATCATTGAGTAGTTAGTTAGAGAACGTTTTACTAGTTTGTCTTCTGGCTGGAATCCTATACCATTTATGGTCTGAAGAAATAAAATTACCTCGCTAAAAGCGGGGTATGGGCCAAACTCCAAAGATTAAATTTCAAGCAACCAAATCAAGGTGTTTTTATAATCGACTTTTACGACTTTGTATTGATGGTCGTCGTCATAAAGTTCCGGGCCTTCGACCTCATCATCATAACTCTCCCATAAGATAGGAAAGTCGCCCCTCATTTTGAATCCAATATCATCGGTTTCAAGGTGTTTGAGGGCAATCCCGTCAGTCCACCCCTCGATGGAATCAGGCTCAAGATTTAACTTGAACAGTGACTCCTTACCATCGTTCAAAAGCACCATTGCCACTCCCTTCCTGACAGCAATCCAAGGTTATGTTTCATTATACGAATTTTGAATGGATTTTATAACCTGAAAAAGCCAATACTTAAGGGGAAGATGGATACATGGAAGATATTTTGAATTTTTAGGATCGGGCTTTTCTGGGTAATCTAAAGCCGGGAAATGATAGGAAGCCTCAGGCGGATTTGGGATTTCGAGGAAAAAGAAGGTTAGTTCATGGCGAGTATCAAAAGCGATCACTATACCATCGGATTTATGACGGGAACTGTCGCCGGAATGGTTGCGGACTTTAGCAATTTTTTATTAACCAGAGTTTTTCAGTTTGGAAAAGTTGGGTATGAAGATTTTGCCGCTATTTTGGTTTTTGGAAATATCCCTTTTTCGTTTGGGCAGAGTATGGTTGCCCATTTGGTGCAGTTGTTTTTTTCTTCCGTGGTAGGCGCTTTTTTTGCTTTCTGGATCCAAAAAGTTTCGGCCAGATTCTTGATGTTCAAAGGAATCACTTTCGGGCTTTTTGTTTGGTTTTTTGCATTCTCCCTCGCTCAAATTTACAAATTGCAGTATCTACACCGGTTTGATCTGGGAACGGTTATTACCAACAATGTTGCGGCGATTATCTACGGGGTCGTCTTAGGAGCCGCTCTGCCATGGTTTTATGGAAAACTCGAAGCGAAGTAAGGCCGGATAAATTGCGAAAAACCCCACTGCCTGGTTGGGTAATGGGGTTTAGATTCAATTAATTCGACTTTTTATCTTTTTTTTCGGCCTCAGCCTTTTCCATTTTTCTTAATGAGACTGAACAATAAATGATATAGCCCACAAAGCCAAGACATAGCAATACCATGAGACCTGCGACATATAACATGATGAACCCTCCTATATTTAAATGGACTGCGTAGATGTCAATCCAAAAATATAGGGGGCTGAAGTTTCCGAACTGGTCCGGGCCAGTTGATAAAAAATTGTAAAAAATAGAAGCGTAATCTGAAAATGAATGGTAGAGACATACCGTAACAACACATCCGGCCTTACGTCCAAATGGGAAAACAAGCTTAATTTAGAAAATAGGATCCGGAACCATTGGAAAAATACCGTGAACACCGGATGATTTTTGTTTAGGGAAATCACCGAGTTCGAAATATCTTTCACCGATAAAGTCCATATATTGGATGAAATCGGGCTGAGCTGTTCTTTTACAGCCAAAGATAAATTGTAAGTCGACAGGATCATAAAAAGCACGGTTACCACAATCAGCATCAAAAAAACCAATCTGTTTTTGAATAAAGTTTGCAATTATGATCCCTCCTTACGTTTGTTTATTGGACGCATTATTATAACCTAAATTTGAGAATTAATCAATGATCCGATAAATTACCGCCCAAAGGGTAAGCGGACCAAAAATGAAGCTAAATTTAGATTGGAAATTGACTTCAAGGCGATCATGTTTAGCGGCGGGTCGGGTATCTTACGGTGGAAAACCATAAAGGAACGAATACCGATAGGGAGGTACCGGAGTGCATTTCGAATATTTCATGGGGCTAATCACTTTCAGCGGAGCATTCATATTGATGCTTCTCACCGTTCCTTGGCGGGAAGTCAAAAGATGGAGCCTGTTCGGACTTATAAGCGGGCTGGGTGTTGCGATTATTCTTTTGTTAGTGATGCAAAACTGGTTGGGTTTGTGGGTTTTCCGTAAAGTGGATTTTTTCTATCTGGGGCGGATTCCCATAATTCTTTCAGCTGCCTGGACCCCGGCGGAGATCTTTTTTGCTCATTTTTTTATCCGCTATCAAAATTCTTTTCTTCGGGTGCTGATGATTTTTCTTCTCCCTACGCTGGCTGTGGCCGTCCATTTTGTTCAGATTTGGAACCGGATGTTGGTTTATCATCATTGGAATTATACCGGGACCTTTTTGGTTTCCTTAGCGATTCATTTTGGGTTGGCCCTTTATTTGAGTAGTTTAAATCGATGAAAAACCAGCAATTTAACGGAAAGCGTTTAGCCTCTTTAGACGCGTTGCGCGGCTTGAATATGTTTTGGATCATTGGAGGGGAGAAAATCGCCGATGCCCTCGCCCGCCTTAACTTTCCCCTAAGCCGGATCATGGCGGCCCAATTGAATCATACGAAATGGATCGGGTTTACCTTTTATGATTTAATTTATCCGATGTTTATTTTTGTGACCGGAGTTTCCATCGCTTACTCCATTGAGAATCATAGGAAGCGGGGCGAGGGGCGCGCTCAAATCTTACTGCGCATTTTGCGGCGGACTTTTTTGCTTTTTTTATGCGGTTTATATTTAAGCAATTCCGGTCTGAATTTGCAGGGTTGGTTGACCAACGTCCGTTTGATGGGGATATTGCAGCGAATTGCTCTGTGCTACTGCGGGGCGGCTATTTTAACGCTTTTTGCGGGTAAACGCCATCAGGTTTTGATTGCGGTGACAATTCTTTTGGGCTATTGGTTGCTCTTAAAGTTCGGGGACGTGCCCGGATATGGGGCCGGGGTATGGTATCCACCGGAAGCGAATTTCGCCAATTATTTTGATAAGCTTTTTTTGCCGGGAAGGAAATATTACGGCACCTGGGATGTGGAGGGCTTATTAAGCACCTTTCCGGCCCTTGTCAGTTGCCAGATAGGCGTATTTGCCGGATTTTGGCTGAAAAAAGACTGGGGGAAAACGGGCTTTTCGTCGCAGGACGCATTTTTCAAGGCTGCCTTTTTGGGGTTAACCGGCCTATTGATACTGGGAGCCGGCTTATTGTGGGGCTTGGTATTGCCCATCAGTAAGTTGATTTGGACCAGTTCGTTTACTTTGGTGACCGGCGGAATGAGCACTATAATCCTGGCTTTGTTTTACTGGCTGATTGATGTGAGGGGCTTTCAAAAATGGGCCTTTCCATTTACCGTGATTGGGCTGAATTCGATTTTTATTTATTTGGCGGTGAATGCAGTCCCCTGGAATAAGATTTACGGGAGGTTTTTCGGCTGGAATTTCCGGGCGCTTGGGCAATGGGGAGGATTATTTTCTTCGCTGGCCGCCTTTTTTATCGGGTGGGTGGTTTTATACTGGATGTACCGGAGGAAAATCTTTATCCGGTTTTAAGTGTGGAGATTGGCTAAAATCTAAAAATCCAATCTCCGGGTCTGCGAGGCTCACTAAAACCCTATGCGGAACTCAATCGACGGTGGGGTAGACATACGCGACAGTTCGGTAAGCCTACACAACGTTTCGAGTATGGGTCGTGTAAATTTTGATGTGTAGACAAACAAAAGGTTAACGGAGACGGGATTAACAGGATTAAAAGGAACAAATAACCGATGGCTGTTTTTATCCTGGTTCATTTTTTTTATGTCCTCCTGCCCCTCCTAAGCCATGGTTATAGTAATGCCGCTGTTTTTAGTCAATGGCTGAAAAACAGGCGAATACCCTTTCAGGGCTAGGGTAGGTTTTGGGCCTATTACCCTTGCCCTGAAAGAGAATTTGCTGGAATTGAGGGCCGATAGGTTTGTTGCACAGACTACGTTTTAAGAGTTGGCCTATGAGGGGGAAGGTCTTTCATTCCACTGATTTGTTTTTTCGCGGTGGCTATCATCATTTGAACCGGTGGGCTTTTGTTTTTTTTATCAGTGGACCATAATCGCCGCCTTCTTTGAAAAAACAACCGGGGTTGACCGGAACCGAAGGCCGGGATGTCGATGGAGGGGAAAAACGGACGGCGCCATGAGAGCGCAGGGCGATGAGAGCGCAGGACGGGGCGACGAGTGCGCAGGGCGGGGCGATGAGTGCTACCCTCCTTCCGGGAGAAAGAAGCAAAAATTATTGATGGTGGTTTTATCGGCTAGGTATATTAAAAAACGTTCTAAAGGCTTTCCATGCCTCGGTGTCGTGTTTTTATACACGCAGCTTTATCTTCGCAGAACTCCGGGAGAATATAAAACCGGCTTTTTATTTTTACACCCTCATGACCCTCTTACCCCTCATGATTATAGGGCTGCAAAAAACAGATAATCATAGGGCTTTAAAAAAATTTAGTAAACCCATAAATTTATTTTCTAAACGCCTCGCCCAAGAGTGTCCCCATGGATTAAAGTCCGGTGGAGATTGAGTTTAGGGGCGATGTGGGGCAGAGGGGGTGTTTTAGAAAGATATATATATTTCTTTGTTTGGATTGAATGGCAGTATTTTTTTTATGAATATTATTGTAATAATTTTTTTTATAATTTTCAATATCATCCGAGAGGAGGTTTTTTGGGGGTTAAAAATGCTAAAAATTTTTTGGAGAATTTGGGAAGGGGATTTGGACGGGGTGTTTTGTTATTGCTTTATTCATGACGCCTAAAATGAATGACCAGTATTGTGGTCCACGGATTTCACCGGCTGAGTTCCTGAGCGGCCAGAAAGGAACCAAAGAGCCGTTGGAACCTACGGATTCCAAACCTCCCTTTATTCATCCAGGGTGTTTAGAGGGTCTTCACCATCCATGGTCTTTCGACTGGCAATTATATGAGGCTTCCGGTAACGACGGCTAAAAACGTCCTGTTTTAAAGCCGCGCTTTTCGACGTCGTGTCTCAAATGACGGAGTGAGGAGTTTGGGCGTAAAAGCATGAAAAAGGGTATAGAAGGTAATGAGGGGGAGGAGGGCATTTGAAAATGAAAGGCAATGCGGATTGATTTGTAACAGAGATTGATGCGGGTGGATAGCGGAATATTTTAAGGGTCAAGCCTATTTTGGATTTGGCAGCGGACAACTGGTGATTTTATATAGCTTTTAAGGGCAACCTAAAATACTGGATGAGATAACATTGACTGAACAAATGCTTTCAGATTAACAGTGGCGGCGCTATGAAAACAAAAAATAACGTAGCATTATGGGATAAATCTTATTCCGAAACATCTACACCCTCAAACAAACCCTCACCCAGCGCCATCGTTACGACCTGGAAGAATGGGAAGTAAAAATATGGAATCCGGCTTTGACATGTCCGCACTTGTTAACTGAAAACCGTTATGCTATAATATACCAAATTGGTAGTATCCTTGGAAAACGGGGGACTACACAATTCTAGAAACCGTATCTATTTTTTAATGAATTCCGCTTGGATCAATTTGACTGAGACGGGAGAAGAATCGGATATCAATCTTAACTGGGTTTGATAGTACCCTTATCGATTCGTGTCGCCTTCCTGTCCTGCAGGAAGGCTTTTGTTTTTATTGGGGAACTTAGACCACCGGCTAAAAGCCGCAGTTAAGACAAACCCATCTTTCTTCTCTTCATGAAAGAGGGTGTACCCATGGGAAATAAAATAACCGATAGGGGCACGTAAAAAAATGGGTAGGTACACTAGTAGAGCGTATCGAAAATAATTGGCAATCAGAAATGTGGGATTATTTAAATGATGAGGAGTGAGTGCTTGTGGCTCAAAAACATAACCAGTTGACGGTTTGGGCAATATTAGCAGTCTTAGGGATGCTGGCAATCTTTTTTAACTCAGGATTGGCCGCCGGGGCCAAATCTCCGGGCATCAGAGAAGGCGGTTCCATCGTAGTGTCCATCACCGCCGAACCCGATTTTTTCGACCCTTATTTGGCAACCGCCGCAGCTACCCGGGAGATCCTTTTTAATATTTTTGAAGGGCTGGTGAAACCGGATGAGAAGGGAAACCTTATTCCGGCGCTGGCCGTCAGTTACCAGATTTCCAAAGATGCTTTACAATACACCTTTCAATTAAGGCCGGGGGTCAAGTTTCATAACGGGAAGGGGGTAACGGCCGAAGATGTCAAATACTCCCTGGAAAAAGCCGCCGGAAAAGATACCGGGAAGCCTTATCAACCCGTCTTTTCCAATATTAAGTCCGTCACGGTGAAGAATCCGGTAACGGTTGCCATCACGCTAAACAAACCTGACAGTAATTTGTTGCCTTCCTTTACGGTGGCGATTATTCCCCAAGGTTACCAAGACCAGAATAAAAAACCGGTTGGCACCGGCCCCTTTAAGTTTGTGGAGTATATGCCCCAGCAGCAAGTGGTCTTGGCCAAAAACAGCGAATACTGGCAAAAAGGACTGCCGCATTTGGATAAAGTCCTCTTTAAGCTGGCTGCCAACGAAGATGCCGCTTTTTTGCAGCTAAAAGCCGGGACCATTGATTTGGAACCCTATATACCCGTTGATAAAGTCGAACAACTCACCGGGAGTTATAACGTACTCAAGGGTAACTACAATTTAGTGCAGTTGCTGGCGTTAAATAATGCCAGAAAGCCGTACAATGATATCCGGGTGCGTAAGGCTTTAAGTTATGCCGTTGATACCCAAAAGATTATCGATGCGGTCACTTATGGCCAGGGGACCCGGTTGGGTTCGGCCGTATTTCCCGGATTTAAAAAGTATTATCAACCCGGTCTGGAAAATACCTATAAAACCGACATTAAGAAGGCCAAGGAATTATTGAGCCAGGCGGGACTGGCCGCCGGATTTGAAACCACGATTACGGTTCCGGCCAATTATAAGACCCATGTCGATACGGCCCAGGTTATCGTGGAGCAGTTGAAGAAAATTAACGTCAAAGCCACGATTAAACAGGTTGAATGGGGAGTGTGGCTCGATCAGGTTTATAAAAACCGCCAATTTGACTCCACCGTGATTGCCTTGGATGCCGCCATGTTGTCGCCCCAAAGTTTGCTGGGAAGATATCAGTCCAAGGAGGCCACCAATTTCATTAATTACAACAATCCCAAGTATGACCTGGTCATGGACAAAGCGGTGAATACCATGGATGAATCCTTGAAGATAAAGTACTATAAAGAGTTGCAAAGGATTTTGACCCAGGACGCGGCTTCCGTATTTATCCAGGATCCGTCGAAAAATGTATTGCTGAAAAAGAACCTCGCCGGTTATAAGTTCTATCCCCTTTATGTACTGGATTTGGCGTCGATTTATTATATCCGATAAGTGTCGAACGGTTGAAGGTGAATGGGATGCGGTATTGGAAACGCAGAGCGCTTACATTATTGATAACTTTGATGTTGGTCTCGGTGATTGCTTTTTTGGCTTTTAATTTGATTCCCGGGGATCCCGCAACCATTATGCTGGGCACTGAGGCCTCACCGCAAAAGATTGAGGCATTGCGGGAGCAATTGGGGCTTAACGACCCTCTCGGGATGCGATATATTCACTGGATTGCCAGTCTCGCCAGGGGGGATTTGGGGCAGTCCATCCGGTTTTCTTTACCGGTTAAGGATTTACTCATGAGCCGGATTCCGGTTACTTTATGGTTGACTGCCCTATCCATCCTGATGATTGCGGTTCTTGGGATCCCCCTGGGCGTTTATTCAGCTAAAAAGGAAGGCGGGCCCGTGGATGCAGTCATCAATGGGTTGGGCCAAATCAGTATGTCGATGCCTTCTTTTTTTCTGGGTATGCTTTTGATGCTGGTTTTCGGCATTTTGCTCAAGTGGTTCGCGCCCGGCAATTATATTGATTATCACCAGAATTACGGCGGGTTCTTGAAGTACATGCTTTTGCCGGCTCTGTCCATTGCTTTGCCAAAAAGCGCGGTTGTGGTCAAGTTTTTGCGGGTTGCGGTGATTGGGCAAATGAATTTGGACTATGTACGGACTGCTTATAGCAAAGGCACCAAAGAAAACACCGTACTTTACCGCCATGTGCTAAAAAATGCCGCGATTCCGGTGATTACTCTGATGGGAATGATTATCGCGGATATTATCGCCGGCAGCATTATCATCGAGCAACTCTTCGCGGTGCCGGGTATCGGCAGCCTGTTGATAGTGGGCATCGCGGCCAGGGATTTTCCTTTGGTGCAGAGCATCGTGATGATGATGGCTTTCATGACGGTCATGATCAACTTTTTGGTTGATCTTTTATACCGGGCCATTGATCCCAGGATTCGGCCAACCTAAATGAATGGTGAGGGGAAAAATGAAGAAGCGGCTGGATTGGAATTTAAGGATAGGTTTCGGTTTAAGCGCGGTCATCATTTTGATGATGGTCATCGGCTTTGTATATACCCCCTATAATCCCAATGAAATGAATATCACGGAACGGTTTCAAGCCCCCGGATTTCACCATTTTTGCGGAACCGACAATTTCGGCCGGGATATCTTCAGCCGGATTATGGACGGCGCAAAGACGACTTTTTTGGTGGCCCTTTTCACGGTGGGCTTCGGTGCCGCATTTGGGGTGGTCCTGGGTGCTTTGGCGGGATATCGCGGCGGATGGAGCGATGAAGTCATCATGCGTTTGAGCGATGCCCTGACGGCCTTTCCCGGAGTTTTGCTGGCGCTGGTCTTCGTTACCGTTTTGGGACAGGGGAAATACCCCATGGCGCTGGCCTTGGGATTGATTTTCATTCCCAGCTTCGCCCGGATAACCCGCAGCGGTTTCCTGCAGATCAAGGAAGAAGAATTTGTGAAAAGCGCCCGGGTTTTTGGAGCCAGTTCGCTGCGGATTATGTTTGTCCATATTTTGCCCAATATTTATCCTTCGTTGTTTTCCGCCGTTACCATCGGTTTTTCCAATGCGATTTTGGCCGAGGCGGTCATGAGTTTTTTGGGGTTCGGGATTCAGCCGCCCGATCCCAGCTGGGGGCGGATGCTTTCCGAAGCGCAGGCTTATTTGTTTAATGCTCCCTGGTATGCCCTGGCGCCGGGATTGATGATTGTCATCACCGTGCTTGGTTTGAACTTTATCGGCGAAGGGCTCCGGAAAATATACGGATAAAAAGTTGTCCGGAATCAAACGGTGAAGGTCAAAAAAGGGGTAATTTAATGTCTGAGATTTTGTTGCGAGTCAATCATTTATCAGTCGGCGTGCAAATGGGAGAGAAAATCTTTCATGCAGTCGATGATATCTCATTTCAAATAAACCGGGGTGAAATCCTGGGCCTGATTGGGGAATCGGGATGCGGCAAAAGTTTGACTGCCTTGGCGATTGCCGGGCTGTTGCCTCCAAAAACAGTCTCCATCAGCGCAGGAGAAATTATGTATGGCGGGGTGGACTTGAGGAAATTGACCAGGGAAGAGATGCGAAAAATCCAGGGCCGGGAAATAGCCATGATGTTTCAAGAGCCGATGACCGCTTTCAACCCCTTGCTGCCCATCGGGAAACAGATTGGCGAAAGTCTAAAAAATCACTTTACATTGCCTGCCTCACAAATGAAAGCGGAGGTCCTGCGAGTTTTGGGGAAAGTGGGATTGCCCGCTTCCGAGGACTTTTATTACCGTTATCCCCACCAACTTTCGGGCGGAATGCGGCAACGGGCCATGATTGCCATGGCTGTTATCTGCCAACCCGGGCTGATGATTGCCGACGAACCCACCACTGCGCTGGACGTAACCATTCAGGCGCAAATTATCGAACTGCTCAAAGAAATCAACCGGCAGACGGAGACTGGGATCTTATTTATTTCCCATGATTTGGGGATCGTGAGCGGATTTTGTGACCGGGTGGCCGTTATTTATGGCGGGAATATCGTTGAAGAAGGCAATGTCCCCGATCTATTCTTCCACCCGGTTCATGAATATACCAAGGGGCTACTTGGAGCCATTCCCGGTCGGGAAAAACGTGGCCAAAAGTTGGCCAACATTCCCGGCAGGATTCCGCCTCTTCATGAGGAAAAATCCGGTTGCCCTTTTGCCCCCCGTTGCGCCAAAGCGGTAGCCCGCTGTTTTTTGAAAAAACCACCCTTGGTTTCATTAAGGTCCGACCAGCGGGTTCACTGCCATCTGGCAGGGAGGGAGAGTGAAACGAAATATGCCCGAATCTGAAGGAATGCCGTTATTTCCGGTTGATAAAATATCCGGAGATATTGCAACGCCGTTGAGAGAAAAGGCTTCTGAAAATGCTGATCTTTTGGAGATACGCCATCTCCAAAAGACATATCATAACCAGGCGGTCAATTTTTTTGAAAAGGGCACAACCATTGAGGCGTTGGATGATGTTTCATTCACCATCCGGCAGGGAGAGATCTTCGGCCTGGTGGGAGAGAGCGGCTGCGGCAAGTCAACGCTGGGCCGGGCGATTTTGGGGCTGGTCCCGGAGGTGCGGGGAGAAATATTTATAGAGGGTCATAAGGTCAGCGGTATTAAAAATCTCAGCCCAAAAGTGCAGATCGTTTTTCAAGACCCCTTAAGCGCCTTGAATCCTAGAAAAAAGATCGGCTGGATTCTGGAAGAGCCTTTAAAGATCCACAAATTAGGCGATAAAGCCGCCAGAATCAAGCGGGTTAATGAGATTTTGAAATGGATCGGCCTTGATGAGAGCTTTCGGGAGCGTTATCCCAGGGAGCTTAGCGGCGGCCAGCGGCAGAGAATCGGCATCGGCTGCGCCCTGATGTTAAATCCCAAACTGATTGTGGCCGATGAACCCGTTTCCGCCCTGGATGTCTCGGTGCAAGCCCAAATCTTGAATTTATTCCTTGATTTGCACCACCAACTGAACCTAGCTTATCTTTTCATTTCCCACAACTTAAATGTGGTTTATTACCTGTGCGACCGGGTGGCGGTGATGTATGCGGGCAAAATTGTCGAACTGGCTCCGGTGGATCAGCTTTATGATCATCCGTTGCATCCGTACACCAGAATTTTACTGGATGCCATTCCCAAGGTGGGGGTGGAGCCGTTGAAACCGGTTCCGATTGGGGGGGAGGCCCCGGATTTGGCAAACACCATCCGGGGGTGCGCTTTCTATCCGCGATGTCCCAATGCCTTAGAGATTTGCGGGACAGAGTCAGCGGAGTTATTGCCAGTCCCGAGTCAAGGGGAGCATTGGCTGCGTTGTCATGGGATAAGAAAATGAACCCCCGGCCATCGTTTTATTCCTTCCGATGACTCATCCGACATAAACTATTTGAAAAATACCGCCGAATACCAGTTTTGAGTTTCTCCCGGATACTTAAGCGCTTCAATGGGCAGGTTAAACCGGCGGACTGTTTTGAAAACATCAATGCCGACGCTGTGAAAAGCGGGTCTGGCTTTTTTAGGATTGACACAAGGTTTAACCTTTAAACCGGCGCATTCATTACATAAAGCGCAATCGCTCAAGGAAAACGCAAAATAATAACCATCGGTAAAGGCGCGGCTTTCCAAGGCAAAAGATACTTCCTGGGAAGTTTTTTTGTTGGTGGAATGGATAATGATTCCCCAGGAATACTCGGAAAAGATTTGCTTATACTCCCATGGCATCAGAGAACCGGGACGGGATGGGCAGGTATGACCTTTGCCCCAGTCGCTGCAACCAAACATACACTTCAGAATGGTCCGGGAATCAAAAACTATATCGGTAATATTAAAAAGCACAGCGTGATCGGCGCCGAGTTGAATTGCCAAATCGCAATATTCGTTTGGTTGCATACCCTCACACCTCTTGAAATTTTGGTAATTAAATTATATCACGGCGCCGTTCATAATGGCTATTCCATGTTGTATGACAAAAACAAAATTACTTCGACATATTTCCTTTTACCAGGTAAAGAATATTATGGAATAAACCATTTTTTCAAGGGTTTGCTGCTGCATATAAAGATGGTCTTATTTGACGTATAAGGGGGTGGCAAGTTTGATTCAATTGGATCAACAAAATTTTCAGCGAGAAGTATTAAGGTCCAGCCTACCCGTATTAGTGGATTTCTGGGCTCCTTGGTGTGGCCCGTGTAAAAGGCTTGCACCTTTTATTGACGAGATGGCTGACAAATTTGCAGGTAAAATACGGGTCGGAAAGGTCAATATTGATGATAATCCGGATTTAACTCAAAAATATAGAATCATGAGCATCCCGACGATTTGTTTATTTAAAAATGGCAAGCCGGTGAGTCGTTTGGTGGGGGTTCGGACCAAAGATAAAATAATATCTGAAATAAAGAAATATATTGGTTGAATACCAATTATCGGAAAACTCCTTCGATGGAAGAACCATTGCGGCCAAGGTGGTATTTTATTGATAAATCATAAGATTAAATCAAAAGGGTAATCGAGCTGTAGCCGGATATCTTTGTCGGTATCCGGTATTTTTATTTCCACAGTAAATTTTTTTGCCATTTTTGCAATAAGAGGGCCTGACTTATTCCCTGTTAATTGGAATTTATCTATGTTTTCCTCGTTTTTGTCGGTTTACGAATTATTTAATGTAAAATATATGTCATGTATCTTGGGTATTTTTAGTTGATTTTATAAAAAAATCGGAATATAATGAGTACACAGTTTGGTTACGTTTTGTTATGTTCGTTGTCGTTGATATACCATCAAATATATGACATGTTCATAACAACAAAGGGCCTGTGGCGGGGTTACTTTTAAAGGAGTGGATTCCATGACCTATATCGCGGATGAGACATTGGAGAAAATTTTAAAAGAGGATGTTCCTTACCTTGATTTGACGACTCACATTATGGGTATCGGAGAACAGCGGGGCCGGATCCGTTACTTTGGGCGGGAGGAGATGGTACTGTGTGGTTCGGAGGAAGCCGTGCGAATCGCCGAGAAATTGCAGCTGGATGTGACTAAAATGCTACCCTCCGGAACAAAGACTGCGCCCAATGAAGTGTTTTTTGAAGCGCAGGGAACGGCCGATCATTTGCATATGTTTTGGAAAGCGGTGATGAATATCTTTGAATATTGTTCTGGGATAGCCACCCGTACCCGGAAACTTGTCGATCAAGCCGCGAAAGGAAATCCCCATATCAATATCGTTAGCACCCGCAAGAATTTTCCCGGAACCAAAGAACTCTCCATAAAAGCGGTTTTGTGCGGCGGTGGCCTGCCGCACCGGCTCGGATTGTCGGAGACTGTTTTGATATTTAAACAGCACCGCAATTTTATCGGAGATGAGGAACAATTCTTGAAACTGGTGCCGGCGTTAAAGGCGAAAGCGTGTGAAAAGAAAATCCTGGCGGAAGCGGAATCGGTTGAGGAAGCGATCCGGTTTTGCAAAGCGGGAATTGACGGAGTTCAATTTGATAAGATTGCCGCCGTGGATTTGCAACGGTATGTTCAAACATTGCGGGCGATCAATCCTAAGCTGGTGATTTTAGCCGCCGGCGGCATTCATGAAAATAATATTGAAGAGTATGCCAAAACCGGTATTGATGCTATTGTAACGACTGCAGTCTATTTTGGAAAACCGGCCGACATCGGTTGCCGGATGGAGATGGATAAGTAGGTTGATAAAATATGGAGGTGTTGTTTGTGTTCCAATTTCTGAAAAACTTTCGAATGATAGCTTGGATGATGATACTGATAGCTTCGTTTGCTTGCAGTGGCGCTGTGGCGGATACATCGAAGCCAACTTTATTTGCTTATGTGGGGGCGGGTATTAAAGATCCTGTCACGGAGCTGGCCGCGATTTATGAACAAAAGACCGGTATTAAAATAGAGATGACCTTTAACAATGTGGGCGGTTTATACAGTCAATTGGAGTTAAGTAAAAAAGGGGATATTTTTATTCCCGGAGGTATGCCGTTTTTGGCCAAGGCAAAACAAGCAGGATATATCTTGGCAATGGCCGGGCCTCTTGCGTACCACGTCCCGGTAATTATCACTCCGAAGGGAAATCCGGCGAAAATTTCCGGTGTTGCGGATCTTGCCAAACCGGGAGTGAAGTTGGTGCTGCCGGATACCAAAGCCACCGCCATCGGAGCTTCGGCATACAAAGTATTTAATAAACTGGGAATCAGCGGAGAGATTGAAAAAAATATTTTGGCATTGATGGAAACACCGATGAAAGTTACCGCAGCTCTACTCATGGGCCAAGGGGACGCCGGAATTGTCGAATATAGTGACGCCGTGAAAAACAAAGCCAAGTTGGAAATGGTTATGATTGATCCGTCCCTGAATGCAATCGATGAAATTCCCTGCGCTGTACTTAGCTTTACCACTCAAAAAGATGCGGCCAAGGCGTTTATGGAGTTTGCTAAAACCGAGGGCCCGGCAGTGTTTGAAAGATATGGGTTCAAAATTCAGCTTTAACCGGACAACTTTCGGGGGGATTCGACGCTTAACCGTCAATTGGCTGCAAATGTTATTTTGGGTGGTATTTGCGGCCGTAATTATTTTTTTTGGTCTGGTTTTTATAGGGATGTTTTTATATGGCGCCCCAGATTCATACTGGGCACTGTTTCAAAATCCTGAATTCCGGTTTGCTTTGGAATTTACCTTTAAAACAACGTTCATAGCAACTGCCGTAGCGGTGGGAACTGCTCTGCCGTGTAGTTATATTCTGGCCCGTTATTCTTTCCCGGGGAAAGTAATTGTAGATACATTATTGGATTTGCCGTTGATCTTGCCTCCGCTTGTCTCGGGAATGGCGTTATTGATCCTGTTTGGCCCGATTTTGGGTCAAAAGCTGGCACAGATTGGAATCAACATCGTTTTTACGGCTGGGGGGGTGATTATAGCCCTGTGGTTTATTGCTTTCCCGTTTACTGTGAAAACTTTTAAGGAAGCTTTCGCGGCTATTGACCTTCGTTACGAAAAAATAGCCCGTACCCTCGGTTGCTCACCTGCTGAAGTTTTTAAAAGAGTCACTTTACCCATGGCTGGCCGGGGAATTGGAGCAGGAGTTGCTATGACATGGGCCAGGACTTTAGGAGAGTTTGGATGCACCGCCATGCTGGCCGGTGTCACCCGGATGAAAACTGAGACTCTGTCGGCGGCGATTTTTTTGAATATGTCCATTGGCGAAATCCGTTTTGCCTTAGCGATTGCGATTATTTTATTTCTAACTGCCATGCTGGTCTTGACTGTTTTTAAAATACTCACCCGCCAGGAGAAACAATGAGCATTCCATTTTTGGAGTTATGCCACATATCCCATGTTGCCGGGTCTTTCAAGATAAAGGATATTAGTTTCCGGCTCTTTGCAGGAGAATATTTGGTTATTGCCGGGATGACCGGTTCCGGAAAGACAATGTTGCTGGAGTTGATTGCCGGTCTTAGATTTGTAACCCACGGCAGGATGCTGCTGAAGGGAAAAGACATTACCAATGTCCCGCCGGAAAGACGCAACCTTGGTTTTGCTTATCAGGACAGCCTACTCTATCCTTTTTTAAAGGTGCGGGACAATATTTTATTTGGCGCCCGGGTTAAAGGTATTGCCGATCAGCCCGGGACACTGAAGTATATGGCGGAGTTATCGGAAATCATGGGAATAACTCATCTCTGGGAACGTTCACCCTATTTTTTAAGCGGCGGTGAAAAACAACGAGTTTCATTGGCGCGGGCGCTATTGCTGCGCCCGCCCCTGCTTTTGCTGGATGAGCCGCTATCTGCTCTCGATCCGCAGACCAAATTTAATTTGCAGGAATTGCTTCGTTTTCTCCACCATAAAGATAACATAACCGTTATCCATGTTACCCATGACCCGAACGAAGCTGTCAGACTGGGAGAAAGGCTGTTTATAATGGAAAAAGGGGAAATTAGTCAACAGGGACTTCCCGCCGCAATTGTTGGTTAGCCTGCTTGAAATCACTCATCCGGAATTTAATTTTAGAAAACTAATTCCGGTCAGCGGATTGCTGCTGATTGATAAAAAGTGTCTGGGTAGGTAGGGCAAAGGAAATACCGCGAATCTCCAATTCCTTTTTTAGATTGAAGTTTACCTCTTGCTGGATATCCATATAACGATTGAAATCGCTATCCAAAACGTAGTAAGCGGTTTCAAATATTAAAGCAAAATCGCCATATGAAGCAAAATGAGCCCGATCGAAAAGAGTTTTCGGCAAAGTTTCAATGATCTTCCGGACTATCTGGGGAATCTCCCGGAGTTTTTCATTGGGGGTATTGTAAGTCACCCCAAATTTGAACAGCACTCTTCTTTGCTCCATCCGTTTATAATTCCGCACCCGTGAACTGGAAAGATCGGTGTTGGAAAAAACCAGTTGTTCTCCTCCCAAGCTACGAATTCGTGTGGTTTTAATGCCGATGTGCTCAACCGTGCCCATAAATTCGCCGACAACGATAAAATCGCCTAACTCAAACGGACGATCAAAAAATATCGTAAAGTAGTTGAACATATCTCCCAATACAGTTTGGGACGCTAGAGCGACTGCGACGCCTCCGATTCCGAGACCGGTCATCAGAGCGGTTATTTTTATGCCGATGTTATCTAAGATGATGATGACCGCTAAGGTCCAGATGATTAGCTGGATCACCGGCATAATTACTTTAATGAGTTGTTGTTTTGATAAGTCCAGGATTTTTCGTTTGAAAAAGAAATTCTTGATACTGTAATCAAAAATGGATAATAAAAGTCTTACCCCGATCACAATGATCAATATTAATCCGGCAATATCGAACCATTTATTGAAAATCGGTTTTAATTGTAGTGTTTGGATGCTGATATAAATGAGTCCAAAATAAACTAATGGCAGCATCCGTTTTTCTATGATTTTTATAATAAAATCATCCAGCGTCGTTTCGGTTCGTTCGGCCCATTTTTTAAAACGGTTCAATATAATTCGTTTCAGGATCCTGATGATAATAATCCCCAAAAGAACGATAGCCACCGCGATAAGATAATCAGAGACCGTATTGTGAAAGACTGTTTGATGAAGAATTTGATTGATCATCAAATGCTCCTTTCTTCCAATAAAGTTTTTGATTGGGGAATCTGATTCACCAATCTACGGATTATTTCTTTTCTTCGCTTCTTTCCGGATTTCCTGCATTGATTTTTTCCAAAAAGGCGGTTCATGCGGACAAGCAAAGAAAAAACAGGGTTATATACCAGAAAAGACCCATAATGAAAAGAGGCTGTATTCTTTGAAGAATTAATTAATCATAAAAAGGGAACGAATTCTTTTTTACCGGTTCTCATAAAATGCTTGTCTGAAAATTGGAATCGTGTTGGGGGGATTTCTGCATCCAATTGATTTTACAGTGATGGGAAGGGGAACAGTATGGCAGAACTTAGGGAATGGCTCAAAGCCGGCTGTATTCTAACTGGATTTAGTTACAAATCATCCGATGACCACAAACCGGGCATTTTACCAGGGGACAAACATCTCCGCCTTTATGGGGAATCGTTTTGCCGCAAGATGGACAAACGAGTTTCGTTATTTTATGCTCCATCGCATTCGCCTTTCCATAGGGTTTCTTAATGCTTTATTGTATTTCATGAACCTCAGGTTGGTTCCATAGAGGGAAGAGGATTTCAGGAAAAATTCCCAGATCGCTTCGGAAGGTCTAAGAGAAACCCCTCTGAAATCAAACCGGCGTGACCAGGGAACCCTAGAAGGCGATAAGATTATCCCGAGATTATGTTGAAAAAAAGCGAATTGCTGAAAAATGAATTATAACAGGCAGCTATCGATCAATTGGCGGATGGGATCGGTCAGATATTTATTGCAATGATAAATAATATGAAATTTGCGTTTAAACTCCATGCCGTCAATCTTGATAAGATGCAAATCTCCATCGGCAATTTCCTTGCTAACCAGCATTTGGGAGATTACCGTCACACCGATACCGGCTATAACGGCATTTTTTATGCCTTCCGCATTGTTACAAACCCAAGTAACCTCCCAGGGAATTCCGTGAGAGTTCATGACGCTGACGAACAGTTCCCGGGTGCCGCTTCCTTCCTCCCGTACAATAAATGCCAGGTTCGAAAGGCCTTTTTTCCCGATAATCGGTTTGCTATAAAGCGGATGCGACTTTCCGCACACCAAAACCAATTGATCGTCCATAAATGGAGTGGCCACGATATTCGGATGGTGGATATTTCCTTCCACCAATCCTAAATCCAGATCATTGGCGCAAATTTGATTTTCAATAACGCTCGTATTATCGACCACTGCCTTAATCTGGATTTCCGGTTGCAGTCCGGCAAAATTTTTCGTAATGGCGCTTAACAGGCAAGCACCCACGGTTACGCTTGCTCCGATACGAATCCTATGGGTCACCCCGGACCCCCGTAATCTTTCCTCCATCTCGTAAAATGAAAAAAGAATATGCCGTGCATAATCTTGCAATAACCGTCCGGACTCGGTAATATAGAGCTTTTTGGAGAAACGTTCGAATAAACGGACGCCGAAATCCTGTTCGATATTGGCAATGACTTGACTGACCGACGGCTGTGAAATACGGAGCCGTTCGGCTGCTGCCGTAATATTGTTGGTATCACAAACAGCGGAGAATATCTCCAGATCCCGTAGAGTCATAGGATTACTCCAATATATAGGTTTTTGATTATGAAATTTATAACTATAATAGTATTTTACATATATATCCCTTTCAATTATTATAAACATTGTTCAATTAAATTACAACAGGAGTGAAAACATGGAACTTCAGACCAATCAATCATCAACCAACGTTAGAACTGTTTTTGGATGGATTTTCATTTTGGTATTGGTCCTTGGCTACATCGCCATTTTACTTTCCAATTTACCCGGACTTAAAATTGCCGGGCCAATGATTATCGGAATTTTTATCGGCTTAATCTTAAACTTAATCCTGGGTGCCCGAACAGCCTGGAATCAGGGGCTTGATTTTACCGCTAAGTACTATTTGCGCGCCGGTATTATTTTGATGGGATTCCGTCTTAATATCATGGATATCCTGCATGGCGGCATTCACATTATGATCGCCGACATCATGATGATCACCTTCACCCTTTGTGCGATGTTTTATTTAAGCCGTAAACTCGGTGTGGATGAGCAAACCGGTTTTCTGGTTTCGGTGGGAACGGCTGTCTGCGGCGCTGCTGCGATTATGGCTGCGGCAAGCGTCAATAAAGCCAGCAAGGCGAAACAGGGTGTTTGCGTATCCATCGTTGCCATTCTTGGAACTATCTTTGCCACCGGCTATATCTTTCTTACTCCGGTATTACTTCATTTTATAAACATGCATCAGCTCAGCGGGATTATTGGAGTATCCTTGGAGGAAATAGCCCATGTTGTGGCAGCCGGTTCGGTACTTCCGGCGGCATATGCCAATAATGCGCTGATCACAAAGCTTGGACGAGTTATTTTACTTGTCTTGGTTATTTTGGTGCTTGATTTGATGATGAACATCGAAGAACGTAAAAAAAGCGGGAGCTGTGTAAAAGTACAGTTTCCCTTGTTCGTCCTAGGATTCCTAGGAGTCAGCGTTCTTAATTCAATAGGAATCGTCCCCAAGACGATAGTCACCGGATTGCTTTATATTAGCCAGTTACTGCTGGCGGCCTCGATGATCGCCATCGGTCTCAATCTCAAAATAGCCGATTTTCGTAAAGAAGGATTTCGCCCTATTCTGCTGGGCATCATCGGATTTGCTTGTATTTTTGTTTTGACACCGCTTTTTCTGTATCTGTTCAAATAATAAGTCGCCTGCATGGATAAAACTTATAAATCATTTATCTGAGGAGGGAATATTGAATGAATTCTGTTCAAGGATTGTTTCCAATCATCAAAATCAGCCAGTTGGCCGAGGAACTCTATGATTTATATGTGCGCTGTCCCTCCATTGCCAATGAAGCCCAACCCGGCCAGTTTGTCCTGATTCGCGTGGAAAGTTTGCCCCTGCGCCGGCCCATAGCCGTCTGTGAAACCGACCCCGATAACGGCATCGTTCGCTTGGTATTCGGCATCCGCGGTGAGGGCACCAAAAAACTGGCCCGGTTTCACGAAGATTCCTGGGTTGATCTAATGGGTCCACTCGGTGTTGGCTTCCGATTGTTTTCCGGCCAAAAAGCGTTATTGGTTGGGGGCGGTTTAGGGGTTGCGCCGCTTTTGGCGGCTGCAAAATTTTATGGACGAAACGCCAGAGCGGTTTTGGGTTTTCAAAAAAGTAGCCAAGTCGCCTTGGTGAATGATTTTAATCAACATGAGGTTACTGCCAAAGTCATGACTGAGGATGGCGGCCAGGGCTCTCAAGGAGTGGTCAGCGAGGGATTGGAGCAACTTTTAGCGCAGCAGCGTCCGGATATTCTGTACGCCTGTGGTCCCGTTGCCATGTTAAAAAAAGCCGCCTCCGTTGCCGCCCGAGAAACCATCCCCTGTCAAGTGCTGATGGAGGAAAAGATGGGCTGTGGCGTAGGGGCTTGCCATGTCTGTGTATGTAAAACAAAGCAACCGGACGGAAGCGTTATCCCTTCACGAGCCTGTTCTGATGGACCCGTCTTTGATGCCGAAAGGGTGGTGTTTTAGATGCCGGATTTGAAAGTTAACATCGCCGGAGTGGAGTTTAAAAACCCAATCATTGTTGCCAGTGGATTTTACGGCTACGGCCAAGAATATCAACAGTTTCATCCTTTGAGCCGGTTGGGGGGCGTAACCCTCAACGGCACGACACTCGGAGCCAAGGAAGGAAGCCCAACGCCCCGAATTGCCGAAGCGCCCTCGGGCATATTGAGCAATACCGGCATGCCGAATCCGGGCGTTCAAACGCTGTTAAATGGCGCTCTTCCTCAATTATCCCATAGCGGTACCGTACTCATTGCGAATTTGGCCGCCGGAACTGCATTGGATTTTCCAAAATTGCCGGGGCGGTCTCGGATAGTTGCGTGGACATGATTGAAGCCAATCTGGCGGCGGCCAATATGGAAAATGGCGGGGTCCCTTTTGGCGCCGATGTGAAAAGTATTGAATCCGCCGTAAAAAGTATCAGGCTGACCTGCAAGAAAAAATTAATTGTGAAACTGCCGCCTAATTTGACTCAAATCGCAGATCTTGCCAAAGCGGCCGAGGGAGCGGGCGCCGATGGCGTCTCCTTAATCGGCACCGTTTTTGGTATGCGCATTGATGTGAAAACGAGGCGGCCTTTCTTAAAAACCAATGTCGGCGGACTATCGGGTCGGGCCATTTTCCCCCTTGCTTTACGAATGGTCTGGCAAGCGGCCAGTGCCGTAAAAATACCCGTTATCGGGATTGGCGGTGTCAGCCGCTGGCAGGATGCAGCCGAAATGTTGCTGGCGGGGGCAAAAGCCGTAGAAGTTGGTTCGGCTCTGTTTTCCGATCCGATGGCCCCGGTACGGATCATCGATGGGCTGGCAGCTTACTTGGGGGATAACAATTTAAACAGTGTTTCCCAATTATCCGGTAAAATGGAATGCTGGTAAAAATAAAATGATTGAAGAGTCCAGGATAGATTGAACGGATTGAATGATGGGGAAATCCTCTAGTGCTACTTGGTTAAATAAAAGGACTGTCTCCCTTACTTTTTCCGAGACAGTCTTTTTAGCGCAATGGTTCGTGCAATTGCAGGTTAAAATCTATTGTCACTTGAGATACTTTTTAAAATTTCAAGTAATTCTCAATCACTAAGACCCCAGCCCCAACTGGGATTGCCTGTTCTCCAAAGAAGCCATGAAAAAGACAAAACATTTTCCTCCACCAAATTCCAAGCAGGATTATGATGCCTGTTACGGAATATGTCTATAGATTTCATCAGCATATTATATCTCTGCGGTATTGGAATGAAATGCATTTTGATTCGTAGGTTCAGGTAATTGTGATTCCCACAAGATTGCTGTCTTCATGGTTGATATTGGTTAATGAGGGCGGTTTAGAGCAGGTAAAAATTGAGGCTGTTTGAAGTTTAAGGATTTGTTACTAAACAGGATTCTAATGGATTTTGTCGAAATATAAAACTCTTCACAGGCTAGAGAATCGAACAGCAACGAAATATTAACGGACAATCGTGAAAGAGGAGTATGCAATGAACTCAATTGATGAGTTAGGAAAAAAGTTTCAGATCGTTCCTGTGGGACCACTCGGAATAATTGCATTAGATGGAAGTAAGGAACTTGTGAGTTTAATCAATGATTTTATCTTGCGACGACGTTTGGAGTTTATCCAAAAAAATGCGGACAGCCTCCCTTTCGTAGGTTTTATTCGAGATTCGTTCTTAGTTAACTGCAATTGCACCCGTTTTGCAAATGGTGAAGGCAAAGCACAGCTGTGTGCGACGGTTCGTGGTTACGATATTTATATCATTGCCGATGTTGGTAACTATAACTGTAAATATAATCTTTTCGGGATGGAACACCCCATGAGTCCGGATGACCATTTCCAGGACATTAAGCGGACAATTGCAGCGATAGCGGGTAAGGCAAAACACCTTACGGTTATTATGCCGATGCTTTACGAGGGGCGCCAACATAAGAGGCAATCCCGGGAGTCGCTGGATTGTGCGATTGCATTGCAAGAGTTAGCCAATTTAGGTGTTGATAATATTATCACTTTTGATGCTCATGATCCAAGAGTGAATAATGCGGTACCGTTAAAAAGTTTTGAGAACCTCCATTCTTCCTATCAGATTATCAAAGCCCTGTTGAAAACCGAAAAGGATTTGGAAATCAATAAATCCAAGATGTTAGTGGTCAGCCCGGATGAAGGGGCCATGGAACGTGCGCTATATTACGCAAGCATTCTCGGCCTTGATTTAAGTCTTTTTTATAAAAGACGTGATTACAGCATGGTTGTAAACGGCAAGAATCCTATTGTAAAACATGAATTTTTGGGTGATGATGTTACCGGTAAAGATGTGTTGATTATTGATGATATGCTGTCATCCGGAGAATCAATTTTAGACATTGCCCGAGAGCTTAAAAAAAGGAAAGCCAACCGGATTTTTATCGCTGTTACTTTTGCCTTATTCACCGAAGGAATTGAAGAGTTTGAAGAGTGTTACAAGCAGGGGATTTTCAACCGGCTTTACGGGACCAACCTGACCTATCGCCGGGAAGAATTGCTTCAAAAACCCTGGTATGTGGATGTGAATATGTCGGAGTTTTTAGCCCATCTAATTGATATGCTGAATTTGGATCAATCCATTAGTTCTTTGTTTAATCCTTCGGAAAAGATTCATAAACTGCTGACTAATTATCGTGCTCAACAGACGCAACAGCAGTGAATCGAACGAACATCGCGCTAATACTAAGAAAGCCACGGCAAGGCCGTGGCTTTCTTTAACTTATGACGTTAATCCTACAGTTTGGGTCGATTCGTTTTACAAAAAAAGATATTCAAATTTCCCCGGTATTCAATCAATCAGAATTCACGTTTTACTTGCTCTAGGCAATTGAAACAAACATTTTTTCCGGAAATCATTTTACCCCCACCCATATCACCGCATAAAATACAGCCGGGTGTATACTTTTTTAGAACAATCGATGTATTCTCTTCATCAACGAAAATTTCCAACGGTTCTTTAATGGCAATATAGAGCTGTTCTCTTGTTTCTTTGGGAATAACGATCCGGCCTAGGTCATCTAGTTTACGTACAATTCCTGTTGTTTTCATGGCCCCTCACTTATCTTTGTGGATTTTCTTAAAAATTAACTTTTAGTTTCTTTTTTTTTAAGCCAAATCCTGCTGCTGATTTTTTCGTTAACATTAACTTTAGGTAAAAGAAGCCAGGAATTGTCGATATCTCAGCGAAATATATTAAGATTGCTTTTTTCAATTCAGATTACGCCATTTTTGTTAGCTTTTCAAAGATAATCAATAAAATCCATTAGAGGAGGCATATGGGATAATGATTCGGAAAGTATATATATCTGGGCTTGGCGCGATTGGAAGCGCCTATGCCAGCAGGTTATTTGATTATAGTCCCGATATCATAACGGTGATTGCTGATTCGGCGCGGGTTAAGAGGTATCAAAAAAACGGTGTAACGGTTAATGGTAAGGCTTATCCTTTTCGATACTGTGAGCCGGGAGCCCCGACGGAGACTGCCGACTTAATCTTGATTGCAGTCAAACAGCACCATCTTGAGCAGTGTATGCAAGATATAGAGGGTTTTATTGGAGAAGGTACAGTTATTCTTTCCTTGCTCAATGGGATCACCAGTGAAGAAAAAATTGGCGAAAGATATGGTCGGGATAAGCTGCTTCTATCCTTTGTAGTGGGTACCGATGCGGTCCGTGAAGGGACTTACACTCGCTTTTCCAATATTGGAAAAATTGTATTCGGTGAAGCCCAAAATACAAATGATTCTCCAAAAGTTAAGACGGTTCAAGAATTATTTGACCATGTCCAAATCCCTTACAGCATCCCTGAAGATATGCAACGCGAACTTTGGTGGAAGTTTATGATGAACGTAGGAGTTAACCAAATTTCGGCTATATTAAAGGCCCCTTACGGGACTTTTCAAAAAATCGGTGAAGCCCGCGAGTTGATGGAGATGGCATCCAGAGAAGTTCTTTTTTTAGCTGAAAAAAAAGGAATTCAGCTCTCCGCGGAAGATATTCAAAGATATATTGCCGTACTGGACACCTTATCCCCTGACGGGAAGACATCAATGTTACAAGATATTGAAGCCGGGCGCAAAACGGAAGTAGAGATTTTTGCGGGGACAGTTAATGCTCTCGGCTACGAATACGGCGTGGCAACTCCGGTAAATCAGGTATTGTATCGAATGATACGGACCTTAGAGTTGCAGCATGAAAATTAAATGAAAAGCCCTCCGAATTTAAAATTCACGGAGGGCTTTTCATTTTGCAATATTCGTGGATAATTCCCTTAAATGAGTTGCCTTTGATACAAAAAATTGGCTGAAATTGCAATATTTGAGGATAAAAAATTTGACAAAATACGATACTATATATAAATACATTTGACGGTGGGTGTCCCGCCCACTTTAAAATTTTTAAAAAAAGGAGGTGAAAGCGCTTGGGCGCGAAAATATGAGTTTAACACCAATTGGATTACAAATTCGCCCAGTCACCGGAGAAGATTATGATGATGTTTATCGTCTGTACCGCCAACTTATTCATACAGTCCAGTATCGTAGCGAGAATGATTTTGACAGAATATTTAAGAGCTTTATGAACTCAAATGAACGGGAAGCATTTGTGGCCACAGTCCATAATCGGGTTATCGGTTTTGTGACGTTATATTATTTAGATGTATTCCATTATTGTGGACAAGTTGCCAGCATTCAGGAGTTGGTGGTAACGGAAGAATTTCGTGGGCGAGGCGTTGGGAAGGCGCTGGTCGGATTTGTAAAAAAGAAGACGACGGAAAGACATTGTCGGGGTTTGGAAGTCGCCACAGATATGTGGCAGGGCGGGGCCAAAACATTTTATAAAAAATGCGGTTTTCGGGGAAGAACTTTAATGATTGCCAATTAATCATGAAAACGTGGACACATGACAGTCGGTAATCGATGGGGCTGTCTCAAAAGTAATCAGAGACAGCCCCTTTTCCACGAATGAAGAATGAAAATATAGAAAAGAGGTCATATCAAGTTGTAATCGTTGCAAGCTTCGTTAAATTATGGGCAATACTTAATAATCCCCATTCAATTTTAACTTTTTCAATCCCACGAAGCATAAATCTTCGAAACAACCAGTTATTCTTCAATCGACCAAATACCGACTCCACTTCAACCCCCCGCAATAAACGCAATTTCTGACCTTGCTCCGTATGGAGATTGTCCCAAGCCTTCTTTTTAAATGCATTGAGCTTAAAACTTACCTGAATCTGGCGATTGTGGACGGATTTCGTGCATTGACTTTTAAGCGGACAACCCAGGCAATCTCCAGCTTGATATATCCGGCGCTCCGTAATATAGCCGTTTTCTGTAGCCCGTTTCATTGTCTTTAAATAAGTTAATCGTTTCCCGGCAGGGCATGTAAAGGTATCCGTTTGTTCATCATAGGGTAAGTTTTCAACACGAAACCGATCTTTTTTGAATTTCCGGGTATGTTCTATTTGAAAGTTATTGAATTTGACATAATTACCAAGCTCTTTAGTTTGGAGATATTCATAGTTTTCTTCGCTACCATAGCCAGAATCAGCCACGATGTTCTGGGGGAGTTGACCTAAAGTAGTGTTAACCTGTTGGAGATGGGGAATTAAGCAAGTCGTATCGGTGGGTTTTTGATGGATACTATACCCAACAATGAATTGTCCTTCAGTTCCAATCTGTACGTTATACCCCGGTTTAAGTTGACCATTTTTCATATGATCTTCCTTCATTCGCATAAAGGTGGCATCGGTATCCGTTTTGGAATAACTGTTTCTTCCATTAAAAAGTTCTTCTTGAGCTTCATATTTTTTGGCCCGGGGAAGGTAGTCCTCTTTGAGAGTTTTAACTGCTTTGGCTAGAGGCTTGTTTTGAGGTTCACCAGCCAGCTTTTCGTTAAGTTCATGGACTTTTTGTTCAAGTTTTTCCGCATTGATGGGCTGTGAACCCAATTCTTCCAAATCTCTATCCCCATATTGTTCGTCTTCGGCTTGATTGACCTGATCGATTTGACGTAATAATTGCTGAACTTTTTCATTTAACTTGGCGTGATTCTTTTGGGTGGATTTGGCCCATACCCATGAGTATTTATTGGCATTGGCTTCAATCTTTGTCCCGTCCAGAAAGTAGTTTTCAAATTGAATATACCCTTCCTCGATGAGCAATTCAACAATAGCTCCAAAGACTTCTGCAATGACATTTTTCATGGTCGAAGAACGAAAACGGTTCAATGTTCGGAAATCGGGCCGGTTATTCCCGGATATCCACATGAAATTGATGTTTTCCCGTAGGGCCTTGGCAATCATCCGGGATGAGTATATTTTTTGAGAGTAAGCATATACCAATACCTTTAACATCATTTTAGGATGATAATTGCTGCGGCCTCCCCCTTTGTATTGTTTTAAAAGGGGGTCGATATTCATTCGTTCGATTGCTGCTTCGATGACCCGTACTTGGTGGTTAGCGGGGATAAGTTCGTCTAAACTCGGAGGCAACAAAAATTGCTGATTCATGGTATATTCTTTAAACGTTACTTTGTTATTATTTCGTCTTTTCATGCCTCTATTTTACTATATTTCATG
>JAEVYU010000057.1 GCA_023392595.1 Bacillota bacterium | reverse complement strand
CAATTGCAACAAAAGCCGACATCAAGCGATCTTCCCCTCCCTTGGGCGGATATATTTTGCTGACAGTCAAAGGGAGGGGAGCGGCTTGGCGGTTCATACCCGCATCAAGGTAGCTGGAGGGGTGGGTCGCTTTTAGGCTTTTGGCCAAATCATTGATTCGAAATGGCCAACACAGACATCCACCAACGAAAAAAGGTGACGGAGATAGGATTTAAGGATTAAAACCCGGTAAATTGGGCTCAAAAAACCGTTTTAAAAAAATCCTGTCAATCCATAAAATCCTGTTCATCCTGTTTCAGTTCTTTCCCTTAGGCCCGCAGTATTGAAGAATGCCTAAAAAAAGGTTACGGAGACAGGATTAACGGGATTTACAGGATTAAAACCTAGTCGGGCTGAAAAAACAGATCATTAATGATTTTTTTCTTTCACAATTGATCCTTTTTTTACGGAAATGATCCTTTTTTTTCGGAAAAAGTCAATTTTCTCGCCCAATCGATCCTTTGAGTCACGGAATGGATCCATTTTGTTCTCCGGAGGACCGATCGGGTCCCCAAAAGGATCATTTCCGTAACCGAATCGATCCATTCTTCCCATAAAAAGTCTTTTCGGTCGTTCAAAAGGTCGATCCGACTCCAAAAAAGAGGCTTTTCCCCCTCCGATCGGTCCCTTTCCCTCCAAAAAGGATTATTTCCGTGATAAAAATGATCCTTTCTCCCGTTGAAAGAATCCTTTCCGTCGCCCAAATGATCTTTTCCGTAACGGAAAGGATCGCTTGAGTCAACCAAAGGATGCTTTCCGCGGTAAAAATGACTCTTTTTGTGATTCAAAGGATCACTCCGGTCCTCGGAGCGATCCTTTCTTTCACCAGAAACAACTTTTCGGGTCCCCAATTCACGCATTCCCCTTAGAAAAAACCCCGCTGCCGATTTATGCCTTAAACCGCTTCAGACTCAATGAATTGGTCACTACCGAAACCGAGCTAAAGGCCATGGCAGCGCCGGCTATGATCGGATTCAACATGCCCAGGGCCGCGAAGGGAATGCCGATGGTGTTATAAAAGAAAGCCCAGAATAAATTCTGTTTGATTTTATTCATGGTTTTCCGGGATAAACGAATTGCGGTGGCAATGGTCTTCAAATCGCCTCTCATTAACGTAATGTCGGCCGCTTCCATCGCCACATCCGTACCGGTGCCGATCGCCATCCCGATATCGGCTGTAGCCAGGGCCGGAGCGTCATTGATGCCGTCTCCCACCATCGCCACCACATATCCTTCATTTTTTAACTTTTCAATCTGTTCCGCCTTATGCTCCGGCATGACTTCCGCCAGGACGTTGGTGATGCCGACCTGCCCGGCAATAGCCTGTGCCGTCCGCCGGTTGTCTCCGGTCATCATATAGACGGTGATTCCCAGGTCCTGTAATTCCTTGATGGCCTCGGCCGAGTTTTCCTTAACAACGTCGGCCACAGCGATCAAGCCGAGCAATTCTCCCCGGGATGCCGCAAACATCACGGTCTTACCCTCATTCTCAAGTTCACTGGCGGTTCCTTCACTGTCGAGCAGGGAGATTCCTTTGCCGACCATCAACTTGCGGGTACCGATGATGATTTCTTCCCCGTCAATGGTTGCAATCACTCCTTGGCCGGGGACAGCTCCAAATCGTCCCGGATCCTCTATCTCGCCAATCTGTTGTTTCCCATAGCGGTAAATGGCGTCACCCAGCGGGTGTTCCGATTTTTTCTCGGCAATGGCCGCCAGTCTCAGGAATTCATTTTGGGCCATTTTTCCGGCCACCATCAGATCGGTCACTTCCGGCTGCCCTTTGGTAATGGTTCCGGTCTTATCAAGCACCACGGTGTTAATCTTGTAGGCTTTCTCAAGATGTTCACCGCTTTTAATCAAAATCCCGTTCTCGGCCCCCTTGCCGGTCCCCACCATGATCGCGGTCGGAGTGGCCAGGCCCAAGGCGCAGGGGCAGGCAATCACCAATACGGCCACAGCGCTTACAATGCCCATCTTCAGGTTATAATCGCCGAAAGTCCAAACCAGAAAGGTTGCCGCGGCAATTCCCAAAACAATCGGCACAAAAACGCCGGATACCTGATCGGCGATTTTTTGAATGGGCGCCTTGGAACCCTGGGCATCCTCCACCATTTTAATAATCTGGGATAAAACCGTATCTTTACCGATTTTGGTGGCCTTGTATTGAAAAGCGCCGAATTTATTGATGGTAGCACCAATCACCGTGTCGCCGGCCTTTTTTTCAACCGGCAGGCTTTCTCCGGTTAACATCGATTCATCCAGGGCCGAATTTCCTTCGATAATTACACCGTCCACCGGAACTCTTTCCCCGGGACGGACCACAATCACTTCTCCCACTTCCACTTCTTCAATGGGGATATCCATTTCCTTGCCGTCCCGGATCACCCGGGCGGTTTTGGGCCGCAGTCCCATCAGTTTCTTGATGGCTTCCGAAGTTTTCCCTTTGGCGACCGCTTCAAAATATTTCCCCAACAAAATCAAGGTAATAATCGTGGCCGAAGCCTCAAAATAGAGGTCCTTCATCATGGGCGCCCCGGCGCCGGTCATCGGTTTTTGAAAAAACGCGTTATAGAGACTATAAATATAGGCCGCACTGGTGCCCATGGCGATCAGTACATCCATATTGGGACTCTTAGCCCGTAAGGCATAAAATGCGTGTTTATAGAAACGGAATCCGATATAAAATTGGACCGGCGTCGCCAATAAAATCTGAAAACGCCAATCGTGAAGAAATGGGATATTAACGCCAAGCAAAGCCAAAATCATCCCCAAAATCAAGGGGGCGCTTAACACCGCCGAAACGATCAACTCCGTCCGCAGCCGCTTGATTTCTTTTTCTCGCTGCTCCTTCTCCCGGTCACCGCTTAATTCCTGTTCCGGCTCCGCTCCATATCCCATTCCGGTAACGGCGGCCACGATTTCGGTAATTTTAATCCGTTGATCATCAAATTCGACGCTGGCCTTTTCGGTTGCCAGGTTGACGGCGGCTTTGGTTACACCCTCCAGTTTGTTGAGTTTTTTCTCGATCCGGGCCGAGCAGGCGGCGCAGGTCATACCGGAAATTTTGAGGGTTACTTTACCCTCCGGCCCTTTCTCCCGGATAATCCCATACCCCAGTTTTTCAACCACCGCTTCAAATGCTTGATTCGATGCTTGAGTGGGGTCATATTCGACCGTGGCCTTTTCCGTGGCAAAATTGACCGTGGCCTTTTTAACTCCCGCCACCTTGGATAAACCTTTTTCAATCCGCAAGGCGCAAGCCGCACAAGACATACCGCTTATCTTCAAGGTTTCTTTTTTGTCCATCGCTAACACGTCCTTTCAACTTCCGCAACATCCTCTGCCGGAGGCGGGTTTATATTTTTCGATCTCTTTTTGAATCGCCTTGATATCAATATGTTGAATATCATCCACCACTTTTACATACCCGTGAAGCATCCCCATCCAGCACTGGAAGGTAAAGTCCTGGGTTACCGTAATCTCCGGAGTCTCCGTTTGCCCTTGGCTTAAATCGAGTTGCCCGTTGTATTCCGGGAAAGTCACCACATAATTGCAGGAATTGATTTTTTCCGGGTTAAATTTAATCTTCGTTTTCAGACCTTTTTGCACAATGACGGCTGCCGGGGAATAGCCCTGATCATTGACCGTAACCGTAACTTCCTGAATACCGTCCACCACTTTGGCGACTTGAATATCACCCGTAGGAACCCTGCCGCTTAGGAAGCGGGTGGCCTTGGCGCTGTCTGCGCAACAACCGCCCCCACCGCTTAGCAGGCCATTGCCGCCACTTTCCGCTTGTTTTAAATCTTCCACGGACACTTTGGAAAGATCGGATACTACTTTAATATTACTGCTAATCATCCCCATCCAGCAAGTATAAGTAATGGTTCCTTCCTCCGCCGGTGTAAACTCAATCACATTCTCTCCGGGGACCAACTTTTTCTGGATATTATATTTAGGAATGGTTACCGGATTATTACAACCGTTCAAATCCTCCGCCTTGGCTTTGATAATCCAGCGTACCGGTACCCCTTTTTGTACCACAAAAGGCTGGTATCTGCCGGACTCCATCGTTGTAGTAACCACTTGAACCTCTCCTTCAATTTGGGCCACATTACCGGCACTACTACCGGTTAGAGGGTTGGACGCCGCAACGGAGATTCCCGAGAGGCTCAAACCCCTGTTGACCATGGTCAACCCCAGGACAATCACCAGCACCGCACTGACTTTTAGCATCCGGTGCGTAAATTTGTTGCTTAGAAATGAGCTGAGGGCTCCAAAGCCAAACATCAGCGGGACGGTGCCCAAACTGAAAAGAAACATCGAGAGGGCTCCGGCGAAAAAGCTACCGGTTCCCAAAGCGTAAAACTGCATGGTCTGTAAAGGCCCGCACGGCATTAAACCGTTCAGCAAACCGACAAAGAAAGGCCCACGGTTACCGGCGCTATTTTGAATCCTATTACCCAAAAACTTGGGAATACCGATCTTAATCCTGCGCAGCCAGGGAAATATATTCAGCATATTCAGGCCGATAATCACCATGAATATTCCCCCGGCAATCGCCACAATCCCTTTAGCCGACCCGGAAAAACCAATGACCGAACCCAGAGCGCCGACGATTCCACCGATAACGGTGTAGGATATGACCCGGCCCGCATTATAGAGCAAGCTGGGTTTCAACTGACCCCACCTGGATCCTGCGGAAACGTTTTCCGATTGCTGTTTACTGATAGATTGCGAATGGTTCGTTCCGCTTGGCGGCGATTCTATCCTTTGAGATAAATTGATGCCGCTTGGCGGCGTCTTTATACATTGCGACAAATTGATGCCGCCACACATCGCCACACAATGCAGTGACGTCAATAACCCAATTACAAAAAGCATCCCGTAACCGACCGACTGATCAACCTGGGGGATGAAATTAAACCCAATGGTTGACTTGATGATGAAGTATAAGGCGAAAATAATGATGCCAACCCCCAGCAACTGGTTGATGGATGTTTTCTTTTCAGACTTATCGTTATTGGAAGAACCCACCTCATAACCGAGTTTGATAACGGCATCCGCAAGTCGCTGCTCCATCATGGAGGGTGGGCTTTCCGTTAAATCCGGATCATATTCCACTGTTACCTGGGATTTCGCCAGCGAGGCCTTAACCTTCACAACGCCCTTGATCTTGCGGAGCGCATTCTCGATCTTCATTTCACAGCTGGGACAGGACATGCCCTGGACTGCCAAAACCTTACTTATCAGCTTCCGTTCCATCATTACTTCCTCCTAGGAATCTTGAACTATCCTTATTGTACAGTAATGTTGTGAAGATCCTATGAAGAGAGAAAAAGATGCCTGACGGCATCTTTTTCTCTTTTTTACTTTCAATGAGGATCTCCAACCCTTTTTTGTTCAAATAACCACTGGAAAAATTGGGGATCGTGGAAAGCTTTATTCCAAACATTGTGGAACATATTGGGATACTCCGTATACTTGGGGTGACCGCCTGCCGTTTGAATTGCCTGAACCATTTTCCGGGTAGTATTCGGGTTAACTAAAATATCACGTCCCCCATGAAATGCCCATATGGGGGTGTTCGTCATTAAACCGGCTTTTTGGTCATCCCCCGAGCCGCAAAATGGAGCTGCAGCTGCGAACATTCGAGGATAGCGGGCAATCAAATCCCAAACGCCGGAACCGCCGCTTGATATGCCCAGCACATAAATTCGGTCCGGATCAACCGGTAATTTATTTTGTAATTGCCGGAGTAATTCTACAGTCTGCCATAACGGTCTGGCGGGTCTGGACGACTGCGGGACAGTGCCCGAATAGCTTTCCTTCTCAACCCAATTTTCTTCCGCCGGACATTGGGGAACAACCACAAAACTGGGGTATTTTTGACGAAAAGATGGTTGGTCGAAAACATCGATATACTTCAACTGTTTCAAATTATCCGTTCCACGCTCCCCGGTTCCATGCAGATATAATAGTAACGGATATTGATTGAGTCCATTGGCATATTCAGGAAGCGGTTTTAATAACCGGTAAGGTAATGTTCCCCCCTGGTGATCATGAAACGTGTCGGCTTCAAAATCCGTCGCCGGTTTCAGCCCGGAAGCGTATGAATATCGATTGATCATTGAAAAAATTAATGTCAGAAATAATAATACCCATAACCCCGGGTTCCGGGACTTCGAAACTTTCCTGTCAAAAATCATTTTTCTCACCCTTTTAGCCATATATCCCGGCACCGTTTCTTTTTATACCATATACCCTATAACTTTCACCGGATGGTTTTGGCTATCAAAAAACTTAGGGATAATTATATACTGACCATCATTCTTTTTCAAGTATACGGGGTAGTACACTGCCAATGTTATTTTTTAGGATACAGTTTCCGCCCATTTCCAAACCATAACATTTTCCCCATCATGGGAATATTTATAAAACAAAACCTTCCCTTTTGGTAGAGGAAGGTTTACGAAACGAAGATGAATATGATTGTATCACAAATTCGATTATCCGGTAGATGGATTGCAATCTTTATTCGATATTCAATATTTCTTCCAATTGCCAAACAGGCCTTTGGCTTTGGCCAATAAACTCTTGGAAATGGTAATATATTGACCGTCATCAGTCTTTAAATCCGCGGTAATTGGAACCGGATTACAGCCGTTTTTAATTTTCTCAACCTTATCGATGGGAAAACGGTTGCCACAGTTTTGGCAAACCAGTTCATTGCCTTCCTGAATATAATAACCGCGCCCCGAATCGAAACATACCTGGCAGGTGTTAAAAGCTGTCCTCACGCTTCCATCGCCGGCTTTCACGGCGACCACCTCCATTTTAACACCATCCACGGATATGGGGTAAAATTTCGCCTTACCGGTAACTTCCCTTTTCAGTATGCGCAAATCCCCGTTCTTGGTTGTCTCCGCTTGAGTGATGGAGCTTTTCACAATGAGAAAACCCGCCATTACGACCAATGCTAATCCTATGACCTTCAACCATTTGTTTCTCTGAGTAGTTTTGATCAACTTATCATCCGCTTGAACACCCATTAACCATTCTCCCTTCAGAGTTTTAAAGACTTGATATCCCGGATTATATCAATCCGATGTGAAGATTCTATGAAGATCGACAACTGTTCTGAAGGTTCCATGGATTTGAAAAAAAACATAAAAAAACGGCATTTCATCAGAAACGTCGTTACTAAACCTCATATCCCTACCATTAAATTATGGAATGAAGAAGAGTCTTTAATAGATATCTGATGAAGAAGTCTGAATTCCATTCTCGGCAACAATTTGATGCTTGAACGGAATGCCAAGTTCCCTGCATTCTTCCTGGCCCAAAAAGAAGACGGCATCATTTTGGATGCAGGCAATTAAGCCTTCCTTTTTAATGCTATCCAAACGGTCCTGCACTTCATCAGGGAGGGCCTCCGTACTAAATGCCCCTATTACGGCATCATTGGCCATTAAATTTTGAATGAATTCCCAATCAAGAAATTGCTTATCCAGTTTAATAACCTCCCAAACGAGAAAAACTTCGTTATTGAATTCAATATTCCTCCTTAATAGCCCTTATTAAATCAAAAATTTTTTTTATAGGCAACATCACAAAAACAAAAACCCCAAGTTAATTTTGGCGTAAGGATCTTAACCATTCCCTTTTTTCCCACAAAGCACATCCCCCTCCGGTTTCAGTCAACTCCGTAGAATGTTGACGGATTTCTTTCAATAAGGGGGATTGAAGGGCCTCTCGTAAGGACACATCATTGACATTGGTATCGGAATAGGGAGCAAACGGACATGGCTCCAAATCACCTTCGGCACTAATATGGATGAAGCCACGGCCCGCCGAAAGGCAACCGCCAAAGGCTTTTTCGTCGCCGGGAAAGCTAACAAACAAAGCCGGAAATCGGATTCGGAAAGAATCCAGAATGGTCATTAAATAGACCCTTTGTTCGGCGGTAACTGCAATATCCTCCGTGGCTTTCTTGACCGGAATGTACTCTACAAAGAAAAACAGCTGGCAACCCCATTCAATTAACTCTTTTATAAAACGTTCACTCGTTAAGGTCTCAAAATTTGTTCTTGAAACGGTAAAGGAAAGACCGTAAAAAATGCCGGAGCGTTTGATTTTCCCAAATGTCTCCTCTAATTGGCCATACACCCCGGGCCCTCTTCTGCTGTCCGTTTCAGTTTCATAGCCTTCCAAACTGATAACGGGTATTACATTTCTCTGTTTTCGTAAACAGCTGATGATTTCATCCGTCATAAGCAAACCATTGGTGAAGAGGGGGAAGATTAGTTCAGAGAAGTCTTTGGTAATCTCAAAAATTTCCTTTCTCACGAGGGGCTCACCCCCGGCCAAAAAAACAAATGAAATGCCGAGTCTTTGGGCTTCTGCGATCACTGAGCGTAATTTATCATAACTCATTTCTTTCCCCATCGGTCTTTGCTGTGCCTTTGAATAACAACCCTCGCATTGAAGATTGCAACGGTTGGTAATACTAACAATCATGTAAGGGGGGACCTGAAGACCCTGTTGATCATTTTTTATTCTTTTTTGGACGGCTCTCCGCTGCCAAAAAATGGTTCGCAACATAAATGTAATTCTTGCCGGATTTTTATAAACCATCCGTAATGCGTCTTTTAAAAAACTATTGATCGATTGATTCAATAGGGTTCTGTAATCATGAAATTTCATAGAATTTATTCCTCTTTCTTATCAGCGCATGATAAATTTTAATAATTTAAGTTTATTTTTATACGGTGGGTATCGCAGGGGGATATCAAACAGAGTAGACTTTTTCAAAATACTTTTTTGGTGTGAAAAGGTATCAAAGCTTGCCTTGCCGTGATAGCCTCCCATACCGCTGTCTCCCACGCCTCCGAATGGCATATATGAGGTTGCCAGATGGACGACAGTATCATTGATGCAACCGCCCCCAAAGGAAGTATTATTGATAACATACTGTTCTCTCTTCTTGTCCTGCGTAAAGAAATATAGGGCAAGAGGTTTGGGATGATGATTGACTATTCCAATGACATCATTGAGGCTCTCAAATTCAAGTACAGGGAGTAGGGGTCCGAAAATTTCCTCCTGCATAATCGGCCTATCCCATGTTACCTTATCAAGAATCGTAGGCGCTATCCGGTGGGTTTGGTCGTTATACTGTCCGCCAACAACAATCGTTTCATTTTGGAAGAGTCCCAAAAGGCGGTTAAAATGTTTATCATTAATTACCTTTGGATAATCCGGGTTATTGAAAGGATCGGGCCCGTAAAACTCCTCAATGTACTTCCTCATTTTGGTTATGAGTTCGGTTTTTACATTTCTATGGACCAACAAATAATCGGGGGCCACACAAGTTTGCCCTGCATTTAGATATTTTCCCCATACAATTCGTTTGGCTGCCATATCTAAATTAGCGGATTCATCGACAATACAGGGACTTTTGCCGCCTAACTCCAATGAAACCGGGGTAAGGTGCTTTGAAGCTGATTCCATTACCACCTTGCCCACAGATACACTGCCGGTAAAGAAAATATAGTCGAACTTCTCATCCAACAATGTTTTATTGGCCTCTCTTCCCCCTCTTACCACCGTAATGTAGGATTCATCAAAGTTCTCACAGATAAGTCGTTCTATGATTTCGGCAGTATGAGATGAATATTCCGATGGTTTCACGATAGTACAATTCCCCGCCGCCATGGCTCCTATCAAAGGGGCAATCGTTAATTGAAACGGGTAATTCCAGGGCGACATAATCAGTACAATACCATAAGGCTCCGTATATTGGTAACTCGCTGACAAAAAATGAGTAATCGGAGTTTTAACCTTTCTGGGTTTGGCCCAATTCCGCAGGTGTTTGATAATATATTCAAGCTCCTCCAAAACAAGGCCTATTTCTGTGGCATAAGCCTCAAACGGAGCTTTATTCAAATCTTTTTGCAAAGCGTCAAGAATTTCCGCTTCATGCGTCAAAATTATTTGTTTGAGCAGCTTAAGATTTTTGATACGGTAGTCAACTTCTTTGGTTATGCCTTTTTCAAAGAATAATCGTTGTTTTCTTACTGCTTCATTCATGTTATTCATAATTACTTAACTCCTATTTTAAGTGATTGCTTATATTTGTGTACTATAACCGATAATGAAATTGTATTACAAAATTTTCCCAAACTCAATATTTGCACCTCTCGTCGCGAACCGGCCATGCTCCTTGAAAAATCTTCTGGATTTTAGAATTATTCAGCATAGTTCCGGTTTTCTGCCCTTTGATATCCACTTCCCCAAAAAATCAAAAAAACGGCCCGCCGATTTTTTGATAACCCCCAATGAAACATCATAATAATAATCCGAATCAAACCAGCCCTTTTCTTTAAAATATTGATAATCCCGGTACTGCTCATTCAGAATTCCCTGTATACTTGTACGGTTTATCCGGAAGAGCATCAGCTTGAAAAAAGAAGGTGTGGGCAACTTGGAACGATATAGATCCTTATAAAATCTTCTTGCTGCCTTGGTAATTTGCCGGGTTATTTTTTAGCAATCAACTTTAAATTCTCTTCAAATTCTTGAACCCCTTGGTAAGTTGCGTGCTTTCGCGGAGTTCCGATAAATGCGGTCACTTTTTTTATTTGCTCAGATTTAATTTTGTTTCCCTCCTTTCGATATCGTGTAACTGCTTCTGCGCGATAATTATTGTATCAGTTAAGCTTTTTTTAATTGGCCTTGACCTTTTCCGCCCGCAAGAGTATAACGGCGAAAACAAGTACCCATAGCATGGAAGTATAGATATTGATGCGTTCTTTAATTCCCAACCAAGGGGTGGGCAATTGTGCCGCAACCCGAGGACCGTCTAGACCTGCCCAAGCGCCAAACAGAAGGAGAATCAAAATTGTCGCAATCGAATAGCGATGGAACCACCTTCCATGTGCCATAGATCCGAACTCTATGGATAAGATAAGAAAGAGCGACATTACTATCGTACCGATTATGTGCATTATGTCGGTGATTGTCCCTACCGCACCCCGTAAGTGCATGGGGAAGAACAGTCTCGTCACATATCCAGCCAATCCGTATCCGGTCAGCAAAACTCCAGCGATACGCGAGGTACGCTTTCGAGTATCTACTCCCCGAACCCCGAGTCCGAATGCAATCACAAACACGCTATACACGCCAAAAAGAAAAATGACAAAGGGTCTGGTTGGAGCTCCAATCGCCATCAGCTCACTGACGGATTGTGAGGCCGAGCAGTAACGATCCCACTGTATGGCTGCAAGGATGTCAGTAATAATATAAAGTAAAGAAGAAAGAATGCCGCAGACGAGCAGTACTTTTCGTACTATCTTTGGTACTTGCAGTTCTTTTTTGGTTTGGATTCTTGTTGCTGGTTTCATTTTAAACTCCCTAGTAATAATGGTTTTCCATGTACTTGATTCTTTCTGCCATAAAACCCCAAAAATATACAAATTGCTATGGCAAAAATACTAATCACCATCCATGAATGAATATTTATGGATTCATTCATGGCAATGAAAAAAAATTACTTTTCAATATCTTTTTTGGGGGGAATTTCCGTCAAACCTTTCATAACAAACTCCGTTATATAATATAAAATCTGAGGAAAATATTGAATCCCGATCTCGTTTTTATGAAGGTCGATATAAGGTATGGCAGTGAAAATAGCACCTATCAGGTCATCATCCAAATCATTTCTTATTTTCCCTTCGGCCTTCCATTGTTGAATCAACTCAGTTTGACCACTGTTCAAAAACTCCTGAATACTTCCCATGCCGCCTTGCTCATCAAAATAACGCTCGATTTTACTATAAACATCCCTGTTGTACCATTCTTTCATAATCGGGTTGGATTGCATAACCTTGAAATTCTGCATGACGAATTTCACGACGGCCTGTACGGGATCATCTTTTGAATCGAACGATTCCAGAATGCTCTCTTTGACTTTTCTATTTTCTTCCTTCAATATCTCAATGAAAAGCCCTTCTTTAGAGGCGTAATAGTTGTAAAAAGTACCGACCCCTATCCCAGCCATTTTGGTTATGTCCGAAACATTAGTATCTTTAAATCCTTTGACGCTAAACAATTCTTTGGCGCTGTTAAAAATGGCCGCTTTCTTATCTTCCAACGAATGAACTTCCTCTCAAAAATCACGAATGAATATTTTAAAATTCATTCACATATTATCATGATTATCCTTTCCCATCAAGACTTAATTTTCGGATTGATACTTACCAAAAGTAAACCCCACAATTTGATCGGAGAATAAATTCAAAACTTCCATCGTTATGGTATGACTTGGATCGGAGAATGGGATTATTTTGGCATTAAGGACTGTAATAAAATGATTGCTTTGATCATAATCCGAAGGGGCAACTTCCTTTTCCATCCTCAATAGATAATTATCCCTTATTTCATTGAAATCTTTGAATATTCTCTGATTAAGGCCGTTATACTCGCCCGGTTGCCAAATAACGCCTTCGATCATTCCAAAATCAGCCAAGAATATAATCTTCGCTGATTCATCAACCTTTTTTCCCTTGGCTAATTCCTTGATAACATTATTTAGTTTGTTGATAATTTTTGCTCTGCCATCCTTACGTTCCGGGCACACTTCTATGCAGTTTGCTGTTCCTTTTGGCGTTGGGATTTCTTCATTCGCCATCTTCAACGGGAAAGACGGAGTAGAAATCGTGTTACGAATAATCTTGACAGAAAACCCGCAATGATTGCATTTCAGTTCCGGGTTAAAATGGTAAGTCTCTCCATACCTTGTACAATAGGATTGATGTTTACGGATCTCGGCGCCACATTTCTCGCAAAACATAATATAATACGGCCCGTCTGTTTTAATAATCATTTATCCATCCTCTTTATTGGATTTTCACCAGCGGCACTGACATCTTCCTTTTACGCCCCTGTTCCATCATAAGTATATGAAGTAGTCTTTAGGTTGTTACAATTCCAATTCTTCCATGAAAAGAATCCGGCACTGGTTAACGGGTCTGGAACCATAGACGTCTTAAGCCGGAAAATCCCTTCAAATATCACACAACTCCTGGTAAAAAAGAATATACTAATATAACTCAATGAGCCAATCACCCAAAAAAGGGGGGATATTTTTGTTACCGTACGATTACGAAGCTTATGGACGTGTCTCTGCATGCAATCCGCCCAAACAAGCAAATCCGCCGCAACAAGAAGCGCCTAAGCCCAAATGCGAACCCAAACCAATTGTCTCCAATTGTAAAAATATATCCGGGGTTGCGAATATCCCAATCATCAATATTACAGCCGCCGCCCCCGTTCCAAAAACTCTCGGCACTATCTCTGCAGACTTGCATTGTTTTGCCAAACCCTGTGTAAAATTGGATATTTCCGCCTTAATCGTAATCGGCTTGGCCACCGATGTTCCTTTCACAATTACTTTCCGGGTTTATAAACGTTGTGATACCGGGCCGGAGACGGAAATCACTTCTTTTGATGTTTCAGTGGTTAATCCGGTTGCAGCCGGAACCTCCATACCCGTTAACTTCAATGTTTGCGATTGTTGTCCAAATTGTCCGGCAGGTTGTTGTACATACCGTTTTGTATCCGAAGGAATGGCACTCGAGGCAATTACCGATTATTTCAGTGTCAATCAAGGGGTATTATCCATCCTGGCGTCTGATGAATGTTGATTTAATTCGAAAACGCCAAAACCTGACGGCATCAGATAAAATCTTTCAAAAAAAGCGGCTAAGTTGCGAAGCGCGCGAAGAGTCGCTTTTTATTTTATGAATACACGGGTGCCACCTACGAAGCTCCTGCACATCTATAGTTTATTCATAATTTTATTGATTAAACAATTTTAACGGTATTGACTGTCCAACGGTTTTCGCTTATTGCAAACTTAAATATGAGTTTTTACAGTAAATCCCTTGAAAATAAAAATGCCCTCTTTTCAAAACCCATCTTTTCCATATAAAATCGATGCGCTTTTTCCCGTGGAAATCCCGAATCCAGTTCGATTCTCTTACACCCGGATTTTTGGGCATGCACAAAAGCGGTTTTTAAAAGTTCACTTCCAATGCCTTTCCCTCTTTGTTCCTCATCGACAATCATTGCATAAACATAGGCAATCCGGCCTTCTTGCCAAAAATTATTCATGATCGCATACGCACTAAACCCAATCAAGTGTCCATCTAGTTCTGCACATAGATATAAATCGGTGTTTGAATTGAGCCCCCGCTCAAATACAGTTTTCATAGCCGGTTCATTCAATACTCTACCCGGCCAAAGCTGATGAAAAAGGGAAAGGACTCCTGGGAAATCTTGTGTCACCGCGATTCTAATATTCATGTTCATAGAAAGACTCCTTATTGTAAGTATTCAGCCTTTTTTGTCATTCCAAACAGGAGTGCATGACCTATAGGCCATCTTAAAAACATATCGGCTGAAGCATCTTACGTCGACTTAATAATATTTAATTTTGAAAAATATAATTCCGCATATTTACATTAATCCCTGCCTAATATAGTTCCGATGCCCCATACCGGGGTGACCCATGTTTAAGCGTTTTGAAACATATTTCCCCATTATTCAAAGGTATCCCGATATAAAAAACACCCGGATTGACTCCGGTTGTTTTATCTTCCCGTTTCAGGTTCGAACATATTTAACAATCTCAAATAATGATTGGCTTCTCTTAAAATATGATCTCCCAATAGAGGATGGGCAATGGACCTAATCTTGCAGTTAATAATTCCTTCCGTGCCCTGAGTTTTAAAATCACGGATTCCTACGGTCGCTTTGCGGGTTTCTTCAGTCACTGTTGATAGATTGGTCATTTGACTCATCAATGATTGTGCCTCCGCAGTCAACGCATCGAATTGCTTCCCAAAATGATTAGCGGTATCAAACAACTTTACTTCGGTTGGATCAAGCAATCCCCGAATGAACTTGGCATGTTCGGCCATAATCCGGTTCCAAAATATTTCCTGTTGGATCAAGTCTGTCACCGGATCAACTGTAATACGGCATTGAATTCTCTGCAACATTCCCAGGTAGAACCGGGCTTCCCTCAAAATATGATCAAGGAGTAGCGGATAATTAAAAGTAAAAATGCGGCAGGTTGTCGCATCGCTTAACAGACGACTTTTGTATCCGATTAGACCGGTCGTAAGCTCCATGGCCCGTTGGTTGAGACGGGTTACTTCGTCAGTTACAACTGCTGGATTCAGATTCCCCTGGGCTTCCATACTTTGCTCGGCCCGGGTAATTTCGGTATTTAAGGTGTATCCCGAATAAAATTCGCTGCCTTGCTCGGCATCGAGCGTTAACCGAGTCATGATTTCCCCGGCGCTTAAGAATTCTTCCGGTAGCAGTCCATCGGCCAGACATACTGTTTCTGTTAACAGCCTAGCAAACTCTCTTTTATACATATCCGCTTCTTCAATGAGAACACTATCTTTCCAGGGAATGGCGACTTCAATGAAAAAAGAATGTTCCTTGGCAATCCGGGCAAAAAACAGGTTTAACTCCAACGACATTCTCACAAATTCTTCATCAGAGAACAAAAACACTCACCTCACTTACTACTTACAGCTTAATGCCCATACATCATATGACTTGATAGTAAATCCGGTGAGAAATAAGTCAATTGATTATTGTAAGAAATCCAGTCCTCTTGCTTTTCCAAATTCTAAAAATGGAATGAAAAACGGCTCCTTTTCATCAAGATATCGTATTATTATACTCCGCAATAAAGGGCTCCCCATATTCCTGGGCAGCCCTTCATGAAACTTTACGCCATTACGTCAACCTTATTCCCTAAAGGCCCGTTATTAATTGGGGGAGACTTATTGATTGCTACATCGGCGCTCATGTTCTCAACCGGTTTTCTTGGATTATGATGCATCCCCGGCATGCCGCAATCAACCGGCATATTGGCCGAACTCCGGATACCACTGAAACCCGCCATAATTTTCCTCCTTAATTTTTATGGATTCTTCAGGCAGAACGTCATTTTTATAACTCCATCACCTCCTGTATTACAAGCAAGTATGTAAAATATCAATCATCAACAGCCTAAAATTCCGATTGATACTTTTACCGGATTGAAAACATTTTGTCCCCGTTTGTAATTTAGATCTGTTGCATGGATTATAACTTTAAAATATGAAGTTTTCGTGAAGAAAAACCGGTGGCAGTGAACCAACTTTTTTCCATAAGATTCATTTTATTGAAAAACAAATTCTTCATAAATTCTTCACATCAACTTGGTACTATCAACCTGTCGAAAAAATAGCCCGTAAAACTTATATTAGGAGGATTTATCAATGAATATGACGCATTACATGGAATTACTTGCAACCAATCAACCGTGGAACCTGCTTCGTTTCATGGTCATACCGGTTGTTTTTGCCGAAACCTTAGTTGCCATCGAATTTTTAATCGTTTATTACCGGAAAACCTCAGGAGCCTTAAAAACAACCAGCAAAATATTAAGTGTATCAGCCGCCGTTTACTTCACTTTGGCAGTTTTCCTGCCGCTCATTTTTACGGCGCTACCCGGGATAAAATGGCGGACACCGGTTGACTTTATTGCAGTCTGGTCCTACTTGCTGGGTGTGATACCTTTTATAGTCATGGCTCTCATCGACTTGGACCTCATCGCCAAAAACAAAACCGCCGATGAAAAGATGAAATTGCATTTTATTTGGCTGACTGTATTCCTTGTTGTGGCACATATTGCCATGATCTTTGGAATGATCAACCCGGAAATCGTCCGGGGGGCCGCTTCGACTCCGATGATGATGAAATAAGGGATCCAAATATTTAAAAAACAAAAAGGCTATTGCAAAATGAACAGGAAAGTTGCAATAGTCCTTTTTTTTGAGTTGAATCCTAGCCTATTTTTTATATGAAACTCATTTCAATAATGAATGATTGCTTGTGACAATCGCACGCTCCGGTTTGCTATGATGGGTATGAGGAAAGCCGGATTGACAATAAAAAACGCAATTACAACCGTCTATGGAGTGAAAATATCCCGCCGGAACAATTATTCATTTCATCAAATTTTCAAGTAAGAATTTCACTTAAGATTTCTTTTTGTTCATTGATTGAATACCCGTCTTTTACAGCAGTTTCGATAACATGGGCTAATTTTTCAATCGTGGTGCCGGATTTTCTTAAGGTTTCATCAATAACTTTATCGATTTCCTTATCATCCATCCAGTATGCGCCGAATATTTCCTTTAAAATCTTTCTTGTTTCATGGGTATAGTCCATGGTATGGTTAAGCCTCCGTTATCTCATTTCTCTACCAAACTATGCCGGGCAATCTTTCAAGATAATCAACATTCATCCTCCCTGGCAAACCAATGTAGCCGGCGGATTTTGGAACAAACTGGGTTAAAATACCTTTTGCACTAGAGTTGATAAGCTCCCGCAATTTTATGACCCTGTCCCTCATATTATCTAAGTCATTATTATAAACTTTTGGAAACAATTATCAAGTATTTAAGCGTCATTTTTTGCAAACCAATTGTAATTTTGAGGTTTTACAGGCAGCTGCCGCCCTGAGGTTTTAAAAATTTTTATTTCCAAGCCGAATTAAGAATATCGGGCCCCCTACACTCAGAGGCCGAAGAATTAATTCTCCCCGCCCCCCGTCCTTCACCCATCGCCGTGCCGAAACAACCAGGCCCGTAAATACCGCAACTCTTCTTGATCCGGGTAATCCGTATGACATTGAATATTCTCCAACTCCTGAATCCGGTTTGGATCTGAGCCGAAATAGATAATCAGGTTACGAATAAAACGCATTGTCGCCGGATTGATATAATGTTCAATCCCCTCCACCTGCTCTTCGACTCTGGCATTTTCCTTTGATAACCGAAAAAACTCTTTCAGTTTTTCGTCCCGCCACACCAAAAACCGGCCATAAGTCATTCCTTTCTCTGTCAGAGCAATATTACGGTATTTTTCGTACTTGATAAAACCGGCTTCATCAAGTTTCTGAATCATCCGTGTTACTGACGACGGTTTAACATCAATTGCATTGGAAAGGTCCACCGGGCGAATGTAACCTTTGCTGGATACAATCCGGAAAAACATTTCAAGGTAGTCTTCCATGCTTTCAGTCAAAGTTATTTCTCTAGACATAGTCATCCCCCGTTAAAAGAAGGTTGTCGCAAAACCATTTTCTATTCATCAGATTTATCATAACAATACCCCTCCAAAAGGGCCCACATTGGATATCCTTATCGATTCATTGTCTATTTTCAGGGCAGCCCTTTCCGCCATTACACTCTTTAGCCTATGCTAAACAAGTTTCATTCAGAACTCAGACCCATCCCAACCTCCGCACAATTTGTGCTACCAGGAAACAAACCAACGACAACTACTCCTGCAAGCAAAGCCGGAGCAGTGAAACTATTATAACCGCTCACTAGCGCTCCCCTAAACACTGCCGCCATAGCGATCAGGGTTCAATTTCCAAATCATTCACACCATTCCATTCCCTTGCATCTTTCAAAGCGCCCCTCCTAAAGTCGGTTGGATCCTTCCCAAATAATGAAGCATTTCTTCGATGATGGTCACATCCCCATCCAAAAGGCGTAATGCTACCCATCGGCTATTGAGTTTACCTTGAAACAACCTCTCCGCGTCTCCCCGAATCTCATCGACAGCAGCTTCAATAAATTCGTTATACATCATTTGTCTTGGCTGGTTAGCACTGTTCCCGAAAACCACTTGATGGACGGCGTTTTTTAAATCATTCAGACCTGCTTTATCTCTGGCAACCGTCGGAATAACCGATATTCCTAAAATCTCTCCCAGCTTGTCATGGTTGATCTCCATCTTCTTCCGTCTTGCCTCATCCATCAAGTTGAGGCAAAGAATGGTTTTCGGGGTAATCTCCATGACCTGTAATGCCAGGTTTAAATTCCTTTCCAGACAGGTCGCATCGGCAACCACAACCGTAGCGTCAGGATCACCAAAACAGATAAAATCTCGGGCTACTTGTTCATCGGCTGAATTGGCAAGGAGCGAATAAGTTCCCGGTAAATCCACCAAAATGATATTCTTATCTTGATGGTAATAACTCCCCTTGGCTAAGACAACGGTTTTTCCGGGCCAGTTACCGGTATGTTGGTTGAGTCCGGTTAAGCCGTTAAATACCGTACTTTTTCCGGTATTGGGGTTTCCGGCCAAGGCAATCACCGCATCAGCCTTGACCGGAGTTTGGTTAAGCTCTTCCAAAAAGGCATAGATGCCTGTGGATTGGGCTGTAAGTCCCATATTAACCTCCCTTGTTTTTTAAAAACCGTTTTTTTAACCCGGCAGAAGCAGAAATAGTTCGCCCTGCCGGTCAAGTTCATTAATCGATTGAACGAACTGTAATTTGACGGCTTTCTTCCGAACGCAAAGCAATCACAGCTCCCCTGATCTTATAAGCCACCGGATCGCCCGCCGGGCTTTTTCTAACGGCCTCGACGATTGTCGACGGAACCAAGCCCAAATCCAAAAGCCGGTTGCGCGTTAATCCCTCCGACTCAATATGGATCACCTCAGCCATTCTTCCAACCGGAAGGTGTGTCAATTGAAATTCGGCAACACTCATGAAAATTTCTCCCTTCCATAAACTCTATCCGTTAGCAAGTCCGAAACATGTCCGGGATCGCCAAGAGTTTTGCTCGCGGCTAACTATTGATAACTCCAGTATATGAAAACGATTAAAGATTGGTTACCTTTATCATTCATCCATCTCCGGCCGGGTCAATCCTATCGATGTTTAATAAATTTCCCCTTTTATAAAGGATACCGATTAGCAGCATCAAAAAATATCCGGCCTTGCCAAAAGTTTTGCTCCTGGCTAACAGTTAATCTTAAGATATGATAAGGATTGAACAGTGTTACAAAAGTGGAAAAATACCCCCCTATCAGAGCAGGCAGCGGAGTAAGGAGAAGTGAAACAATAAATCAAGATTAAGCGGATATGGGGTTGCTTTATTCCTGAGAGCTTTTGTTAAAATCACTCTTTTGCTTTGTTCAAGGCAATATCCCAATCAAAAATAGCTTTTCAACAACATCATATTTAAAATGGTTACCACGAGCCCAACAATCCATAAAACCGTTCGGTCCAGCAAAGAATTGCGATATTGGCCCATGATTCTGGCCGATGATGTTAAATAAATCTGCAAAAAAATTGTAATCGGCAGTTGGATGCTTAAAAACATTTGTGAATAAATCAAACCTTTGAAGGGGTCGGTGATGATAAAAATGACCATGGTTGCCAGACTTAAAATCACTCCCACACCAATTTTGGTATGAGGATCTTTAATATCATAGGGTTCCTTAAACATCCCGGCTACAATACTCCCTCCGGCCATTCCCGCAGTGGTGGTAGAGGAAATTCCCGCAAAAAGAAGCGCCAGTCCAAAAACAATTGCCGCTCCTTTCCCCAGTAAAGGCTCTAAAAGATGTTGCGCCTGTCCCAATTCAATAACGGGTACATGGTTACTGAAGAAAGCTGCTGCCGCTAAAATAATCATGGCGCTATTAATAGCCCAACCGACCAACATCGAAAACAAAGTATCCATAAATTCATACTTCAATTGTTTCTTAATGATTTGGTGGTTTTCCAAATTCCATTCCCGGCTTTGAATAATTTCAGAATGGAGGAACAAATTATGGGGCATTACCACGGCTCCCAATACAGACATAATGATCGGCATGGAATTGGCCGGAAAACTCGGAACGGCCCAATGATAGGCCGCCGCTCCCCAGTTGATATGGACAATACTAAGTTCATAAATAAAAGAAATACCAATCAAAGAGACAAACCCGATAATCCACTTTTCCAAGCGCTGATAAGAATTGGAAAACAGCATCCATAACACCAACCCCAAAATCATCACTGATCCCAGCTTTAAAGGTATCTGGAATAAAAGTTGCAGGGCAATGGCTCCACCTAAAATTTCGGCCATTGCTGTTGAAATTGAGGCCAAAACAGCCGTACCAAGAATGATTCTGGCGGCGTTGGGCGCTAAATGTTTTGCCGCTGCCTCAGCCAAACAATCTCCGGTCACAATGCCCAAATGGGCGACGTTATGTTGCAAAATGATTAACATTAAAGTGGAAAGGGTCACCATCCATAACAATGTATAGCCATAATCCGATCCGGCGGCCAAATTCGATGCCCAGTTTCCCGGATCAATAAAGCCTACAGTCACCAAAAGCCCAGGCCCGATATATTTGATGAAATCTTTAGCGCCGAGTATCGGATTATGAAACCTGGTATCTAATTTATCTTTTAGCAAATCCTTCGACTCCCCTTTTGGTTAGCAAATTGATTCAGTTGTCCAATACGATTTAAAACATCTCGAATTCTATTTTATTCCTGCGGGAATATTGGATGATAAAACGTCGCTTGAAATAATTAACTATAGAAATCGTTAACTCAATTATACATTGCCGGATGCTATTTTTCAATATCAGGGAAGTGAAATCTACCGGATTACCTATGCCGGCGTCAAACCCAAAACCCTGGATCAGGCAAACATATCCCGATAAAAAAAGCCACTCCGCTAAGGATAGGCTTCATTCAAAAAACAACGCATATAGGCCCCCTTCTTTGGCTTTCACACTCACAGTCCATAGTAGGGGATAAACACGCAATATTTCCCAATCAGGTATCCAAAGGGGGAGTTGGTGAGGCTCCTAATGTTCCTCGCCAAAGGTTAGCTTCAGCGTCACTCTTTTCTTACCCCTGAAAACAATCATATTGACAGTATCCCCTGGTTTGTAAGCCCTTTTAACGCGGTTAAGATCTTTCATGGTAGCCACTTGTTTACCGGCCAGGCTAATCAAAATGTCCTTCACCTTGATTCCGGCTTTATCCGCGCCGCTCTCCGGGGCCACTTTCACGATAAAAATTCCCACCGGCAGTTTATAGTAATCCGCCAGAGTCTTGGTTATATCCCTGCCGCTGATCCCGATGAAAGGCCTGCCTTTAACATAGCCGTATTTCAGTAACTGGGCAACAATGGGTTTGGCATCATCGATGGGAATGGCAAAGCCCAAACCTTCCACCCCGGAAACCGAAATTTTAACGGTATTGATGCCGATGACTTTTCCTTCGGAGTTCACCAGAGCCCCGCCGCTGTTGCCCGGATTGATGGCGGCATCGGTTTGAATCAGATTGAGGGTGCGATCTTCCAAGGAAACCGTCCGGTTTAAGGCGCTGATGACTCCGGATGTCACCGACCCAGCGAACTCAAGGCCCAGAGGATTCCCAATTGCCACTGCCAGCTCTCCCACTTCAAGTTTGGATGAATCGCCAAGTTCAGCTATTGGCATAGCCTTTAGTCCCACTTGAATCACAGCCAGATCATTCAAGGAGTCCCCCCCGATAAACTTCGCTTTCGCCTGCCGCTTATCAGGTAAAAAAACTTCCAAAGTTACTTTCTGGCGTTTCGTATTACGGGGATCGGCATATTGCACCACATGGTAATTGGTCATGATGTGGCCCGCTTCGTCGATGACGATTCCTGATCCTTCCATCTGTGTCTGTTGGCTAAAAAATTTATTTAACGGAGTCGTTACCGTCATCCGGATCCCTACGATCGAAGGTCCGGTTTTTTGGGCAATTTGAGTTATTAATGGAGGGGCGCCGGCAACATCGGCTTTAAGAAAGTTTGGGTTACTTCTCGGGACAAAGCCGGTAAAAACAGCACTGCCGATAAAACCGCCTACCAATGAAAAAATTAAAACGAGGATGGTTCCTAACTTAATATCGAACTTGCGGGAAAAAATGCGCTGCCAAAAATTCCGGGTCTCTTCATCATTTACCATGGCCTTTCAGGTTCCTCCCCCAACTTTAAAATCCCTTTCATTGAAAAAACCACACAATCAAGTTGGGGATAGATTTCCCGAATGACAGGAATTTATGAGCAATGGGAGCTGTCCCAAAAGGAAATTCGTTGGCTAGCGAAGGGTGATAAGGCGCACATGCGAAAAAATGTTTGATCTATATCCAATGATGCTTTATACCGCATTTCTTATTGATTTTACATTGCCTTTTAGGCAGCCTCATGAAAGCAGAGATTCTGCATTGCCAATGGAGGCATAGGCTACATTGTCGGAAGACTCTTTGGCTGCTTTTTTTAACTGAGTGAGTTTCATGGTTAATTCTTCCGGGGGAAAAGTCCGCTTGCCACAGGGGACTTCCAAGACCGCAGCGCTGGCGGACATTAAGGAAAATTTCCGGGTTTTACCGTAGCGATCTTTGGCCGCAAAAAAACCTTTGGCAATTTCATCTTCACTGTGAAAAATTCTAACCGTATAAGCAAATTGGCTGACAACCTTCCAAACCAACTGCAATTCCTCTTGCAGACAAGGTTTGTCGCACTTTATTCCGATAAAGAAGTCGTCGCCGCCGATATGTCCGATAAAAGACCCTCCGGAATGATAAACATTTTTCAAAATATCGGCAAACATTTTGATAACTTGGTCACCCTTGCCAAATCCCCATTTATCATTGAACGGTTTAAAATTGTTAAAATCGAAATAAACCAGATAGTAACAATTTCCCACGTGGGTGAATAAATCGGAAATGTATTGATTGATGAGGATATTGCCCGGGAGTTTGGTAAGGGGATTAATTTCTCTCGCCAATAAGAGGTTTTTTTCATTGATAATATTTAACAAAGACTTGGCGGTTAAAAACCCAAAATATTCCTGGGCCTTGGTGATAATAACACCTTCGGAATCAGGATTATTCAAATAAATCTCCAAAATCTTTTCCTGGGGCGTATGAATATCAACGATTGGGCATTTGCTGATAAACCGCCGCAGGGAAGTCGTCACCGATTTATTGCATAACAAATCTTTCCCGTAGGGTGAATAAACATATTTTTTAATATTTTTCTCATGAATAATTCCCAAAGGAATTCCCGTTTTATCAATGACCGGAAAAAAATCAAATTGCGAATTCTTATGAAACTTCTCGAATAAAATCCGGATATCATCGGTTACAAAAATCGTGTCCAACTTGATGAGTTCCCGCGAAATCAATTCCACATCCCGGCTAATGTGAACCGCATTATCGATTTCCAATTGAATAATATCGGGATAAGTGTAGGACAACTCTTGGATATTTCGAGTTGGTTTTTGAATAAAGAATCCTTGGATAAGATCGAAACCAATCTTTTGGCAGGTTACCAGTTCCTCCCGAGTTTCGATTCCTTCGGCAATAGCCAAAACCCCCAGAAGCTTGGCCATATTTACAATATTGGTGCAAAAAGTCCTTTTACGCAAATCCTGATCAATATTATGGATCAAAAAACGATCAAACTTCAGGACATCCGGATCAGCATGATAAAACAATTCAAAGCTGGAGAAACCGGCTCCAAAATCATCCAGAGCCAGTTTAAAGCCGCGTTCCTTAAATACGGCCAGCAAACTTTGGAAGGCCTCATTCTGCTTAACCTGATGCCTTTCATTTAATTCAAAGCAAACAGCCTCATTGCTCAGTTGGTAGTCGGTCAAAATTCCTTCGGTGGCTCCGAACCGGTGGTCGGTCATTTCCAACATTCTAACATCATAATTGTAATAAAGCTTAATTTTTTGGTGAAACTCAATTCCGATAAATTTGCGGATCGCGATTTTACGCAACTCCAAATCGAGGGCAAAAAGCACTCCATCTTGATATGCCTGGTCAAAAAAGTCTTCGACGGAATTGTATCCTGCCTGATCAACATCACGGATTAATGCCTCGACAGCAAATACCACTCCAGTAAGGGAATTTGTAATGGGTTGAAATGCATAATCAATTTTTTTCAAAGAAGCCATCCATTTATCCGGAAGCATTTCATTTCCCTCTTTATCGAATGTTATCTCAAAGTTCAGGAATCAAGCCCTGCGGGGTTATGGGACTTCACCCAAGGATGGTTGAGTTTCGATGTTTCAAAAATACCATGCACTTATTAACCTTCGGTTAACTGATCATGAATTTCAATCGAACATTTTACTGTTAATTTTTGATTATTTATTCTCTTCTTATCCCACTCTTAATTTCCATTTAATAACTTGATTATATTGTTTTTTTAGAATTTGAATTGTGTTATCGAACCTGGGTGCAACCATTTCAATCCGGCTTACAAACCTTACCCGGGTAACCGACTTAAGCAGAAAGGCCTATGAGCCTGACTATTGAAATCAACCGGAGTACAAGATGACGATAAAAACCGGGGATCAACTATCCCAGCCAGCCAATGATACAAATACCGAAAATACAATCTCTCTCGATCATCCCAGTCTTTATATCAATCGCGAGTTAAGCTGGTTGCAGTTTAACAGGCGAGTTCTGGAAGAAGCTCAGAATAAAAATATTCCTTTACTGGAGCGGGTGAAGTTTCTGGCCATTTTCGCCAATAATTTAGATGAGTTTTTTATGATCAGGGTTTCCGGCCTCCAAAAGCAGTCTGAAACCGGCGCCCATAATATTTCACCCGACGGGATGAGGCCATCCGATCAACTGATGATGATTCGCCGGGAAGTGTTAATCCAACTTGCGGATCAGACAAAATGCTGGCAAACGGAGCTTTTACCCAAATTAAAACAATCCGGCATTGGCATTTTGCGGTACCACGAACTAAAAAGTAAACAACGGCAAATCTTGAAACGATATTTTGAGGAAGAAATCTTCCCCACCCTCACTCCACTGGCTATCGACCCGGCCCATCCTTTTCCCCATATATCCAATCTAAGCCTTAATCTGGCGATCATGATCGAAGACTCCGAGCATGGTGAGAAATTTGCCCGTTTAAAAATACCGGATTTGGTCCCACGCCTCATTCAAATCCCCGTTTTGGAAAAGCCCAGTCATTTTAATACTCCGGAATCCAATAGCCCGCAAACGGTGGATTTTGTCTTTGTTGAAGACTTAATTGCCGCCAATTTGGACATGCTCTTTCAAAGTCTTAAGGTTAAAGCGGCTTTCCTCTTTCGAATCACCCGCAATGCCGACCTTGAAATCGAGGAAGATGAGGCCGCGGATCTTCTTTCCACTATCCAGGAAAGTGTAGGCATGCGACGCTTTGGGTTGGCTATCCGCCTGGAAGTTGATAAAACCATGCCCAAAACCCTGCGGGAAATGTTAATGAATAATCTACACCTGCAGCCTTCTCAAGTATATACCGTCGGAAAACCGGTGGGAATCGCCAGTTTACACCAATTAACCAAAATCGAACGCCCCGTTCTGAAAGACTCTCCCTTTCGACCCGCGGTTGCCATTTCCCTGACCAAAGGGGAAAGTGTATTCGCCGCCCTCCGCAACCGCAATCTGATGCTCTATCACCCCTACGACAGCTTCGGGCCAGTGGTTGATTTCCTGCTGGAAGCAGCCCGTGATCCGAATGTACTTGCCATTAAACAGACTTTATACCGGGTGGGTACCAATTCCCCCATCGTCGACGCTTTGATGGAAGCACGGGAAAATGGCAAACAGGTGGCGGTTCTTGTTGAATTGAAGGCCCGCTTTGATGAAGAAAACAATATCGGTTGGGCCCAGGCATTGGAAAGGGCCGGTGTCCATGTGGTTTATGGACTTTTGGGCCTTAAAACCCACGCTAAAATTTGTCTGGTAATCCGGCGTGAATCCAGTGGAATCCGCCGTTATATCCATTTAAGCACCGGGAATTATAATGTTGTGACCAGCCGTATCTATAGCGATTTTAGTTATTTTACCTGTGATCCGATTTTCGGGGCCGACATCTGCGATCTTTTCAATGCGCTCACCGGTTACTCCAAAAAGCAAGAATACCACAAAATTTGGGTGGCTCCCGGTATGATCCGCCAGCAGCTGATTACTTTGATCGAAAGGGAAATCCGTCGCCAACAGCAATACGGGGATGGACATATTGCTTTTAAAATGAATTCCCTGGTCGATAAAGGCTGCATCATGGCCCTTTACCAGGCATCAAGAGCAGGTGTAAAAGTGAATCTCCAGGTACGGGGAATTTGCTGCTTAAGGCCCGGCATCCCCGGCGTTAGCGAAAATATCCATGTTACTTCGATTGTTGGGCGTTTTCTTGAACATTCCAGGATTTATTACTTCCATAACGGCGGCGCCGGTGATTTGTTTTTGGGCAGCGCCGACTTGATGCCCAGAAATCTGGATCGCCGGATAGAAATCTTATTTCCGGTGGAGGACCCCGGAATCAAAAAAAATTTGATTGAAAAAGTACTTTATACCCATTTCCATGATACAGTTAAAGCAAGACGCTTATCCCCGGATGGACAATATGAACCCATATCGGCTGTCCCGGATGAGCCTGAAATCGATTCCCAGGACTGGATGATGAACCACCGGGGATTGTTCTTTACCGGCGATAAAACGACCCATGAAACATCTTTGTCCGGCTCCGAAGATATCTGTGTTAAAGAAGCAATCGCAGCGGCCAAAGAATCTTCCTCGACAAAAGGAGGCCGTAAAATATGAAAATAGCTTTACTTGGTGATATCGGGGCTAATTTATGGGCTCTGGACGCCGTTTTAAATCACGCCAAGCTTCACGGGGTCACTCAATTTCTTAATGTCGGCAATTCGTTAGGCTTCGGCTTTTTCCCAGAGCAAACCATTGAAAGGTTACGAATGGAAAATTTCACTTCTATCCTGGGCGAGTTTGACGAGCGGGTCTTGAAGGCCAAAAAAAACTTAACAAAATTAAAAAAAACAAAGGCCCCGGATGAATTAATCTTTTTAAATCAGGTCTATGACAGTTTATCCGCGGAAAGCATCCAATATCTGGCTTCCTTAAAAAAGTCGGCCTTATTTACTATTTGCGGAAAAAAAATTCTATTGACCAGTAAAACTCCGGAGGCCCATAAGGTTCATTCGCTAATCAGCGATGAAGAAATCGTCGATTTACCGCTTGAAAATCCGGCCGATATCATTGCTTTCTCGAAACAGCAGTTTCCCTATATCAAGCGGATTGGGGATAATCGCTTTCTAAACACGGGTGCGGTCGGGTATGCTTACGATACGGATATTTGGGCATGTTATACGGTTTTACAATTTAATCTAGGATTTATGAAAGTTCATCCTTACCGGATTAAATACGACGTTAGCGGACATCACTCCAAAATCCGCATTACAGAAATTACCAAAACCCTCTCCCAAACGACTTATCCGGAAATCATTCACGAGGCGGTCAATCAAACTTACTTCATGATGCATACGGCTGCAGCATCATCCGCCGGCACCGAGGAAAATGATGATCAATCGGATTTAGAGAGTGTCGAAAGTTTTTTGGAACGTTGCATCAATTTTCATACCAATCATCATGCAAGGCATGTCAACCATTTGGCCCAGAAACTTTTTGACCAGTTACAATCGAATCATCATTTAACGGAAGAAGAACGGAACCTATTGCAATATGGGGCTTTACTGCACGATATTGGTTGGATGAAAGGGAGAAAAGGCCATCATAAAGTGGCTTTTAACATTATCATCAATACCTCTTCGTTGCCTTTTAAGAAAAGGGAACGCTTCATCATTGCCCTGCTGGCGCTTTATCACCGTAAAATCACTCCGAACGCAAATGATCTTCATTTTGCTTCCTTGGAACCCGGCGACCGGCAGGTTGTATCTTATCTGAGCGCCATATTGCGGGTGGCCGATGCGCTGGACAGCAGCCATCAGTCGTTAATCTCCGATATTGAATGTTTCGTCGATGAAAACACAATCCAGATTTTCTATCACGCCGAACATCCTTTGGAAAACGAATGTTTGGCGGTATCCAAGAAGGGACAGTATCTGGAGGAAATATCAAGCCGAAAGTTGGTAATGAAATGGAAGACACTTTAAATTCAACCAGCCGGATTACCGCCTTTATCGATATCGGCACCAACTCCATCCGGTTGCTCCTGGTCCAACACGACAATGATTCTTACCGAATAATTTCTCAACAAAAAGAGACTGTGAGGCTGGGGGAAGGCGAATTTGGAAATAGCGAATTCCTGCAACCCGAGGCAGTGAACCGGGCAGTTTTAGTCTGCAGTAAATTTGCGGAACTGGCCCGTTCCTATGCCGCAGAGGAAATCATCGCTGTTGCCACTTCGGCAACCCGGGAAGCAAAGAATCAGGGGCAATTTATTGAACGGCTTCGCCATGAAGCCGGCGTTGAAGTCAACGTCATTTCCGGAAGGGAAGAGGCCCGGTTAATTTATTTAGGAATCTCCAGCGGTGCCAACCTGAATCATCATAACGCCTTTTTCATCGACATCGGCGGCGGCAGCACCGAGATTATCGTTGGAAATCAAAGAGAATATCTTTATCTGGATTCGTTGAAGCTGGGAGCCATTCGCCTGGCATCCCTATTTCCGGCCGATAATAAAGGGATGGTTTCTCCGGCCAAATATGCCCTGTTGCAGCAACATGTGCGGAATACGGCCGTCCGTTCCATCCAGAAAATAAAAAACATTCCGCTCGCCCTCGCCTATGGGAGCTCAGGGACAATCGAGAATCTCGGTGAAATCGCCTGCCGGATGTTTCATAAAAGGCGTCTACAGCGGGACGACTATCTGGATTACCAACAAATCCATCATGTCATTGAATATTTATGTTCCCTACCCCTTGATGAGAGAAGAAAAGTCCCGGGAATCAATCCGGAACGGGCTGATATTATCATTGCGGGAGCCGCGGTTATCGACACTTTCCTAATTGATCTGGATATCGAGCGTCTTTATATCAGCGAACGCAGCCTGCGGGACGGACTTCTGGTGGATTATCTTTACCGTCATGAAGCATCTTCCTCCGAAAGCGCCTCTTTCTCCGAAAGCGCGTCTTTCTCCGAAAGCCGGTTGACTTTCCGGGAGCGGAGTGTGCTTCGGCTTGGAAAAGCTTGCGGATTCGACGAGTTTCATGCCAATAAAGTCACCGAACTTGCTTTGGAATTATTCGACAGTGCAGCGGAAACCGGGTTGCATGATTATCATTCCTGGGAAAGGGAATTACTGGAGTATGCTGCTTTACTCCATGATATCGGGGCTTTTCTATCCTATAACAATCATCAAATCCATACGGCTTATCTGATCCGTAACGCCGATTTATTGGGTTTCAACCAAACCGAAATCACAATTATGGCCGCTACTGCCTTCTTCCACCGGAAAACTATTCCCCGCAAAAAACATCCGAAGTTTTCGGCCCTTGAAAAATCGGCCCAGAAAATTGTGATTTTGTTAAGTACCATTCTTCGTATTGCCGAAACTCTGGATCGGAGCCACACCGGCCTCATCAGTCACGCCAAATTCATAAACAATGTGGAAAACCGGCTTACTCTGGAAATCGTTGCTGCGCAAGATTGTCAACTGGAATTATGGGGCTTACGAAACCATAAAAAAACCATCGAGGATTTTTTCGATAAAAATCTCGAGGTAACGGTAATCCAGGAATCTCCCCCGGCGAAAATTTTAAAATAAACTTCAGGTTAAATCGTATTCAAAAGCCGTAGAGCGTTCTCCAGACAATATTCAATGGTTTCGCCGCCCTCCGATGACAAATCAACGGAAGCCCAAATAGAACGTGTGGCATTCATCACTTGAACGGGAACTTCCTCTTCATAAAAGGCTGCAAATTTATACTGATTGCCGCTATAAATGTTACGAACCGAGGTAACCCTGAATTTCTTGCCATTTTTCAAACATACCATGATGGCGTTTTCTCCATAAGCCCAGATTTCCTGGATGTTATTCAAAGCATTGCTGGAAATGGTTAATTTCAATTCATCCACCTACTTTCTAAAATAGAAAACTGTTCTCCATTATTTTTCTCTTCCAATACTATTTTCCCTTTCAAAGATCGCCTTGGCAGGTGAAGTTTAGCCAAAGCTTAATCTGCTTAATGTATTCTTAATCAATTGATTACCTGGGCTTCATAAAAAAGGCCGCTGCAAAACTTACCTTTCATTTTGCAACAGCCTGTTAATTTAACCGTCTTTACGCCGAAATTTCATTTACAAAAGGCCTGATATCCGTGGCAATCATTCCGGCTTTGGCTGCGGCCGCAAGTCCAGGCGGCGCATCTTCAAATACTTGGCAATACTCAGGCGGGACCTTCATTAATTCTGCGCATTTCAGAAAAATCTCCGGATCCGGCTTTCCTTTTTTAACGTCATCCGTGGTGACAATAATTTTAAAATACCGGTCAACTTCAGCCGCTTTAATATTGACAAGGGCGATATCCCGACATTCACCGGTACCTATGGCCATTGGTAATTTACCAAAATACGCCTTCACTATTTGAAATACCGGCTCGACCGGGATAACTTTTTTTGTTAAATGGAGGTAAGATTCATTTTTGGCTTTGCAAACCGCTGCAACGTCCAGATGATATCCGAAATTTTGGTTCAAATATTTGGTAATGTTTTCACTGGACATTCCGGCAAGTTGATAAAGTAACGCTTCCGGTACTTCAAATCCATATTGAGCTCCTACTACCCGCCAGGAAGCCACATGGGTGGGCATGGTATCCCCCAGGGTTCCATCAAAATCAAAAATCAATCCCCGAGCTTTCGGGTCAACGGTTAAGGTCATCAGCTACACCTCAAATTAAAATCTTCTTTTTAAAAACATTTCGCCTTTACAGGAAAATTTGCCTTTTTATTAACCGAAATGTTATACTCCGGTTGTTCTATGGGCCGGAAATTTCCAGCCCCCTCGGTATCATTAACCAAGAGATCCATTAAATATCTGCCAATATTTCACGAGATATTGATGTTAAAAGAATCTTCTAAATTGGGTTGACTTGGTTAAGACTCCATGATATATTCTTCGTATACGTATAGTTCGTATACGAAATAGTTTAGACAAAGGATTGATTGGATGGAAAGTATAAGTCCGCCTTTGTTTTGCCTTTTGATTAAGAATACTTGGCAAAAGCTTTCAAGATACTATAACCAGCAACTTGCCGGTTTCGATCTCAGTGTGCCCAAGGCGCTGCTCCTTTTGGAAATTTCACCCGAGGGTGGCGAGAATCCCAAGACTCTGGCAGCGAAACTCGATCTCGAAAGTTCAAGTATGACGGGCCTTTTAGACCGATTGGAAAAAAAAGGCTTCATCGAAAGACGCCCCGATCCCAATGATCGCCGCAGTATCTTAATCTTTCTCACCCAAAGCGGAATCACGGCGCGGCAAAATATCAAAGCATTGGTGGAAAAGTTAGACCGAAAAGTGCAGGAAGCTCTTTCTGCAGATGATGTAAAAGCTTTTCGCCGAATTATTTCGGTTATCAGTAAACAAATTTCTTAAAAATAAAAAAGCAGGTGATTAGTTTTGAGTCGAAGAGTGGTTATTACTGGTATTGGATTGGTCACCCCCGTCGGGCTGACAACTTCAGAAACCTGGGATTCATTAATGTCTGGCCGTTCAGGGGTATCCTTGATTACTCGTTTTGATACTGCCAAATTCAGCACCAAAATCGCAGCGGAGGTGAAAAATTTTGATCCTCTGCAATATATTGAGAAAAAAGAACTCAAAAAAATGGATCGCTTCATTCAATATGCGGTCGGCGCTTCTGAGCAAGCGCTGGCCGATTCCGGGTTGAAAGTCACTCCGGAAAATGCCGATAATATTGGAGTTATTGTGGGTTCAGGTCTTGGAGGCATTGAAACCATTATCCACTACCATGATATTTGCAATGAAAAAGGGCCAGACCGGGTTTCTCCCTTCTTTGTTCCTGCCTTGGCTTTGAATCTGGCTGCCGGTCAGATTTCGATCCGTACCGGCGCGAAAGGCCCCAATTATTCAGCAGTATCGGCGTGCTCAACCGGGACCCATGCGATTGGTGATGCTTATCATATCATTAAACGGGGTGAGGCTGACGCGATTATCGCCGGCGGTACTGAGGCCACGGTTGTCCCGGTAGCGATCGCCGGATTTGCCAACATGACCGCACTTTCTTCCCGCAACGATCAGCCGGAAAAGGCCAGCCGCCCCTTTGACGCCGAACGGGATGGTTTTATCATGGGCGAGGGATCGGGGATTCTTATCCTGGAGGAATTAGAGCACGCCCAAAAACGTGGCGCTAAGATTTATGCTGAAGTTATCGGATTTGGAATGAACAGTGACGCCTATCACATTACATCGCCGGCCCCGGATGGTTCGGGAGCTGCGCAATGTATGAGGTTAGCCCTTAAGTCAGCCGGTATTGCCGGAGATGAAGTTGATTATATCAATGCACACGGCACTTCGACTCAAGTGAACGACGCCATGGAAACCAAAGCCATTAAATTAACCTTTGGAGATCACGCCCGGAAAATTCTGGTGAACTCAACCAAATCAATGACGGGCCATTTGTTGGGCGCTGCCGGGGCTATCGAGACGGCATTTACAGCCCTCTCTCTGTTCAATCAAGTTTCACCGCCTACCATTAACCAAGAGCATCCCGATCCGGAATGCGACCTGGATTATGTGGCCAACAAAGCCCGCAAGGCGGATCTGAAGGTGGGGATATCGAATTCTTTCGGGTTTGGTTCCACCAATGCCTGCGTAGTGTTAAGGAAGTTTAATATGTAATAATAATAAAAACTAACCCGGGTTTACCGGGTTAGTTTTTATCTCTCAGAATACTCTATGAAAACTTCCTACGGCGTTTTTTGGTTATAGCATGCTCTTGTAGGAATTGAATCTAAAATGATTGAATTTGTTTTTATTAGCCCATAATCCAAGACAATTCCTAGCGTTTTACCATGAACATCTCTAATAGCTTAACATCTTTCAGACCAATTTTTCTGAATTTAGTCGGCGAACTAGGCTCAATTACTTCTTCCTCCGGAGTCATATCAAAAGCTTCGTGAAATGCAATATCCCTGCTATTTTTTACCAAAAAGAAATCCCCAAAACAGTAGTAGTTCTTTCGGTTTTACCAATAACGCCCACACATTATGTCTATATTTTTTATATTCTTTACCAAATCTAGTTATTAAATCAGGTTCTTCGTACACATATAGCCAAAAAAACTGTAAAAAAGGAATAATTAATCCTACACAAAAGGACTCAAGAGTACCCCGTAACAAACCTAGTCCTAAAGCTAAACGCATCATAGCAGAATAAATAGGATGTCTGAGCATTGAATGGATAATTGAATCTGTTTTACCACCTTTTTCTGGATAATAAACATAATACATGAACAAATTATCAACCCCAAAAATTTTTATTGTCCTTCGATGAAGTAGGATAGCAGATAAAATAAGATAGCCTCCAAAAACAAAATTAATATACCAACAATTTATAATTTCCCCTGTCGAGTAAGCAAAAATCGGATGAAGTGCAGATACATATATTAAGGGCATTGCAGTTACATGAAAACGATAAAAAGCCTTTACGTATGCTTCATCTTTATATATTCTTTGGTATTTTTCTTTTTTTAAATAAAATTGTCCTAATAAATTGGTAGCAACTGTTAAGACCAAAATCTGGCCAATAATTTGAGAATATGGAAAAAGTCGATCAAAGAAATAATAAAAACCACCGATAAAAAAAACGATAAAAATTGTTAAGAAATAAAATGTAAATTTCATGCTACTCTTTTTTCTATAGACTTCATTGTTTAAAAATAATTCATTATTCATTTTTATACCCATTCCTTTCACTATGCTCAAAGCTCAAAACAGAATGAAACCGTTGCCTTTGAGCTTATTTTGTTTTAAAACTAGATTGTTGAGATTTACAGGCAACTACAAATCACGTGGAGGTGAGTGCGCTGCATCTTTTGGAGCAGACCGCATTTTTATATATCGTAGATAGTCCTTTCAAGCGCAAATAAGTGAAGAGCACACAGACTTATCTCTGTCTGAACATTACTCCCCTTTCATTACTATTAGCTTTGGTTGGAATTAGTTATTGCCTTTGCTCCAAATTTTTCAGGGTAAATATCGATTCCGGAATGCTCGGATTAAACTGAATATTTGAAAAAAGCATTTCAGAATAATTACTCTTTTTTAATTTATCTTCCACTCGAACCGTAGTCGCATAATAACGATTACCGAACTGTTGAACTACTTCAGACATGGCAGTCTTCAACAGTTTACCGCTTTTAGCGTACATTTCTCCTTTGAGCATCACATACTTTTCCTTATCAATCCAAATAATCTTTCTATAATAGGTTGCATCTGATTTTTTGGCGGTTAATGACAAAACATAAGTAGGATGCCCATTGATTTCTTCGTAGCCGGTGACTGTACCATCGTATTTTTCCAACATCTTCCACCGTTCGGTGCTGTCTTCGTATGAAAAATCGCTACCCATAAAACTTTGTCGTAACATATGCCCGGAAAGCTTAACTGTTTTTTCGGCGGAGGGATAATACATCCATAAGTTATCATTTATCCGCAACACCGAAATATTCTTATCCCGAAGCGGACTAATAAACACAACAAATGACCGTTCCTGCCCCGATCCATAAAGTTTAAATTCCTTAACATCAGTACGGCTGGATTGATGAATGATCAACTTCGCATTATAGGTGATAGTATCTGGTGCCGAATTATAATCCATTTTATTTAAAATCTCGGATACCGATTCATCCGCCAATATAAAATTCAATGGACAAGCGAATATGAATAAACCTATTAAAAACCGGAATATCTTTTTCAATATAATCATTCCTTTTTCGTTTATTTTCGCAAGGCTTCAGTCGGTGTTAAGCGCACTCCGCTTAACGCTGGAATAATGGGTCCAAGAAGAGATATGATAATACCCATTACTCCTGCCTTAATAAATATATGAGCATTGAATACCCCATACACTATACTACTCATCGCAACCATTGCACCGTTTAATAAATTGCCCATATTAATTCCTTTTATTGACAATTGGTAGGCGCCAATTCCCCCTAGGCACAGTCCAATAGTGGTCCCCACTAACCCAATAACTAACCCTTCAATCAGGAATAAATTTACGATTTCATTATTATGTAGACCCATTGTTTTCAATAATCCAATTTCGGTTTTACGTTCAAAAATAGCCATCAACATTGTATTGACAATTCCCAAGCCAGCTAACAAAACCAAAATAATTGAAATTGTACCTGATACAACGCTGACAATACTGGTAAATATCGGGCCAAACCCAACCTTATCCCATTTTTTTAATTCTGGATTTTCTGTAATTCTTGTTTTTTGGATTGCCGCCATCAGGCTTGTGGCCTCATTGAGCGATTTACCAAAAACGAGAATCTCGGAAACCCGTCCACTCATGTCTAGCAAATATTGGGCCGAGGGCAGAGAAATATAAAAAGACTTATTTAATAATCCGTTTTGCATATCGTAGATACCCACCACTTGATAATTCTGTGCCCAATTGGAATTCCCTGAGGTCCGCACCAACAAGGTCACATTATCACCACAGGATAGGTGAAAACTTTCCGCCAAACTTCGTCCGATGATTATTTCTTGTGGATTTTTGGAATCAAACAATCGGCCCTGGATTAACCTAGTATTTAATCTCAATACTTTAGAATCATCTTGTTCAATTCCATATCCCGAACTTTGCTTAGATTGATTATCATAATATAGCAAAGCACCAAATTTAATCCGGCCAACAACGTTTCGAATCGTTGCAACCTTATTTTGCAAGACTGTCTTTACCAATAAATAATCCGGAATTCCGGACGAAAGCGTCATCTTTTTCTCACTCATTTCATAATCCTGGCCAGTGATCCGAACATGACCACTAAATTTAATGCTTTCATCCAAAATATTATTAAACATCCCGCCAATATACGAACTGCTAATAACTAACATTGTAATTGCCAGGATAATGATAAAGAGGGTTAATAAACTACGCCGGACATTCCTGAAAATATTCCGAAAAGCCATGATTACCAATCCTTTCATTTTACTCACCCCCTCCTACCCTGAATAGCTTCAACCGGGTGCATACTCGCTGATTTTATCGCCGGATATACGGTGGATAGTGTCGCGACAATGAGCCCCATTAAAAAGGTAGTTATCATCTGGCCGATATCCACATAGGTATATAATTTACCGGCCACTGCTACATCGGACAGCCCATTTACTGCAATACCGTTGAATTGGAAATAATAAACAATGGCACTGCCGATAATAACCCCTACTAGACTGCCGAGAAATCCAATAATCATTCCTTCCTGTAAAAACAGGTTCAAAATTTCCAGCGGTCTGACACCCATGGCCATGAGATTACCAATCTCCCATTTCCGTTCCATCATCGCCATCAACATTGTATTCATAATTCCTGCTGCAGCAATGAGGAGGATCATTCCCGTCAAAACCACTATCATCTTTTTCCGCATTTCAATCAAGGGTATGTAGTCTTTGGCGTAATCTCTCCAGGATAGGATTTTAATTTTTTCTCCCGTCACTTGCCCACCAATTGTTGATTCCATTTGTTGAATGGAAGCGTTTTGATTCATCGCCACAGCAATATCCGTTACTCCCGTAAAGCTCAAAAAGTTTCTTGCCAAACCGTCTGGGATAAAAAAGGCCCCGCCGTCAATCAAGGGATTACCGGTTCGAATTAAACCCTTGATCATGATGTCGCAAGCATTGGTACCCATTTCAGTCGCCTGTGCGATTAGAGTTATCGTATCACCTACCCTAAGATTCAACAATTTTGCCAATTGTTCGCCAACGACGATTCCTTCCTCGTGCCTTTTTAGAAATCGACCGGTTACAATGCTTCGAGAGCGGTTAAATACAGCGTCTTCCGAAACAGGGTCAACCCCTAACCCCAGGGAATGAATTTCATTAATGCCATTACTGAGGCTACCGTAAAAAGAAATACGAGGTGAAAAACTTTTTACAATCCGATTACCGGCTAAAGCGCGTATCAAAGAGCTATCATCTTTAATGGGATATTGAATCGGGTTTTCCAAATCATCGATGACATAATCACGAACAACGATTTTAAAATCACTAGTGTCGGTTTTGATATACAAGTTTTTAATTTGCCATTCAAGGCCTTTGTTAAACCCATTGGCCACAATTGTCAAAAATACACCAAAAAAGACCGCCGTCAGGGTAATTAAAGTCCGTTTGCGATTACGAAAAATATTCTGAAATGCCATTTTGAACAGCATTCAGCTCACCTCGTTCATTCTTAATTCTTCCCCCTCAAGCCGCCCATCCCGAAGTCGAATAACCCGTCTGGCGCTATTGATGACCATTTTATCGTGGGAAGAAAATAGAAAGGTAATTTTTTTACGCTGATTGAGATCCCGCATCAATTCCAAAATGGATTCTCCGGTCACCGAGTCTAAATTAGCCGTGGGCTCATCAGCCAGGACCAAATCCGGCTCTTTAACCAGCGCCCGTGCTATGGCGATCCGTTGCTGTTGACCACCACTCATTTCGCTCGGACGGCGTTTTGCCAGATGATCTAAGCCGACCTCCTTCAAGATGGAGTAAACTTTAGCCTCCCGTTCCTCTTTTGAATGCCTTTTTAATAATGTCAAAGGGAACTCGATATTTTCGAACGCCGTTAAAACCGGGATCAAATTATAGGATTGAAAAATAAACCCAATTTTCTCCCGCCGGAAATCAGCTTGAAGGTGTTGAGACAGTTGAGTAATATTTTCCCCGCCAATTAGAATCTCACCATTGGTGGGAATATCCAGACAGCCGATCATATTTAATAATGTCGTCTTCCCGGAACCGGACGGACCGGCAAAAACAGTGAATTCCCCTTTCGCAATCTCCAAAGAAATGTCTCGCAATGCTGTAACGGTGAGATTTCCGCAGCCAAATTCCTTTCTCACCTTATGTAAGGTTAATAGAACCATCTATCTCCCTCCTTTAAAAGTTGGTTGTGATTTTAAAAAGCCATTTACGGTAAAATTCTGTTTCTTGAGCCTCAAGAATCGCCGAACTGCCGGACGGACAATAGTAATAGCTGCAAGATAGTGCAATGCGATCATTCAAATTACAATCAATGGTAGAATAATATACTAAATCCTGATTATGAGTAAGATCGCGCAAGACATTGCCTTCGATACTTAAGGAGCTTTCCGGACTATACTTAATGTGGAGGTAACCCTTTTTTCCCTCCTCCTTGTTATTTTGCAAAAACTCCGCCAAAACATAAAGGCCTTCGCCCAATGAAAATGTATAATCTCCACCAATTACTGTATTGTAATATCTGGTTTTCGTTTCATCAAAACTGCTATCCTGTATTTCCCCCCACTGGCCCCAAATTCCCAGACCGGACTTTCCCAGCTCGCCTTTTATATCCAAAACATATGAATTTCTTTGTTTGGTCGCCCCATCAGGTTCAGTATTATGTAATACGTTGACACCAAAAACAAAAAGGCCCAATGAGGTTCTAAAAGCCGCACCATAGTCCCCATCGGAGAGTTTAGCCGTTGGGAAAGCGGCTATCTCAAATTGAGTCGTAGTATTGATATCCGTCTTTAAGTCGATCCCGTTGACTCCGGTCCTTTCACCCTTAGGATCCATGATGTCGATTGGATTAAATACATCGACCAAGCTAAATAGGTAACTATTGCCCCAGCTGACTACTTGTTTGCCTATGGTGATACGACTCCATTGAGGATACAAAGAAATATAAGCCTTGTTTAATTCCAGATTTGCAGTATCGGTTTCGCCGTATTGGTTAATCACCTGACAAGAAGTGAAAAGGTAATATCCCTCGTTTTTAAGGTGAAGATCGAGATCAAGCTTGTTTTCTCCACTAAAATTCTCTTCATCCGCGACACTTATCTTGTTATTTAAATACCCGCTAACATCTAATGCCGGTGTTTGGTGGGCCCCGGTCATTGTGAGTGTAAAGACGAAAATGACTGCAATGAGCTTTCTCATTCTATATCTCTCCTAACACTTAGTCGGAGTAATATTTTATTATTTTGTTTATCAACTAAACAAAATTTTTAAAAAAATTTATTTATCCATATCACTAAAATAAGCGATATACTTGGTCAAATCTGCTTCAATTTTTTCCAAAATTCCCTCAAAAACTTGAATATCCTCTGACGATAAGGTTTTACCAAATTCTTGATAAATCTCTTGGTTGAAGGATTGATGCGCATTAAAAACCTTCATCCCTAACGGCGTCAGTTCAAGAATAATTTCCTTGTCATTATCCGCCTCTTTTACTTTACGAATTAAATTTTTTTCGATTATTTTCTGGGCCATCTGTGAAATAGCCCCCTTTGTTACACCCAACTTTTTTGCTAATTGGGTAATATTCAACCCGCCGCCTTCTCCAACCGCCTCAATTAAATGAACCTCCGGATACCGTAACAAACTTCCAGTTCCAAAATCTTTCGGCGTATTTTCCAAGGTGTTTAACAAATTGACGACTCGAAAAAATTTTTGAATGACAATATGAATCTCCGCTCGATTTAGTTCCATAATAAAATTGTATAGTAACTAAACCAATTTGTCAATTTAAAATCTTTTTTCGCTTCGAACCAAAAGGAACATCAGTTAGTCGCAGATGGCGACAACCCGGGCCCAAGAGGCACTTGACTTTTTTATTTTGATAGGGAATGCGGCAATTTTAAATCCATAGGGCTTTGGGAGTGAATTTAGATTGGTCAATTTTTCTATCATATAATAGGGTTTCTTACGGCCATAGAAATGTGCCGGCCAGAGATAGTCGATATTATTGCCATTTTTAAAATAGTTCGCGTGCATTTCCCGAAAAGGCGCATCAAGTCCGAAAGCATCCGTTCCAATAAGCCTCACGCCCGATTCTAAAAGGTATGCCAACGCTTCACAGGAAAGGCCAAAATATTTTGTGGTGAAATCCTCCGTTCCCCAATAACGGTCTGAACCTGTTCGGATTAATATGATATCATTCGGTTTTATCCGGTAATTAATTTCCGACAGTTTTCGAATAACCTCCTGATAAAAAATATTGCTTCCTAACGGCCTCTCACTAAAGTCCAATAAAACCCCGTCACTATAAAAAACGTCTAATTCAGCTTCTTCAATGCTGGGTAGATCGGGACCGTAGTGGTATGGCGCATCGACATGAGTCCCCGTATGGCTCCCAAGCGTAATGATCTCTGTTGATAATCCTCTTTTTTGGGGAAAATCTTTTGGAGTCAGTAGTTGTCCGGATAAAAAACTTCTTCCTAGATTCATCAATTTGCAAAAAATATTTCTGCCGGATGCAGAAATACCCAGACCTAGCAGCAAAGCACCGGTCTGATGATTGATATAACGTATTTTCACCGGGACTTCTTCCGAAATAATTCCCGGCTCTAATGTAACACTTAAATCAATAATCTTCTCCATCGCGAAGTCCCTCATTCATGATTATAATGACTAACGATTAGGCCGCTTATCTTACTGTCCGTAAAATTACGGTGAAGGATTAAGACATTTTTTACAGGCTTTGTTACGGGGCTTATCCCGACTAACATATCATCGAATTCGGGGTCCGGCGAGTGAATCGTTACAGGGTGGGGAGGAATCACGTTGTTTTTCATTGCCATGATTCCTGCAAAGGTATCAACAATCGTGTTAAAACTCAAACAATGCCCCAAAACCAATTTCGGGCTGTAAACAAAGTTCTTTTTTCCTCTAAAAATGTTTCGAATTGCCAACATTTCATAAAAATCACCATCAACCGAGCCTTCGGCAGTAGGGATAACCAAGTCAATTTCATCCATATTCAGACCGGATTCCTTTAGGCATTTCAAGATAACTTTCTCTGTATAGATCCTCAGTTCCTCATTGATTTCGAAAAAACATCGGGCGGCGTTTAAAGTTTGGTAGCTTAAAACTTCTCCATAAATGGGAGCATGGCGCCCTTCAGCGTGAACCGCATTTTCAATAACAACAACCCCGCCTCCATTGGAAAGGAAACAGCCTTCCCGCTGCACATCATAAGGAGTATAATGATTGCGGGCCATTTTTTTATAATGGGTAAATGCGTTGAAAAACACTTCAAATACGATGTTTTCACCGGCACCCACAAATACAACATTGTTGTTCCCTCTTTTTATCATATCCGAAGCCAGCATTATACCGTCAATCGAGGCACTGGAACCGGATAAAACTGCACAATTCTCACCTTTAGTCTTTAACATCACCGAAATCTCCCCAACACTCGCCCCAAAATAAAAAGCAACACCGGTCATAGGAGAGATCCGAAAAGAATTTTCGTTAACGACCTTTTTGACCTGTTCCAAACCGAATTCCATCTGGGCCGTCATACTACCCATGACAGCGCCAACCTTTTCCAGATTTATAACCTTATTCAGTATGAGTGCCTCTAAGCCGGCATCCCGCATCGCTTTGATTGTCGCAATAAGAACATAAAGAACCTGCTTGTCCAAATAGCGAAATTTTTTCTTCTCAATCAACTGATAACCTTCCAGATTAAATTCCGGCAATTGACCGATAACGATTTGCTCTTGATCACTGAAGGTTTTACATTGAAACAAATTCTTTTTATGGATAAGGTATTGCCAGACATCTTCATTTTCACATTGGCCGGGAGTTACCAAACCAATTCCGGATATAACAACTTTGCTCATGCAATACACACTCCTTTTCCATCCCAATTCTTGATGATCATCGCCATGTTCGAACCTCCAAAACCGGTGGCGGTTTTTAAAACATAACTACAATTTTTCAGTTTACGCGCACGAATCGGTACACAGTCCAAATCACATTCCGGATCTTGAATATGATAATTGGCAGTTGGAGGAGCAATTTTCGTTTGAAGGCTTTTTACCAAACCTAAAATCTCAAGCGCCGTAGCTCCGCCAAAACTATGTCCAATCATTGATTTTATCGAACTGATACACAACTCATACGAATGTTCGCCCAAGGCGTTTTTAATCGCTTTCACTTCGGCCTTATCATTTGCTTGCGTACCTGTCCCATGACAACTTACATAGGCTATTTGATCGGCGGCAATCCCGGCTTCGTTTAAAGCCTGGGAAATGGCATTACCGTACCGGATCCCTTCCTCCGAAGGATGAACCATATTGTCACCGTCACTTGTCGCACTGTACCCGACAATCTCAGCATAAATTTTAGCGTTTCGTTTTAAGGCACTCTCTAAATTTTCCAATACGAAAAATGCAGCTCCTTCACCAAAAACCATCCCTTCCCGATCTTTGGAGAACGGTCGGCAGCCTTCGCTTGGATTGCCCTGCCATTTTGAAGTAGCACCAATCAAATAAAAGCTTAGGTAATTGGTTACAATAATTGGAGCATCCAAACCGCCGACAATTGCAACATCTAAAAGACCATCCTTAATATCCCGATAGCAGGTTCCCACAGACTCACCTCCGGCATAGCAACTCGTCCCAACACTTTTAGAAGGTCCACAGGCATTGAAATAATGTGCTAATAGAGCGGACCATGAACCCGGAGGAAATTTATAGATAATATTATAATCCACCGAAGAAGGTTCATTCGTTGCGACAAATTTCTCCGCATCGCCAAATGCGGAAACAATCCCGCCGGTTGTAGAACCAATATATACGCCGAAACGATCCGGATCAATCAAATGACGGTAAGAGCCCAACTGCGCATCATCATACGCTTCCTTGGCCGCCACAAAACCAAATTCCATACTTTTGTCAAGGTAATCTTTATATAAATCAGCCTGATCAAACAATTTCTCAAAGTCAAAATTTTTTACCTCTGCGCCCAAAGGTGTAATCTCATCACCCAGTTGCAACCAATCCAATATGCCTATTTTGCTTTCTCCCTTGATTAAATTTTTCCACCACTCATTTACAGAAAGCCCCATTGATGAAACAACACCCAAACCCGTGATAGCCACCCGATTGTTACCCATGGATTCTCCTCCCGACAAAATTCACTTTATACTGCGATTTCTTTTTCTCCCAACCATTTGTTGATATTAAAAATTTTGACAAAAACTTTCAAATCATTGTGATAATCCCGTACATGATGATTAATAATTTTTTTAACAAATGTTTTCCCGATCAATTTCCCCAGAAAAGGAATTTGTAATCGGTACTCCCGGGAAATCGTAAACCGTGTGCGCCCATTATCGACATCTTCAAAATTCCAGCGGATAATCATATCTTTCAATGGAAATGAAGGGGGATAATGGCGATACCATATCTGATGTTTTTCCTGATTGATATGAAAATGGATATGTGAAAAAAACGGCTTTTTCCCAACATATTCCCATAATTCAAATTCAATAAGGTCAGATTCTTTACGTAAAACTTTTACATTGATCGCTGTTGGAAATAAAATTGGCCATAAAGTTGGGTCGCCAATCGTTTGAAAGGCTTCTTCGAGGGGCATTAAAAAATCTATGGAATGCTCTAAGTAGCAGGAATTAGGAATTACTTTGCCTGAGTCTTCAAGGCTTAGTTTAGCCGATTGCAAGGTCAATAAACTATTCTTTTTGATAAAAAAATGCCAGACCATAAAAGGAATGAATCCGCCTAAAATCCAATTCCCAGCTTTAATTTCATGTACCGATTCAATGATTGTCCCCTTATCAACCGGATTCAGAATCCATTGTCCATCATGAATCCTCAACGGCTTAGGCGGATGGGGTTGGGTATAGGCAATGCATTTATCGGGCTTAAATGTACGGATGGTTTCAATTTCTTCCATTCCCGCTTTTTTCTTGATAACCATAATCAGATGTTGATGATCGGAATTTTCCGATTTAATTCGTATTTCCTGGCAATGTGGCAACCAATCGGGCCATTTTCGGATTGTATATAAAAAATGATAAACCTTTTCAACTGGAGCATTCACCAAAAAATAATGCCGAAACTTCATTTACATTTCCCCCTTTCAAGATATGTTTTTAAGCCTCTTAATTCCCTAACGCTGTTTGAATTAATGAAAAAACACTTGATTACCCAAGCAAGGATGCGTTTAAACCGGAGGGATTTTAGATCGAAAGTATGAATCAATTCAACACGGGTATTATCCCCGCAAACTTCACAGTTCCACGAACCGGACATATAAATCAGCGGTGTAACAGGTTCGAGCTGTTGAAAATTCACCCTATAATTTCGATCATCCGCCTTTCGGATAGATAGCCATGAAAAAAGTCTTCCTTTTGTTAGGGCCGTTATTTTCATAATTAACTCATTATCGCTTTCACTTTCAATATTGACTGACTGGCAGGGCGGAAAGATCTCTGGCCATTTGGACACATCTTTAACGGCTCCATAAACCTTATTTACAGGGGCCTTAATATTAATTTGACTGCTTGTCTCATACAAAAAGTTCACTCTCCCTTTCAATAAATAGGCTATCCTACTTTCTGCATCTTACGTTCAAAAGCATTCAAAACAAATTCGCCATGTTTGTGAATAAAAAACGGAGACATAATTAAACTGGCGAATAAATCACCAAGCAAACCATATTTATTCTCAAATCGGTGGATCAGCACCATTTCAACCGTCTTTCCATCTTTTTTTACAAGATACCATTCGCCTTCATTGGATTTTAAAGGCCAAGGACTTGATATTTGCCGGAATTTCATTTTCAACTCGTTCGTAAATATCTCACAATAAGTGTCCATCTCTACGACCTTACCACTTACCCGGCTTTTCAAATGGCGCAAATAATTTTGTCCTTCCCGTTTCAGAATCTTGACGCTTAAACACTCAGGCACAAAGTCCGGCCACTTCTCACAATCGATAATTAATTGAAAAAGTAGTTTCGGATCTGCAATGATCTTTCTCTTATTAACTACAGTGTGAATCATTTTCAATCCCCCTTCCGAGTCAGTATTTATAAGATCTAATCTTCAGTTAGTCCTTTAGATTAGATTTTCATTTTTTGCCCAGGAAAGGGTTGATTTGATTCCATCATTCAATGTGAATGGAGGGCTATAACCGAATTCCTTTTTCGCCTTCGAGCAATCGCAAACCCAGTAATTTGTCGTCATCCATTTGACATCTCTGCGAGCTAAAGGGGGATCAAACCGAAAAAGGCGACCCATTCCTTCCAATAACGTTGCTAGAGATATTGCAAACCACTTTGGCCAGTTTTTCTTCGGGTAAACTGTCCCAAATTCACGAATAACTGCCGAAATTATCTCTTTCAACTGGTATGGACGGGTATCTGAAATAAAATAAGTCCTACCAACGGTATTTCCTGATTTTTCCGCGGCAATCAAACCGGAAATTAAATTATCCACATAGCAGAAGTCAAATAAGTTGCGATGATCCCCTGGAATGGGTAAAACTTGATCTTTTAAGGCACACTGATAAATAAGTTTAAAAAAGTTTAGCCAATCTTTATCCCCTATCCCATATACCATCGGCGGACGGATCACAACGATCGGAAGACCTTTTTTTTCCTGGTATTCCTTTGCTAAATCCTCAACAGCAACCTTACTTCGCCCATAATAAGTAATTGGATTTCTATCACTTTTCTCCGTAAGAGGTTTCCCATTCCGAGATGGTCCGGTGGCGGCAATAGAACTCATTAGTACTATTTTTTGGACATCGGTTTGGCAAGCCGCTTCCAATAAATTGCGCGTACCTTCAACATTTGTCCGTTGGTATATTTTAGATGATTTTACCAGACTTGGGTGAGAATTAGCAGCCAAATGATATATAACTGATACTTGATTCATCGCCTTTTTCAATGAACTGATGTTGTTGAGATCGCCTTTGACAATATCAACCTTCAATTTTAGCAAATCACCAGTATCACTAGTTTCTCTAACTAAACAACGGACTGCTCTTTTTTCTTCAACCAAATACTTAATCAATCTTTTTCCAATAAATCCAGTGGCGCCCGTAACTAAAATATACATTTTCGTTGTCACTCCGTTTTTTTATTACAGCGTACTTTATTTTAAATTTATCAAATTATGGATTATTTTTCCACTATTCATTTAGATAGTTTTATATAAATCAATCAAACATTACCCGAAAGGATAGTGCTTGACTCTTAATTGTATATTTAACCAAAATTACTCCTAGATAACATAATCACCTGAAAATTGATAAATTAACAAAACCATATAAATTAATACTATTACCTTTTGTCATTTTTCATATCAACCCTGTATTAATTGCTTTCGCCACCGCTTCTCCGATACTCTGAACCCCTAATTCCCTAAATATCTTCCTTTTATGATACTTAACTGTATTTACACTGATTCCTATTTTTAGCGCCACAGCAGTTGCTGTCAATCCTTGAGAAAGCAGTTTTAAAACAGTCACTTGGTGAGAATTAAGGTTTATTTCTTTACTTATTCCCGGAGAAGCGGCGGCACTATATTCATTCATCACCTTCTCCGCCACTAATTGAGCAATCGCCATGAATTCTTTTTTCATGTCCTGCTCAACAATGGAAATATCCAAGAATCCTTTTATTTCTCCTCTGACAATTAAAGGAACCGCGTAACAATGCCATTTTTTTAAGAAATTACAATAATGTTGTTCCGGGAATAAATAAACCGGTTGTTTAAGTTTCATCGCCAGGGCAATAGCATTTGTTCCAATGCTTTCTTCGGAAAAAGACATTCCGGTTTCAATATTGAATGTTTTTGCCATTTTAGTGCCTATATCCGCTAATAGGTTCCCACCCGGATCCGTCAATAAAAATAGATGGTTTGTTGTTATGAAATGATGGATACTCTTTACCACAGGTTCAAAAACGGAAATAAGCAATTCGCTATCAGCAGTTAATTCACTGGTTCCTCTCGGGATAATAATCCGGGGAGATGATAACTGTTCCGGTATGCACTTTTTTATGCAACTTTCCCAGGATGATAAAACTTCTTTTTCCATTTGCTTTTTCATTTTATTTAATCCTCCATGTACCTAAAATTAGCATAATTTACAAAAAATCAATGTCGATTTTTACCGTATTTTAAAATTATATTAATAATATTTATTAAATTAACTTATTTGAATATTTAGATATAAATTACGACTAAGGCCTATTTTGGTCAAACAAAAATGCCGCTCATAAAGAAGCGACACATAAACGAAATTGAAAGGCTCTAAATCCTAAACTAAAAAAATTTTCATCAACCTCCATTTAGCTCAAAAATCCGACTGCGGATTTTCTTTTTCACCCGTTCCGTTGCCCGAACTACATAAGGGTCCTTTTTTGGGTCCGGAGAAATTGTCCCCCGCTGGATGGGTTCAGCCTGATAGTCAGGATTTTTGCCAGCAGACTTGAAACCTCCTTTCGTTATGTCTCCCAAAATATCCATCTCCTTTCCCCATGTTTCATCTTATACTTCCACAGCTTAATCCGTTAACGGGACTTTCTCAAAAAAAGCAAGCAATTCTTCCATCATGCAACCCTCTTGCATTGCGCGTTTTACAAAGATCTCCCCCAATACCAAGATGGATTTCTCATCTACCGGCGATAACTCATCTGCTTGAGAATCCACATGCAACAACAAGTGAACGTCCTTTCCTATATGTAAATTAATACCAAAAGAACTTTCCGGCGCCCTGACTCCTTTATTTTCCGAAACGATAAGCTTAGGTAATAACGGATGGGATATCCCCCATTTTCCTTGATCATTTAATAAAGTGAGAGCGATTTGATACGTCGGAAAAGCTACCCAAAAAGTAGCCAGCAATTCCCGAAGCAACATCGACTTATCCGGTATTTCCCACTCCAACATTTTCAGCCATTGCATAACCAAAGACCAGCGCATTACTTCTTCCTTCACAATCTCCTCAATTTCTTCTCCAGCGATTTCGCCGGATACTTCCGTCAGTTGCTCCTGAAACTCTTTGGTCCATTGGATCCCCTCCTTGCTTACATTGAAGTATGGAAAAAAAACACATATTAGAAGAATAACCGTTCCCAAAGCAACCAGGACAATTCGTCCTAAAATAATAATCAGGGGCGAATTAAATATTTTATATTTCGGTGAAAGAATAAAATTACTTAACTCATGAGCAGGTAAATCCAAGTATGCGAAGTTAAATAAAAGGATGCCGGTAACTAAAGGAATATAAATTATGAGAACCCCAAATATTTTGAGAGCCCAAAATAAAAACGCGTGAAAAATTAACGAAAATCATAAATGTTACAATGTCCTTGTTCCGAATGTCTCTCACCGGCATAAGTTATAGTAGGCTAATCCCAAGATATCCATAGTAAATCCTTACCTGGCTGGGGGGAAAATCCGAATGTCGAAACACCATCATCATCGTCATGATCAAAAATGCCGATGCTCAAAATGTAGGCCTTGCCAGTCCCGGAACACACGCGCCGGAGAGAATTGGATCGATTGTTTATGCGGGGAAAGTAATGGAGCTTTTTTAATTTTCCTGCTGGTATTGATTTTAGCGTTTAGTTTCATGGGTACCGGAGGCATCTAAAGACAGTAGTTAGTACACAGTTGTTTAAAAAAATAAGATCCCCTTACAATTATGCGGCTTTCTTCTTGCAAAGTCCCACGATTGATTGGTAGATCTTAACTCGGTCTCTTTAAGACAGTTTTTTTAAATTACGCAATACGAATCAGATTATTTTCAAGCATATATTTTTCAATAGCCTGGGCTTCTTTTTCGGTCAAATTATCAAATTTCAAGCCGTAATTAAATAAGCTATAAATCCCTTTTTGGCTACGGACCACTGTGGCTGTGGGAGAAATTTTACCGCATACTCCTGCCAGATAGAAATTGAGGGTTAATTTTTGACCGGCTTCAAACTGTTCCAATGACAACATGCCGACTCCCTCTTTGGTGAGGTTCTCAATATATCCGCAGTCACTATGAATCTGGCCGTCGATAAAAATCTCTGCCGCAATATGGGTATTGATACGGGACTCCTTACGACACTCTTGCGCTAAATCCATCACTTTCTTACCTCGCTTTTTCAATATTCAGGATGGCATGGAGATTATGCTTTTCAACCATCTATAATAACTATCGACCGGTTACAAAAAAAATTTACACTTTTATGGTCTATTTTGTAAATTTTTCATTTAACTAAAACAGCATTCGCCGCCTTTAGGTCCCAATCTTTGTGGTCATGATAATTCGTCTGAAATTTTATGCAAGGTTTGCCAATCGGTTACCGGTTCTAAACAACGGTTTGCGAGGCAAGGATAACAGGTTGGTTTCCCGGTTACCATGGGTCGATCCAAAAATAATTCTTTTGCCGGATGAGAAGTCAGATCCTGATGGGAATTATGCCAGGCTAGGATACGGTAAGGTATATAAGAACCCCTCAAACGGGTTAAAATCTCCGGCATGACTGTACCCTCACTAATGAATGTGAACTCTTTGGTCCCTTGATAATACCGATCCAATGCCCCGATGAGACCGGCATGGGCCCAAATTTCTTGCTGCATCGCTTCACGATAGGCTCTCAATATCCGCTCCGCCTCTTGCAAAAAATTATTGTGGCCGGTCAAGACCCCAAGCCTGATTAAATTTTCGCAATGAACCGATACCCCGCTGGGAATGGCTTGATCTTCCCCGGATAAGGGCCTGGTAAATAAAGTACCGGCCTCAGCATTCATATAGTAATGGCCGTCGTTTCCCCCAAAGTTTCGGATCGCCTTTTGGGTAAGTTCCAGACTCCTGCTAAGCCAAATTCCATCAAAATCAGTCTCATACAAGTCCAGAAAACCCTCTGCCAGGAATGAATAATCATCCAGTATGGCCTCTACCTTAGCCACGCCATTTTTATAAATCCTTTGAAGTCCTTGGGATGAGTTCAACGAATTCCAAATAAATTCCCCCGCCGCTTTTGCCCCTTGGTAATCTTCATTTCTCCCAAAAATTTGATGCGCATAAGCCAGCGCGCCGATCATCAGACCGTTCCAGCCGGTAATGATCTTTTCATCCCGAAACGGTTTAAGTCTGGTTTCACGGGCCTTAAAAAGCATTTCCCGGCCATAATTTATTTTTTGCTTCCAATCGGGATTTTCCCTGACGTTGGCCCGTCTCTCTGGTGAGGATGGGTCCTCCAGAAGGTTGAGAATATTGGCTCCTTCAAAATTTCCTTTTTCGCTGAGTCCGTAATAATCTATGAATAAATCCGCCAACCGCCCTCCCAAGATTTCACGGATCTCCGGCAACTTCCAGATAAAAAATTTTCCTTCCAACCCTTCGCTATCCGCATCCTGGGTCGCATAGAAACCGCCTTCGGGAGAAGTCATCTCCCGTCTGATATAATCGGCTGTCTGGTTGACAACATCTCGAAACTCTTCATTTTCCGTCAATTGATAGCCCACGGTATATATCCGTAGTAATTGGGCATTATCGTAAAGCATTTTCTCAAAATGGGGCACCAGCCATTTTTCATCCGTTGAATAACGGTGAAACCCCCCTCCCAAATGATCATAAATCCCCCCTTTGGCCATCTGTTCCAGGGTAAATCGAACATGTTGCACCAGGTCTGATCGCTGGTGCTCCTTCCCCAGCCTTACAAAAAGCAGCAAAAGTGGAACGTTGGGGAATTTAGGGGCTTTTCCGAATCCTCCGTTTACGGGATCAATTGCCCGGTAAAGCTGGTAAGCCGCTTTTAAAGAATATTCCTTGCCAGGCATTTCTCCGGTATCGGCGGCTTCTTTACCCGGCTGAAGAAAATGATTGAGTTCCCGGGAAGCCTCATCGATATCGTTTTTTTGATTTTGCCACTTGTCATGGACCAGTTTCAACAGCTCGGGAAAACTGCTCCTCCCATACATCGGTGCAGGTGGGAAATACGTTCCTCCAAAAAAAGGCCTTTGCTCGGAGTCTAAAAAAACCGTCAAGGGCCAGCCGCCTTGTCCGGTGATAGCACCAACCGCCTGTTGATAAAGATGGTCGATGTCCGGCCGTTCCTCCCGGTCGACTTTAATATTGATAAAATTATCGTTCATTAACTTGGCGATTTCAGGATCTTCAAAAGACTCACGCTCCATCACATGGCACCAGTGGCAGGCGGAGTAACCGCAGGAAAGCAAGATGGGTTTGTCTTCGGCGCGGGCTTTTTGAAAGGCTTCCTCGCCCCAGGGATACCAGTCAACCGGATTATGGGCGTGTTGGAGGAGGTAGGGAGAGGTTTCGTGAATAAGGTGGTTCGTGAATTTAATTTCAGTCATCAATTTTCTCCTTAGTACCATCAGTTATCATGATTATGTCTTTCCAGATAATGTTTTATCCAATATATTTCTGATAAATGCAGTCTTTCATCAGAAAGTAAGAAGGGTATATATCTTCTTCCTTTGCTTTTTAAAAGGCTTGATTACCCCAAGGGTGCCCGTCACCAGAGGTACAGCGTGTTGAAAGTAAGTCTGGGGATGATTTTCGTGAATTAGCTGGTTAGCAGATTGGCATCCGGGATAAACGAAGGTTTTATCCAAATTGCAGTCTTTAAGATATAATGATTACGAATCGTAACCAAAAATGAGTGTTTGAACATTTTTTAAAGCCTCTCATTATCAAATAATTGTCACAAAAAAGGATTCTAGTTACTATCAGTAGAAAATTCATCAACATTAATTACTAATAGTTACTAAATTTTATTTTTTAGTTATAATTATTAAGGAGGGTCTCTATTGGACAGTATCGATATTGAAATTCTTAAAACATTAGAACAAAACGGGCGAACCAGCCATGAAGAAATTGCCCAAAAATTACATCTGTCCAGACCGGCAATACACAAAAGAATTGAGAGACTTGAGAGTCAGGGGGCGATAACCGGATATCGGGCAGCGGTAGATTGGAAACAGGTGAGCCCCTGTATGCGTTGTCTGATTTTCTTAAAGATCAATGGCCGCCATTTTGATCGAATCACCAATCAATTACTAAGTATTGATATCCCAGGTATCGTAGTGGAAGAATGCCTTCGAATTACCGGCGAATGGTGTATGCTCGTTAAAATCAGATTAACAGCGCCCGAGGATACAACCAAAATTCTTGATTGCTTATGGCAAACAGAAGGTATCATCGAAACCTCAACATCCTTTGTGATATCAATGAACACTTGCGTTTGACACCCTAATCGGAAAGGAAATTTGAACATGATCACTTGTTATCTTCGGTATATTATTGATCCGTATAAAATCTCCGAGTTTGAAGAATACGGGCGAAAATGGATCCCCTTAGTTAATCGTCTTGGTGGTATTCATCACGGTTATTTTCTACCGCATGAAGGCCCCAATAATATCGGTTACGCCCTATTTAGCTTCCCCAGTTTAGCAGAGTACGAAAGTTACCGGGAAGTAATTAAAACCGATCCGGAATGTCAAGAAGCACTCGCTTATGCAAAAGACACAAAATGCATTATAAGTTTTGAAAGAAGCTTTGTCCGACCAGTATTTGGAGAATAATTTTAACTTTAAATACCTTTAATATTAAATGGCCTCTGGATAAGTCTGCATCTTGAGGCCATCCTCTTATGTATCGCCAATTATTCATTACAAACTGTAATCATCTATAAAAAAACCTTTGTCCATTACAAACATGCCACCAGTGGCAGGCCGAGTAGCCGCAGGAAAGTAGAATGGGTTTGTCTTCTTGTTTAGCTTTGGCAAATGCTTCCTCGCCCCAGGGATACCAGTCAACGGGGTTATGGGCGTGCTGGAGTAAATAGGGGCTTGTTTCGTAAACCAGACGGTTTGTGATAGTTTCGGGCATAGTTACTCATCCTTTCCGGATAAAAATCTTTGATCTCTATCCATACAGTATGCCCCAATAAACCAATCCTACATGATTATGCACTTTACTTTTTAAATAAGATGCTGCTCTCCCCATTCTTTAATTAATTGCATGATTGGCCTAAGGCTTTGACCTTTTTCGGTCAATGTGTATTCAACCTTTGGAGGTATCTGTTTATAGACTTTCCGATTGACAATATTAAACTCTTCAAACTTCTTTAACTGTTGAATTAACATTTTCTCAGTAATACCAGGGATACTCCTTTTTAAATCGCTAAATCTCAATGGACCATCTTGTAATGTCCATAAAATCCACATACTCCATTTCCCACCGATAAGATTAATCGTAAAGTCGATCGGACAATTTTCTTTGTTTGCATTGATATTTTCCATGCAGTTTCAACCTTTCAAAAATCTCGGGCTTACCTTTTGTATAGTATTATATTTTTAAGTCGGTACTTGTGCAATCCACAGTACTACTATTATGATATTCATAAAAGAAATTAACACTTATGGAGTTAAAAAATGCGCAAAATCAAATTAGGAAAGAAAAATTGTTTATATCCAAACCCAATAATACTTGTCGGAGTTAACATCAAAGAAAAACCGACTTATACAACCGTGTCCTATTGTGCCATTGCCAATAGAGCTCCTGCCATGATGGTAGTATCCCTAAACAAATTACATTACATATCATCAGGAATTAAAGAAACCAACAATTTTAGTATCAATATCCCCTCCGCAGATTCGCTCGAAAAAACCGATTATTGTGGTCTGGTTTCCGGTAAGGATGTCGACAAATCAAATTTGTTTAAAACCTTTTTTGGTGTTCTTGAAGATGCGCCGATGATTCAAGAATGCCCAATCAATATGGAACTCAAGGTCATACACACCTTAGCATTGGAAGGTACGAATCAATTAATTATCGGGCAGGTCATCGAATCTTACTCCGAAGAGAAGTATCTAACCAATCATTTTCCGGATTTAAAAAAAATAAATCCCATTTTATTATCGATGTACGAATCAAATTATTATGATGTCGGAGAAATAATCGGAAAGGCCTGGTCGATTGGCAAATGCTTAATTAAATCAAATCATTGGGCAGATTGAGATATCTCTTACCTTATACTGGAAATAGTGCAGTTAGCCTTCGTGCCATCGGCAGGAGGAGTAACCGCAGGAAAGTAGGATGGGTTTATCTTCGGCGCGGGCTTTTTGAAAGGCTTCCTCGCCCCAGAGGTACCAGTCAACGGGGTTATGAGCGTGCTGCTGTAAATATGGGCTGGTTTCGTCGATAAGGCGGTTGGTATATTTAGTTATAATCATTAAAATCATCCTTTTAAAAGTTAAATTGTTTTTTTAAAAGTATGCTCAAAAAGGATGGTTATTCATTAAAAGCATTTCAATATTATCAAGCCGATTGACGATTTTACTAAGAGTTGGTTTGACAAAATTCATATCCGCAATTAAACTTTTAACCGAAGGCTTTATGACATTCATATCCTCCATCAAATCTTTAACCGAAGGCTTTATGACATCCATATCCTCAATCAAGCCATCAACTATTTGTTTTATCTCATGCACTTCATTGCGAAGAGCATCTTGTCCTTCGCCAAATGTCCGAAATTTTGATATAATAAATCTTCGAGTAATATTGCTACTTTATTATCGTCCATCGTTATTGCCCCCTACAATTAACGATATATTTTCCACATTCAGGTTATAATTCCTTTTAGGAGGCTGCGTAAAAAATTATTTCCGATCAATATCTATTCGATAAATCTACTTTTGGACAACCTTTTTAGGCCTTTCTTCCAGACTTATGTTGTCAGAGGCGACGAATTTTATCATCATAAATTCGTTCGTCAATCCGCCGCACCACACTGTTTGTATAGGCAGTAAAATACTTCATCCAAAAACCACTGGCCGCGGGTTTCAAGCTTTCAAAATCCGCCCCGCAACGGCTATATCTTTCAAGTTATGCAGTTTTGAGCATTACCGCAAGCAACTTTGTATAAACGCCTTTTCCCCGGTACGCCGGTAACAGATAAGCGCCGCAAATATTGATCATTTCGCGTGATCAACAAAGCCGACCCAACAGCTTCCCAATCCTAACTCAACAGCTTTTAAGGTCGTATCCTTACGGGAATAACTCATAAAATGCTGAGTCAGCACCTGAAAGAATTGGAAAACGCCGGGGTAATTCTACGTAAGGAGTATTGTCAGATTTCTCCCAAAGTCGAATACTCCTTAACCCAAAAAGGCGAAACCTTAATTCCCGTTTTAACGGTTATGAGCGACTGGGGAGAAGCCAATATGGGATGAACCTATTTCTCCGACTAGGATACCCTCAAATGAGTATGTGATCAAAACTTTCAAGACCGCATCATCAACTGTTTCACCGGTTACCAATAACCGGTAAAAAAGCGGTCCATAGAGTAAGTCGATACACAATTCCAGATCAAGATCTTTCTTTAATTCACCTCTTTGGATTCCCCGCTCTAAAATCCGCCGCGATTCGAGCCGCCGGGGCTTAAAATACCGTAACCGGTATTCTTCGGCCAATTTCGGATCAAACTGCCCTTCGGCAATGAATTCGTTGATTACTTTACCTTCCGGGCTAGACAGAAACTTAGCCAAATTGCTTGCTTGCAATAAGATGTCATCAAAAACCGAACCTGTATCGGGTACAGGGAGTTTGGACATCGCCGCGGATAGAAATGCATCCATGACCACCGCCGCTTTATTGGGCCACCATTTATAAATAGTCGCTTTACTGACTTTGGCTCGTTCGGCGATTTTTTCCACAGTTACCGCTCCAAATCCATTTTCCAACAGCAAATCATAGGAAGCGCAAAGAATGGCTTGTTCCGTTGCAGGGTCGCGGGGTCGCCCTTTTTTCTTTTCCAAAGCAATACCTCCTGATCGGATAAAACTATACGTTCATTATACTAAATATTTCCCCCAGGATAAATAATATTTATCTTTACAAAACTAAACGTTCAGTTTATAATTAATTTGTCAAACAAATACTAAACGTTCAGTATTGTTTTTTGAAAGAAACCAATCAAAAGCAAAGGCAGGTTCAACCCATGAATAAAATCCACCCTAAAATCACGGAAGTCCCCCAATGGATTACAGCTTTATTAGCTATTGCCTGTGGGGTCATTGTTGCCAATCTCTATTACTCCCAGCCGCTAATCGGTCCCATTAGTAAGGATACAGATCTTCCCTTATCATCTGCCGGATTTATCGTAACCCTAACCCAAATCGGTTATGTGCTTGGCCTTTTATTCATTGTTCCGCTATGTGATATTATCGAAAACCGGCGACTGGTATCAACCGTGTTAATGGTGGCGATTGGCGCATTAGTTGTTACAAGCCTGGCGCGTAACGCCATTATCTTTCTGATCGCGACGCTATTTATCGGAATAGGCTCGGTAACCGCACAAATATTAGTACCCTATGCATCCCATCTGGCGGCCGAAGAGCGGCGGGGTCAAGTGGTTGGCAACGTAATGAGCGGGCTATTGCTCGGAATCATGTTAGCGCGTCCCATTGCCAGTTTTATTACGGATCTTTGGGGTTGGCATGCGGTGTTTATTCTCTCAGCGATCATGACTTCTGTTTTAACCCTAGTATTGTCATTCGTTCTTCCCCGGCGAAAACCTTCACCCACTGTTCATTACGGCAGTTTAATCCGTTCGATGGGGTTCCTTTTTAAAACCCAAACGGTTTTACGCCGCCGGGCAGTCTATCAAGCGTGCCTGTTTGGGGCGTTCAGTTTATTTTGGACTACCATCCCTTTATGGCTGGCTCAACATTTTAATCTTTCCCAGCGAGGTATCGCCCTGTTTGCCCTTGCCGGTGTCGCCGGCGCAATAGCGGCCCCCATGGCCGGGAGGCTTGCCGATAAGGGTTGGACAAAATCATTGACCGGCCTTGCCATTATCATTGCAATCCTGTCGTTTGCGATGACCCTTTTGGTTAAAAATGCTTCGTCCCTTGCTTTAACAGTGTTTGTTATCGCGGCCATAAGTCTGGATATGGCTGTTTCCGGCAATCTGGTTCTCGGGCAGCGGGCTATTTATGCGCTGGGCCATGAAATACGGGGACGCGTCAATGGGGTATTCATGGCCGTATTCTTTATCGGCGGGGCGATCGGATCGGCTTCAGGCGGCTGGGGATATGCCCACGGCGGCTGGATGCTGGCATCCCTTTTCGGAATCACCATGCCGGTGATTGCATTATCCTATTATTTCACGGAAAGAAACAACGAATGTATTTAAAGATCGCTTCGATCTGGAGTATGCCCAAAAGATTGGTTTTCCCGCGTTCGATATCAAAGATTGTTGAGGTATACTCCAAAGATACCCATGGATTCAATATAGCGCTGCTGTAAATGGTGTAAACTTTGGTAAATCAGGCTGTTGGCGGTTTTAGGTTGGAGCATGTATTCATTAAAAATCATTTAAAAACTTTTGAAATATCTCTGCAAATTTTCCCACATGAATTCCATCTACAAAAGAATGGTGCACTTGTACGGAAAATGGCAAAATAATTTTCCCTTCCCGTTCAAAAAATTTTCCCCAATCAAATATAGGAATTGCGTTATCCTTCTTACCCGAATCCGTATGAGAAATATGTGTAAACGAAATCCAAGGCATTGCAGAAAATTGATATACATTGTTACTCAAGGGCCCAGTGAAGTATTCTTTTTGATTTTTTTCAGTTTCACCTGCAAGTCGAATGTAATCCTCAATACAATCCTGCATATCGACAGCTACAACTTTAAAAAGTTCCGTTTCTTGATCTAAATAAGTAAATGATGTATTAATTTGCTCATACAATACGACATTGCCATCTTCAAACCGATATCTGAATTCCTCAATTTCATTCGCACATCTGGTTACAGAATATATCATAGCAAAAGTAAATGGCCAATTCATCTCTTTTATTTTCTTATAAAAAGTTGTAATATCCAATTCGAAACTCACGCAATATTGTGGTTGTACAGCCTGTCTAAATATCTGACAATGCATGGTTCGCTTCCAATTTTTTAAATCTATTATGTCATACTTGTTTTTCATAAAGACACCTCTATTTCATTATAAATCAAATAGAACCAAATCCGTTTTCCCAAAAAGAATGATTTATGTTTCGACCCAATCATAGCGATAACATCCCCATCAGGAACTCGGTTAGATATTTCTTTCTGTTATATCCTAGAACAAAATCTTTGTCAATGATGAACATGCCACCAATGATGGGCTGAATAGACACAGGAAATCAAGTGGGTGATTTCAAAGTTCTTCGCTCAATTTTGGGAAGGAAGTCGTCTATGGATATAGAAAATAATTACAATGGCCTCAAAGAGTTCCTCTTATTGAGGGAAATATCAGTTTAAGCTCACAAAGGAGGATATAAAGATGATTGAGTTTAGACAGGTTTGTAGCGAAACACTCCATGCAAAGTCTGCAATATGAACCGGGGCGGTTGGTTGCATGGAGTAAAAAATAATCGCCAAAGTATGTTCATGAAACGAAATTGTTTGTAATGCAGGCTTTGCCTTCTTAAAATCGGGAAACATTTTAAGGAGCGGAGCTAAAATGAAATACTTGAAAGCCGATGGATCCTTCCGGAAGATTTACTCACGGAAGTACAGAAATATATCCATGGCGAAATGATTTATATCCCCAATCCAAAAAGTATTCGTAAAAAATGGGGTGAAAACTCAGGAAGCCGGATGTTGCAGAACCGCAGAAACGCTGAGATCCGTCAGAAATTTCGGGACGGATTATCCATGGATCAGCTTGCGGCAGAATTTTTCCTTTCCTATGATCGGATTAAAAAGATTATCTATTCGAATACTTGAAAAAAGCTCATCGGAAATAGCGATACTTCCGGTGAGCTTTTTGGGGTTATAAACGGTTCTGAATTGTTTCCGGTATATTTTCTGCATCAGGTTACGCCTATAATTAGGAGGAGGGATACTATCGGAAATATCTCATCCATGTTTCGATTGAATATGCCAAAGACATAAACTGCCGAAAGGAGCTATAGCGGTGTCTAATTTTGTAAATAATTTTATCCATGGCAAACCAAACCCCGGACACATTTACCCTCGGAGCAATGACCCAAATACTTGTTATCTCAAAAATGTTGTCCAAAACCCCAATATTATTGTAGGAGACTTTACTTTCTATAACGATTTTGAAGATCCCGCCGAATTTGAAAAAAAGAATGTCCTGTATCACTACCCCATAAATAAGGACAAACTGATCATCGGTAAGTTTTGTTCGATTGCCTGTGGGGCCAAATTCATTTTTAACAGCGCCAATCACACCCTGAATTCCTTCTCCACTTATCCCTTCCCCATCTTCTTTGAGGAATGGGATGAAACGTTAAAACCCAATGAAAGCCTGGGATAATAAAGGCGACATCGTGATCGGAAATGATGTATGGATTGGATATGAAGCCGTTGTTATGCCGGGAGTGCACATTGGTGACGGCGCGATTATCGGTACCCGGGCAGTCGTCACCCGGGATGTTCCACCATACGGTATAGTGGGGGGCGTCCCGGCGCGAATCATCAAATATCGGTTCGATGAACCGACGATTCAGATGTTGCTAAAGATAAAGTGGTGGGATTGGGATATTCACAAGATCAAAACCAATTTACCCATCATCCAGCAGATAGATTTGCAAAGGCTGAAAGAACTGGTTTGAACTAAACCAGCGTTCCATGATCTGGATCAAGGCATACCGTCACAGCGGCATGCCTTTTTGTAATCATTTCCGATAAACCCGTTCGTCAGTCCGCCGCACCACGCTGTTTGTATAAATAGTTAAATGCTTCATCCAAAAATCCCCCGGCGGCATCAAATTACCCATCAAGTTCAGTTTCAGTGTCGAGTTGATCCATCAATGCCTTAAACTCTTTTGTGATATCAATATCCATTCGCTCCGACAGCACCAGTAACCACCATAAACACTCCGCAATCTTGCCTCGCAATTCGGTATGGGCATCTCCTCCGTGCAACCACCGTCCCTCTGAAGCCATAACCAGCCGGGCCAGAACACCGATATCGGAAGTGAAAGCTAGCATGTCTTCTTCGACCGACCATTCACTCTGATGGTTCTGTTTTTCGAGTTGATGGTAAAGCCTACGTACCTTCATTGCGCGCTTTGTGGCAGTGGTAAAATCAACATCTATGGTTTGTAATGGTTCCCGATTCATATACTTCATCCTCTTCATCCATTTTTTTAAGGAGCATCATGTTTTAACCGGCAAGAGCCTCTATCGTGAAAAAGGGCCTTGATTACAAAAGAACACCCTTGTCTCTTGCCTGATTATTGATTCCCTCAATTTGTCCCAGTATACCAGAAGGAATATGACTATAGAGTGTCATATTCCTTTTATCAATTATCATGGGTTTCCATCCGACATCATCGGGCCGTTTTTTCCGGTCATCCAATTGGTTTTATCCATCACCCAATCGTCCGGATCATTTTTTCAATTGGTTTTTTCGATCACCCAATTGGTTTGATCCATCATCCAATCGTCCGGGTCATTTTTTCAATTGGTTTTTTCGATCACCCAATTGATTTTATCCATCATCCAATCGTCCGGATCATTTTTTGAATTGATTTTTTCGATTTAAGATAAAGTTGAATAGAAATTGAAAAACGGCTCCAAAGCTGGAGCCGCTCATTATAATCAAAACAATAAATTTTCTTTTACGTTAACGGCCGACTCCTTCATAAATGAAACCCAAGGCTTTGACCTTAGATAGATCAAGTAAGTTTCTGGTATCCAAAATATGCTTTCCCTTCATAACTTGCTTAACCCGATCCAAATCCAAGCTTCGATAGTCATTCCATTCGGTTAATAATACCAAGGCATCAGCCTGCTTAACCGCTTCATATTCGCTGGCGGCATATTCAATCTGTGAGCCAAAGAGTTTTTCAGCATTTTCCATGGCCTGGGGATCATGAACCTTAATCAATGCCTTTTTCTTTAATAGACAATTGATAATCACAATGGCCGGCGAATCTCTTACATTATCTGTTCCCGCTTTAAATGCCAAGCCCAAAACGGCTATATCCTTTTCTCCAAATTACCCAAAGACTTTTCTAATTTTTGAACCATTCTTTCTTTTTGAGCTTCATTGGATGAGATTACCGTCTTTACCAATGACATCTCAACTTGATAGTGATTGCCGATTTCAACCAAGGCTTTGGTGTTCTTGGGGAAACTACTTCCCGCCATATCCGGGACCGGGATGTAAAAATTTAGAACCGATGCGTCCGTCCTTTCCCATCGCGCTTGCCACCTGATTCACATCGGCGCCGACTGCTTCACAGAGATTGGCGATTTGATTAATAAACATAATTTTAGTCGCCAAAAAGGCGTTAGAGGCGTATTTGATAAGTTCTGCAGTCTCCAAACCGCAAAAGATAAAGGTGGGCTCCAGTAGAAAAAGGCTGCGGTAAATATCACTCATTACTTCTTTGCTTTTTCCGATTCATAACCGATAACCACTCGATCCGGATGGAAGAAATCCTGAATGGCCTTTCCTTCTCTAAGAAATTCCGGATTGGTTACCACATCAAAGGAATTCTTACCGGACTCCTTAACAATCTGTTCCTTAATCCATCGATTGGTGCCAATCGGGACGGTGCTCTTGGTTACAACAATTTTATAACCGTTCAAATTTCTCGCGATAGCCTGAACCACTGCCTGAACTTGCGAAAGGTCGGCCTCGCCATTCTCCTTTGGCGGGGTTCCGACCCCGATGAATTCGTTCCCAAAACGCCTTATTCTTTCTTCAATACAAATTATGTACGAAATTTCCCTGGTTATCTAGTAAAACGTTCTCCAAATAACTACTTATTGATTGTGAACGTTTTACTTAAGTAGAGCGTATCTTCCCCATTTCTGATTGCCGTTTATTTACGATACGCTCTACTAGTTAATTGGACATAAAAGATTTCCGAAACAAAAAAACGCACATCTTGCTTACATTCCGTGTTGCACTGGCCATCATCAAATACTACCGGTTTTCTTGAGCACCCGGTTTAGATAAATTAACGACTGCCATACTGATTACCAATATAAACCAAAAAAGCCGGGCGGTTGGAGCCATTCCAAAGTTATAATCCGTTAACCCGTGGATATTAAAAACAATGACCGAACAAAACGAAGCCAATAGAAGCACCCGCCAATTCCCGTTCGCCATCCCTGCATAGTTTTTATATAACCAAACCATAATCGTCGCCATCAGCCAAACAAAAGCGATTAATCCGATAGTCCCCGTTTCAGCCATAAATTGCAGGAAATTATTATGGGCATGGCAGTAAACATCAATATTCGGCTGATTATACTTTGTTTCAAGTTCTTGGGTAAACCTGCCGATGCCGACTCCATTTATAAAATGGTCCCGGTACATTAATAGTGTACCCGTCCATATGCCGACTCGTCCCAGGTTCGAAGGGTGCTCCATTTCAAAACCGCTCTTAAATCGATTGATATAAACCTGGGGTAAAAAGAGCGCTAAAACCAGACATATGACTACCAAAATTAGCAACAGCTTTTTAGCCTTTATCCAGGACATGGCGAGGAGTCCTCCCAATACAGCCAGCCAGGCGCCACGGGTTTGGTTGAATATAAGGTTAACGCCACAGACCATTGCGCCGCATAGCAACAGAAGGCGATGTTTCATTTTCAATTCGCCGCAAAAACCAAATACCACCAAAAAGATAATGCAAGATGCCAACCACCCTCCAAATTCTTGGGGTTGTGTGAAGCTAAAGGGCCTGTCCAAATGTAAAAAATAGCGCTGATAAACTCCATAACAAGCTGATATGCCCGCTGAAATCAAAGCCATCAGCAACAAGTTTTTGACCTGTTTCAGATTGGAAAGGTTGGAAGCTGCCGTATAGAAAAAAACCATATAAAAGACATAGGAAAAAATTTCAGAAAAAGTTTTGCCACCATGAGCATCTAATGTTGATAAAAACAAAGCCATAATAAAGAAAAAGAATGGAAAACGTAACCACCGGTCCTTAATGAATTTAAATGGATTTTCCCTCAAAATTACTAATTTTGCCAACCCTCCCAAACAAATCAGACCGCCGCTGATACTGGTAAGCGCTTTCGAAGTAAAAACCCCCAAAGCAAATATATAAAGATTAACGACTACTATTTTTGTAAGTACATTAACTGTTGTAACTTTCCAATTTTCAGGCATCGGAATATAACCCCTTCTAAATTTAACTCCGGCAAAAGACATTTTTATGCATTATGAATCATCAGTTCCCTATACAAATCATCCAAGTCATTACGATAGCGTTCTAACGAAAATGAGTCGACCGCTCTTAAATATGCCTTTTCTCCTAGGGAAAGAGCCATCTCCGGTTGTTGTAAACATTGAATTACTTTTTCGGCTAACATTTCTGTATTGGGTAAGTACGGAGGCCTAAGTTGGTGGCTCCGCCCATCGACGACCACCTGGGGCAGTCTGCTGGTTCCCTTGATACGGGTTTGAATCGGTTCCGTACAGTCGACCAAAAAACCGGTTTCACCATCGATGACGGTTTCTGCCAGCCCATCGACACTGGAAGCGACCACCGGCTTTTTCGCCAGAGCAGCTTCGATAGATATATTTCCAAACGCCTCCCGAAAAGACGGAACCACCACTACATCCAGCTGTTCCAAGAGATGAAATGGGTTTTTGCGATATCCTAAAAAGTAAACCTGCTTTTCAACTCCCAGATTTCCAACTTCATTTTCCAAACTGGTTCGCATAGGGCCATCGCCAATAACGACAAATTTAGCTTGGGGAACAGCCCGGCTTACAGCAGGGACCATTCTTACAAAAGCTTCCGGCCCTTTAGGGTTATTTAGCCGGCCGACAAAACCCACAATTTTAGCGTTTTCAGGGAAGCCTAATTCCTCTCTTAACCTTAACCGGACTTGTTCCTCCTCCCCGCCATGAAGCACGGGAACTCCATTATAAATCACTCTAGCTTCGATGTCGCATTTTTGTTTCAGCATGATTTTGGCGGCATTGGAATTACAAATATTAGCATCGACCAACCCTTGGGTCCAGTGAATCAAGCGGGTTGAAAAAGTATTCCAGACCATTCCGTGTTCATGTTCCACAATCAGGGGGACTCCGGCCAATTTCGGCAGAATCCTCGAACGCAAGGGAAACCGTAACTGATTATGAACATGAAGAATATGAATATCATGGGCTCTAAGAAATTTTGAAAATTCAACAACATTCCAGGGCCATAACCGGGTAACAATCGTAGGAATGCCCATTGATTTCAGCTCTTCATCAATCGGGTTATTAACCCGGAGCGCACAAACATGATGCTTGATTTCATTGGGGGTATCTTTGGTCAGGGCCAAATAATCCAACAATTGCTTTTCAGCACCATATCGAATTGTTAAATGAGCCATATGTAAAACATTGATTTGGGTCATCATTTCTCCTCGTAAACTTCAAACTCACTGAGTCCGGTATTTTTCCCCACTGCTTCATCAATCGTGAATTTAACCCAGGTTACCGTTTTACCTTCAAAACTAATCTCATAACCGCTTCCCTTATTGGGTAATGAACCGACCTTAATCCGACTGCCATCACTAAAAGTAAGCGTGGCGTCGATAATATTATCGTTCAAATTAGGCCGGTCATAGAGAACGATCTTATTGATCTTATGTTCACCAGGCCAGCTTAACTGAATCCAAGCACCCACCGTTTCCCCCATGCTCACCCATTCGTTAGCCGGAAATCGCGGATACCCATCGGCGATTCCGTCAACAGCCTTGATTCCGAGCTGGCCCGTTGATGTATTTTCCGAAGAGACACTAACATTTGCCAAAAAGGCAATATTGGAGAAATCCTTTTTCCAAAAAAATTCATCAATCTTTACATAAGAATATAAATAATTATTATCGCGCCATGGCCGCTGACTGCGGTACTTACTGATGATTTTATGTTTTTTATTTTTAAAACTCCAGACACTTTGCATACTGAGAGGTACACTAAAAATGACTCTTTTGTCCCAATCCAATAAAGTTTGGGTTTCCAATGTAACTGGTTTTGAAAATGAAGCCAACTGCTTGGCTTTCCTATCGCGTACCGGCCACAAATCGTCTTCCTGATCCGGATGGATCAGGCATTCATACATAACAGGAGCAAATTCGGGATCATTCCGTTTAATACTTATGATTGATTCCACTGTGAATTTGTAAAGGCTCGAATGATCGGGATGGCTATCGTAAAGTGAGGTGACAAAAATTTGATCCGGATTGGATTCGGCTATAACCGATTTCAAATCCTGCCGGAAAGTCTCCCGATTGTACATACCGTGAATACCATATTTCTGATAATGATATTCCGGCACTTCCGGAACACTATAAGTCTGCGTCCCAACATTGGATGATATCACTGTATCATCAGTCGCAGCGTTATATAGCCTATTCATAAAAGCACTGCTATCCTTTTTGGTATTTCCATAACCTAAAAAAATAAGATCCTTCACGCTTAACCCTAAATATTTCATGGCTTTGATCGTTTCTCTGATACGGACTAAGCCGATCTTTCGCCCTTTTTTATCGCCATTGGTAACGACACACACTTTTACTTCAGCGCCAGTGGTTAATGCATGTTCAATAACCCCCGAACACATCAAAGCCTCATCATCTTGATGAGGGGCTAATATTAATATTTTTTTACCTGCGAAAACCCTATTCAAATCATCAACATGAATAACCAAAACAGTTCTTTCTCCCTTAATGAATCATTTAAAAGTAATCTTAATTGTTTCTCTGATTTTTTTCAAATTCCTCCCACTATCGCGGGAGAATGTGTTCAATTATAAAAAGGAAGAATATTTAGTGGATAATAGTTGATTAATCTGAAACATTTCTTGACGGTCATAATTTCAGAGCTATATAATATATTCGTTGGTCCATTGTTTTTTAATTATTAATGCAGAAGAAATGAGAGTGGTAATTTGCTGCAAGATATAGAGAACATCCTAATGATACGGCGCGGCGCTATTGGAGATATTGTTTCGACTCTCCCGGCTTATTATATGCTCAAGGATAATTTTCCTAACAGCAAAATTGATTTTTTAGTTAACGATGTATATTCCTACGTTTTAAAAGGTTTCCCTGAACTAAACAAAGTTTTGACTATCGACAAAAAGGTTCTCGATTCAAAAAACCTATCCCAATTAAGAAAATTAGCTGTCGATTTATATCGGATCATTCGAAAAAACAATTATCAACTGATCGTTGATTATTCCGGACATGCCGAACATGCCCTTTTATTACGGCTGAGCGGCGCAAAACACCGTTGGGGAACGATTGGAAAGGGGAAATCCCTACGTTCTTTATTCTATACCAATACTTTTACCAAACAGACCCGTGGCATTCACAAAATCGACCAAAATCTCAAACTATTGGAACAAGGGGGATTAAAGGTTTTCCCCATTAAAAATCAGTATATTGTCCCTCAGGAAAATTTAGAGAAAGCCAAGATTTTGTTTTCCACTTGGGAGTTGTCTTTGGAAAAGCCCACTCTTTTTATTCAACCGTTTACCGGCGATGGCATTGCCGGCAAAATTTGGCCCCTTGAGCGCTATGTGGCTCTGGCGGAATATTGGAAAAGCCGGGGCCTACAAGTATTGTTTGGAGGAGGGCCATCCGAACGGGAAAAATTAGAAGAGGTAGCTGCCCGATTTCCCGTTGCTGCAGGTCAATCTGATTTCCTTACCTCGGTCGGTCTGGCAAAGTTATCTTCGGTTGTGGTCGGTGGAGATACCGGTTTAATGCATGCCGCGTCCGCCGTAGGAAAAAGATCGGTGATGATTCTCGGTCCTACTGATTACGAATTTATCTGCCCCTACAAACATCCTGACTGGGCTGTCAGGCCGCAAGAAGGCAATTTGATAGAGAATATCAGTGTTGAGCAGGTAATACTGGCTACGGAGACAGCTTTTAGAAAATTGTCATAATAAGATCGTCATAATTAAAAAAATTGGGTACAAAATAAGACTCTATTATAACTTATAGCAAAGAAGTTGTTTGAATTATTAAGAACAACCAGCTAATATCAGACCCAAAACATGGGCTTCCTTTGCAAATTGTGTTATAATCAAATCAAGAATAACCAATGCAGTTATTCACTACGATTTTCTGTAGAAAGATTATATTCGAATAATCAACTAGGAGTGTAAGATGAAAAGTAATACAGTGGGAGTAGTTGTTGTTACATTTAATCGTCTTAATCTATTAAAACGTGCTTTACAAGCTTATGAGGAACAGACATGCAAACCGAAATACGTGGTTGTAGTTAATAATTATTGCACCGATGGCACATTAGAATATCTAAATGAATGGAAAGAAAAAGCTAGCGAATATAGTAAATATATTGTCAATTTAGATGTTAATATTGGCAGTAGTGGTGGCTTTTATGAAGGTTTGAAAAAGTCGCTCGAGTTGGATGCGGATTGGATTTGGGTTGCGGATGATGATGCCTATCCGGACTTATCTGCATTGGAAATCACAGATTCAATGTTACAAGATAAAACAGTTGTTACGAATCAGGTAACGTCTATATGTGGAGCAGTCATTAATAATGGAATTATCGATATTGTGCATAGGAAAAGAACTTCCTGCAATGGCTTAAAGATTCGTCTAATACCTGTACCCGTTGCTGAATACGAAAAAAAGTATTTTGACATGGATTTATTCTCTTATGTTGGAGTAATTATTAATAAAAATGCCCTAAAACAAGTTGGCCTTCCCAAAAAAGATTATTATATATTATATGACGATACAGAACATAGTATGCGATTGAAAAAAAAGGGGAAGATTTTATGCTTCCCTTCAATAAAAATTATCCATAACACCACTGTATCGAATAATGATTACAGGCGCTATTATTTTTATAGAAATAGATTTGATTTTTATAAAACCCATTTTTCACGAAAAGCATTTCTTTACATGTTCTTTGCAGAAGTCTGCAAAGCCCGCTGCCATATTTTGATCGGAAGAAAAATTGAATTTTATAAGTTAAAATTAGAAGCAATAAAGGATGCATACAACGGTAAGTTAGGATTTCACAAGATTTATAGACCAGGGTGGCACTTAAATAGAAAAAAATAACCCTAGAAGTTTACAATAGATTTTAAGCATTTTATGGTTGATGCCGGATTTACTGATGCGACTAAAGCTGAACATCATTGCCAATACGCTAAATGAAAAGGCATTAATGAATAAAGAATTTAATGTCCTCCCGGTTATGAAAGCTAAATTCGAATTGATTGGATTGAGGATTTTACATAAAATATTTTGCACTACCATTTTTCATCCATAAATATAGCTTATTTTTTATACTAATTTGATTTCTTGATAATGATTTTTCTAATGTAAAAAATTTCTTATCATTTTCCACTGATTCATTTTTCACAATATGTACCAGTGGAAAATAAAGAATCAATAACTTTTTTCCCACTCAACAAACTCTGGTCACTCCATAAATAGTCCCATTCGCCGAAACGACCTGCAACATAAATCTCTTTACTTTTTAAATAATCAATAACATTTTGCCTTATTTCTACCATGCCTCGTTCAAAAACAACATTAGCATAAGGGATAATCCTACAATCCGTCGTAACTATATCTCCACGGTTTGCTAAATTCATTAATTGTAATGAATTTATGGCATGCTCAACTAATAAATCACTGCTCATAGATAAGGGATTAAATTTCGAAAAATAAATTTCAAATTGTAAAGAACTACATCCTGGTGGCACATTATCCAGCGATTTTAAATTTGGTGAATACACTCTGGATGCATATAGACTTTCATCATAGATATAGAACCATAAATATTTTGCAATATCAGGCCGATTAAAACCTATCGAAACTAAAGCTATTGATGTTGCCCATAGTTCATTAGCAGCTACGGCAATGTTATCAGGAACATCTTTAATTATTTTTATTATTTCAGGTAAAGGAATGGTACTGATTAAGCGCTCATAAAATATTTTTTCTCCCGTTGCAAATTCAACCCATTTATTTTTCGCATCAATTAGTGTTGCTTTTTTATTGGTGTGAATGGCACACTCTTTTACCATTGGATCAAGAAATGATTTATAACCGCCTTTTTGAGGATAACGCATTTCCTGAGTGTAATAAGTATTCGGTGTATCATCCGTCATCGCGCCGAATAAAACTTCTTCCAGTGAAGGCCGATACATCCTATTCCCGATCCATTCGGTTGACAAACGATTGGCATCCACTGTCCAATACTTTTTGGTGTATTTTAATGGAAATCGTTTCGCTATATATTCCCCAAACTGTTGGAATAACCATTCCTGGTAGTTATCTGGATTAGCGATGACAGGTCTCTCCAAGAAGCTTTTTATTGCTTGCACTTTATCTTCAACGGATAAAGGGAAAAGGTTATTTTGGATAGGATGCTTAAACCATTTTCCATTTTCCAAATTATACGCATCCGGCTTATGAGTAATATAAGGTGTTTGGTCAAATAAGGACCGTACATAGCTATCTTTGGTAAAAGAAAGATGCACTGCATTGTCAAATCGAAATCCATTAAGTATAAAGTTAGCTAATAATCCGCCATAACTAGCTTTTTCTTCAAATATTTCTATATTCAGGTTTAACCCTGTTTTTTTTCCATGATATGCTGCTGACAAGCCGGCTATTCCAGCCCCTAATACCATAATCTTCGACATGAGCTTTCACCTTAGATACTTTTCTTTAGTTTTAAAATATATTCCTCGATACCAACTTGCCAATCCGGAAGTAAATTAAAACCTTGATCTTTTAAATTATAATTTTCCAAAATCTCGCAATCGGGTACGGGAGCCTTTCGAACAAAAGATGAGGAATCCGTTTCTTTTACAACTGTTTTTAAGTTATCAAAGCAACTAATTATTTTTTTTACATATTCATAACGGCTACAATATCCGCTATTGGTAATATGATAAATATTAAAATAATCTGTTTTCATTATTTCCAGTACTTTTTCAGCTAAATATTTCGTATACGTGGGACATCCAAATTTATCGACTGCACTTTCAATTTCGTTCTTTTTTTGGGCTTCCAAATATCTGTTATAAACAAAGTTTTTCTTATGCTCTTTTGTTCCACCAAATAGCCAACCCGGCCTAACAATAAAATATCTTGAACAATTTTCTTTCACCTTTATTTCCCCAAGATACTTTGATTTTGCATATTGAGTCTTCAGTTGTACTTCATCCGTTTCCCTATAAGGACGGACTTCGTCTCCAAATAATCCACAACTACTTATATAAACCATTTTGGCTTTAAACTTTTCTGAATAGTAGGCTATATTTTCTGTCCCTTTTTCATTAACTTGTAAGGCTATCTCGGAAAATTCTTCGCAAAAATCCACATTCGTTATAGCTGCAGTGTGAATAACATAATTCGGCTTAAATTGTTCAAATACATTATTCACACAATTTCGATCCGTAATATCCATTCCTGTTTTATTGGGATTTAAGACAACAAAATTATTCGAAAAAACTTCCCCCATTTCGATAGCTAACATTCCATTCCCGCCAGTTATTAAAACTTTCTCCATTCTCAACGATCCTTTCGGCTCCAGTCATATTTGATAAGGTTGTTATTATGTGGGTCCAGTCTTTGCATAATATCTTCATTATGGGTACAATTTATTAAATCAGCAATTATAGCGGTTTCTGTTCCAATTCCCTTAAACCCGTTCCAAACTTGAGAAGGAATTTGAACAAGACAATAATTTTGATCACCCATGAAAATCTCTTGTATCTCTCCTCTGGTTACTGAATTAATCCGGTCATCAAATAAGACTAATTTTATCATCCCTTTAATAACGGCGTAATTAAGGATAGCTTTTTCATGGAGATGCCATCCTTTGACGACTCCTGGATATACTGTAGAAAAATAAATTTCACCAAATCCTTGAAATTCATTATCGCTACTTTCCATCATCTTCAAAATACAGCCGCGTTCATCTGGAATTTTATTTAACTTTTTTATTAATACTCCGTCAATCATAAATAGGATCCTCCCAAATATACTATTCTATTTCATAAAGTCGACTATTTGCTGTAGGCAAGCATTTCTAATATCTTGATTATCCTTATAAAATAAATACCATTCCACAATTTTATCAAGTGCAGTTTCTAAATCCCAGTGCGGTTCCCACTTTAAAAGTGATTTGGCCTTTGAACAATCTAGTTTCAAATAATTTGCTTCATGAACCTGCGGGCTTTTATCGATTTCAAAGGTTGCATTCCCTTTCCATTTTTCACATAGCTTTCTAACTATCCATTCTACCGATTTAGCATCATCCTCATTTGGACCAAAATTCCATGCTTCAGCATAATTGATTCCTTCTTCATATAATCTTTGCGATAATAACAAATAGCCGTTCAATGGCTCTAATACGTACTGCCATGGCCGGATCGCATGAGGACTACGAATAACAATTTTTTCTCCATTCAATAATGACTTTATACAATCTGGTATTAATCGATCTCCTGCCCAGTCACCGCCGCCAATGACATTTCCTGCCCGTGCCGACGCAACTGCAACACTATGTTCGACATATCGATCCCGATGAAAAAAAGAATTCCGGTAAGAAGATGTCACTAATTCTGAACATGCCTTGCTGGCAGAATAAGGGTCATATCCACCCATTGGTTCATTTTCTCTATAACCCCAAAGCCATTCCTTGTTTTCGTAACATTTATCGGTTGTAACATTAACAACAGCTTTGACACTTTTACAATGGCGAACCGCTTCAAAAAGATTAACGGTACCCATTACATTAGTTTCATAGGTTTCTGCGGGGATTTTATATGAATCCCGAACTAGAGGCTGAGCCGCCATATGGATAACAATATCAGGCTGAGCTTTAAGCATTGCTTCTTGCAAAACTGACTTATCTCGGATATCTCCAATAATCGATTGCATTATTTCTTCTATATGGCCAAGTTCAAATAAACTTGGATCAGTAGGCGGTTTTAAAGCATAGCCGGTAACTTTTGCCCCGAGACTATACAACCATAACGATAACCAAGAACCTTTAAAGCCGGTATGACCGGTTAAGAATATTTTTTTATCTTTCCAGAAGCTATGATTGATCATGATTTACCTATTCCCATACCTTCCATGGCGCTTGATTTTGTTGCCATAATTTTTCCAAAAGCTCTTTATCACGAATTGTATCCATTGGCTGCCAAAAACCGGCATGTTTATATGCCTTCAATTGAGTGTTCTTCGCCAACTTTTCTAACGGCTCACGTTCAAAGGTCGTATTGTCGTTATCGATAAAATCCAGGACCTCGGGCTGTAAAACAAAAAAACCACCATTGATCCAACCTCCATCACCTTTGGGCTTTTCCTGAAAACCCAATACTTCATCGGATTCAGTTAAGTCCAGGGCGCCGAATCTTCCAGAAGGTTGTACAGAGGTAACTGTAGCCAGTTTGCCATGTTTTTTATGATACTCAACAAGTTTATTGATATTGACATCACTCACACCATCGCCGTAAGTCATCATAAAGGATTCATTACCTATATAATCCTTTACCCGTTTGATCCGCCCGCCTGTCATAGTATTTAAACCTGTATCAATCAATGTAACTTTCCAGGCTTCAGCATGATGATTATGGACCAATTGCTGGTTGGACATAGTAAAGTCAAAAGTAATGTCGGCTTCATGTAAAAAATAATGTGCAAAATATTCTTTTATCAAGTACCCTTTATATCCTAAACATACAATAAATTCATTATACCCATAATAAGAAAAGATCTTCATGATATGCCATAGGATTGGCTTCCCACCGATTTCTACCATAGGCTTCGGTTTCAAATAAGATTCTTCACTTATCCGAGTGCCAAAGCCTCCAGCCAATAATACTACTTTCATCTTTATGGTCCCCCTGAAAAATAAAATTAGCCTATCTCATAGAGCCGCTCAATATAGTGAAAATTTTATAATTATTCTTAATGCTTGTCAAATAATCTTCGCTGAATACTTTTTTATATTATATCACAAATAAAAATCAGCATACTATTGAAGGTACTTGACTTTACAAAAATTATGCTAATCAAAATGTTTTGTAGTAAAGATTTTGCTGATTTTAATTTTTCAACATAAAAAATCATGTAATTGAAAAGAAACAAAAGATATTATATCATAAAATCTTCTACCCTGGATTCTTTTGATAGACAATCTTTTAAAATTTGAAAATAAAGGTTTAAGAGAATTCAGATTAAATATTTAAGCATGATGCATAGAACTTCAAGCGTGTAGATTCGATAAAATATCAAATAAATACAATAAAGGTAAATAGAGGAAATTGAGATATAAAATTCATCAGTACGACATACTGCCAACATTCATTATAGTAAAGTAATTAATTTTGTATTTGAAAAAGCGTAAATTGAGACACCTAAAAAACGCAAAGACCCATATCAGAATTGCATAATGATGGAAAGTTTGCATCCACTGGAATGAAAACCCCCGCCAAATCGGTTTGTATATAATTAGGAGCACATAAAAGTGCTGAATGCTTTTATAAAATTGATGAAGTTCTTTTAACAAATGAATTTTTTACAATACTTATAACACGAATAACACGAAAAATGATCTGGATATATCGGGATACCCTAATGACAAACCGGGAACCGCCGAGATTATTGATTTTTGGTAATGCAGATGGTGGACTAGTCATTAACATGCTTGTAATTATATTATGAGATAATAATGACCGCTTAAACCATTAGATAAATTTAAAGGAATTCATTGTTGCTTGTTGAATTTGATATTAGGTGATGTTATGAATAATTTAAAAAGATTATATGAAATTTCAAAGTATGATGTGTTTTTATGCATAGTAGTACAAAAAATATACAGTGGGAGTAAAATCCCTAGATTTATTTTAAAAAAATCTCAACATAAGTATGGAAGACGCGATAATTTAGCACGATATTATTGCCATAAATATTTAAACATTAGCGTTGGTAAGTATAGTTATGGATATGAACAACTTTGTCATCGAAATTCACCTTTAACATCCATTGGAGCGTTTTGCTCAATTGCAGCAGACGTAAAATTAGCTATAGGCCAGCATCCAACGAATTATATCTCAACAAGCCCAGCATTATTTTTGAAAAATTTTGGCATTTGTCCGAAGGATAAAACAGATGTAAAGGACATATTTAACAATAAAAAAAATGGTAAGATAACTATAGGCAATGATGTATGGATAGGAAGAAATGTAGTTATATTACCAGCAGTGACCATAGGAAATGGTGTGGTTATTGGAGCTGGTGCTGTTGTTACTAAAGATGTACCTGATTATGCCGTGGTTGTTGGCGTTCCGGCAAAAGTCCTACGTTATCGATTTGCTCCGAATGAGATAGATATTTTACAAAAGTTGGCATGGTGGGATTGGGCCGACGATGAAATACTGCATGAAATTGATAGTTTTTTTAATGTAAACGATTTTTTAGGACTCCAAAGACCGCAAAGTTCTTAAAATAAATTTTTTGCACCTCTAATACCAGTTAATAGCTATGGATACAGGTTTTTAGAAATAACTCATAAACTAGAAGAATACAAAAAAAGATACAGCCCAGCCTATTTTTCATGTTTGGAGTAGCTGCTCAAAATAATGGTGAAGCTACAGCTTGGCTATGGAAACAAACATTTCCACTCGATGAAAAAGCAAAATTGTTGTCTGAGCAACCATTACAAATATTCCATATGTCATCATTGATTTAGCATTAGTGTCATTTTAATAACAAGACAATTTTGGAATCAACTTGGTGGATTTATGGTCGGTGGGAGATTTGATTCCTCCATTTCTGCTTGCAATCACCGTGAATATCTTAAATTGTTGGCATTCTGGTGTAAGAATGCCAACGCACCTTTTCACTGGTTATGAACAAAGTATATAATCAAGTTATCAAGTAAACAAGTTCTCCAAACGATCCGTTACTTTTCCAAAAGAAAAATTTTCTTCCACTATCCTTCGGTCTCTCTCCCCCATTACTTTTTTTCTCCACAATTCATCATTCGGATCACCTTATCAGCGATATCTTCCGGGTTTTCACTCTGGGCCAAATATCCGGTTTCTCCATCAACGATGATCTCGGAAATATTGCTTACATCGGTGCTAACCACCGGTTTCCCTACGGCCATGGCTTCAGCAATTACAAAACCAAAGCCTTCCCAGAGCGCCGTATGCAATAAAAAATCCATCTGTTTCATAATGTTATAAATATCTGTTCTAAACCCTGTTAAAATAATATAATCCTCCAAACCCAACTCTTTCACCTGGGCTTTTATTTCACTCTCCAACCCGCCTCCACCGACAATGATTACCTTAAAACCCCTAATCCCTTTATCAACCATGCATTTAACCGTCTCTATCAGGTATTGATGACCTTTTTGCCTTGAAAGCCTTCCGACATTGGCAATTAAAATTTCCTCCGGTTTAATGCCGAATTCCTCTCGAATATTTATCCCCGGTTTCGCGATTTCGGCTTTGATTTCATCCAATTTGATTCCATTGTATATAACTTTAATCTTCGCTTCATCCAACCAATCCAAAGTGTTTACTAAAATCGTCTCCTTCGTCGCCTGGGAGTTGGCGATGATGCCGGTTAAACAATCCCGTAAAAAAAATTTAGTATAAATTCGATTTTTTATAGGAATAGCGCTTCCCCTTCGAAAAATGATTTTGTCTACCTTTGCCAACTTTCCCGCTAAAGCTCCAAACTTTAAATCCTGGGTGAGATTCAAAAATAATATGTTGATTTTCTCCTTGCGCAAATAATTCCTAAAAGAAAAGATCTTGAATGGATTAAAAGCAGACAAAGTGCTTTTTAAAGAAACCGTTTTAATCTTTAATCCTGCTTCTTGAGCTTTTTGACCTAATTCGCTCTTTGAGGTAGTTCCTATCACAATTTCATAACCCCGCCGTTGGAGTTCAACAGCAGTCTCGAAAGTCCATTTTTCTCCTCCGCCCCATTTCGAAAAGGTATTTAAAAAAAGTATTTTGGGTTTCATGATTATTTTCTCCCTGGTTTCATCTGTATTAATAAATTCATATTCTTCACATGAATTTTGCAAGCTTCCAAAACACCCTATTTCGGGAAAGCACGATTTGATGTTTGATTCGGTCTAAAAAACTTAAATGGTTCTTTTTGAATTTTTCAAGGGTTGTTGCATAATAAGGATCTTCTAAAATTTGCTCAACGATGCCAAGTGCTTCTTGATAACTGTGAGTTTTCACGACATGCCAGAAAAATTTACTTAACAATTTGCCAAGCCGGATATCCATTCCCGATTGAATAATGCTTAAATCGGGCGATTCCTTATAATGCTCGGCAATAAATTCCGCAGCTCTCCTCACTCCTTTAATCGCATGAAAATGTTTTTCCCATTTCCATTTAGAGTTGATGGCGGAACCAGGACGGACCCGGTACATCAGCATATTTTGCGAAACCGCTTTAAATGTCGCTACAGCGGCCAATTTCAACATGAATTCCAGATCTTGTCCAATCAGACAACCTTCAGTGAATTTTAAATTATTTTCATCCAACACTTTTTTATCAATCAACAATGCTCCTAGTTGAAAGCGCACTTCACCTTTAATTGCCGAAATGATAATATTGCCGTCGGGATACCCATATCGGTAATTCCAGTTGTAGCCATTCATATAGTAGTGATTATAACCTCAATAAGTCACTTGAGCCCCACTTTGTTCTTGAGCGGATATCAATTTCTCCAAACATTCCGGAAGCCAAAAATCATCCCCATCCAGGAAGACGATCATACTCCCCTTGGCATGACTCAAACCTGTGTCCCTGGTACCGCAGAGCCTTGGTTTGGTTGGGTATGGATATGGATGCGCGGATCATCCCCAGCCGCTTTCCGGGCCAGTTCCAATGTATTATCCGTCGATCCGTCATTCACCACAATCAGTTCCCAGTTTCCGTAGGTTTGATTGAATACCGACTTTATACAAGCTTCAATGTATAAGGTCCACATTATATGCAGGAATAACAACGGACACCAATTCGCTCAAATTTAGAACCTCCGCCTCATGCAAATATTTTTACCTTCATAATCCAGCCATAAACCTAGCTCATTACATTTAATTTATTTTTTCCTCTTTTTTAAAAAATCCTGCAAAATTTAAAAGTAACTATAATACTAATTTCGGATAATGTTTTTATATAATGAACATATTTTTCTGTTTATTTTGTTATTGTATAATTACAAACATTTTTTAAAACTAACGGGCATGCCAAAACAGCCCCATTAGCATTCGTGCTCACCTTATTCGGGTCCATCTAAATAAAGACATTTAAAAATTAATACTTTTATCTAAATTGGTTTAGTTAATTGCAAAAGAAGGGTATACAATGGTTGAATTTCCCAAAGTGAAAATGTAAACAAAGGATTGAAAAAAGAGGAAAATACGCAGATTCTCTAAAATGCAATACAACAAGTTATATACTCTATGATTATTACTCTTGAATATCATTTCATCTTTATCATACACCATTAAATGAAAAACAAAATACAGCTTGCAAAACTCACTGATAAAGAGCGGGTACCCCCGCCGACATGACGGTGAAGCTCATTTTTTTGCTGGAGCTCTAGAAAAGATACGTGAAGCTGAGATGGACGAACATCTAAGTCCCGAACAGCACAAGATAGTTGGGGATAACGGCGACAACAGCCAGAACGGATACGGTAAAAAGACCGCCAAAAGCGAATGGGGAGAAAGCGAAATAAGCGTTCCACTGATATTTTTGGAGTACCGGCCGCAAGGGAGAATAACCGTTTCTCGATCCGAAGGCGCCCCCTCCGAACCTTCTGGGTTTACCGCTTGCTTTTCCATTGTGGCAAAAAAAATGGCGGCCCAATAGGAAATCCGCCATCCTGCTAAACCTGATGCGCCGCTTGGGTCGCTCCCAGCGTTGCTCTATCCTGCGTAAGAGAAAAAGCAATATCAGTATGTTGAATATATGGTTAGATGATTCCATTTAAACAAATCCTGATACCCTCCCCGATACAGAAGATATTTGTGTTGCCTGTCCACAACGTCATCATGTTCAAAAAAGCATTAATGATTTACAAGATACAAATTCTCCAATTGATCGGTTACTTTTTCAAAAGCAAATTTTTCTTCCACTATTTTTTTACCTTTTTCTCCCATCTTCTCTCTTTTATCCTTATCAGTATTTATCATCCTAATCACTTGATCAGCTATGTCATCTGGATTTTTACTCTGTGCCAAATATCCTGTTTCCCCATCAATGACCATATCGGAGATGCTGCTTACATTGGTACAAACCACTGGTTTTCCCACAGCCATAGCTTCGGCAATTACAAAACCAAAACCCTCAAAGAGAGCCGTATGTAATAAAAAATCCATTTGTTTCATCATATTATAAATATCAGTTCTAAATCCGGCAAAAATAATATAATCCTCTAACCCGTAATTTTTCACTTGGGTTTTTATTTCATTCTCCAGAATACCTTTTCCAACAATTAATACCTTAAAGTTCTTGACCCCTCGATTTATTAAACATCGAACCGCCTCAACCAGATATTGATGACCTTTTTCCCGAGAAATCCTTCCAATATTCGCTATTAAAATTTGATCCTTTCCAATACCAAACTCCTCTCTAACATTCGATCCAGATTGGGCGATGGCGGCTTTAATTTCGTCCAATTTAATACCATCGTATACAATCTTTATTTTAACTTCATCTAACCACTCGGAAGTGTTGACTAAAATCGTCTCCTTAGTAGCCTGAGAGTTGGCGAGGATGCCGGTTACACAATCCCTCAATAATAATTTGGTATAAAATCGATTTTTAATGGGATTTGCGCTTCCTCTTATAAATATAATCTTGTTCACCTTTGCAAATTTCCCCGCTACGCCTCCGAACTTTAAATCCTGGGAGAGATTTACAAACAAGATGTTGATTTTTTCCTTGCGCAAGTAAAGAGCAAAAGAAATGAGTTTAAATGGATTAAAAGCAGAAATAGTGTTTTTTAGTGAAACCGCTTTAATCTTTAATCCTGCTTCTTGAGATCTTTGATATAACTCACTCCTGGGCTTAGCGCCTATCACAACTTCATAACCCCGCCGGTTCAATTCAAGGGCAGTATCCAAAGTCCATTTCTCCCCTCCACCCCACGGAGCAAAGGTATTTAAAAAAAATATTTTTGGCTTCATTATTTTACCTTCCATGATTAAATGTTATAAACATTAATTTTCTCATAAATATTTGGCAAGATTCCATAGGACCCTATTTTCTGAAAGCACGATTTGATGTTTGATTCGGTCTAAAAAACTCAATTGATTCTTTTTTAATTTTTCCAGGGTCGTTGCGTAATAATGATCTTCTAAGATTCTCTCAATGATTCTTAGCGCTTCTTGATAATTGTTTGTTTTAACTACATGCCAGAAAAATTTACTTAACAATTTGCCAAGCCGGATATCCATTCCCGATTGAATAATGCTTAAATTGGGCGATTCCTTATAATGCTCGGCAATAAATTCCGCAGCTCTCCGCACACCTTTAACTGCATGAAAATGTTTTTCCCAGTTCCATTTGGAGTTGATGGCGGATCCAGGACGGACCCGGTACATCAGTAAATTTTGTGGAACAGCTCTAAATGTAGCAACCGCAGCCACCTTTAACATAAATTCCAGATCTTGTCCAATTAGACAACCTTCGGTGTATTTTAACTTGTTTTCATCAATCACTTTTTTATCAATCAACATTGCGCCGAGATGAAAACGCACTTCACCTTTGATTGCCGGAATGATAATATTGCCGTCGGGATAGCCATAGCGGTAATTCCGGTTATAGCCGTTCATATAGTAATGGTTATAACCGCAATAAGCCACTTGAGCCCCACTTTGTTCTTGAGCGGATACCAATTTCTCCAAACATTCCGGAAGCCAAAAATCATCCCCATCCATAAAGATGATCGAACTTCCCTTGGCATAACTCAAACCGCTATTCCTGGCTACCGCAGAGCCTTGGTTTGGTTGGGTATGGATATGGATGCGCGGATCATCCCCAGCCGCTTTCCAGGCCAGTTCCAAAGTACTATCCGTCGATCCGTCATTCACCACAATCAGTTCCCAGTTCGTGTAGGTTTGATTGAATACCGATTTTATACAATCTTCAATATAAGGACCCACATTATAAGCAGGAATAACAACGGACACCAATTCGCTCAAATCCAGAACCTCCGCCTCATCCAAATATTTTTTCCTAAATATAGGCCGTAACCTTATTCTTTTAAACTACCAATATTTCCATTTTATTTAAAAAAATCCTGCCAAATTTCAAATCTATTATTAATCCCTAAATTAACGCTTAAAATTTTTAACGAATCCCCTTTCTTGCTATTTATTCCATTATTATAAAAACAAGGATGCCTTTTTATAGTGATTGATGAATAATTTCGAAACAGTCGCAGTTTGCATTCTTGACTCACCTTGTTCGGGGGCTTATAATATACGCATTGATGAATAATACATGGATACGATCGGATTTGAGCCACATAGGAGAGGGGCAAACAATCGTGAAGTTTCCTCAATTGGAGAATGTAGCGCAGGGATTAAAAAAAGGAGAATTCCTTTGGATAGAGGAAGATTGGCAAAATGAGCAATTTTTAAATTTTGTCAAAGAAATACCCGTTCGATTTGAAAAGGGAAATGTTATTTACAATGAGCGAAATACCTTAGTGATTTTCCGGGCTAAAGACAATAAGTGTCTTATGGACGATATCGTTATTAAAAAATTTAACATCAATACCCAATATAACAGGCTTCGATTCAGATTCATTCAATCGAAAGCAGTCCGTTCCCTGATTATTGCGAGTGCTTTGATTCATATCGGCGTTAAAACGCCTAAACCCCTTGCTGTCGTTGAAAAAAGGGGGAAAAACAATGAACTGGTTTATAGTTATTATATAACCGAATATATTCCCTATGATTATAATCTCTTAGACATTATCAATCAAAAAAATCATCCTTATCATCATCAGATTATCAATTTTTTACCATTTATCGCCGAAGATGTAAGAAAACTGCACGATGCCGGCATTGTTCATAATGATCTCCATGCCGGCAATGTCTTAATAAAAAACATCGATTCCAGCCCGGAGTTTTATTATATCGATCTGAACCGGGCCCGAATCAACGGTAAATTGGCTCCTAAAAAAAGAATGAAAGATCTGGCTCGTTTCGACTTTTCCCAAAACGAACAGGAGGTCTTTTTACGACATTATGCGCCGGAAGGATATCGTGAACTATTAAATTTACTCGTCAAAATGCGCAGGAAAAGGGAGCGCGCGATCAAACGCAAAAGGAAAATAAAAAGTATTTTTAAATAGGGATTACCAATGTCCGCACAAGAAATGCTATAATTCTAATAACTTCTTAGCACATTCTATCATAGAATATTTCTCTTTGGCGCATTCATATCCCGCTGAAGCGATTTTTTGGCGCTCTTCTTCTTGATTCAAATAATAATCAATACTTTGACACAGTTGTTCTGCATCTTGATATTCTATCAAATGTCGCCCATTTTCCAATTGAACATCATCCAGGTGCCCTGCATCAATTAACTGAAAGGACCCAATACCAAGAAGTTCAAACGTTCTAGGGTTTGGGCCTGTATGTAATTTATCACTTTCTCCAGCATGCATATTGATACAAATTCGGCTTCTCTGATAAAACTTTGATAATTCTTCGTTATATAACGGAGTATCAATTATACATTTATCTAAGTATGGATACTTGGCTTTAAATTTCATACTACGAGCAAAACTTCTGAGTACGTGCCAAATATCTTTTTTAGGATAGCGGTCTGTTGTATGAACAATCATTTTTCTGTTATGACTATAGGCGTAACTTGCAACCTTTTCCAATAATTTTAAACGGAAAGGATACAGCCTACCTACAAAACAAATATCATATTCTTTATTCTTTATTTCCCGTAAAGGATAAAATATCGAAGTATCAAATCCTACAAATAAATACTCCACTCCCGGATGTTTGTCCGCCATGAATTCCAGATCGGATGGTTCATAAGAGAAAATCTTGTCGTAATAGGTCAGATTTTTCAAGAAAAATTGACAAATATTTACTTCTATTCGAATACTATCGAGCATAAACAGCCGGGTGGCAACTTTATTTTCTTTTAAATATTGCAAAAAATCCTGTCCGATATTTCTGCCATTAATTATAATACAGAGGTCCGGTTTGAAAGCTTTAGCCGTTTCGATAAATTGTCGATTCATCTTTTGATAATATCTTATCTCTGCACCCTTTAGCCCCATTTTTACTAGGTTTCTACTCAACCTATTCCCTTTTTGACTTTTAAATGGAGTTAAATTTATTTTCATAACATCGTGTCCCAGCGATTCACACGCCATGACTAATGAACTTACGTAATGATAAAAGTCCTTACCGATAATTAACACTCTCAAAATTCTCTCTCCTTATATGTTTCTAATCGCCACTTCAATAGAATCATTCCTTGCCATCAACCTTTAGTAGCTTTTGGGCAGCCTCAAACACCTGCTCCACAGAAACATTATTCATACATTCCTGATTGTGCGGGCAGATTCGCTTCCAACAACCAAGACAAGTTGAATGTTCGTCTCTGACCACTATATTTCTCTTGCCATAAGGACCATATATTTTCGGATCAGTGGGACCCATAATGGCAACGACGGGTAAACCCACTGCCACTGCCAAATGCATCGGCCCGGTATCGCCCCCGATAAAAAGTTTCGCCCGTTTATATAATTCGGCTAATTCCCCGAGACTGGTCAGTCCAGCCCAATTATATACCGGCACTGAAATCTTCTCCAAAACCGCATCAATTCCCTTGTGATCACCCGGTCCGCCTGTAAAAACCACTTCATACCCAAGCTCTTTTTTGATCCGTTCCGCCAGTTCCCGGTAGCGTTCCACAATCCAGTCCTTGGTTTTCCAAGTTGTATAGGGATTGATGATGATAAACTTGTGATCACGCAAGCCATAATCTTCCAATAATTTGGTTACTTTTAGCTTATCGGATTGACTGGGCTCAATAGCAAATTTAACCTGCCCATCACTAAGGCCCAAGGCCTCTTTGGCAAGATACAAATAACGATCAATTTTGTGATCGAGTTCGACAGGAATTCTGATTTTACGGTTATAAAATAAAGTGCTTCCTTCACCGGCATCCGCACTGCCATACCGCAGAGGAGCCTTTGTCATTCCAACCGGCAGGGCGCTTTTGAAAAAGCCATGCAAATCCACTACCACATCAAAATTATAATTTCGCAAACCCTTTAAAAAACTGATGATTGCTTTCAGTTGCTGCCATTTACTGCTTCTCCCAATTTCCTGCCATTGCTTTCTGGGCATTACGATAATCTTATCGATATAGGGATTTAAAGCGAGCAACCCGGCTACTCTTTCTTCCGCCAACCAGTTTAATTCGGCTCTGGGGAATTTTTCTTTAATGGCAAAGGCTACCGGTAAAGTATGAATCACATCTCCGATCGCGCTCAAACGGACTATCAGTATTTTAGGTTTCCGGATCAACAAATGATTGATTTGTTCCAAATTAGCCTGCAGAGCTCCTTTATTGGCTTGAATCAGTTCGCTGGCCCTTTGACCCTTTTGCCCAAGCTGATCTTGATGGTTTAAATAATAAACCATTTGCTCTGCAAGTTCATCAGAGTTCTGAACCTGAATTAATACTTCGGACGCTAAAAAATATTTGGTGTCTTCTTTAAAATTAAACATATGGGGGCCCACAAAAACCAATTTGCCGTAAGCGGCCGGTTCCAGAATATTATGCCCCCCTCTGGGGATCAGACTGCCTCCCACAAAAACCAGGGTGGCTATTTGGTAAAGTCCGGCCAATTCCCCGAAAGTATCAACAATGATTACGGTCTCTTCGGTTGATTGGTCAATCTCTTTTGACCAGCTTACAGCTTTGATTCCGTTTTCATTAAAAATTTTCTTAATTTCCTCGGTCCGGTCAATATAGCGGGGAGCGATGATCATTCTTAATCTGGGAAAAGCTTGCTTTAATTTTTTATAAACCTCTAGTAACTGTTTTTCCTCATCATCATGGGTACTGCCGGCCACTAACACCGGCTGTTCTTTACCAATTTTCAACCTGCGATAAAGTGCATCCCGATCGATATTCTTACTGAAATCGCGGTCATATTTGATGTTCCCATTCACAAAAACCTTATCTTTTGGAGCCCCCAGCGAAATGATTCGCTCCGCGTCCATCCGCGACTGCATGCTGAAAGAGTCAACCCTATATAAGACTCTTTTGAGTAGCGGCTTTATATGTTGATAGTTTTTTAAACTCTTATCGCCAATCCGCCCGCTGGCCACCAAAATTCGTCCCCCCAAGCGGTGCACTTCTTTGATAAGATTCGGCCAGAGTTCCGTTTCGATCAGGATTAATAGTTCAGGTTTAAACAGCCTGACAACCCGTCTTACGATAAAAGATAAATCCAGCGGTATGAAAATAACGCTTTCTCTTTCGTCCAGGCTTTCCTCAACCATCTTTTTCCCGGTCGCGGTCATCACGGAAAACAATATTGGGTAATCGGGGTATTCCTTTTTGAGCTCAGTTACCACTTGCCTGGCGATTACCGTTTCCCCAACGGAAGCCGCATGAATCCAGATGGTTTTTTTGTCTCGGAATTTTTCGATTACCTGCGGATCAATAAAACCAAACCTTTCCCGCAATGGATAGCCTTTTTTATCCTTACGGGTACTAAAGAAAAGGATTGGCGCATAAAAAAGCAAAACAATCATTAAAATGACATTGTATAGTAATAGCAGTTGCTTTTCACCTCTGTTGCATGGTGGCTTTCAGCCAATACTCACCACCACCCTTTTCGTTAATGACTGGTAACTTCCATACCATATTGTTGCAAAACTCGCTCAATAATTCCAGTGGTCGAATAGCCTTCTTCAAACTGGATAATTTCAACCTTGCCGGCATCTTCCTTCCCGACAACCTGTTCAGGACGGTAATCGCCTCCCTTGACCAAAATATCCGGTTTCACCAAGCGAATCAAATCCGCCGGAGTATCTTCATCGAAAACAACCACGCAGCCGACGCACTCCAGTGCAGCCAACAGCCTGGCGCGGTCATGTTCCTTGAGGATCGGCCTGCTTTGGCCTTTGATCTGCCGGATGGAAGCATCGGAGTTCAAACCGATAACGAGGTGATGGCCGAGATTTGAAGCCTTTTCCAGATAGGAAATATGCCCGACATGCAAAATATCAAAACAACCGTTGGTAAAAACGATTTTCTCGCCTTTTTCCCGCCAGTTGCGCAGCAATCCCATTAATTCCTCCCGACTGACAAGTTTTTTATATGTTCCCTCCTGTTTTCCGAACATCGATTGAACCGCCGCTTGCAATTCAGGGCCACTAATCGCATAAGTACCGACTTTAGCCACTACGACTCCAGCCGCTACATTTGCAAGCCGGACCGCATCGATAGGGTTTACATTGGAAGCCACCGCAGCCATAAACGCTGAAACTACCGTATCCCCGGCGCCGGAAACGTCAAAAACCTCCCGGGCGTGAGTGGGTATATGAATAACCCGCGAGGAATCAATCATGCTCAATCCTTTTTCGGAACGAGTCACAATCACATTGGCTATGTTGTAATTCTTCTGAACCTTTTTAGCGTAAGTTTCAACGGCCTGATCTTCATTGGCCAAAGGAACACCCATGACATCGCTTAATTCTTTCAAATTGGGGGAAATAAAATCAACATCCCGGTATTTTTCCCATTGATTTCCCTTTGGATCAACGAAAACCGGGATCTGCCTTTGATGGGATTCACGGATAATGAATTGGCATAGTTCAGGAGTGCAAACCCCTTTGGCATAGTCGGAAATGACCACCCCTTTTAAATCTACATCCAGTGTCTTTACTATCCATTCTTTAAGCTGGTTTTCAATCTCTTTATCGATCCAGTGATCGTTTTCAAAATCCAGGCGCAACATTTGCTGATGGGAACCGATTGCCCGGACTTTGGTTATCGTCGGCCGGTTGGTGGCCAAGAGACCGTTATAATTGATTTTCTGAGCATCCAACAAGTTACATAGCCATTCCCGGTTTGCATCCTGTCCGCTGATACCGCCCAATAAAACTTCAATGCCCAGTTTACTCAAATTGTGGGCCACATTTGCAGCGCCGCCCAAGGTGTTTTTCTCTTCCACCACTTTGATTATGGGTACGGGCGCCTCGGGAGAAATCCGCTTGACCTCTCCATAGTAGTACTTGTCCAATACCACATCCCCGATGACGAGAATTTGGACGTGGTGATTGGTATTGGGTGTTAAAAAAGCCTTTACCTGTTCGGGTTGATCAAACATTTCCGACTCCTTCTTTATTCAAACCGCATATAATATGGCAATCCATACGCTCCTCTTGGACTCACGCGGTTATTTGGGAATGCGCCATTATGCAAAAATCCACCCTAAGAATTCATTGAACCGCTCCCCGCCGCCGGAATGATTGCCACATTTGATAAGCAGCCATTTGTAAACAACTATTAATTTCCAGCTTGATTCGAGACATTCCTGCAAAAAGCCAAAAAATTTATCTCTACCTACCTATTTCAACCCCTTAGCCATTGGGGACCCCAGTAGCCCTTTTAGAGTAACTGTTCTAATGACATACCTTTTTTGGGGAGGGACAAACATTAGAGGAAATTTTTTTTAAATATGGTAGCTCTAGCAAATAAATCTATCCAATAATTCGAGCAGCCTCCGATCGCGATTTCCAGCAGATGCCGGATACCTGCAAAGCCCGAATCGCGCTTCAACAATTGCTGGCCTAATCTCTTCCGGCGGAGTTTGAGTCTTTATCCTCCGATGTCGAATCTTTAAAATAAATCCTTGGCGCTTCATTACGGAAAATTGGGGCTACGTTATCCGAAGTTGTGTTCCATTAGCGAAGTTTAGTGCTTCATCACTCAACATTGAGTCTTCATCATTTCAATCCGCGGCGCCATTACCAAGCGGCAGCGCTTCCATCCGGAAAATGTCGTCGCTGGTCCGGCAGTCGGTGAAGGAATCGTTGAATATTTATTACAGCAAGCCCAATATCCCCGACCGGACGGCCCGGATTGTCCCGGCTCGACTATTTATATCTTCCTGTCGATTTCGGCTAAATATCCAACCGCCAATTCTTCAGCGGCTTTCCTCGTGCTAAGCCCGGAGGAACCAAGAATAACACGGAGGTGCCGGTACAATTCTATAGCTTGTTCCAAAGCAAGCACACAACTTTTTTTGTTATGAGCCGGTATTATTTTAAGAAGCAACGGCATTTCCTCTAGTGCATCCCGTTCAATATACCTTACGCCTCTCGGCAAATGACCGTTCTTTACTAAAGCAAGCGGTCCCAATACAGTCTGCCTTAAAAACGACAGCATTTCAATGGTTTCAAACAATTCGCCCGCCCAATCTTAACTGCGGCATAATGTATCCATACCCAAAACCGGTCGTCAATCCATTGCAGATTGGGTTGAGGATAAACAGCTGCGGATTGGCCCAAAGCCTTTGTCAGTACTTCTTCCCGTTCCCATAATACAACAGGATTCTCGACCCGGTGGCCTATATCCGACAAGTTACAAATTTCAAATCCACCTGAAGTAACGGCGGACCATATAAACAGATAACAAGCTGGGGCTCTCCCACATGCTCCCCTGTAAACCCAAGACTTTGCAACCTCAATATCCTAAGGTTTTACCGACGATCATTACTTTTATCCGCCCTTTGGTGAATTGTCTCTTGATAACCAAGAAATTATTACAAATCCTTTCATCGCTTTTACAATCCACACAATAATCCAATGAAGCGCACGGAGTATTCTTGTTTAACCTTTTGGCATCTAGTGGAGCGGCATGATTTCTGGCCCTTTTTTCAGCTTCCTCTAAATTTTTAACGATCTTATTAATTCCGGCAACAACAATCACTTGTTCCGGCCCATAAATCATTGCCGCAACCCTGCTGCCGTTTCCGTCAATATTGTACAACTCCCCCTCCTCCGTTAAGGCGTTGGTGCTGCATAAAAAGTGTCGGCGCTGAAGCTTTGACGGTATATTTGCTTCTTTTCTTCCCGGGTAATTTCCGCCAGGTATTTATCGAGAAAGTTGTATTTACCGTTCCGCAGGAGTTCAATCACACCGGTTTCAAACAGCGTCATTGAGTCTCCCACGGCCACGGTCGAGTTTTCAGGTACCCATTCCTTCATTTTCGCATGTAACTGTGATTCATTGGCGACAAAAACAGCGCTAAAATTATGCCTTTCAAGATTGGCGATGGTCCTTTCCACCCGCTTTTCGATATCAACGTTTTGAGCCAACGGCAACCATACTCCTTTACAACAGTCCGATTTTTCCCTTTCATACCAATACAATTACCTGATATAGGTTATGGAATCCGGCTTTGTTCTTTTACTCACCATTTCATTCGATAATTAGTTTCTATAGTTTGCCATAGACTACCTTCAACGCTCTATTTTATCGCTGGCAAAATACTCAATGGAGATAGAAGAGGGAAAGGGAGATAAAGAAAGTTTCCAAAGCAGGAGGTTGGTATATCCGGTTTTAACCATTGAACGGGTCCGTATCGATCATGAATTTGACCGCCCCCAACGGTTTTTCCGTAGATAGATCATTTGGTAGGATTCCGCTAAAAACACCCCGAACAATGAAGAGCTGAGCAAGTTCTCAGCCGCTCCCTTAAAAGTCACCACCAGAACATAGGGAACCTTGAATAAAAGAACCAGGGTAAAAATAAAATACCAGAAATTTAGGGCGAAAAAAATTCCTTTCAATAATAAATCTTTGGTAGAAACCCTATCAATGATATAAATGAATAGGACTCCCAGCGTGGCGGATAAACCAACCTGGATAAAAAAGGCCAGCAGATTTTCGGGAAAACCATAAAATTGCCTGCCGTAAGCCAGTAATCCGGCATAATCCATAAACCGGATCTGACCGAATTTTAACCAATCAATCAAAACAATTTCGACAAAATTAATAAGGGTACCGGAAATTCCTCCGACAACTAATCCGGGTATAAAATTATCATCAAATGTTTTGGCCAATGACCGGTATCCTCCATAGGGATCTCCAGGCAAACTTTTTAAAAATCCGTTTTGCCGCCTTAATCCCTTTTCCACAATATTATGGCCAAAGGTGGTGTCACTATGCAATTCATCAAGGCCTGTTCTTTCCATCGTTTGAAAACAAAATCATCACTCTACGAGTGATTTTTCGCCAAGGGGCTGGTTTTCATAAACACCACTGTAATGGAAGCCCACCAGCCCAAGAAGGCCAAATAGCTGAAAAAAGGGTAAAACCCAGGCTTAAAATCAAACAAGCCGGCATTATGGACCACCAAACCATAACCGACACTATAGGCCGCAAAAGTCAACACATAAAGATAATGGGCAATTCCTTTTCGCGGCAAAAAATAGAGAAACAACATCACCGTAAAAGTCCAACAAGGGGGAGAAAGAAAGTTTTGCCCCACAACGTTAAAGACACCTTGATTTTTAAACCAAATAAGATGGAAAACATTTTGGTACAAGGCGACAACAACCATGTCGCCCAACCCGCCGAGTAAGAATCCGTAAATTAAATACTCCCTATAGTCTTTTCTGGGAATGTAAATCAGCGACAGGCTGAACAAAATGGCTAAAAAAGTCGGATATACCCATGATGTAACCATAAAAAAGCTCCCGCTTTCCTGCAAGTAAGATTGATTATCGATAAAATTTTAAACGGTTGTCAAACCATTTTAAGCATTCTATCCATGGCGCTATATCAGTCGAAATAAGTTTTTTGAATGTCAAGCTCAACTCTTCCTTGCGTAAGATGGTGCTGATTGTTACTCTTTTCGCGAGAGAGGAAGACCGAGAGGATGAATTGGTTTTGAGCATATGATGCGACTCATAGCATAACCAAAAACCGGCTTCTTAATAAATAAAAGTCTTGTCTGAATGGGACTTATATTTTTTCAGCGAACGGCTTTTAAAACCAATCCACCCTTGTCGTATAATTATTATCTAAGTCCTTTTTTCCAGTCTGTAGTTGATTGTCAAACAATTTAGCACTACCTCGCAGTTACCGGATAATTAGGCGGGGACAATTCTACGGTTACACTGAGACTTAGCCTTGTCAAATGTTTTTTAAATATTTACCGCCATCCTGGTCTCTTTTACTTGTTTGATGTATGCAGCTGCGATTTCTGTTATTTCCTCAAATTGTCCTTGTTGTACCCGAGCGCTACTTACCAATTCACTGCCAACTCCGAGGGAATGCGCTCCGCACCGAATGAATTCGGCTGCATTCATTAAACTAACTCCGCCGACTGGCATCAATTCTACTTGAGACAACGGCCCTTTAATATCTTTTAAATATTCCGGTCCAAAAACTCCAGCCGGAAAAATTTTTAATAATCGCGCTCCTGATTCCCAGGCAGTTAGAATCTCCGTTGGAGTTAAAACGCCGGGAATTGCTAACTTACTATAACGATTGCAAATTTCAATAACCTTCAATGACAGAGTTGGAGATAAGATAAAATCAGCCCCGGCCAAGATGACAGCTCGAGCCGTTTCGGGGTCAAGAACCGTACCTGCTCCAATCCTTATTTTCGTTCCGAAAGTCATTTTAACTTTCTCAATCATCCGTAATGCTCCCGGAGTATTCATAGCAATCTCAATCGCACTGATACCGCCTTTATATAGGGCGGCAACCGTAGCGTCAACTTTGTCTTCGGAAATATTTCTGATAATGGATACTACTCCCTTTTGATAAATCTCCTTTATAATATCGTTAACCATCATCTTCCACCTCTTTAATAAAAAATTTATAACTATGATATCTTTATCTTAAAATTTCTTTACGGCAGGCCAAAAAAGCTTCTAATTGCCTCCGATCTGGCAGTCCCTCAAAATCCCCAACTGTGGTCACTGCCATAGCTCCCATGGCATTAGCCATTCGTCCGCACTCTTCTAATGGCAACCCCTCTAAAATTCCGGAAAGAAAACCCGCCGCAAAAGCATCTCCAGCTCCAATCGGATCAACGACATGTTCAATTTCGAAAGTGGCCACTTTGTGACGAACAGCTTCCGTTGCCACCCAGGTACCATTAGTACCCATCTTCAGGGCAATTGTTTTTACACCTAATTTTAAAAACTTATCCAACAGTTGCTCCGGTTCTAAAGTTCCCAATAAAATTTGGCTTTCGTCCAAACCCGGTAATACAATATCAACTTGTGGTAATAAGGCCGTTAATACCTCCCGCGCTTTCTCTTTGTTCCATAATTTGAGCCGCAGATTTGGATCAAAACTAATCAGCATTCCATTTTGACGAGCAATTTGGATAGCTTTTTGAGTAGCTTCCAAACAAGAAGTCCCCAACGCCGGGTTGATACCCGTCAAATGCAACAATTTGGCAGATTCAAAATAAGAAGCTTTGATATCATTCGCACAAAGCCGGCTTGCTGCCGAGTCTTTCCGGTAATAGTATACTTTAGTCTCCAATCCCGATTGAACTTCTTTAAACATTATGCCCGTTGGAAGTTGCGCATCAACAATAACCCCGGTCGTATCAACCCCTTCACCGCGAATTTCGTGCAATATAAACTGACCAAATTCATCCTGACCAATTCGACTAATCCAACTACACGAATGACCCAAACGCACTAGACCAATTGCGACATTACTTTCTGAACCAGCAATTTTTTTTTGAAATGATTGAACATAACGTAAAGGACCAGAGTGTTCAGGACTGAACATCACCATAGTCTCCCCGAATGTCACTACTTCTGACACTAATTTCACTCCCTATTCCAAATAACTTCATCATGATGTTAAGCCGAAGAATATTAATCAGCTCAACATCAACAAGGTCTCTTTTTTCATAAATAAACTAATTCTGATAAATATCAGTTATCTTCCGGAAATACGACTTGATCCACTGGACGGATACTATAAAATTCCCCCAATAAACGATAGTCAACTGCCGCTCTGGCATTCCAATCCCACATGATTTTACCATCTTTTATAGTCATTTCACAACAAAGTCGCTGGTTACCTTCTAACTTACCCTGTCCCGAGTCATAATAGCCAAATTTACCGGATATCAAATTAAAAACAGCAATATCGGCAACCGATCCTACCGATAAATTTCCCAATTCCTGATGGGCGATAAGTTTTGCGGCATTAACCGTAGTCTCTTTAATTACTTCTGGCAAAGGCATTCCCATACAAATAAATTTTGACATTACCGTCTGGAGATCCATCATTGCACCGTTCATACTGGAAATGTGCAGATCGGTAGAAATTGTGTCCGGATAAAAACCCTGCTCTATGCTGGGAACTGCATTTTGAAAACTGAAACTACCCCCACCATGTCCAACATCAAAAATAACTCCCCGTTTTCGCGCCTGCTTAAGATAATTGAATAGTTTTCCATCTTTCCCCACATAGGGAATACCTACCCGATACATATGCGTACTTATATCGCCTGGACGCATCTTTTCGGTAACCAGCTTGTAATAAGGGCGTTCCGCGCGAAAAAAGCCCACATCTACCATTACCGGAAGACTAGCTAACTCTCCGGCTTTGATTGCCCGTTCAATTGAAATCCATTCCGGCCCGAAGTAATGCGCCGTTTTAACACCGACCAACACATCCTGGTGATTTTTTACCATTTTAGCGGTAATTTCCGGTTCCATATCATAAACATTCTGTTCCGGAATGTCGGTCATCATCCCGAGTCCGGTGATATTCAGCATTGCATAGACACGTGTAAGAGCACGATCAATTACTCGAAAGCGAAAATCTTCAAAATTACGCCATCCTGAACTTCCTGCATCAACCATAGTAGTAATCCCGCTTCGAAAGCTAAAACTATCAGGGAACACACTATTATCGCCGGCCCAGGCATCACGCATCCCCGCGGTTGCATAAAGATGACAATGTAAGTCAATTAATCCCGGTGTAACGTACAATCCAGTAACATCAATTACCTTTTCCCCTACAGCGTTGGAAATCTGTGTGTCTACCGCGGCAATCTTGCCATTTCTAACAGCAACATCGCGTTGACCGTCAATTCCATTGGCCGGATCGATCATATGACCGCCTTTAAGCAGTAAATCATATTCCAATCTAAATCGTCTCCTCATTTTTAATTCCGAGTCAGAACTACTAACCTTTGATAGCGCCTTGAGTAGCTCCTAAAATAATGAAACGCTGGAAAAATACGAAGAATAGTACGGGTACTATTGAAAAAAGTGTTGCTCCCGCTAGAATCTGTTCCTGAGATACAACATAACTCCCAATAAATGAACCTAATCCGACGCTACCAACCCATTTATTCTGATCACTAATAAAAATTAATCCATAAAGATATTCATTCCAAGTGATAAAAAAGGTCATCACCAAAACTGTAACTAACCCGGTCATACTGATTGGTAAAGTAACCCGCCATAACGTCTGCATTCGATTGCAGCCGTCAATCATAGCAGCTTCTTCGATTTCAACCGGAACACTGTCAAAAAAACCTTTCATAAGCCAAGTACTAACTGCCATGCAAAGGGCGGCATCCGTAATGATTAATGAAAAAAAGGTATTAATCAAACCCAGTTTACTAAAGACAATAAATAGTGGAGTGATTACCATTGGTCCGGAGATCATTTGAGTACTGAGAAGTGCTAAGGATAAAGCACTGCGGCCCCGGTATTTAAACCGGGAAAATCCATATCCGCCAAGCGTTGAACAGATAGTTGTCAGCAAAACCGTAGCCATAGTAATATAGGCAGTATTGACAATCCATCGCCAAATTGCACCATCAACGAATAATTTTAAATATCCGTCAAAATGAATTTCTTTCGGAAAAAACGAAGGAGGAAAAGAAAATAAAGCGGTTTCTTTTTGAAAAGAACAGTTACAAAGCCAATAAATTGGAAATGCAATTAATAAACAAGTAGCCGTAACCAAAAAATAAAAGCCTACTCGCTTCAAAAATTTAGGAATCGGATAGGTATTGAAACTCATTGTTTTCACGCTCCCTTCACGCATTCTTTTTATTGCTGAAAATAAAATACAAAACAGTAACCGCCATTAAAAACAAAATCGTTACCGTCCCAATAGCGCCGGCATACCCCATACTATAGTATTTGAAAGCTTTAAGATAAATTTGTACTACCAGTGTTTCGGTTGCCTGGGAAGGACCGCCTTGGGTTAATGCCCATATAATGGTAAATCTTTGAAAAGACCAGATAATAGTAATTAAAAAAAGGACACCCATAATATTGCTAATTGAAGGAAGAGTAATATACCAAAATTTCTTAATACCCGTAGCCCCATCTATTTCAACCGCCTCATAAAGTTCTTCAGGAACTCCTTGCAGCGCTGAGAGAATTGCCAATGAATGGAAAGGAAAAAGCCGCCAAACTGAAACAAGCAATACGCTAAATAAAGCAATATTAGGATTTGCCAACCATTGTACCGGTTCGGATATTATGCCTAAATTTTTTAAGATAAAATTTATTACACCATATTGATAATCAAACAACCAAGTCCATACAGCCACTGCCGCAATATCCGGAATCGCGTATGGTAATATAATCAAAGTCCTGGCTAAGGGACGTCCTTTAAATCGATTATTTAACAATAATGCCGTTCCTAGTCCTAATGCAAATACACCAATCAAATAAAAAAGGGAATAAAAAAAGGTTATTTTGCAGGCATGCCAAAATCCAGGGTCGTTGAGCATATACAAATAATTCTGAAGTCCTACAAAAGGAGCTCGTTCAACAAATTTAGCACTCGTAAACGATAAAAAAAGTCCTTTAGTAATTGGATAAAAATAAACAAAACAGACAATCAATAACGCTGGCAATACTAATAAATAAGGAAAAGTATCAAATCTTTTTTTAGTTTCATTCATTTAAACTCCTCTTTCCAGTATGTAAATTTGGTTACGAGAAGAAAAAAGGGGCTGTTGCAAAGAAGAAATATTAGCCACAATATATAATATATGGTTTGCTTATCCAACGGAGCAATATACTCTATATTCCGCTGATTTTAAATGTTTTGCAACAACCCTATGAATTAATTATTTCTTTATAATAGCTTGAATTGCATTTTGAGCATTCTTGAGCGCCACATCGACTGACTGATTGCTGAAGAAAATTTTAGCCACATTATCTACTAATGTACGGCGAATTTGCTCACTTTGTTCATCATAGCCTACAACGATAGTCGGTTGAGGTTTGAGCGTTGTATCATCGAAAGCCTCCATATAAGGATGTTCTACATAAAATTCCTTGCTATATTGGGTCTTGACTGTTCCAATGTGCAGCCCGTAAGTATTGAATTCAGCTTGATTATCAGAGCGGATCCACCATTTGAGAAAACGCGCCACCTCATTTTTATACTTGGAATTTTTATTGACGGCCATAAAATTCGTATTAAAAATGACCAAATTACCAGGGAACGGCGGTTTGACCGCTCCAAAATTTTTAGAACGTCCGGGATAAAAACCGTCGATTACTCCAAACTGATACGCTCCGTCGCACAGCATAGCGATCTTGCCATCAGCGAACATCCGGCGCTGAACTTTCCATCCCATTCCTTGTGGCGTAACACCGGCATCATAAACTTTTTTTAACCATGTAACGCTTTGAATAAACTTGGGACTACCAACCATTATCTTGCCATTTTGAGAAATAGCTGTATTAAAACCGCAAGCGAATTTTTGAATATTTTGAGCGAAATATTCAGTTTCGCTGGGCATTACCGGCATACCAAAGCCATACTGGTTAGGAGCTTTGGTCAATTTCTTAGCGACCTGAATTAACTCTTCTGGAGTTTTAGGAGGCTGCACTCCTGCCTCATCCAGCAATTGCTTATTATAAAGCAATTGTCCATATGCAAAAGCCATTACATTTATCGCATAGCGTTTGCCATTAACAATGCCCTGTTTATTGACCTCTTCCAATTGGTATTGTTTAAAATTGATATATTTATCCAGGGGTTCCAAAAAACCCATTTTTGCAAACGGAACCAAGGAAATATCCCTTAGCCACAATACATCAGGACCGCTACCGCTGACAGCTTCAGTCATGAATTTATCATGAATATCACCCGAGCCTATTGCAATCCGTTCGATTTTGATATCGGGATTTTCCTTTTCAAATTTGTCAAGAAAAGAATTAAGCCACTCTTTATGTCCGGCTTCAGTAAACCACCACGAAGAAAATTTAATTGTTACTTGCTCTTTTGCATTAACCACGAATGGGGAAATAATAGTTAAACACATTATTAATAAGAAAAGCCCTCGAAAAATGATCTTGTGATATTTTTTGTAACAATTCATTGTACAATTCCTCCTTTTTTTTCAAAACACAAGTATTAATCCGGAATAATTGCAATTACTTCAATCTCAATACACACCCCGTTTAGAAATTTACCTATTTCTACCGTGCTACGGGCCGGAAACTCTCCTTTCTTAAAATATTTACTGTATTCCTCGTTAAAATCTTGAAACTTATCTATATCAGCAATAAACGCCGTCACTTTAACAACGTCATCCAATGAGCTTCCAGCCTTAGCAAGAATACTTTTAATATTTTCAAGCGTTTGACGGGTTTGGGGACGAATTTCCCCCGGCGCAACCAATTTCTTCGTTTCGGCATCCACTCCCGTGCAACCCGAAACGAACAGAAAATTACCAGCTCGAATAGCTTGGGAATAGGATCCCCCGGGAGGCGCCGCCTTTTCAGTAAAAATAACTTCTTTCTTCATTAATAATCATTCCTTTCTAAGTTTGTTTATTGATTTAATTACGATGAAGTTTTCAATGCTTCATCGAATTATTGAACCCGTCCTCTGGCCGCTACCGGCCATGAGTCTTCTATCGAAAGCGTAGTAACGTTTCCATCAATATCAGAAACTATCGTTAAGTTATCAAACAAATTTACTGTAGTACATATATGGTTCGGAACAATTAAAAGCCTCGCCCCAACTTTCAGATTGGTTGCCGCCAAACCCGTTAATTTAAGAATACCATGCTCCTCGTTCATTCGTTCAAATTGAATATCACGACACGGAGTCCCCGCATTATCAATAACCGTTCCATATCCGTTTAAATTTAACGGCGGAGAATCCGGTTTAGCATCACCCGCAAAAGCCTTACATCCACCATCAATAATGGCCCGATCCGGGCTGGGCCGGCTTATTACCGTTACCAATACTTTAGCAGCACAGTCTTGCCAGGAGCAAGCGTTCATCCGTACTTGCATAGCATCATTAAAAACATAAGTTCCGGGGCGAATTTCGGTCAAACCCGGCACTGTTACTACGCTGGCAGCCGTTGGAGTTGAACCGGCGCTAACTACTTCAACCGGTAGTCCCGCCTCACGCATCCTTTGCGCTAGCTCGCCCATGGTAGCCGCCTCTCTATATCCTTGGTGGGTAATTATTTCTTTTAATTCCTCCGTTGATGCAGAAGGAGCGATATCGCTTAAAAGGGCGCCTCGATAAGTATAAATTCCCTTCAGCTGTAAATTGCTCATTTGATGAATTCGCGAAGCCAATTGCAGCATTTCTTCCATAGCCACACCAGTCCGGCCCAAACCAGTATCAACTTCCAGCAATACCGGTAATTTTTTGGATTGCCCTTGAAAAGCTTTGTTTAATTCCACTGCACAAATTTCGCTATCTACACCAGCACTAATTCGACATTTGTCAGCTAATTGAACTAAGCGATTAATCTTTGCAGCTCCAACCACGGGATACGCCAAAAAGATGTCGGCAATTCCTTGTTCAGCAAAAACCATAGCTTCCGACGTTTTAGCCAATGTAAGCCCCAATGCGCCGGATTCGATTTGTTTACGCCCAATTTCAATGCACTTATGAGTTTTAGCATGCGGACGTAACCCAATTCCATGTTTCCGAGCTAAATCAGCCACCCGAGACAAATTAGCTTCTAAGATCTTACGATCAACTAAAAGCGACGGCGTATCTATTTCGGCGAAAGATTTCGTATACGTCACTGTTTTACTCCTCCTTTTGTTTTTTATTAACAACACCCGCTAAACTCCATATATCGTTTACGCGTATCTTCAATATGCAGTTGCATTTGGCGTTCCGCTTCACCGGCGTTACGTTCATAGATAGCTTTATACAATTCTTCATGAAACATAAGTCCGGTTTTTAATTCTAAGTTTTTAGTTTCTTGATATAATTGCCAGACAAACACGGCCATGGTCTCATAAATCTTAATCAAAATTGGATTATCGGTTGCCCGAACAATAATTTTATGAAACATCAGATCGCCTTCGTTAAATGATTCGGGATCATCCAGAGAATTGCGCATCAATACTAGTGATTCAAACATTTTCTGTAGTTGGTCGGCCTTCGCTCTGTTAGCGGCAATATAAGCACATTTGGGTTCAATTATGATACGAGCTTCCGTAAAATTTATAAGATCTGACTGGTTAATGCATATTGAACTTAGTAATGGCTGAAATACAGTATCTACCGATGGTAATTTTATTTTAGCTCCTCTGCCTTGAGTAATCTCTAATACTCCGATTATTTCCAGTGCTTTTAGCGCCTCTCGAATCGCCGGTCTACCTACCCCTAACTCAGATGCCAAATCCCGCTCGGAAGGAAGAATTTGTCCTGGCAATACATCACCATTTCGGATCATGTTTTCAATCGCTTCCAGTACTTGCTTTGATACATTTTTTTTGGAACTTTTAGGATCCATTTAAATTTAATCCTCCTTTTACCTAGCATTAAACATCACCATTTGCTGAATTAAGTTGGCTAATATCACTCCGTCCTAACGATCCTCCTTTGAGTAAAAAAATCGAAAAGCTTTCATGCTCAACCCATACGTTTCAGCAGATATCATTATCCAATCGATCAATTATTACTACGCGAAATCCAAATTGGTAAATCCAATATAAAATTGGTATTACCAATAGTAAAATTACATTTCGCTTAATATTCTGTTACTCCTTTTTTTTTTTTAATATTTAACACAAAGATGGACTAGAGTAAATTTTATATTTCTAAAAAACCAGCGGAATTGACCGGACCGAGAGTGTGCGAGGAAGATGCGGGTGAGGAGCCGCGCCTAAACGATTGAATATTGAGTTTTGGGCATTTTGTACTCAACCAGTCTGCCCAAATTGCTATCACTAATAAACTATTTCTTTACCACCCATTGCAAATCCAAATTCTTAAAGAATTTTATGCTGATTCTATTTTTAAGCGGTTGTCGAACCATTTTAAACAATAACCTAATACCAACCCCCAAATGGTTGCCTCAATAAAGTTTGCCACGGCCGTTCTGCCGGGTATCATTAAAAGACCCGGCACTTTAAACAACAAGGGTACAGTAAAAGCAAAAAACCAAAAAACGATACTGAAGAGCCAACATTTCAGCAAATAATTGGCGCTGGATAACTTGGGGATCATGAAGGCAATAATCACTCCCAGAATACCGCAGATTACAAATACCGCCAGTGTGGAGAGTATTTCCTCGCTCAAATTACCACTCTTTCGGCCGTAAATTAAGATGGCGGCAAAACTGGACCACCGGAGGGTCGTCCACTGGAGTACGAAAGCAATCCACGAAAAAATGAGCGTTGGTATCCCCGCTATCACTCCGGACAAAAAACCTCTGGTGAATCTATCTTTCATCAGGAATAATTTCTCCTTTTATCGGCTATATGTTGATACGAAAAGGCCAAAACTACTCCGTAGCATATGGCGTCTACTAAAATAAAGAAACTATCCCCAGGAGCCGTAATTTTAAAATGGGGCAATTTAAAAAAAGTACCCATACCAAGCGTAGCCAGCCAAGTCAAAGCCCCGAAGCCGCCTCCTTTAAATAGCAAGTTTGCATCGCCGGTTTTCTTGATGAAAAAAGCAAAAACCACTCCCAAAGCCGCTCCAAAAATGAGATGTCCTGTGGCTGCCATCAACCATTGCCATACATCGTTTACTTTATGCCCCACCACGAGTACTGCCGCATAATCCAGAAAGTTTAACTGCGCAATTTTCAATACTTGTTTGGTTAGCAACCCGGGAATAATACTAGCTGCCGCGCCAATGGCTCCCGAAATCGCTCCAAGTTTCGTCGTATCCATGGCGCTAGCATAACCAAAAATTTATTTTTTACTAAACAGATTTCTTAACCGAAGAGCATTCAGAATGGTTGGAATACTTGTCATTAATACAACAAATAATGATATGGACCCGTAACCTCCTCTATTTGTATTTCATAAGATAACTTATAAAGGAGGTTATTTCATGTCTGATTTAACTTCTGGTTTATTACAAGAAACAGCCCAGTCTTCTTTCCGGGTCCCGGTATTTTTAAGCTATGCCACACCTTTTAATGAGCAGCAGACTAAGTTTCTAGAGCGAATCATTCAAGAAATGTACGATAATTTGCTTTTTCCGCGAACTTTGGGTGTCAGCGAACAAGGTTTTGAACCCCCGCTAACTTCCATTCGCCGGATTGTGCTGAGCAGTTATGGTTGTTTATCGGTGGCGTTCCGGCGGGTTTTAATCAGAGATGTAGTTTCAAGGCCGGGAACAGCTCGTGAACAAGTATATACCAGCGGTTGGCTCACCAGTCCCTATATTCAAATCGAACCATCCATGGCTTATCAGCGAGGAGAACCGGTCATGATCCTTCGCGAAGACGGAGTCCTGAACGACGGCGTTTTTGGAGGAATATTGGAGCAAGGCGCTGCTCCATTGTTTATACCGGTTTTTAGCGTAGATAGCGATCAGCTCATTGACGCTTTCTTTAATTCCATCTTCTGGAAGGATCCTTTCTTGCGTTGGGTGGCGGCCGTCAGGGAATATTACGGAATTTTAACCACACCTTTCCCTTCCATAACATCAATACCGTCCATTTCCTAAGGATGTCAAAATTTCAAACCCATACGATATAAAAATCCCGATATACAATATATCGCTATTGGGCAACCAAACGACTATATTGTATATCGCCATAATTTTTTTGGACAATCCCTTTTTAAAAATTACAGGTATAATCCACTCCTATTATAAATCGAAAACACTTGATTTTTACTGTATTTCAAGGGATAATAACTTCAGAACTCCCATTACGATTCCAATTTCATTTCAGGAGTGACACATGACAACCTATGCCGGCTTCTTGCGCGGAATCAATGTAGGCGGTAAAAACATTATGAAAATGACTGATTTGAAACATACCCTGCAGTCCTTAGGACTTTCCAAAGTTCAAACCTATATTCAAAGCGGAAATGTGTTGTTTCAATCGGATGAAGGAGAAAAAACCCTCCGTGAAAAAATTGAAGCAACGATTCAAACGGCTTTCGGGTTTCCAGTCGTTGTTATCCTGCGAACCCTCGAAGATTTGAAACAGATAATAGCAGAATGTCCCTTTCCCAGTGAAGATGTAGCACTTGCCCAATCATCGAATGAATTTCAATGTTTATATGTCGCTTTACTGGACCGGGCTCCTTTATCCGAAGAACTGAGCCGGGTGAACGCCTACCAAAGCGAAGCCGATCAATACCGGGCTATCGGACGGGACATTTTTATTTTAGTTCATCATAGTATCAGAGACTCCAAGCTTGCGGCTAATCTTGACAAATTGGCCATACCGATAACCCTCCGGAATTGGAAGACCATTTCTAAACTTGTCGATTTGGCAAAGTCATGATGAGGGCCTTTGGGAAACATTCAAGAATCCATCACCAATAAACTGTTTCCCTTTTCAATCTCCAGAGCGCCAACGTAAAACTTCCACAACACAGCACGGCAAACAGGGCCATCACCGGCAAAATATTCCCCCATAATATCTTTTCTCCCAATATTAAACTCCGCAAAGCGTTGATCATGTATGTAAAAGGATTAAGCATCACTGCAACCGCCAGGCCTCCTGAAAAACTTTCAAGCGGGAAAAGAGCCGGGCTTAAGAAAAAAATCGGCAAAATTATCGCGTTCATTGTGGTCTCATAAATAACTTCATTCGGCATGAAAAGACTCAGCGTATAGGTAAGGCCGGACATGAAAAACGCTGTCAAAAAAATCAGCAAAATTGCAAGCAGTACCCCGGCAATCCCCGAAGCCACCGTTACTGAGAAAAAAAGACTGACGGTACATAAGATTGCTACTTCGATGAAAGAAACCAGGACCGCCTCCGACATTTGACCAAGTACGATGGAGCTTCGATTGAGGGGCGCAATCAGGATTCTATAAAAACTGCCGTTGTTTTTCATGATAAAATTGATGAAACCTCCGCTGCCACAGGCAGAAAAGGTCACCAGCACCATAATGCCGGGTAAAACGAAAGCCGTATAATTGCCTATTCCCAAAGTTTTCATGGCCTCACCCGCTACGGCGCTATACAAGACGAGCCAAATAAGGGGTTGCAATATTGTAACCGCAATAGAGACCGGATTGTAAAAACGCCATTTCATATTGCGCCATAAAATATTTAGCATAACCATCTTTCCTTTCTGTTTTCTGAGGTCAATGCCAAAAAGACATCTTCCAGACTGGGTTCCACAATTTCGATAGCGTCAAATTCCACCTGATGTTCCAAAAGCCATTTGTTCACAGTCGTAAAAGCTGTCCTACGGTTATCCACGCTTACCAAAACAGAATAATCCCGTACACTGGCAAACTTGACGAGACCCGCATTATCAAGAGCATCTTTTTGTTTTTGGGCTAGCCCGGCACTAGAAAAACCTATACGAAGAAGATTTTGCCTGATGTAACTGCGTAAGCTACCGGGAGTTCCCTGGACCAATTCTTTGCCGTCTTTCATAATACAGATGGTATCGCTCAATTGGTCGGCCTCCTCAAGATAATGGGTGGTAAGAAAAATAGTTGTTCCATATTCTGCACGGATTTTCAACAACATTCTCCACATCTCTTTCCGGGACAAGGCATCCATACCAACTGTAGGCTCGTCCAAAAACAAGATTTGGGGGAAGGATACCATATTCATGGCAATATCAAGCTGGCGCTTTACCCCACCCGGGTAAGACGCTACCGGAAATTTTAAATACCCGGAAAGCTCGAAGCTTTCAATTAAAGAGTCGATTCTTTTTTGGGCCACCTCTGTCTCTACTTTGTACAACCTGCTTTGAAAAATCATGTTCTCCCTCAGCGATAAGTGAGTATCGATGGAAACCTGTTGGGCAACACAGGCAATTTGTGTGCGAACCCAGGCCGGCTCCTTGAATAAATTCCTTCCCAGTATCGTTACACTCCCTGAGGTCGCCCGGTAATAGGTTGTCAATATATTAATCAGGGAAGATTTACCTGCACCATTGGGCCCGAGTAAAGCGAAAATTTGGCCGCTGTTCACTTTGAGACTTAATTCGTCCAAAGCCCTGACTCCATTTTTATACTCCTTAACTAGCTTGTGGATTTCCATTGCCGACATTTTTTCACTCTTCGCGCGCAGGCGCGCCTTTCAACGGGAACTGAATTTCGGTAACATATTTATTGGGATTGCCTTTAATGAGCATTCCCGGCCCTTTGATATAGACTTCCCGAAATGGAAATTGCAAGGTCAGGTCGTTTTCTTTTATATAGCTATCGATCGCTTCATATGCATACTTCATGGTTTCATAAGGGCCTATATGAGCAACACAAACAGCTTTTATCCGCGGCATCTCTTTAACCGAAACGCCGTTACCTTCCGGTGTTTCGGCCGTGGGAACACACAGTTCCATTTCCCCGGTTTTACTCTCTGCATTCATAGCATAGTAACAAAAAAAGGGTGCGCCGTTTACTTTCCCCCGGATCGCTTTAAAAACAGTAGGAAATACTTTTGAGGCTCCGGAAACAGGCCCTTGATAAGGCATGAACGCCACCCGGACCGGTTCGATATCCCTGATTTCAATTTGATAATTCATGCTTTCTCCTCCTTATCATTTTTCTTTTTTGATTGCAATCCAGACTTCGGAATATCCTCTTTTCAATTTATGGTTGTTTAAAATCTGGTCATTAATTGGATAAACTTCGATATCGGGTAATCCGGCATATTCATAGCCCGAAAACGGAAGCCACTCCGTGAGAAACCGTTTGAAGACGGTTTGAATGGAATCCGGATAAGGTCCCTCGCAAGTAAAAATAACCCATGTTGCTGCCGGGATTGCATATTCAACCATGTTTTCAGGGATATTTTTGTCGGTTGAAGCAGCGATATAATAATAGATTTCTTCGGGATTTTGATACACGCTGACGCCTAAAATACCCTGCGGGTTTTGGTTGGCTAATTGACTAACTTTTGAAACCATATTACATTGATATGTCGCATCCCAAAACCGGGGTACAATTTGGAAATTCAATTCCTGGTCTTCTTGCAAAGCCACTCGGGTCCCTACAATTCGTATTGGCTCTTTGGCTTCAATCCGATATCGCATGCTTTCGCCTCCGGTGATGTTAATTGAAAGCCGAATACGGGGATAAGCCTTTAATGCCGTCCCTTCCATCCGGGCGAGGGTTGGGCTGACTCCGTGGACAGCTTGAAAAGCGCGGTTAAAGGAGGGGGGCGAGATATAACCATACTTGGAACCGATATCGATGATTTTCTCCTCACTTCCCTGCAATTCAAAAGCGGCTTGGGTCATTCTCCGGCGGCGTATATACTCGGAAAGTGAAATACCCGCCACATATGAAAACATTCGTTGAAAATAATACGTCGAACAACAGGCGATATGGGCGGCTTTATCATAAGAGATTTTCCCCTCTAAATTGTCTTCAATGTAGTCAATTGCTAAACTTAGATGCTTCAACCACTCCATACCATCCCCTCCATGCATTAAAGTCTAACACAATATAAAATATCGATCTTCTCTTTTGATGTCCGGTTTTGTGAATTCACTCTAAACACCATAACCATATGGTATTTGATATGATGCCAAAGAAATGGTAAAATGAAGAAAAGGTATTTTAATAAAATAACGAGGAAGCTGAAAATGAACAAAACACTAAAGAATAAGTTTTTCGCAGCGGAAATCAGCAGCACCGGCGCTGAACTCGTAAGCTTTAAAAAGCTGGCAGATGGTTGCGAATATATCTGGAACGGTGACAAGAACTTCTGGGCCAGCCACTCGCCGGTGTTATTTCCCATTGTATGCGCTTTAAACAACGGTGAAATGAAAGTCGACGGAAAAGTATACCCCATGGGCAACCATGGTTTTGCCAAAAAGATGGAGTTTGAATTAGTTGAGGAAACCGACTTTAAAGCAGTTTATAAACTTACTTACAACCCGGAAACGCTGAAGATGTACCCGTTTCAATTCAACCTCTTCATTACCTACACCTTGACGGACAATCAAATCCGGGTGGAATACAGAGTTGAAAATCTCGATGACCAAACGATGTACTTTCAAATCGGAACCCATCCCGGCTTTAACTGCCCTCTGGATGGGAAAACTAATTTTAGCGATTATTTCATCCAGTTTGAATCCGACGAGACGCTGGAAAGGCTTTATATGAACAGCGCCAATGTCGTTATCAGCGGCAAGTCCGCTCCGGTCGCCCTTGAAAATAATAGGGCCCTTCCCCTCAACCACGAAATGTTTTATGAAGGCGCAATGGTGTTCCGAAACATCCATTCCAAAAAAGTGTCGCTGCAAAGCTCCAAAACCGACAAAAAAGTCGTTTTGTCCTATGACGGTCTCCCTTACATGGGAATCTGGCAGGCCAAAAACGCCCCTTTCATCTGTCTGGAGCCTTGGCATGGTATCGCGGATACCGATGACTTCCATGGTGAATTGAAAGATAAGGAATTAATCATCTCATTAAAAAAAGCTGCCAGTTATAGCTGCCATTACACGATTGAAATCTATTAAGATTCATTTTGGCTTATTCATCTTGGAATGCAATGTAAACCGTTGTTCAAGAAAATATCGTGCTTTCGCCCACGATATTTTCTTTTAGGTTAGGGGCAGCTTCTTCGATAAACTTCCTTTATCTATCCGAAAATTCGTTCCAAACCGGCTTCCAGACCTGAAAAATAATAGGATAATGCTTTTTCATCATTCTTAAAAGTCCGGTTTTTAACGATATCGCCATTCTCAAAAAAATAAACGATAACTTCCCGGTTTAAAGGGTTTATCATCCAATATTCTTTCACTCCGGTGGACATATACAGATCCAGCTTCTTTACAAAATCCTTGCTGCGGGTGCTTTCGGAAATGATCTCCACCACCAGTGCCGGCACACCCATGTAATAATCCTTTTCATTCAAATGATCTTCCAAATCACAGATGACCATTAAGTCCGGCTGTACAATATTGATATTCTCGGAATTCCTTTTGAGAGTGATATCATAGGGTGCAAACATTGGCCGGCACTTTTTTCCGGCAAACCAGTTATAAAAAATAACATGGAGTTCGCTGAGAATTTTCTGATGCACTGTTTTCGGTGAGGCTAAATAATAAATCTCCCCGTCGATATATTCATAGCGTTCATCGTTGCTTTCGGTTAACTTCAAGTATTCTTCATACGAAGCTTTTCTGGGATAAATTTCATAATTTCTAGCCTGTTCTTGAAAATACTCCGCTCGCCCGGTAATATTCCCGGTTCCTTCATAACCTGATAATTTAGCGACCATTTTACCATTGCTGGTAATCAAAATTTCTTCTCTGGCCGATAGCCTCAGATATTTTCCAAGATTGTTCTTGAGATCGGTGGCATTAATAATCATCCGAAAACCCCCAATCCAATTAGCCAAACCAGCTAACTAAATTGTACGAATTTTTAATCTTTTGGTCAAGATCCCATTTTTCACCGAATGGACTTGACAAAATCTTTATCCGGTGATCCCCTCGATATTACGAACCAACCGAAGGCCCCAATCCAATGAAGAGCCACTTAAAAAATTAGTATTCCCAGAATTCCACCTAAAACCGTTAACAGAATCGGCCCAAGTTTAAAGCGGGTTCCTATAAGGACAAATGCAAAGATAACCATTCCGGGGATACTGATATAATGAAGGGGGGCATGGAATATTTTCAGACTGAAAAAACCCTGATGAATGATGGAGGTATTGGCAAAAAAGTATACCGCCGAGGTGATCAGCCCAACCGTGGCCGGCCTGATTCCTGACAATACTGCGGCAACGACTGGATTGGTTTTGAATTTATCCATGAATAAAGCAATCAAGATGATAATGATAAAGGAAGGCAAAGACACTCCAACCGTTGCAAAGGTGGCCCCCAAAAACCCGGCGGATTGGAACCCGACGTAAGTGGCGGCATTAACGGCGACAGGGCCCGGCGTCATTTGCGATAGGGCCACTACATTGGAAAATTCATGGGCGCTCATCAGCCCGAAGGTTTGAATGTCCTGGTATATCATGGGCAGCATCGCATAGCCGCCTCCAAAACTAAAGAGGCCAATCTTAAAGAATATGTAAAACAGCTTCAAATAAGTGATCATGATTCTCTCCCTTTTTCCGGGACCCGGGCCCGTTTTAAGACTTCGGCAAAATAACCGGCTGCGCCTCCACCTATGACTGTCCAGGCGGCGTTAATATTGAAAATGAGGATTCCCACCAGGGCCGCTATTGCAATAATCCAGGTAAACCGATTCTTTAATATGTTTTTGCCCAGTTTAATCGCTGACAAAAGAATCAGTCCGGCCGATGCCGCCCGAATCCCGCTCAGGGCTTTTTCCACATAAACATTACTCTGAAACCGCAATAATGCGATTAAGATTAAAATAATCGACAAAAAGGCCGGAAGAATCACTCCAAAGGCTGCTACAACCGCTCCCGGAATTTTAGCCACTTTATTTCCGATAAATATCGAAGAATTAATCGCTATCACTCCCGGCACTGATTGCGAGATCGCAAACACATCCACGATTTCTTCCTCGGAAACCCATTTTTGCTTTTCAACGACCTCTTCTTGAATCAGCGGGAGCATGGCAAGGCCTCCCCCGAACGTCAGTGAACCGACTTTAAAAAAAGCCCAGAATAATCTGGTCAAAACTGAAAGTTTATGCAAGAGAGTCTCCTTTTTTAACAAATGGATTCCATTTTTATTATGAGTAGAATATTCCTTCAATATAGATCCCAAACCCATTCATGTCAATTAGAGTGAGTGAACTTTAATCAAAATAACACCATTCTCCGAACCTTTATCGACTGCTTCATAAAAAAAGAAGCTGCCCCAAAAGTCAATTCACCAATCAAGATATACAATATAAACGCTTTGTTTAATCGATGAAACTAAATGTTGTATATCTGTTTGATTTTACTTTTCCGACAGCTTTTTTACTGTATGAATTGAAATGAAAGATAAACAAATGGGCTTTCGTAAGGAAATAATGACCATCCGTCAAGCCTGTAAGTTACCCAAAAAGACCGCACACAGACAGGTTTTTGGATTATCTCTTATCATGCAGACTTCCTGAAGATAGTTTAACCCATCGTGTAAAACTTAGTTTGTAAATGCTTTCAGGCAAACATTGCCTTTACTATAAGACTTCGTCAAATCACTCCACGAAGTACCGTTGCTGCTGATGTAACTTTGCCCGGAACTGGCCGTGGCGGCGCTTGAATATCCGGAAACGGGCACTTCGACGGGAATGGGATAATTATAGTTCGAAGTGGTCAATTTTACGACTACCGAAAACTTTTGGCCCGAAGTTAGCGACACCGCGCTAGTCAAAGGAACGGTAACATATCCCGCGTTACTAATCGTTCCGGTTTGCGTATAGGCCAACGTTCCTGATACCGGTCCACTGGAAGCCCCGGTGTAAATTTTTATTTGATACGTATTGCTGGTGGAAGCGGTATAAAAGCTGACCGCCTTTAAAGACTGCGCTCCCGCGGCGGAGAAAATGTTGGCAAACCAGCCTGTGGTACTGGAGTATCCCAGCGATGAAACCCAACCCAACGGATCATATTGATAAATATTCGCGTAATTGTTTGTCTCTCCCGGAGTAACAAAACGCGCATTTTCGGAATATCCAAATACTGTATCATAATAGGAAACATAAAAATAGCCGCTCTCGCCCCAACTGCTTCCCCAACTGTTTTTCACGATAAATGCGCCATTTCCACTGGGAGTACTGGAAAAGTTGCTTTTACTGTAATTATCGTCCCAGCCAACTACAGTAATCCCATGATTAGCACTGCTTGAACCGCTGTAATAGTAAGCATGATTGGTGGCATTATAATAATTGTTGCCGAAATACATAGCGACATAAACCGCTCCATAGCTCACGATAGCCTGTTTGATAGCGGTATTGTCGGTATTGCTTGTCCTATCCGGCAAGAATACTACATTTTGCACATGCTTGACTGTGGTTAAACCGCTGGGAGAGACCCCGCTGGAATCATTATACGGATCGACGCTTTCCGTAACAGGGCCGCTCCATCTGGCTAAATAGGCCGCAGACATAAAGGCGTTGCCCCCTTCGTCATGGGCTAAATCAAATCCGTGAGTGTTTTTGAGATTATTCTCTGAAAAATCCCAACTCACACTCTCACTGGTCAAAATATTGGATTCCAAAGAACCGTATGTAGCAAAAGACCAGCAAGAACCAGCGTTGCCTTGATCCTTAACAGAGGTTACCCGCCCTAAACTTCTTAAATCATAACTTGTCGCTAAGGCTAAAATATTCCCCTTGAGCAGTGTGTTTTCCGTCAAATGCTTCAATGAGATCGGTGAAGGCCAATAACCTGTCGCATTTTGATTCCGTGTATCTTCCGTAAGCATCTGCAGCTTGGTCAAAGACTCCAGAAAATCCGAATTAAATGGCGCGCGCTGCAGTGCGACAGAGGTTTCTGCTCCGGCAAAAGAAACGTTGACAACGACTAAAAGCACTAATAAAGGGATAAACCATTTACTAATCCTACGGTTTTTCATGCTAATCCTCTCCTTTTTTTATCTGATTTGTTTCGCATCACTGACTACCATCTTCAGGAATTATTTCCTATTAATCCCATTTGTTATATTCACTATACCACAGCACCTCAAAAAGAACAATATAAAAATTGTTAATTTTATATATTATTATATTAATTATTTTTTACGTAAATTTAATAAATTATTTGACGATATTTAAAAAGAAACAAGGCCGCTAAATAGCAGCCTTGTTCAACTTTCAATCCTTGCTTCCAGTTTATTGAATTTGATCCCCATCAATTTGGGTAACCCGTCCGGGCTTAACCCAAAATTTATTAGCGTTCTCATCCGATGCCGACCCATCGGGTTCATTGCCTTCCACATTGATTTGGTAAAATCCGGGGGGCAATTCCGCCAGGCCGAACCACCCGCTGCCATCGGTATAAACTTCACGGTGAAAGCTGTTATCCGGAATATCGACCCCGATATGAGGCAGCCGCAAAAACCGCTTCACTGTTATTTTCACGTGATCAAAAGGTTTTCCGGAATCCGTGGGTAAATTACCCATCAAAAAACCGTTGACCGGATGGGATTTCCAAGGCATATCCGGTACAACCGCCCGTTCCGAAAAAACCGGTTTGGTGTCGATATGCTGATTTAAAACAGGATCGGTATAACCGCCTCCCTGAGAAAGCAGGGTAAAAAACCAGTCATTGGTTTCCGGCATATACCGGTAAGGTTGGCGGGCAAATCCGCGGGATGCCACCGATTCTTTGTAATCATCGCTGCTGTAAAGGTTGCTTGCCCCATAGGCATAGAGGGCCACACCGGCCACAGTATTTCCCTTTGCCGAAGGATCCTGGGCCCGGCGAATCTGGTCAAAAGACTGTTCGATGTACTGCATAAAAATTCCGGGGCCAACAACGATTTGCCTGCCGTATTGATTGTCTTTTTCCCATTCAATCCATTGGTTGTACCAATTTTGCTGTTCATTTCTCCACTCACTATAGTAATTCATAGGGACCGCCATATCGATAATCCCTTCCTGCAGCCAACCACGCCAATCCTGGCAGACACGGCTATAAGCGGTGGTTTTTTCCCAACTTCCTTCCCCAACAGGACCCTCTCCCCAGGTGATGACGGCGGAGGAAACCTTCAGCTTGGGTTTTAGAGCAATGGCGCCCAGATAAATTTTTCGCATTAAATTGGCTGTTTGCTCCCGCTTCCACTGCTTCCAGTTAGGATCATCCGGTTCGGGCATCTTGTCTGTGCCGTATTGGGCCTTATACCGGGCCAAACTGGTGGGATTGTAACCAAACTCCCTATCGGAATAACGGGAATAATCCAAATGAATACCATCAATATCATAGTTTTTAACGATATTCAAATACACCCGGGCCGTATAATCGATCACTTCCGGATTTCCGGGATCCAGGTAAAAGGAAAAATACGGTTTAGGCGACCAACTCTTGGTTTGATTATCATACACCCGGTAGTAAGATACCCAGGTGTCTTTTTCGGAGGCTTTCGGGCCATGCAAATTCCATACGTGATTCGGATCTTTCGGGGGAATCGTCCGGTTCCAGGCTACTAAAGTATTGAGCCAGGCATGGACTTCGATGCCGTTTGCATGAGCCTTCTCGATTAAATATTGTAAGGCATCAAACCCCGGGGTTAAATCCGGATCCTCGGTCCGCGGTTCGATACTTTGGTTATAATAAGCATCGCCTCTCCGCCTTACCTGAACGATCAGTGTATTGATATTGCCGTTGACGGCATCTTGAATCAATTTATCAACCTGGTCCGGAGTTTTGATTCCGGGCCGAAAAGCGTCCACCCACAAGGCTCTTACTTGGGGAGGGGCATCGCCCGCCTTGACAGAAAAATTCGCCGATACCAACAACAACATTACCAATCCAACCAAAACCATACAGGCAATCCGAGAAAATCTGTTCATCCCTTTCACTCCTCGTCGCTGATTATCGTTACAAAAAATTTCGTACCTTGAGCAATCCGGGCAAGATCTTCCCGTCTTACTCAATGAAAATGAATCATATTACTGAGTATTTTATATATCGGATTGTGTGCTCATTCTCCAAAGAGATTTGAATGACTATTTTTCCCAAAAAACATCCCGAATGATTGATATCACGGACCCAAAAAAATCGTAAATTTTTATGGTGATTCCAGTGACCCGTAAATTTTTCCATTTGACATAAACATTGACCATTTATTTCATAAAAAAAACCGGATGAGCTCCGGTTTTTTCCTAATTCCCGATGAAGTTGTTGAAATACAAAAACAGTATATTTTCATTGTTATCATCCATTATCCATCCTTCGCTATGGAACGGCCCGGCAAGGCCCTGAATAAGTCAACTTAATCCCAGCTAAAATTTTGATTTATTTTATTATAATCTCCCATACTCGCGCTGTAAAGATTCCCTTGATTAACTTTATAATACTTTTTATTCCCGGCTAAATCCTTTCTTTCGCCACTTTTTCCTTCAATTCCCTGATATTAACCCCGGTATCTTCCGGTAAAGGGTCATCAGAGGCTGTAAGGAGCCGTACTCTTTTTGCTTTCAAGATTTCCAACTGATTTTCCCATTTTGTGAAAACGTCAAGCGATCAAGCATTTTTTCGACAACTTCCTTTCCCCTGCTAAATCATGAATGTCCCCTTTCGCTTCGGCATGGGCGCGTCGAGAAAGGGATCGACAATCGGAATGAGCAGGTCGGCCCTGACGAATATGGAGAAGTGAGTAATGTTGGGGAGCACGGCCATCTGACTGACCAGTGGGCTAAAGCCACCCATCGCTTTGTCTCCGCCGAGCATCCTGAAAAGTTGCACCTCGTACTCGGGCCGCACCGCGTCGTTGTCGCCGAAAACGAGCAAAGTCGGGGCCTTGATCGACTTTACTTCCGACTCGGGCCAGCCTTTGAAGTTCTTGAGCGCCTGATCCATCTTGCCGACAAAGATGGGCCACCGCGACGGGTTCGGCGCGTACTGCGCGTATTCCTTTTCCATCGGCGACCCCACCAGGTCCTGGACGGTCGGCCAGTGAGCGTTGATGGCCGGATAGTATCCGGCGGGGGAGTATAGGCCCGATATCACGCCGAGCTTCCTCACGATCGATGGGTACTTTACTCCCATACGGAGCGCAATCACGCCGCCGAGGCTGTAGCCCATCACGTCTACTTGGTCGAAACCGAGTTTCTTCACAGCCGCAGCCACGTCGTCTGTCATCTGCTCCCAGCTCAGCGGCCGGTCGAGGTCGGCCGTGCGGCCGTGCCCCTCCAGCTCGAAAGCGATGACCTGCCGGGACTGAGCCAGCGCGGTCAGGGTCGGGCCCCAGCTGGGAATGTTCCCGAATCCGCCATGGAGGAGGACCAGGGGTTTGCCCGCGCCGTGAATCTCGTAATACATATTAAGGTCGCCCACGGCTACGTAGCCGCTTTTGACCAAGGTCGAGGCGCCGGAAGCCGTGGCTGCCGAGGCCGCCTGCGCAACATTCTGCGCGGCTATAGTGGCGACGGACTTGAGGGAAAACAATTCAACAATTTTCAACATATGATTGATCTCCTTTCTTCTTCCTGCACCTATCATAGGCTTCGAAAATAAACGGAGGTTAAATGCAATTTAAACGCAGTGTAAACGAGACACAGTCGCAGGCATCAAAAAACGCCGCAGTCAACAATAACCATACGGCGCGTTTAAACCAATTTGCATGCGAACAAATACTTATGGCATTCTTTTTACCTAATATAATGCATGTATTTCACAAATTTCACTTTAAGCCAAGCATTTATGTCTTATTTGATTCTCCTAATCCTAATTCAGTTTTCAAGGTTTTTTATTTATTGGATTTGAGTAGTCTTCTGAATAAGTTGTAACCATGAATAACACTTACAAAAAGCTTAAAATAGAAGCTTTCCATCTCTTTTGATACATTCTTCAAATTATTCCGTATTTGAATATGCTGGGGACAATGTCTTTCACATTTGCCGCAATTTTTACATAAGGAAGCATATGAAGGTTTTGTTCCATCAACCCCTGCAAGCACACCCATATAAACAAATTTTATTGATTTATCATCATAAATATATCGATCATTATAATTTGAGAAACACAAAGGTATATTGACTCCTGCCGGACAAGGCATACAATACCCACAGCCTGTGCATCCCACCTTAATCCTCTCAGCAAATACTTTTTTCGCCTCATCAATACACGTAAGTTCAAAGCTCGACAGTGAATCCAACTCAGCATTATTTGCGATTCTGATATTTTCTTCCACTTGCGTATCGCTATTCATACCAGACAGTACTACCGAAACCCCCGGATGATTCCAAACAAATCGCAAAGCCCATTCGACTGGAGTCCATTTTTTGCCTGATTTATTAAAGACAGCTTCAACACTGGGGTTCTTTCTGGCAAGCAAACCACCCCTTAAAGGTTCCATGATGGAAACCCCGAGGCCTTTTGAAGCTGCATATTCAAGTCCCTCTCTGCCTGCCTGATTGTTCTCATCCATATAATTATATTGTATCTGGCTGAATTCCCAAGGATAATCATCCACGATTTGCTTGAATTCAAATTTATTTCCGTGAAATGAAAAACCAATATGTTTTATTTTTCCCGTTTCTTTTGCCTTATCAAGAAAATCCTCCACTCCTAATTTCTTAAGTCTTTGCCAGCTTTCCATGCTCATCAGTGAATGCATCAAATAATAATCAATGTGATCAGTCTGCAACCTTTTTAGTTCAGTATCAAGAATATTTTCCATTTCATGATATGAATGAACCATAAATGAAGGCAGTTTTGAGGCGATCATAACTTTATCGCGATAACGCTTTGCCAAAATTCGGCCCAAAACCTCTTCGCTATTTGGATAGATATAAGCGGTGTCGAAGTAATTAACACCTTGTTCAATAGCAGAAACAATCTGTCTTTCTGCCATTTCTTCATCGATCTTACGATTCTTTTTAGGAAAACGCATACAGCCATACCCCAATATAGAAACTTTATCTCCGGTTTTGCCCATCTCCCGATATAACATTATTGAACCTCTCTTTACATTTATATTCAACAAATGTCATTACTTTGAAATTAAACATGCGCAAATACATATAAGCTGTAATACTTCTCTTGATACTGAATTATTATTTAGTGCTATCCGTGATAAGTCTGATCATTTGAAGCAATTATTTCTTTAAGCTTTACATTTTGATTTATGAATCTTGCTTTGCTTTTCTGTGATTTCATATCGATTGCATTTTGTGGACAATGATGTATGCAGGCTAAACAGCCTTCACATCGATGCACAAACTCGGGTTTCTTCCCAACTTTAATATTGTTTGCAGGACAAACTTTTTCGCACACTTTGCAGCTACTACAATTGTCTTGAACAATAAAACGCTTATCAGTATGATCATAACCGAATTTATTGTTTAAATTACGGATATCCTTAGACAACCAAACCGATATGAAACTTTTTCTGGTAAGCTTATTTTGTTTTTCAGTAATATCTTTTACTATTTCACCTAATTTTTCTTCTGTTTTTTTTGAATTCTCATTTCTTAATTGGTCTTCCATATCAAAGAGCGGCAGACAATTGTCAATCATGAGTATTTCATTTGTATAATTGAATTTTATTCCTATTTCAGCTCCGACCTGCTCTATATGCTGCAAGCCAGATGCTGGTGTCTTACCAAAGGTCATAATTGCAAAAAAGTAGCTGGCTTTAAATTTTGATTGTTTTAAAAAGTTTTTTACTAGCCTTGGCATTCCGAATGCATAACATGGAAATACAAATCCTATTGCCTCATCTTCAAATTCATATTTCCCTTCCTTTATCATCTGAGGGATAGAATACAGTTCTCCACCAATTTTTTTTGCAACATATAAGCTGTTTCCTGTAGCAGTAAAATAAAATATTTTCATTTTTACTTCCACCTTTCCTCTTTGAATTCGATGTCTCATTATGTCCAACGTTAACGATCTTTCTGATCCAGGTTGGTTCACTCGCTACCGCCCGTACAAGGCAGTCGGCACAGTCTGCGAAGGAAAGCGGTCGCAGTGGAGCGCGATGCGTGCCGAGGGACCTGCCGTATATTTTAAAGTGGGAGGTGCATCGCGAAGTCCGACCGGCCTCACAATGACCCACTCTAGGTTGCTCTGTTGCACCGCTCGCTTGGCAATAGACTTGTCCGCGAACGCCTTCGAGTAGATACAAGCAAAAAAGCGTATGGCCCAACGATTGAATTGGGAAAGTTCTTTCCCATCACTCAAAGTGATACCGCTTGCATAACAAAGCGCTTGACCCCGGCACGCTGACAAGCCATTAAAATATTCGTAATGCCCTCCGACATGACTGTACCCGGCGAAAAGTTATTCGCCGGACCCATGCAACTAATTACCCCATCTGTATCAGCAATGGCTTCGACAAGGCTTGACAAATCAAACACGTCTCCCCGCCGGACAACAAGGTTCATCGAAGGGATGATGGTTTCCGGGCGGCGAGCCATGGCTACAACCTCATGTCCCAATTCAAGAGCCCGCTCTACTACCTTCCTACCAGTCGCCCCCGTCGCTCCAATTACTGTGATTTTCATAGAAAAACTTCCTTTCTGGAATAAAGCATTTGATGTTCTATTTTTCCACCATCAAAATAAACATCTGTTGATTTATGTTCAATTGTTCATTACAATATTAATATATCAACCTTGCTTGGTCAGTTCAATGGGGAAAAACGCTGAGTCTGTTTATTACTCAACAAAATAGACTTTATTGTTCAACAGCAATAATTAAGGAGATACCTTTATGGATAGGCGTATTGGGAAGTCTAAACAGGCCATTATGGGTGCTTTTATCAAACTAATGGCAGAAAAAGATTTTGAAAAGATCACCATGAATGAAATCGCGGAACAGGCAAATGTAAACCGGGGTACTGTATATTTACACTACGTGGACAAATTTGATCTGCTAAATCAGTGTATAGAGACTCATTTGAACCAATTATTTGAAAATTGCCCTCCACGAGGAGAAACCAGCAATTTTTCTTCCAAAGCTTCACTGCTTCATACATTTGAATATCTTGAGCAGTATGCCTCTTTTTATTCCAATATGCTGACTAATAAAGGTATGCCTGCTTTTAGAGAACGTCTTCTGACAATGACTCTTAAGGGTGTCGAAGAACAAATTGATATGACTGGAATTAATCAAGATATGAACAAAGACATACTGGTACAATATGTTGCTTCGGCTGCTATAGGAATTATAGAATGGTGGATTACACATTCAATGCCCTATCCAGCAACATATATGGTTGATCAGTTATGGCTGTTGTTGGAACGGGTTCAGGTGGTACACAAGGAATTGCTATGAGTTCTATACGGGTTATGGTTGTTGTTTCTCTTTCGAATTATTCTTTCCAATATGATGGTTTGGCAGCCTTACCACAAATTCGGCGCCTTGGCCTTTGTCACTTTTAACGGTAACCTTTCCCTTATGCATCTCCACGATTTTCTTCCCCAGCGAGAGTCCCAAACCATTGCCACCTAAGGAACGGTCGCGGGATTTGTCCACTTTGTAAAAACGTTCGAAAATGTGGATCTGAGCTTCCGGCGAGACACCCATCCCGTTATCGGCAACGATACATTCCACGCTATCTTCGTTGCCGGCTAGCATGATCCGAATGGTTCCATGTTCAGGGGTAAATTTAATCGCGTTATGTAAAAGATTGATCCAGACCTGGCCCAGTAAATCTTCATTGCCCGTCATCATCATTATGGGCAGGGATACATCAAGCCGTATGCTTTTTTCAGCCCATTGCGGTTCCAGCATCAGAAGAATCCTTTCAATCTGCCGATCCAGACGGAAGGGCCTCACTTCCAAGGGGGCGCTTTCTGATTCCAGAACTGAAAGGCGGAGCAAATTATCGCTCAGTTTTGACAAGCGCTTGCTTTCTGTTTCGATAATCGTAGCGTAGCGGGCGATCTGATCCGGACCGATCCCATTCCGCCTTAACAAGGAGGCATATCCGCGGATGGATGTGAGTGGAGACTGAATTTCATGGGATACGTTAGAAATAAAATCCTGCCGCAGTTTCTCCAGGGAACCCAGCTCCCTTGCCATTTTGTTGACGCTGTCCGCTACTTCAAAATAGGGCTCGCGTTCATCATCGGCGGCCACAAACACCTTGAAATCTCCTTGGGAAATCTTGCTCATGGCGTCAAGGATATCGCTAAGCTCCTTTGTACCCATAAAATTGCGGTATCTTCCTTCGGCTGTTGTCCAAATGTAAATGTAAACGGAGCTTAAACTAGCAGTCCCTTTTTGTAAATTGGTTCAGCAGCGTTCCGGCTCACAGCTAATCCACAGAGTGGCTCCTTTTTTTCCGTTTCCCCGTCCTAAAAGGACATTGATTATTCCGTGTAAATGCAAAAGATCTGCCGGAGGCAGATCTTTTGACCATCGCGTATACTTGAAAGCTTACATCATTTAATCGTTTAAATCATACGATTCTACAGAAAATCCGGTTTTGTGATCCGTAAAACCGGATTGAAGCTTATGTTGCGCCGCTGTCTGTTTTACTTCAGCAAGATTTTCAGAATTTCCAAGGATTTTTTTACAAGTTTGACAGTAGGCGAAACTATCCTGGGAAGGTTGAACATCCCCTTGGGCGATCAGATTATCGATCCCCTGCTTTATAGCCATTCAAATCACCTCGGATCTATAATTACCAAATCGCCGGTTATTATGCGGGAGCCCTGAGCCAGCTGTTAATACTTCCCTTCCGGAATCTTTCCTTCCACTACCCAACTTCATTCTTCTGCCCCGGCAGTGTTTTTTTCCGCATACTCCCCTTTCCTGAAACCAAACCCCGGCCAGGTTTCCTTGGGCAATTCAAAGCGGACCAATTTCTTGACCATGGCGCAATTGCTCTCAAGCTCCTCCATCAATTGGTCCTGGGCAACGGTAAGCTGTTGGGCGTTGGCTTTGAGGGCGTTTTTCTTCTGCTCATTGTCGTTTGCCTTGTTATACAGGGTATTCATATTGGTGATATACTCCTGGGTAATTCCCCACTTTTCCAGTTTGTCCGCATATGCCGTCATTCCCCCGATGAGGTTTTTAACTCGCTCAATTCGTTGTGCATAGGATTTATCCATTCAGTTCACCTCCTTTCGCTGAAAAGTAAAGCAGATATTCCAACAAGGCTCAAAATCAAAAAAAACATTATTTTCGATAACGGGTCCGGACCTTCCCAATAAAACGATATCACATAAAAAGCGCTTTTTGGTGCCAGAAAAGTGCCGGAGCAAAACGGCTCTGGCTGCCGTTTGATTGATTTCACTTGACATTGAAACATTTATCGATGATGCCCCGCTCTTTTTGATTCCAGCTGGTTCTATCCCAATAGGGTCAAAAAGTTTCTTTCCGACTGATCCCAAACTGACGGCGCGCTTCTTCCAAAGGGATTAAAAATAAACCCGGATATGAGAAAAAGCCTTCATTATTGAAGGCCTTTTCTTTATTATCAATTCAATATCAATTTTGCCTGAAAAACAAAATAACCCTTTTTGAACCTTACATAAAACAAACCGCTTCGGAGAACCCAGTCCATCCCCAGCGCGAAAACTTTATCTACCGATGTTCATTTGATTGACAGGAAAAATTTGTCGTGTAGCGGAAGATTTTCCTCTCTCCCGCACCCAATCGGCAAATGTGAATTTTGGAACGCAACTCCATGTCCGCCATAATACTATCCGGCAGAGAACTCCATGCTTCCAGACAGACAAAGTTCGTATCAAAAGGTTTGTCCGGTGTCCAAATTCCCAGCAAAGGGAAATCGGGAAACCTAAATCCGATCCGGCGGGTGCCCTTGGCATTACCCAGAATCACTTTCCTGGATTGAAGCTGGTCCAGTACGATGGCATCCTGCCGGAAAAGGTCCATTGTAAGCCATAATTTTCCTGCATCCAGCGGAATGTTTCCCCGCTCATCGGAATAAAGAAAGTCTTCCCTTTTTAGCAACGGATGAAGCTCGGATTCCCCTTCAAAGGAAATATAATAATCCTCCATGGATTCAGCCGCATCCAGCGCCACCCGGAAGCCGTCATGTCCGCCAAGTTCAAAAAACATCTCCTCCGCGGAATGGTTCGTTACCGAGTGCGTCTTCATCAGGTTTGAGCCGTCCAATTGATAGCCGATATCCAATGTAAAATCAAAAGGATATTTTTCTTTGATTTTTTCATCCGAGGAGACGGAAAATACCACGGAAGTATCGGTTTGTCGAACAACCGAGAACGGCATGTCACGAGCAAAGCCATGGCGCTCCATCCGGTACTCTTTTCCGTTTACACGGTAGGCGTCATTCCGCAGACGCCCGATAACCGGAAACAATATCGGCGCGGTACGCGGCCAGATATCCGGTTCCCGCTGCCACATGTATTCCGTTCCCGCCCAGTCCCTGACGCTAATAATCTGAGCCCCGATATTTTCTATCCTTACGCTGAGCCGGTCGTTCTGAATTTCAAATGTCACGGTTTTATCCTCACACCAATTTCAAATCCAATGTTTTTCCATATAAACATTTCCCTATCCCAATGGGTAGCCTGCGTCATTTCACCAGGGACAACGCATCCTCATCGGCCACCAGAGTCACATCTTTATGAAGCTGAAGGATGGAGGCCGGCACCCGGGGGGTCATCGGGCCGAAAAATGCTTCCGCAATTGCTTTCGCTTTTTCCCTTCCGGAAGCTATCATCAGCACTTTACCCGCTTGAACAATATCCAATATTCCCACCGTAACCGCCCTAACGGGCACATCTTCCTTTTTGGCAAAAAAACGTTGATTCGCGTGAATCGTGCTCTCTGCCAGTGCGACACAGTGGGTTCTCTTTGTAAAAGCATCTGCCGGTTCGTTGAAGCCTATATGTCCGTTTACGCCCACCCCAAGCAATTGCAAATCAATTCCGCCAATGTTTTGAAGCACATTATCATATCGCTCACACTCCGCGGCCATATCCTTTGCCCGGCCGTCGGGAATATAGATGTTGCCGGGATCAATATTGACGCCGCTGAAAAAGTTCTTTTGCATAAAATAGCGATAACTGTTCTCGTCATTTGCACCCAATCCGACATATTCATCCAGATTAACAGTGCAAACTTCGCTTAAGTCTAAAGCGCCTTCCTGATATTTTTGAATCAGTCGTTTATAGGTACCAACTGGAGTTCCCCCGGTAGCCAAACCCAATACACTGTCCGGTTTCAAAATCAACTGCGCAAAAATAATGTCGGCCGCTACGGAGCTCATCTGCTGGTAATCCCGCACTCGTATCATTCTCATTTCATTTTTCCTCGTGTTGAATGGCTCGAAATATTTTATAGCCCAATGACCCTTTGCTTCACTGGAACTGCATTTCTTCTCAAAATATGTTTTGAATCACGCAGTTACAGTTTCAAAACAATTCCGATACATGCTGATGCCAGGATATACGCGACGGGGGATATCCGTTTCCCTTTTACTTTTATCTTATAGTACGCAAACAACATTACACCATAAATCGCCAGATGGAGAAAGTTGAATAAGGCCAAAATACTACCCTTCTCCTTAAACGCATCCATACAAAATAACGTTTTCAAAAACAGGCCCATGCAGGCCGAAATAATCAATGCAATAACCGCCGGACGAATCCCATAAAACGCTTTCTGTACCAAACGGTTCTCTTTGAACTTTTGGAGCATATGGGCAATGATAATGATAATGATGACACCGGGCGTCACTAAGCTTAGTGCCGCTATGGCGCCGCCCCAAAACTTTCCAAAAATTACGCATCCTGCATAAACCGCCATATTAACGCCAACCGGCCCCGGCATCGACTGACTCACGGCAATAATCGTGGCCAGGGTTTCCGTTGAAAACCATCCCAATTTACTAGACATCTCATTAAAAAACGGGATACTGGCAAGACCGCCTCCAACAGCAAAGAGGCCCGTTGTAAAAAATTTAAAAACGATTTGAAAAAACAGGTTATTCACTTGTCATCCATCTCCCTCTTTTCCAGAATCGTCTTGATCACAATACCGGAGGCAACTGCCAGGATGATCAAAACCACTGTGCCGAGACCCATAAAATAAGATAGCACAAAGGTAATCAAGCAAATAAAAATCCCCACCTTATCTTTGACAGAACTTTTCCAGAGATCCATGATTGATACGGTCATTAACATACATACGCCGATCTGAATTCCTGTGAGTGCATAGCCGATCACGGGAATATCCTGAAAATTGGAGAGCAACGTGGCGATGACCGTAATGAGCAAAATAGACGGGCTAATAACACCCAAGGTGGCGAGGATCGCTCCCGGAATGCCTGCTCTTCCATAGCCGATAAAAGTAGCTGTATTAAGGGCAATAATGCCCGGTGTACTTTGACCAATGGCATAATAATCCATAATTTCCTCACGGGTTGCCCAATGATACTTTTCCACCACTTCTTTCTCAATCAAAGGCAGCATGGCATACCCGCCTCCAAAAGTAAAGAGGCCGATTTTAAACCACGTCCAATACTGTAGCAACAACTCTTTCATGCAGTTTTCCTTTCCCACTCCGCCCAAATAACCCTCAGGCTATTTGATTCCTTCGTGTCTGTGATGGCCCGCTTACGATTCCATCTTTTTCAAGGCATCGTTCAAATCGAATTTTGCCTGGTCCGGGAGTATTTGTGCGGACATTTTGACATTCTTTCGATCCAATTCCTTCCACACTTCAACTTCCTGCGGCGTCGCATAAACGTGACTCACCAGTTGGTCCCGGCCTTCCGCGGAGCGGACATTGCCGATGTTAACATTTGAAATTTCGATACCCCGGTTGATCAAGTCGAGGATCGTCTGGGGCCCGCGTGCCAGAATCATCACTTTTTCACCTTGCCATGCGTCTGCTTTGTTTTTCGCCACGGTGTCCTCAACCGTCAGGATTTCCGCTTTGACACCCACCGGCGTCGCCATCCGCAAAAGAGAACATTGAATCTTGTCCTTCGCTGTTTTGTCATCGACTACCAGAATGCAAGTCACACCGGTAGAACGAGTCCAACCCACCACAACCTGGCCGTGAATCAGGCGATCATCAATTCGAACCAAAACCGTTTTCATCTCTGTTTTTCTCCTTTATAAACAATCTCCCCGCGGACGATCGTCATATAAACCGATAAATCATCATTCAAGATCACGAAGTCCCCGTCTTTTCCTTGGGAAATTGATCCTTTTCTATCAAAAACCCCAATGGAACGCGCCGGATTTTCCGATGCCATCCGAATCGCAGCACTTAGGGGGATATGCGTCAAATTCACCATATTTCTCACGGCATCGGATAGCGACAGCATACTTCCTGCCAAGGAACCCGTCTTTGTCCTGGCTTCCCCGTTTTGAACAGTTACCGTGGTCCCTTCCCATCTTTGAAATGTTCCGTCGCCCCGGCCCCTAGCATCCACACCGTCGGTAATGAGTATGCACCGCTCTGTTCCGGCCACTTTCAGCACCATCTCCATGATCGCTGGCGCGAGATGTTTCCCGTCAGCCGTCATCTCCAGGTATACCCCGGGACAATTCAGCAACGCGACAACAGGTCCGGGTTCCCGGTGGTGAATCGACGGCATCGCGTTAAACAGATGAGTGCCTCTTCCCGCGCCGGCCTGCAGCGCGGCCTGAGTCTGGCCATAATCAGCCTGCGTGTGGCCAATCGAAACCCGAACGCCTTGGTTTTTAAAAAATTCAATCGCTTCTCCCGCATAATCCATTTCAGGCGCTAAAGTCACAATCTTCAAGGAATCTCCGGCCGCCTCGGCAATCCGCTCCAGTTCTTCCTTGCTGGCGCATCGGATATGGCCTTCCATGTGAGCGCCTCGGTTCTTCGGATTGATGAACGGACCTTCCAAATGGCTGCCCAAGATCTCAACCTGTCCCTTCACTGGATTTCGGCTGGCCGCACGGAGACACCTCAGTGCTTTTTCTTCATCATCCACCTTCACACTGGTGGTGGTGCCCAGGCAGCTTGTTGTGCCGCCCCGAATCAAAAATTCCGATATTTCGTGAATCGCCTCCGCTGTTCCTTCCATAAAATTGCGTCCACAGGCTCCATGCACATGGGTATCGATCAACCCCGGAGCAACAATCTTGCCGGAGCAGTCGATCCGCTCGTAGCCCGCGGGTGCCGTTTCCCCCTCCGGCAGTAGTCGGCCGATGCGATCCTCCTCCACCAAAACCCCACAGTCTTTCATTTCTCCGCTTTCCAACAGAACGACGCCACCCAGCAGCGCTTTTTTTGTTTCGTTCATCAGCAACCTCCACGGTATTTCCGGAGGGAGGGATATGATCATATCCCCCACTCCGGAAACAACCTTATTAAAGAATACCCAACATGCCCAGCACGAATCCAACAACGATAATACCCACCATCACAACAGTGGTACTCTTCCCTTTTCTGATGAAGGCAAAGACGCCCAAGGTTGCGCAAAGAGGCAGCATTTTGGGGAGGATGGTATTAAACATACCTTGCAGCGCCACGCTAGCACCACCCACCGTATAAGCCAGCGGAGTGGCGATATTCAAAGTAGTGGCAACCAACGCCCCGACGACCAGCAAGCCGAGAATGGTGGCCGCTTCCATCCACTTCTGGATCTGCATGCCTTCCATCTTCTCCAGGAATTGGTCGGCCAGGAAATAACCCTTGTGTACGCCCCACCACTGGGAGCCGAAGTGTACGACATTGATCAGCAACACAAACAAAATAGGCGCGATCGCACTGCCGCTCAGCGCCAAAGAAGCGCAGATACCGGCTACGATAGGACGGTAGGTGCTAAAAAACAGGGAGTCGCCAAGACCGGCCAAAGGACCCATCAGAGCGCCCTTAACCGCCTGGATGTTCTCTTCATCGACTTCCTCACCCTTCGCCTTTCGCTCCTCCATGGAGGCCACAATCCCAAAAATAATTCCGCCCACCCAGGGATGGGTATTGAAGTAACCGGAGTGGCGCTTATAAGCCGCGATACGGTCCTCCTTGTTTTTGTACAACTTGTTCAACAGGGGGATCAATGCCCAAATAAAGCCAAGCCCCTGCATCCGCTCGAAGTTAAAAGCGGACTGAATCGCATTGGAACGGAAGAACAGTCTTCGTAAGTCTTTCTTTTCGATTTGATTTGCGGTCGTAACCGCGTTCATTTCTTTATTCATATCGGTTCCCTCCCCTCAATGATTCGCTGCCGGTTGGTTCCGGCCCACATACAAAAGCACGTAAGCAATTCCAAGAACAGCCACACCCATAACGCCAAAAGCCGGAATATAGGCGGCGATGGCAAAACCAATAAAGAAATACGGCATCAGCTTCTTAACACCAAGATTGTTGAGGAGCAAGCCAAAGCCCAAAGCCGGCAACAGCCCGCCAACAGCCTTGATACCCGCCATAATGTTGGCCGGAATAGCGGTCGTCATCGCCGTGATGTACTCCGAGCCAAAATACAGCGCCAGGAACGTGGGCAAAAAATAGGCGAGAAAATGGATTAAGTTGCCCACCTGAACCATCAGGGAGATGCCTCCGGAGTTGCTGTCAGCGGCGTACTTATCAACCCCGTGGGCCAGAAAAGAACACACCGTTTTTGCAAACAACTCCAACGAGCTGGCCACCACGGCGGTGGGAATCGCCACCAACAGAGCCCCTTCCAGGCCGGAACCGCTGGTTACAGCGACCGCGGTACCCAACACACTGGCAATTGCCACGTTTGAAGGTACAGAACCGCCGATCGCCTGAGCGCCCATGAACACCAATTCCAGAGATGCGCCGACCTTCAGACCGGTACTTAGGTCACCAAGGATCAAGCCAATCAACGGTCCGAGTACGATCGGCCTTTCCAGTTGACAATCTCCAAGCATCCGGCGCTGCAAATAAGCAAGGCCAGCAATCAAACTTACAATTAAAATGCTGATAAAACTCATATTTGCCCCCCTACTTTCTTTTCATCAGTTTTTGATCCACCCGATAAACTTGTCTGTAACAGTTCGCCGAGATCTGCGATGGTTTCCGCGGCAACCGTCATGATATGCTCCTTCAGTGCCACGATGTCCATGCTATCCTTCAGCAACAGCGCTTCCGTCAGCATGCCAAGGTTAAGACCGGATACCACATGTAAATCAGGAGTTTCTGGTGTTAACCCCGTGGCAACACGCGCCGGACTTCCTCCGGGAATATCCACCAAACAGAGAACCTGATCGCCCTTCTTGATGGCAGCCAATTCTTTCCGAAGAGCGTCTTCCACATTCTCCGCTCCTTGGCCGGGATACAATTCAATCGTCCGGACGCCTTCCGTTCCTCCGCTGATGATAGCCGCCGTCTCAAGCATCGCTTTTCCCAATCCGGCATGTGTCGCCAATATGATGTGAAGCATTTTCCCCCTCCTCCCGTATTTTTTTGCTATGAGTAAACTGCGGATGTGACTCCGACTCATTGCCTGTATAATAAATTCAGCAGACTACCCCTTCAGCCGTTGCAGCGAGAATTTGCTCCACCGCCGCCGCTGTCTCTTGATTGCATATCTCATCGGCAATATGCTCCGCCACTTCTCTGGATATGCCGGTAATGACCCGTTTGACCGGCGCCATACCGGCAGCGCTCATACTCAATGTTCGAAGGCCCAGTCCAACTAAGGCAATCGCCGCACGGGGATCGCCTCCCATCTCTCCGCAAACCGAAAGCGGTTTCCCATACTTGGAAAACTGTTCTGCGACCAATCGAATCAGCCTGAAAACCGCGGGATGATAATTCTGATAATAAGCGTCCACTGTCTGATTCATCCGGTCTGCCGCCATTAAATACTGGCACAAATCGTTTGTGCCGATACTGGCAAAATCCACTTCCTTCACCGCTTTATCGGCGATCAACGCAATGGACGGAATCTCGATCATGATTCCCAGCTTGATGTCTTTGTTGTAGGGAATACCTTCTCCCTCCAGTTCTTTCATGACCATCTGAACAAACGCCTTGGCTCTCCGGAAGTCGTCCAAACTACCCACCATCGGGAACATGATCCGAAGATCACCGAAGTAGGAAGCGCGCAGCCCTGCGCGTAGCTGGGTACGGAAGATTTCTTTTTCCTCCAGGCAAAGACGCAAAGCGCGCCTGCCCAGAAAAGGGTTCTCCTCTTGCGGCAGCTCCATGTAGGGCAGCTGTTTGTCGCCTCCAATATCCAGAGTCCGCAAAATCACCGGTTTTCCACAGAACGCTTCCACCGCAGCCCTATAGGCCTTGTACTGCAACTCCTCGTCCGGCAATTTCTCCTTGCTTTGCATAAAAAGGAACTCGCTACGCATCAGGCCAACCCCGTCGGCCGCGGCAATTTCTTCGGGGCTCAAAACATCGACCGCGGAGATATTCACTTCGATGTCAACCACCGTACCGTCCTTGGTAACCGCCCGGACATCCCGGTATGCATTCATCGTCTGAAAATGCTTCAGACTTTCCAGCTGTATCCGCTGATAGTATTCTTTTTCCTGCTTGTCCGCACCCAGAATCACAACTCCCTTTGTTGCGTCAACAATCACTTCTGCTCCGTCGCTAACACAAGAAAGCACACCATTCACACCGAGCACAGTAGGAATACCGTAGCTTCTTGCAACAATAGCCGTGTGAGACGTTACCCCGCCGATTTCGGTTACGATGGCCCGCACATTTTTACGGTCGATTGTCGCAGTATCGGAAGGAAAAAGCTCCCGTGCAAACACCACATAGGGTTCCAGCAGCAGCGATAAATTCTGCTCCGGCTTTCCGGCAAGGCAGCGCAAGATACGGTTGCGGACATCCTTTAGGTCCGCCGCGCGTTCCTGGGTAAATTCATTTTCGGCTTGAGACAATACGCCGATGAACATATCATAGATTTCAGAAATCGCCTGCGAGACTGTTTTTGCGCCAGCAATCAGCCCGCGGATCTCTTGGTCGATAGCTTCGTCGTTTAACAAAATTTGATGAGCCTGAAAAATTTTCCCTTTCTCCGGATCGCATCCGGACAGAGACGCCTCAATACGGCCCAATTCTTCCCGGGCATTTGCGAGCGCCCGTTCATAAGCCTTCAGTTTCTCCTCCGCTCCGCTCAGGCCATCCGCTTCATACTCCACGCCGGCCGGATCATAGGGTTGGTAGATCAGGGCCTTTCCGCAAACAATGCCGTTGAAAACCGCAATCCCGCTCTTCTTCATGGCCTTACTCCTTTTCTCCAAACCCGGACTCCACCACCGCGATCAGCGTATCAACCGCCTCCTGCTCGTCCGCGCCTTCCGCCGTGATCCCAATCTGGCTACCGCAGGCAACGGAAAGTGATAATACCAGCACCAGTGATTTGGCGTTGACCTTTGTGCCGGGCTGCTCGTTTTTGTGAATTGTAATCGAAGATTTAAACTTGATCGCTTCCTTCACGAGATCCGCCGCCGGCCTCGCATGAAGGCCGGACTTGTTGCAAACTGTTGTCTGTCTTGTATACACCGTGTGACTCCTTTATCTTTAAAAATAGATCCTACCGATATTTATCCATATACGCCGAAAGCTGCTCCAACGCTTCCTGCTCGTCCACTCCCTCGGCACGAAGCGCAAACTCGGCGCCGGGGAAGATGCCTGCACCTATAAAGCCCAAGAAGGATTTCGCATCAAAACATTTTCCGTTACAACAGATCTCGATTTTGCAGTGGAACCCTCCCGCCACAATAACAAATCCACTGACAAAACCCATATCTGTGTCTGGTGCAAACGGCAGCCGAAATTCTTTCATCGTCATGGCGTCTTCCCACCCTTCCATTCATTTCTATATGCAATTTTTGTGCCACCAAAATGTATTTTCTAAAATATTGATTAAAATATTTTTTAAACTGGGTTACGGTATGATATAATTAAACATAATCATTCATGAAGGTATCGTTAAATATGGAATATTCTCTGCAAAACAAACAAATTCAAAAAATGATGCCGCAGACCCTGCACAGCCTGCAGCTTCTTTCGATGCCGTTGTTTTCCCTGACCAGGTATTTAGGGGCCATGGTTTTGAATAACCCATATCTGGAGCTACGTTATGATACGCAGGAAACACTGTTTCCCTTTTACAATATACCCAATAGAACATCGCCAAACCCGGCTGACAGCGGACTGGATGAAACGGCGAGCCCTTCGTCAGGCTCCCTCTCCCGGCCGTTGACGTTGAAGGAACCATTATTCGTCCGTGAAGAAAGCTCCCTCTATGAACATCTGCGGTTTCAAGCCGCATTTTGTGCTTTTTCCCCGAAGGAAGCCGTATTCGCTGAATACCTGATCTTCAACATCAATAGCGCCGGCTATCTTGACGAAAATCTTGATGCGGCTGCAGCCGCCACTAGTTGTAGCCGCGAACTGGCCGAACGGGTCTTGAAAGTTATCCAAACCTTCACTCCACGCGGCATAGGCGCCAGAAGTCTCAGTGAATGTCTCATGCTGCAGGTTGACAGCCAGATCGCCGATTATGATATCCTGATGCAAATTCTGCAGGGGGATCTTCCCGCGTTGGCCGCTCGCCAGTTTTCCTCCCTGAAACGGAAATACAAAATCAGCTGTTCACGTATTCAACAGATACTGGATTATGTGCAGACACTGGACCCAAAGCCGGGAAGCCGTTTCTCTAACAACCCGTTTACCCCTTACATCCTGGCGGACGCCGTGGTCAACCTCTCCGGACAGCATCCGGAAATCTCGATCCACGGTGAAGCATCTTCCCTGCTCTCTTTCGACCCGGATTATATGAAGGGTGTCATTGACGCGGCAGCGTCGGAATTTCTAAAAGAGAAAAAAACCGAGGCCGCCAGCTTGATCGGCAGCCTTACGATGCGATATCATGCTTTGCAACTGCTCGTCTCCTATCTAGTTGTCAAGCAGCGCCCCTTCTTTGCCCATGGCCCGGAAGCTCTTCGCCCTATGACGCAAAAGCAAGCAGCAGCAGCCATTGGAATGAACCCTTCCACAATTTGCCGCTGCATCCACGAAAAATACCTCAGTACGCCATGGGGAACTTTCCCTTTCCGTTACTTTTTCTCCAATCCGTTAAACGACAGTGATTGTCCCGCGGAGGTTGCCCGTAACACGATCCGGGCTTTAATCGCAGGAGAGGATAAGTCCACTCCGCTATGCGATACGGATATTGTGCGACACTTGGCGGAAAATGATATTCATATTTCCCGGAGAACCGTCGCCAAATATCGTTCTCAGCTTGGAATTGGCGGCCAATCCATGCGAATCCGCTATGTATGACCTATCGGCAGGATATGTATGAAAGGGGAATTTCCTTCATTGACACAGTTGGATCAAATTCGGAGTTTTGTGGAAGAACGCTGCCTTTCCGCCAAGAATGCCAACCGAAAAAGCGGCGTTCAAGCCAGCACGGTCGCGGAACATTTCGGGATTTGGCAGGGAGAGGCCACGAAGGCTCTCAACGAACTGGTCTCTCTCGGCCAGCTGGACACGATCGGTATTCGACCGATCCTTTATATTCCGGCATCAAAGACGGAACCGGCATCCACAGACCGCTTGCCGGATATAGCTCCTTTTGCCAAGATGATCGGTTATAACGGCAGTCTGAAATACCAAACACAAATAGCCAGCGCCGCCGTATCCTATCCTCCTCACGGGATCCATGCGCTGATCATCGGCAAAACAGGAGTCGGCAAATCCCTGCTGGCCTCGGAAATGGCCCGCTATCTATCGGAAACCCGCGGCGCCGCGGTTCCTTTCATCACCTTTAACTGTGCGGAGTATTCCGATAATCCGCAGTTGCTTCTAGCCCAGCTGTTCGGCTATGTAAAAGGTGCCTTTACCGGCGCGGAAACCAACAAATCCGGGCTAATCGAGATCGCCAACAACGGTATCCTGTTTCTGGACGAATTGCACCGTCTTTCTCCCACCGGGCAGGAAATGCTTTTCACCTTGATTGATAAAGGTCTATACCGGCGGCTGGGCGACACCACCGACCGTACGGCCGGGGTCATGATCATCGGCGCCACCACCGAAAATCCATCCAACTTCCTGCTGAATACCTTCAAACGTAGGATCCCTCTGATCATCCGAATTCCCGAGTTAAGTGAACGTCCTATCCATGAACGGTTGGATATTATCGCGCAATTTCTTTACGAAGAAGCCCGAAAGTTAGGACGCCCCATTCACCTCTCTTATCTGGCCCTAAAACTGCTGGCCTCTTTCCGGGGTGAAAACAATATCGGCGATTTACGGAATGAAATTCGGATTGCATGCGCGCAAAGCAACTGGTTCTATGGCCATTCCGACGCCACCAGCGAGGCGAATCTTTTCATCGACATCTATAATCTTTCCCGGAACCTCAGCATCCATTACGCCGCGGACGAGCACGTGGATGCCTACCTGTCAGCCGCCGGCCTGGACGCCGGTTTAGAAATTTCCTGCGCTCATCCCCTTTCCTTTTCTCCTGCATCCGGCCAGGTCCTTATGGCCTTTGATTTTCAAAACTTTATTGAACAAAAAATGCTCTTTTATCGCGGACTGGGCAAAGATGTTACCGAAGCCGAGCACCTGATTGTAACGGATTTGGACAAACAATATAAGCAGCACGGCAAGAATACCATTTCCGGCGGGACGGCCCCTCTTGGTATCCTCTATGGCTCCATTGCCCCCGTCGTCTGGCAGGCCACTCACGAATTGATCCAATATGCAACCATCGAATTTGGGAAATCCTACGATCAGGATATCATCAATTCCATTGCCTACTATCTGCAGCAGCTCAAGTTTTACGCCAACGCGGGACGGATTATCTTTAGCCCCAGCAATTTTGAGAGTATATCCGAGTTTCCAAAAGAAAAGTCCTTTGTCGTCAAAATAATGCCTTTGCTGAAAAATTACCTTGGCATCGAGCTGATGGATGGGGAAATTATGCTGCTGGCCATGTTGTTGGCCCATGTCTCCGTCGGCCAGCATCAACCGTCGGTCAATCTTCTGCTGTGCGGTTACGCCAGCTCCGCTACTGGCATCTCCGCTTTTGCAAATACCTTACTCAACACCAGCTTCATCAAGGCGTTGGATATGTCCGATAACCTTGATGTGGCGACGCTACGCTCCAAAATTTTCGGTATTCTGGGCAATAATTTTCAAGACACTCTCATTCTCTGTGGCCTCAATGTTGCGTCCATTTTATGGCGGGCTTTATCCAAAGACTCTCTCCGCTATTTCCGGATCCTTCCCATACTGGACCCGATGATCGTTCTGGAAGGTGCGCGGATGATCCTGATGACCCATAACGGCATTGACGAAATTGCCTCGAAACTGGTCGGCGATTATCATGACTATCTTGGCTCGGCAATGAGCGAGGTGCTCACCACGATCCGTCCGGCTTCCTCTTCCACCGAGGAGGGCGCCGATGATATGCGTGATGTGATCATTACCTATTGCATCACCGGCGTCGGCAGCGCGCGCATTGTCCGCGAAATGCTTCTGCAGGATCTGTCGGTTGCCTCCACCATCGATATTTTACCGCTGGGCATCAAGGATGATATCTTTTCGATATCCCTCCGGCTTGGCAAGCGCCTGAAGCTGATTATCGGCATTATGAATCCGGAAATTCCCGGCGTTCCTTATGCCAGTATTGAGCAGTTCCTTTATTCCAAAGGACCCGGTGACCTGTTGCGGAGCAAAGGAATCAGTCTTCCGGCAGACGGCGATATCCCCGTGGAAAATCTCTCCAGTATGCCTTTAGAGGTGCAGCTACAGCACATCCGGGAACACCTGTATTACTTTGCACCCTCGCTGGATGTCAAAAAAGTGGAAAAAAGCGCCCGCTATATTATTGAAAAGGTCATGCAATTATGCCAAGTCCCTCTTCCGTCCGATTTGATCGTCCGCATATACATTCACTGCGCCACCATGTTTGAACGTATCACCACCGCCGCTCCCATTCCCATGCCCCTGGATGGTTATGCGGCGATTGAACACAACGCCGATTTATTTCAAAGATTGAAAGATATCCTCAACACCAGTGCCGAAGATTTGGATCTCACTATCACAGACGCCGAAGTCTATTATCTGATGATTACTCTCCCGTTGCTCACTAAGTAAAATGAATGAATAATTGTTCACCTCCTTTCCCTAAAAAGTAAAGCAGCTATTCAAACTGAGGCTCAAAATCAAACAACCCATTATCTTCGATAACGGGTCCGGGCCTTCCCAATAAAACGATATCACACAAAAAACACTTTTTGGTGCCAGAAAAGTGCCGGAGTAAAACGGCCTTGGCTGCCATTTGATTGATTTCACTCGACATTGAAACGTTTATCGATGATGCCCCGTTTTGAAAATTTCCTCCACCCTCGGGCCGGTTTTCTCCCACACAGAGAAAATTCTCTCTGCCGTTTTGAAAATTCTCTCCACCCTTGAGACGGTTTTCTCCCGCGCAGAGAAAATTCTCTCTGCCGTTTTGAAAATTTCCTCTCCCCTCGTGCCGGTTTTCTCCCGCGCGGAGGAAATTCTCTCTGCCGTTTTAAAAATTCTCTCCGCCCTTGAGACGGTTTTCTCCCGCGCAGAGAAAATTCTCTCTACTGTTTTAAAAAAATTATCAAAAAAGCCCCGCTTTATGCGAGGCCGTTTTCAAATCCAATTTAATTATAGAGCAATTTCTCCTTCTTCGCCGGTGCGGATACGGATGACTTCATCAACATGAGTGATAAAAATCTTACCGTCGCCGATCTCACCGGTCCGCGCGTTTTCAATAATGGTTTTCGTGATCGCTTCGGCTTCCCCGTCTTTCACGACGACCTCTAATTTAATTTTCGATATTAAATCGACTTTATATTTTTCACCCCGCCATTGTTGGACGATCCCTTTTTGCTTGCCGTGTCCCTGAATTTCGGAAATCATTAAACCGGAATAACCGACTTCTCCCAAAGCATGACGCACATCATCAAGTTTTTCAGGACGGATAACTGCAATAATATGTTTCATCTTATTTTACCCCCTGCACTACGGCTTTTCCTGTTTCAATTCCAATCGCGCCGTCTCCGATATAAGAATAAACCGGTTTGCGGGTTAAAAACTCAGGGTAAGCACTGTTGCCGTGTTCTCCAATATCCAAACCCTCAATCTCTTCTTGTAAGCTAACCCGGATACCCATTACCGCCTTAATAACCAACCAGGCAATCAGCGAAAGCGCCATAACGAAAACAGCCACTGCTAAAACACCGGTAAATTGCGTTCTGAGCAACTTCAATCCGCCCCCAAAGAAAAGGCCGTTGCCTGTTGCAACTCCCGCAATCCCATCCTGCGCAAACAAGCCTACACATAAAGTTCCGAATACTCCGTTCACCAAGTGAACTGATAAAGCACCAACCGGGTCATCGATTTTGATACGGTCAAAGCCGATTACACTCAAGACTACCAAAACACCGGCAATCAGACCGATAATCAAAGAGCTTCCTACACTAACGAATGCACAAGGTGCGGTAATCGCGACTAATCCGGCCAGACATCCGTTTAAGGTCATTCCCAAATCGGGTTTTCCCAAAATCCACCAGGCAATAGCGGTAGAGCTTAAAGTCGCCGCAATGGCCGCAGTATTGGTGGTCATTAAAACATGGGCGATTGCCTTAGGATCGGCAGCCATCGTGGAGCCTGGGTTAAATCCGAACCAACCAAGCCAAAGGACGAATACGCCAATCGTGGCAGTGCTCATATTATGACCGGGAATAGGATTAATCTTCCCATCTTTGGTGTATTTCCCGAAACGTGGACCAAGAACCAAGATTCCAGCCAGCGCCGCCCAGCCACCTACCGAGTGAACAACCGTTGAACCGGCGAAGTCCCACATTCCCAATTGGGACAACCAACCGCCACCCCAAATCCAATGACCGGTGATTGGATAAATAAAGATTGCCATTACGAAAGAAAAGACAATAAAAGATTTATACTTAATACGTTCGGCAACAGCTCCGGATACGATAGTAGCGGCTGTACCGCAGAAAACCAACTGAAAGAAAAACTTCCCCAGTAAAGGAATTCCCGTCCACGAAATCGCAGAATAAACTCCCTTATATGCATCGCCGACCGCCGGAGAATTATCGGCCCCATTAATAAACCATAAACCTTTAAGACCGACAAAGGGAGTACCGTCTCCAAACATCAACCCCCAGCCCAATATTAAGAATCCAAATGATGAGACAGCAAAGACGATAAAGTTTTTTGACAAAATATTGACACAGTTTTTAGCGCGATTGAAACCCGATTCCACCATGGCAAAGCCCAGGTTCATAAAAAAGACCAACATTCCCGCAATAAGCGTCCACAAGGTGTCCAAGATGACTTTGGTTTCCATTTGCATTCCTCCAATTTGTTTAATGTTTGTTCAATCAAAATAAAGCTTCCGTTTGGCAAGTAATGTTAATGTTATAAAACATGCTTTGCTGTGTTATATATTACCATCAACTTGACACGAAATCAAGAATTAAAATTCTATCATATTGTATGCACAAGAATATATTACATATAAATAACATCAATTTTTTTAAAAAGTATGTTCACCCCAGGATTTATGTTTATCTGTTTTCATCCTAACGAATCATGTTATCTCCATCTAAAATTCATTTGTTATGTTTTCCAGAAATATTGTTATAAAAGCCCGCTTTATTTTTCCTTCTAAATTCATAAATTAACTGTATAAAATGGATTGAAATTTTTGCGGCATCAAAAATAGAAGGAGCTATATTCCATGGTAAACTGGCTGGATATTTTTAATCCGGAATGGTTTCAAAAAGTCACCGCCCTCCAAAAAGAATGGTACGATTTTTGCAATCATAGCAATTCCTTTCAACGATTGTTCAATCTTTCAAATAACTTTTCCGGACCCACCCCAAAAGAATCGGCTGCGCCAAACAACTCCCGTTACTCGGGATTTGCAGACATGGCAAATTGGCTTAATATTTTATCATCTCCCTTTTTTCGAACGGGAATCCCAAAAAATAATAAGCTTTTTGAAAAGTCCTTTAGCACACCTGCAAGTCTGCTATTGGGAATCCTTCCAAGCTTATTCTTGAGATTTTCAAATTTTTTCTTTTAAAGTCCATCCATCTCAAAAGTTGGAACCAAAAACTAGAGACATTTCAAAACTAATCATTATACCATTGAATTCCCAAGACAGACAACTTTCGGTAGCTAATATTATAATTAGCAGAGGATTTGCTTCAGATGCTCCCCACGAAAAGGAGGTTCTGGAGAAATAATTTTCCGGGAGAAGCTCATGCCTTCCATTGTTAATGTCGGAGCCTTAAGTGTTAATAATCCCCAGCAAAATGCGGGAATTTTCTTAGGAAATACCGTAATTACCGGCTGGGATGCCAATATGAAATATAATGCCGGGAACGGTGGTTTCTTCGGGTTCTTTAATTATTCGATCGCTTCGGTAAATTCCAATTTCGACGGCTTCGAAGTTGCCGATGGGAACATGAATGATCAAGATGTCAAACCTTTTTGCGGGGTTAACGTATGAAAAAGAATGCTATGATTATCACAATTGAAGGGAACATCTCCGTTAATTCAATTCAAAGGAATTGCGGGATTTTTATCGGTGAAAGAAACAGCGCCGTCGGCTGGAGCGCCCACGGGAAATCGAATAATGTCTTTAATTCAATCGGAGATTCGAATTTGATCGTTCAAAACCTTTGCTTGGTGAGCGATCCTGATGTAATTGACACTCCGATTGACGATCGCGATCAACATATCATTTTCGACACCCCTGAACATGATATCCAAAAAACCAATATTGACATTCAGTCTATCAATGTAAATGCCATGATCCAAAATGCGGGGGTATTTGCAGGCCATACAGCGATTACCGGTATGGAATCCCACGAAAAGGCCAATACCGCCACAGGAGATACTTATGGCGAAAAGAATCTATCCATCGGCAACGCAAGCCTGAATTATGACCCTGATTTGGTTGATACCATTATCAATGATCAGGATTTCAAACCGGCATTTATCCACGGGACCTAGCAATAGGTTACCGCTTCCTTTTGGGAAACTATGGATACCCCTTGGCAACTCAACCCGAAGAGAATATAAAACACCAACTATAGAAATACTAAAGCAGGTATAAGTTAAGCATTAGAGGAGAAAATTAATTTCACCTGAATTCTTAGGAACTCCGAGGTAAACTTCAATCATTTCTTTCTGGAAAAGGAGATAATCATGACTAAAGTCAGATGTACTGTTGACAGTTGCCAGTTTTGGGGGAAGGATCAATTTTGTACCGCTGAGCAGATTTGGGTGCGCAATGATATCTGCGGGGATGCCGATCAAATTCAGGACCATTTTATTAACGCCACCCAGGTCGAATTCGGCAAAGATTTTGTAGAAAAAGACCCTCAAAAGGAGCCCAAAGTTAGCTTACAATCGGAAACAGCCGGAACCACTCCGCAAACCTGCTGTGACACCATGAAGCCCAAACATTAATCATGCACGGAAGAAACATAGACCTTATGGAGCCCATTATATATGTGAACTGAGAAGAACCTGGTGAGTTCCAGGTTCTTTTTAATGACTCATATCTTTGGCTTGATTATCTAAAAAACAATAGCGTTATAACCCCAAAGAGCGGGATTAAGACGCAAATCGAATACAGCATATAACCGAAAAAGTGCGGCACCCCAACCCCTTGCTCTTCGGCAATGGACTTGACCATGAAGTTTGGCCCGTTCCCAATATAAGTATTGGCGCCCATAAATACCGATCCGGCGCTGATAGCCAATAACAAATCTTCGCGGACACCGATTCCTTGAACAATCGGGAATCCTCCATGACCAATGCTTTGGGTTACACTTGACGCCAAAGAAGCAAAAGTAACATAGGTCGGCGTATTGTCCAAAAAGGAACTCAACCCTCCGGAGAACCAAAAAAATTGCCAAGGTTTAACGATTCCCAAAGCCGCTCCTTTGGTTTCCAAAAGCATCAATAGAGGAACCATGGTAATAAAAATGCCTGCAAATAAAATGGCAACTTCGATAATGGGTCCGTAAGTAAAATGATTTTCAACCCGCAATTCCTTTTTGGTAAATACCAGAGACAAGACAATCATGATCATCATAATCAGTTCCCGGTAAGGAGCCGGCACTTGACAAAAGACAGCCGCAATGACGCCAAGCAGAAATAGCAAATTGATTTTACCCGTTATCATCAACGGTGTCTTGTTTTGGACATCCTGCTTAAGCGCGTTGACATCTTCTTTCTTATAGGCAATTGAATCCCAAATATAAAAAACAATTAATAAAACGACGACGGCAAACAGCCAAATCGGAAACAATCGAAAAGTCCAAGTAAACGGCACGCCCCGTAAATAACCCATGAAAAGCGGCGGATCGCCAAGCGGGGTCAAACTGCCGCCAATATTGGAAACCACAAAAATAAAGAAAACCGGGATATGCATAATATGTTTTCTTTCGCGAATTGCCGAAAGTAATGGCCGAATTAATAACATACTGGCGCCTGTTGTGCCAATCAGGTTAGCAATAATAGCCCCAACCAGTAAAAAGATAGTATTCACAACCGGTGTTGCTTTTAAATCCCCTTTAACTAAAATTCCACCGGAAATAACAAACAACGAAGCCAGAAGTAGGATAAATGAGATATAATCTTCAATCGTGTTCCCGAGGGAGCGGGGAGATTTCATGATCATGAATATCAATACCGGGATGCTGACAACAGCAGCTACGATGGCTTTATTAAGGTTCTTCTCCCAAAAACGCGGTAAAGCCAAAGGCATAATGGCAATCAATGACAAAATTACTGCGAATGGGGCACAAAAAATCAACGGAATGTTTAAACCTTCACTCATAAGAAATTCCACCTTGTCGTATCATTGTGTGTATATGATCAATGCTTCCCCGATTGACATTAGAGTTTTTTCCCGCGTTTTCTCGCCTTTAATATGGAATCAAAACCATTGACATCACCCGGCGTTTTAAAAGCAGAAAGCGGAACATAAATGAATTGCTTTTTCGTTAAAAACAACAAATAATACCTGGAATTTTTGACGACCCTTGCAATATCATTGATTTGAATCTTTGAAATAGAACCGTCTTTCAAAACAATATCCATATCTTTGCTATTAATTTCGAAGGTTCTCTCTTTAAAAAACAAACGATGCGTTTTGGTATTCGAATGCATCCAGCAGCGGAAAACGATGTATGAAAGCAGCAAAACCGGTAAAACGGCTATTATTAAAAGCGTTAATGAAGGCCCTTTTGTGGCTTGGTACATGACGAGCACGATCATGAAAACAAAAGCCCATAGACTGCGCTTCAAGGAATTAAAAACCAGAATTTTGATATATATCGATTTAGGGAAAGAAAACTCCTTGGTCTTAATCATGCTTGCCTCCAAAAAGCCGAGATAAACTTTATGATGATTATTTTGAATCCATTGATTAATGAGATTGCGATAAAAGGGGCTGTTGCAAAATAATTAAAAACGGTGAGATATACAATATATTGAATCCAGTTTGGGATTGCTTGCCAATATATTGTATATCTCGATCCATTAAAAATCTTTTGCAACAGCCCGGTTCTTTCACTTTACAAGAAAGGCCCGGTCTTAGAACTTAGCCGCACTATCTTGTTTTTTGCCGAAACCGCCAAGTTTGGAATAAACAATGGCGCCTACCACAATCGCGGCCAGCACAATACTGGTAATGATTGTACCACCGGATAATGCTCCTTTGTTGTGAATCTCGTTGACAATCAAAACCGGAGCCGCTAATAAAGAAACCATATTGATAACTTTAATCATCGGGTTCAATGCAGGACCAGCAGTATCCTTTAAAGGATCGCCGATGGTATCGCCAACGACTGCCGCTTTATGAGCTTCGGAACCTTTTCCACCGAATAGACCGTCTTCAATGGTCTTTTTGGCATTGTCCCAAGCTCCACCCGAAGTAGACATAAATACGGCCAATAACTGCCCTGAGAGAATAACTCCGGCCAGGAAACCGCCAAGAGCCTCCACACCAAGCAGCATTCCGATAATAATCGGGGTGATTACTCCAATCAAAGCTAACGGAATCAATTCGCGCTGAGCGGCCGTAGTACAAATACCCACCGCTTGTTTATAATCAGGCTGTACTTTACCTTCCATCAAACCGGGGATCCGGAATTGACGGCGGACTTCCTCAACAATCAGAGCAGCAGCCCTGGCCACCGAATTGATAGTCAAAGATGAGAAGAGCCAAGGAATCGCTCCACCGATTAACATACCGATAAAAATACTCGGCGTAGAAATCCGAATGCCTGTAGCGGAGAGTAATAGATTTTCCGCAACACCTTGCGAAGCTTGAACCTTACCAACATCGGTAAGGAAGGAACCGAACAAGGAGACGGCCGCGATAACCGCAGAACCGATAGCCACACCTTTCGTGATTGCTTTGGTGGTATTTCCAACAGCATCAAGGTCAGCCATGATTTGACGGGCTTTATCATCCAAACCGGCCATTTCGCCGATTCCGTTGGCATTATCGGCAATCGGGCCGAAGGAGTCCATTGCCACGTTGTTACCGGTTAGGGTCAACATACCGATACCGGTCATCGCTACACCATAAAGAACATAAATGGTATCCATACCCCAATAAATCACAACAGCAGCTAAAATAGTAACTGCAATAACGATGGTCTGCCAGACTGCCGCTTCAAAACCAACAACCAAACCCCGTAAAATCAAGGTTGCGGAACCAGTCTTGGTAGCTCCGGCAATTTCCTTAACCGGTGAATAGTGGGTATCGGTAAAGAATTTGGTCAATTCATCCAATGCCAAGGCTAATGCAATACCAACACCTACAGACCAAAACGCGCGCCATTCATGCATATAGAAATGAGCCAGCACCGCAAAGGCGATTAATGAAATCACTGCCGAAGAATAAAACCCTTTATTAATCGAAGCCATCGCATCGCCGGTACCATCATCTTTCCCTTTTACCAGGTAAGTACCTATAATCGAGGAGAGTACGCCAATACCACGAACCAGTAGCGGGAAAATAATCCACTTAATTTCGTGAGTGATGGAAACCAAGGCCACACCCAGGATTAAACCGGAGACAATGGTTACCTCATACGATTCAAAAATATCAGCAGCCATACCGGCGCAATCGCCGACGTTATCTCCAACCAAGTCTGCAATAACCGCGGCATTCCGAGGATCGTCTTCCGGAATGCCGGCTTCAACCTTACCGACTAAATCCGCGCCAACGTCAGCAGCTTTGGTGTAGATGCCACCGCCGACCCTCATGAACAATGCCAGTAAAGTACCGCCAAAACCGAAACCGAGCAAGGCATCAGGAGCCGCCATACCGAAATACATAAAAATAACAGTACCACCGAACAATCCAAGGCCATCGGTGAGCATGCCGGTGATGGTCCCGGAACGATAGGCAATTTTTAAAGCCTCCGAAAAGCTGTGACGGGCAGCGGCCGATACACGCACATTACCCTGAACAGCCATCCGCATCCCGAATTGGCCGACTGTTAAAGAGAAGAAAGCGCCCATAATAAAGGCAACCATCCGGCCAAGACCGATATATAATTTTAATTGTTCGGGAGTGGCGCCGGGAAAACGTTCTGCAGCCTCGGCGCTAGGAGGAGCAACATATACGGAAAGGAAGAGCAATGCGGCAAGAACCACAATTAAAGGAAGAATGGTCTTTAATTGTCTGCCAAGATAGGCATCGGCTCCCTCACGAATGGCATTCCAAACCTCTTGCATTTTGGAATCGCCCTTATCTTTGGCCATAACTTGACCCCGAAGAAACAATGCATATCCTAACCCTATAATGGAAATTGCAAAAACCACCCACAATGACCAAAATTCAAAAGGTAAAAGCTGGAGATGTGACATTGACATGTTAGTATTCCTTTCTATAATTTAATGATAAAGCTGGATAAATGGCAGATTCTGCAAATAAGAAGGTAACAATACTTCTACTATTTACGAAATCTGTTATACTTTTGGGTTGGCTTTTCACCTCCTATGGTTTAAACGGGCGGGGAAACGAAAATCTAAATCATCCAGGATAAAGCAATTTAACGACTACCCCAAAACCTACAAACCAAAATATTAGGTTGAATCCAACGATCATTAAAACAATTAACCCCGTCCCTTGATTTATATTACAATTTTACGCCGATTATATATTATCAAAAAGCATAAGTAAATGCAACAGCGCTCCTTGAATTTCGTTTCAAAATAAAGCCTGAACTAACAAGCTTCTATCACTCACTTTGCCATCGGTATGCTGAATTGAAGTTAAGCGGGCAATTTCACCAAAAAAATAAAATGCCCTTACCTGTAGTAATCCGGCATTTTATTATCATTTCAATATTTATTGTAAATATATCTTTAACTATTTGTTACAAGTCATTTAAATCCTACTCTTTAAAGATATTATTACCACAATCAGTATTAATGCCGGTAAGAAATTACCGACCCGAATCTTTTTTAGCCCCATAATATTGATCCCGATCCCCATGACGATAACACCCCCGACTGCGGTCAACTCCCGAACCACACCGGGATTAAAAATTGGCTGTAACAATTTGGCAAGCAACGTTAAGCTTCCTTGATAAACTAAAATCGAAAGCGCCGACCCCAAGACGCCAAATCCCATTCCGGCGGCAAATGGAATGGCAATAATTCCATCCATCATTGCCTTGGTGAATAAAATCGAATAGTCGCCGCTGACACCATCGGTTATACTCCCTACAATCGCCATGGAACCAACGCAAAATACCAAACTGGCATAAATGAATCCTTTGGCCGGGCTTCCCTCTTTAACCAGAAACCGTTCCTCGATCCACACGCCAAACTCGTCCAACCTTTTTTCAATATTAATTCCTTCGCCGATCATAGCCCCTAAAGCAAGGCTTATTAAAATAAAAATGGTTTCTTTACCTTGCAAGGCCATTCCTATACCGACCAGGAGGGTAAATAGTCCCATAACCTCCAGCGCCGTCTCTGAAAGCCGCTTCGGAAATCGCTTGCTGAATAACACTCCCACTGTTCCCCCGATTAAAATCGCAACGACATTGATAATCGTTCCCATACGTTACCATCCTCAGTCATAATGATTATCCCATAAATGAATCAAAATTATTATACAACAACTATTTTCGAAAACAAACCAAGAACTGTAATTTCTGTTGAGACAATCACACCACAGAAGTCACAGAGTACACCGAAAAAGTGTCTGTGAACTCTATGATCGCTGTGGCGGAAAAATGGCATTCGGATCAAGGATGGGAGCTTTAAAAAAGGCATAAAAAAAGAAGCTGTCTCTGAGGAGTTAAATGAGACAGCCTCTTTTGGGATTACGCTTTCCACAAACCATGGACATTACAGTATTCACGAGCTGAAACTTGTTTGGCTTCCACACAAAATGTAGCCACCGGCGCGTCGCCGGGATTCAAAAAAGCCCGATACGCCTTACCATCCGCCAACAATTCAATCCATTCAATATAGTGTTTTTCCTCCATCGGATGAATGACACTGCCAACCGTTACTTTATAACCATCATCGGTTTTTTCAACCACCGGCACATGTTTTTCCTTCGAAGCGTCAACGGTATTTTCGGTGACTAATTTCATAGGGGCTCCGCAACATACCAGCTGTCCCCCGGCCTCATGCACGACTTCAACAACATTCCCACACTCTTCACATTTATAAATTTCCAATTTCTTCGTCATTTGACTCCTCCTTCAATGGAAAATTAGTTGGGTGACTTATCCCTGCCTGTTAATTCCCGGTACCGGATGTTTCCAGGGCATCGAATAACATGGTTCCAACCGCAATGAAGGCAGATTTGTTCCACTTGTTCCGGAGATTGTAGGGCGGCTTTGAGGAAACTGACCAAACCGATTTCCAAGGCTTCTCTCTCTTTGACGGACATTCTCTCCAAGATCTCCTTGAATTGGATTTCTTCGATTCTTTCAATATCGGTCAGCAGTTCTTGCCCTTTCGCTGTGAGCTTAATCTTCAAAACCCGGCGATCCTCGGGGTCTTCTTCCCGAGTCAGCAGCTTTTTCCGGACCAAACGATCCACCAATTTTGCGGAAGCCGCATTACTTATGGATAGACCGTTAGCGATTTCACCAATGGAAGGTTCATCGTGAACTGCAACAAATTTTATACATGATAACTGAACTTCCGTCAATTGCTCTTTTGCCATGCCATCCAACGACGGCTTCAAAACCCTATAAATAATCGCTTGGCAAAATAATTTGGCAGAACGCTGAAACAGGTCAAATTCCATTCGTAAATCCCTTCTCTTTTCAAATATAAACCTATATAAATTTTAATATCGTTAACTAATTTTGTCAAGATAATTTTCATGTTTCCTGTTGACTATGATGTTGATTTAGAATTCACTTCTTCCTAGCCTGAAACTTTCACTGTATTTCAACTCATTTACCGATTAAATAAATAAGAAGGCCACGAAGGGCAAGGAGCATCTAAACTACTAATCCCCGCATCATTCGCGACCTCTGTTTCGAATTATCCATAGCATACTGGCAGGCAGACATTTTCTATCCTTCGAAATCTCATCAAGCCCGACTGGCAAACCATACAGACATCCACTAAAATGGCTGTTCCACTTTTTTCGGTACATAAGATACTTCAATGTAATGCTGTAAATATTTTTGAGCTGCTTTTTGAATATCTTCGGTTTTCACCTGCTCTAATTTAGGCATCAGAATTTCATCATATACATATTGCGTTTGTAAATACTGGCTCAGTGCGTTCCGAGTCGCTAAACCCTTCCCGCTTGACTTCCGGGCCTCATTTTCAATTTTCATCGCTTTAACCACTTTATCAATTTCTTCTTGCGAAATACCGGTGTTCATTAGTTTTTTGACCACATCCAGAGTTCTCGTTTCCACAATCTTCAGCGAATCAGGATCCGTCATGGTAATGAAAACGATATTCGGTGATTTGGGTTTGTCAATATAATTATAATACACGCTGGCACTATAAAATAAACCCTCTTTAACCCGTAATTCTTCGAAATAATGTTGATAGTCTTCCAAATAATAAGCTAAAACTTTAAAAGCCGGAAATTCAGGGTCCTGAATTCTTGGGGCTGAGAAACCCATGCATAAGGAAGTTGCCCGTCCATTGGGATCAATTTGTTGAAGATGTTTATCCTGGGTAATAGACAGGGGTTGAATCACTAAATGACGGTCTACGGTTTCACTTTTCATTTTGGAAAATATTTTCTCAATATCCACCATGCTTTGGCGCACTCCGCCGGATATGGATAAAATTGCATTGCCGGGTTGATAGGTTTGGCGATACCACTTATAAACATCTGAGCCACTTATGGAAGCAATGGTTCCCAAATCTGGCCAATCATTATATGGGTGCCCCTCGCCATAATACACCTTTGTAAAATCAGAATAGGTTTTGGTTTGGGCAAGCATAGCTTTTAGACTGGTAGTGAAAGCCTCTTTCAAATCAACTACAATATCATAACTATAAATCGGCTCTGACAACAAATACCTGATTCGTTCCAAAGTGGGTTTAACATCCCGCGCCAAAGTCGTCATCGTAATGAGAGTGTAATCCGGCTCCGTGGTGACATCGACCGGATCGGCAATGGCTCTCGAATCATCGTTTAACACATAGTAAACAATATTATTCATAATGTAAGCTATGCCTTTTTTACCCGCTGGTTCAATCCCGCTACCCGTTTTTAATAACAATGTTATTTGGACAATTTCCGAGCGATTTCGCTGAAGAATAACACTCATTCCGTTCACAGTCGACCGTTGGAGCGAAGAAGGATTTTCAGCAAGGACCGGGTAATTGCAAGATATGACCATCAGTAAAATCATAAGCACGGTAGTGAATATTTTTTTACCCACCCTACTCACCTCCTGCGTTGTTGTTTTTTACAAGGATCCATGCAGTTGGCGGACTGGATAGATATTTGTCGATGACTCGCCGTAAATCTTGATTATTGATTTTTTGAAGGATTTCCAGAGAATCCACAGTTATATTGTCCGGATCGGTAAGACGGCTCACTTCATACTCTACGGCATCGACTGCGGATTGATTACTGCTCGCCCTTTCTTTTTCAACAGCATGGATAAATTCTTTACGAACCGCACTGATATCTACTTTTTTAAATTGCCGGATAAACTTGAGCATGTTATTTTTCACATTTTGGTATTCTTCCTCGGTAAAGGCGTGTCTGGACTCCAGATAGTAGATTCCAAAATAATCTTCCTTGCCCAGGGTACGGCTGACCACATTATATGCCTGTGATTCATTTTTGGGGTAATCGATTTTGTATTCACGGCCATACAGATAAGATAGCATCTTAAGTACCATACGTTCCTCCGGAGATAGGCCGAAAATTTGATAAGCCATGAGAACTTGGTATTGATAAGGGTAGAGATTCCTTTCCTCAACGACATCTTGATGGGGCAGGTTGTATTCATTGAGAATTTCCTTGGGAGCATTCTTTTTCCCAAAACCATTTTGAACTTGTGTCAATTTGGCGATAATGACTTTGGGATCGATATTACCGGCTATGATATACGTAGCATTACCGGGTTGATAATATGTTTGGTAAAAATCTTTGATATTTTGCACCGTCATGGAGTCAACGGTTTCTTTGCTATAGAAATTTTCGGCATAAAAATAATGGAATATTGGATAGTACTGTATACGCATCGCATAATCCATATCCAATTCATGGACCACTATTTTTCTTTCCAGGTTGACATTGGTTTCGGATAAATCCGTCTGCCATATCGAGCCGTTAAAAATTTGAAATGCATTATCAAATTTATCTTTCGGCACCACAAAATTATATACCGTGCTATAGAAAGAGGTAAAGCCGTTAAAGTGTCCTCCTTGGCGATTGGTTGCCTCCAGTATATCTTTAAAGGCAAACCCCGAGCCTCCCCGGAAAACCAAATGTTCGACCAAATGGGCAATTCCTTTTTGGCGCTCGGTATTCATGCCAATGGGGAAAACGGCATACATGGAAACCATTGGGTCATCTTTCATTACTCGATACATTAGAGTCAAACCGTTACTAAGAACTACTTTTTTGAAGGTTTCCGCCGGTTTTCCCGCTGCAGCGCAGGAAGTAAAGGCTATCAGCAAAGCCATAATCAACCAAAACGCATTTCGTTTTCCCATTATTTACTTTCCCTCCCGATCGTCAACATATCAGGATAGGCATCCCAATCGATCTTCAGCGGTTTATTTTTACTTTGGATGAGAAGGCCCTTTTTACGGCTTTTAGCTTCATCCAAAGTAAAAAAACTATCATCGTTATAATCAATTACAAACCAATCACCGGGATCATTAAAACAGCCATTATGATTTTGATCGACGATTGCAACTAATTTTTCAGCGCCATCCTCGTTGACTTTAGCTAGAAACCAAGTCCGGTCCTCTATTAATAAAAACGGTTTTATTTTCCGAGCCGATCCCGAATCAATTAAAGCGCCGCTGACAGATACTTCAATTGGAAATTTCCGTTCCGGTTTGGCTCGATATCCCACCATCAATCGAATAGGCTCCGGAGCTATAATCCAGTAGTTTTGATTACCGTACCATTCATTCAACAGCGGAACCCATCTCTCACCGGCAAAACTGCCGTCACCATCCGTATCAATATACAACCTTTTTTCTTCACCTACAATATCTACAATCACTCCGAAACTTTGATCGGGTTTATCACCCAATTTAATTTTCCCGGTGTACGGGTTTTTTAAGCCCAGTTTCGGCACATCTTTAAATTGATCAACATGTCCGATTTCCAGTTCCACCCTTTGTAGAGATTTCCAATACTGATCGGCTTTTTTATACAATGCTGGCATGTGATTACTCACTGCGATTAAAGAATAGCTTCCCGCTTCGATCTCACCCAAATTATGATTTGCCGCCCACACAAGGCCTGAAAATAAAAATATTAAGCTGATGCATACAAAAAGGTAAAAAAACTTTCGTGTTTTCAAATCATCACTTCCTATCGTCTATCAATTCGAAGCCTTCATAAACCGGATCATCAATTTCATTCAAAATCAATGATTAACACTTAAATATTTGCCCCAGATAAACAGAACTCCTCGTCAACAAGGAATTTATTTGACGGGAGTTATAACCCCAGCATTAACATAATCAACGAAAATTTCCCAAAAAGATTCCTAATGACCCTTTGGACTCGTAAATCCATAAGTTCCTATACTGGAACCAATTTCATGATAATGACCGCTTCCATAGGCTACGCCTTTCATCTTCTCCAAATCCAGTTGGCCCTTTTCGCCTAAAAATTCTTCCCCAACATGAATCAACAAAATTTCAGCCAGAAAAAGATCATGGGACCCCAGAGGGATAATTTGTTTTAGACTGCACTCAATATTAACCGGAGCTTCTTCAATGAGTGGCGCTTTCACCAATTTGCCGGGGACTGCTGTCAATCCCGCCTCGCTAAATTTGTCCACATCCTTCCCGGACACCGTTCCGCAAAAGTCTGTTGCTCGCAGTAACTCAGTACTGGGCATGTTGATAATAAATTCTTTGCTTTCCCGAATGATGGCATATGAGTAACGTTCCGGCCTAATGCTGATACTGATCATCGGAGGATTGGAACAAACCGTGCCAACCCAAGCCAGGGTAATAATATTTTTATGAAATCCATCCCCATCGCAACTAACCATCACCGCCGGCACCGGCGCTAAAATAGTTGCAGCAGTCTTTTCAATCTTTTTCATTGGTAACCCTCCCATATTTTCTTTTTTTGAATACGAAATCCTGCCAGAAGTTCCACTTTCTTCTACCATTTTGTCTGCTTTCCATGGCATAAACTTTTCGATAACGTACAAAATGATTCTGAGGTGTTTTTAATGTTGACTCTTCCGATTCGAGCCGCAATTCTATATATATTGGTGGTTTTAATCATACGAATTATGGGGAAACACCAAATAGGGCAATTACAGCCTTATGAACTTGTCATAACAATCCTCATTTCGGAATTAGCCGCCGTTCCAATGCAAGATACCGACATACCTCTCATCAATGGAATCATACCGATTTTGACTCTTTTAATCATCCAGATTACCTTGTCATTAATCTCGCTAAAAAGCACCACGGCCCGGCGTATCATTTGTGGGGGTCCGACGATACTCATTGAAAATGGAAAAATCCAGCAAAAAGATTTAACAAAACTCCGTTACAACATCAGCGACCTGTTGGAACAACTTCGTTTGAAAAATATTCCCAATATTTCCGATGTCGAATATGCAATTTTGGAAACCAGCGGAAAACTGTCAGTAATCCCCAAATCTCAAAAAAGGCCGGTGAATCCTGAAGATATGCAAATTGAAACCCAATATGAAGGACTCCCTTTGACGTTGATTATTGACGGCGAATTACAGCATAAGCAGCTTCGAGAATCTAAAATATCTGAAGAATGGCTACAAAAACAAATAACTCAATTTGGGTTCTCCCATTGGAATCAGATTTTTTTTGCCAGTTTAGATTCCACCGGCAAACTATTCATCCAGGCCAAAGAACCCGGGAAAAGAAAAATCTCATGAAAGTTTGGGTCATTGCAATGGTTGGATTAATCCTCTTTATCAGTCTCGGCATCTATACCCAAACACGACTCACAAAAACCGCACAACATTTTACCAGGGAAATCAAATACATAGACGCTCTAATCGAGCAACAACAATGGAAACGGGCCGCGAAAAAACTGATTCTCTTTCAAAATCAATGGAAAAAAATCAAGCCTTTTTGGGCTATGTTGATTATTCACCGGGAAATGGATTCAATCGACGAAGCCCTGATTCGAACGGAAAAAGCCGTCCAAAGCAAAAAATCCTCCGAAGCCCAAATGGAACTGGGTAGTCTGAAACACTATATTCAGCATATCCCTGAAAGAGAACGTTTTAGCTTAGTCAATATTTTTTAAATCAATTTTCGTAACTGCCAGTTCCCGGTTTTTTATTTCAATCGTTATATATGTTGGGCAGTGGTTTAAATAAGAACATATCGTTCCGGGATTAATAAGTCTTACCCCTTGATAGAATTGATCATGATAGGCATGAGTATGTCCATAGAAGGCTATCGTTGCTTTCTCTCTTTTAGCAGCTGCAACCAATTGGTCAAAATTGTCATTGACCGAATACAGTTGACCATGCGTCATAAAGCAACGATAAGGCCCCAGCTTCATCGTTAAATGGTCCGGAAAGTAATCTCTCGGATCATTATTTCCGGCAACCGCATCAAGATTAAAATCTTTCGTCAATTTAAGACGAAGTATTTCTTCTATTCCATCCCCTAAATGGATTAATAAATCAAACGGGGTTTCCCTCGCCACAATTTTTTGCAGGACTCCAAAACATCCATGGCTATCGCTCACCATAACCGCTTTCATTTCAACATCCCCTATCAACCTGCATTTACCTTTAGGTTTACAAAGGTATAAGCTTTTACCAAGCGAAATCATCTCATCGATGACCATGATGACGGCAGAGAAGCTTTACTAAAGTAGATCTCTCATCGATTTCAATGTTCTTAATTTACCCGACGCTCTATCATTCTAAAAACGAGAGGTATAAATACCATGCGGGATCCCCTACGGAAATTCTATTGTTTACTCCCAATAATCCCTGTTATTTTTTTAGCTATGAATGCTGCTGCTTTCCCGGAAAAAGTAAAACCGTCTTCCAGTGCCATTCCCATGGTTCATTTATCACCTGTAAAAGTTGCCGAAGATCCCCGTTTAAAAGAAGTTAAGACCGTTCAACGGGAAAAACCTCAGGTTGTAAAGGGCATTTATGCCACGGGTTGGATGGCCGGCTCTTCCAAATGGTTCCCCAGATTAGTTGATTTCATTGATAGTACGGAACTGAACGCCCTCGTTATTGATGTTAAGGATGATACCGGAACCATCAGTTATAAGTCAAAGGTTACTTTAGCCGCTGAAAATGAAGCATCTCAAAATAAAATTACCAACCCGCAAAAAATGATACAAACTCTCCGGGAACATAATATATATCCCATAGCCCGCATCGTTGTTTTTAAAGATCCTTTTTTGGCCCGAAAAAAGCCGGAATGGGCAGTAAAAGATATTAACGGCGGACTCTGGCATGACCATAAAGGCCTCAATTGGATTGATCCAAATAACCGTTTATATTGGAATTATATTATCGATGTTGCAAAAGAAGCCATCGGCTTGGGTTTTCAAGAAATCCAATTCGATTATGTCCGTTTTACCAGCGACGGAGATTTAAAACGTTGCGTATATCCATACGGTACCCAACAATTACGCCAGGATGTAATTGAAGAGTTTCTGAAATATTCAAGAACCCAATTAAAAAATTATCAAATTCCTATTGCGGCGGATATTTTCGGACTTACAACTTCAGCCCCGGATGATCTTGGCATCGGTCAAAAATTCGAAAAAATCGCCTCAAGTGTTGATGTTATTTGCCCTATGGTTTATCCATCTCATTATGCATTAGGAACCTTTGGTTTGAAAAATCCCAATTCCAACCCGTATCTGACTGTATTTCATGGGGTGAGCGATGCAAAAAGAAGGTTAGATCAGCTTGGCCTTGGCAGCAAGACACCTCAACTTCGGCCCTGGTTGCAAGATTTCAGTCTAGGCTACCATTACGGCCGAAATGAAATACAAAAGCAAATCCAGGCAGTGAAAGATGCGGGCGTTCAAGAATGGATCTTTTGGAACCCCAGTTGCCGGTACGATCGATCAAAATATATCGACTAAGTTCTATAAAAACTGCTTTGAATTTTCAAATGCCTTGATGACATGCTCTTTTGCTTTTAATAAATCCCGTTCGACGATAGCCTGAAAAAGCGCCCGGTGATTGGCTAAAACCTGCTCAGGCCCAATCACATGGAGTGTCTTTTTAATTGGAGTCGCAAAAAGCTGCATCACTACCTGACTGATCCTAACAAATGAAGAATTCTTGGTTATCTGTAACAGCTTTAAATGAAATTGTAGATCTAATTCCGATAATAAGTCCCAATTATTCGTAGGAATTGTTTTTTCAAATTTGGTAAGTTCTCCGGCCAGTTGCTCCAAATCTCCATCCGTAGCTTTTAAAATCACCAATTCAATCGCATCAACTTCAAGAAGCACTCTCAATTCAAAGAGATCTTCCTTAGAACCTTTTTCAATAATCAAATTAAAGATCAAAGGCTCTATCATCGATTGCGAACTGGAAGTAGCTATAAAAGTGCCCCCTCGTTTTCGGGCCACCAGGACTCCTAAACCGCCTAGAGTTTTTAACGCTTCCCGAAGCGATGTCCTGCTTACTCCAAGCTGTATAGCCAACTCCGGCTCGGGCGGTAAGCGATCGCCCGGTTTCAATTCCCCACTGATTAAAGATTGGGTTATTTTATCAATAATCTGCTGCACGACAGTACTGGATTGTATCGGTTGAAACAAGACCTTCACCTCAAAATAGATTCCAACTCACGAAATGCAAATGACCGTGTTAAAAGTGGAATGGCGCCTTAACGGGTCACTGCTATAGTTTTTTATCAAACAAAAATAACTTGCGACTTAAATTCAATGCAGGCTCTTAATTCGCCAAAAAAAGCCATTTTTCCTTCTAAATGCTGTTCCTTCTCTTGGGTGGCCTCCAAATCCTCAAATTAGTTTTACCTTCTATGTTTCGAGTATTCTATAAAGGACAAAAACACCTGAGTCGCGACTACTTAAAGAAAAGCAAAACCCGGCGCCGAGTAGATGCCGGTATTCGAATTTTTTATTTTATAGAATCTGCAAAAATTTCCCTCACCAATAAGTTACGGGATATTGATAACCCAAATTGCCGGACGAATGCTGCGGAAAGTAAAAAATGCCAATTTCTTGCCATCCGGGCTCCAACTAAGGGAACCGCCGTTAAGACCCACTTTATTTGTAATATAATAAATCTCGTTAGTGCGCAATTTCTTAATAAACAAACTGCCCCGATCAAACTTTCCATTTCCATCTTTCGTTGGAATCCGATTTGAAACAAAGGCCAATTTTGAACCGTCTGGAGAAAGCGAAGGTAATCGGTTGTCATATTCATCATTAATCATTGCCCGGGCTATACTGGTAATAGGATTGATTGACCAAATACCGCCTTTCCCAAAATCCATTACCTGATAGTTCTGTCCCGAAACCGTCACCGTTTTAGGGCTGGGAGTTAGACGAGTATAGTAAATATTACCATCTTTTCCCCAGCAGGGTGACATGAGAAGTTCGCCTTCATCCCCAGTCAGAAACTTAATAGAATTATCTTTTACATTCAAAATATATAATTGTCCGCTATAGGGTCCTTTCCCCCTGCTAAAAACGATTTGGGTCCCATCGGGAGACCAATACGGATCCCTGTCTTCTGTACCTATGCTTAATTGTTTGCCGGCACCGCCGGGCAACTCCTTAAGCCAAATGGAAGAACTAATGTTCGCGCTACCCGACTTAACCGGAAAAATTCGCCTTGACATGACTATTTTGGTTCCGTCCGGTGACCATCGGGGAGAAAAGTCAATCATCTGGTCGGTATTTGTCAAAGGCGCCGGATCGGCAACCGGATCTAAAGCCCAATACCAGATACGCATTTTCGTACTATCTTCACCTTGCATCTTCCCGGCAAATACCAAGGCCTTACTATCCGGTGACCAATCGCAAGACCATATATCATAATTTTTCGGGAGTAATTGAATTTCAGTCCCCGGCAAATTAGGAACCAAGGGCGGAACTGAATATACTGGTTGTGATGATGATTCGCCGTCTCCATCGGCCAGGATCATTCCACTCCCAATTAAAAAAATTATGATGAATCCCAATGCCCAACGGTTAAAACGCCGCATTTGCGAACCTTCCCATCCATTTATTATTTATTGGTATTTCGACGTAAAGCAAGCAGTTCCTGCGAATGGAACTATGAATAAACAGGAAAAAGGATTAAAATCTCATGGGCGCGCAAGCTTTATTCTTCACCCACAATCCTAATTTCCGGGGTTAATTCCACATTGAATTTTTCTTTGACTTTTGTTTGGATATGTTTAATTAAGCCAATCACATCTCCAGCCGTTGCCCCACCCTTATTAACGATAAAACCGGCATGCTTCATTGAAATTTGGGCTCCGCCGATAGAAAAGCCCTTCAGCCCCGATTGTTCAATCAAAGGGCCTACGTAATGCCCTGCCGGACGGCGAAAAACGCTACCCGCGCTTGGCATATCCAATGGTTGTTTACTTTCCCGGCTGCAAGTTAATTGGGCTATTTTGCTTTCGGCGCCTTCCTTATCACTCTTCTTTAGTTCCAACTGAACCATGGTAATGATTTGCCCACTACTCTGAAACCGGCTATTCCGATACCCCATATTCAGTTCCGCTCGTTCGTACCAAATAGGGCCCTTTGTTTCATCGATGGCTTGAACCCTCTTTAAAACTCCCGCCATTTCGCCATCATACGCACCGGCATTCATATACACGCCCCCACCGACGGTTCCGGGAATTCCACAGGCAAACTCGAGTCCAGAAAGGCCTCGATGCGCCGTCTCCTTCGCTAAATCTCCCAAAGTCATTCCTGCACCGGCTGTAACTGTTTCGCCACCCATTTCAAAAGAATTAAATTTCCCCGAAAGTTTAATGCCAATGCCCCTGATTCCTTTATCTCTAACCAGCAGATTAGAACCTAGCCCGATCATCATCCATGGTAGTTTCTGAATCTGGCAAAAGCTCAGTATTTTTTGGATATCCTCTTCTTGTTCGGGCTCAACCAATAAATCAAGTGGGCCACCAATCTTAAACGTTGTTAATTCTGTCATAGGGACCTGAAAACGCTTTTTGATTCCTTCCAAGGCAACATTCGCTTGTTCCTGCCACGCTACCATCTTTTTCCCCCGAAACTATTTTTTTAGATTTAAAATATTAATTCAAGTCCGGTTAATCTCTCTTTCATTTCGGCCACTATTCTTTTTTCGGCTTCAAAATCATTGGCTTCAAATGTCACCGAAAGCCGCAAATATGGACCGGCATCATCCCACGGAACTGTTGAGATTGAAGCTTCTCTAATTAAAAATTCCGATACTTCCTCTGCATTTTTAAATTTCAAACCGGACTTTGTCCCCTTCGGGGCTGGTACATAACAATAGAAAGACCCCTTGGGTTTTTGTGCATCAAATCCAAGCTCCCGCAAAACCGGTACCACTAAATCGAATCTTCTTGAATATCGCTCAGAATTGATTCTAGTGAGTTCCGGATGCTGTAATGCATAAATACCGGCTTTTTGAATCGCCCTGAACTGACCGGAATCAGTATTATCTTTGACCGTACCATAGGCTTTTATGATTTTAGGGCTACCGACGACAAATGCCAACCGCCAGCCGGTCATATTAAAAGCCTTGGAAAGCGAATGAACCTCCACTCCTATTTCCATAGCTCCTTCTATCGACAAAAAACTCAAAGGCGGTTTACCGTCAAAGGTAAGCGCGGAATATGCAGCATCCATAACCACAAAAACATTATTCTCAAAAGCGAATTTGATTACGTTTTTAAAAAATTCTGCAGTACCCACTTGACCCGTTGGATTATTGGGATAATTCAAATAAAGTAATTTGGCCCTATTTTTAATAGGTTGGGGAATCTCAGAAAAATCGGGATAAAAACAATTGTCTTTTCGCAAAGGAAGACTATAAACCTGACCTTGGAGATATTGCGTATATGTGGCAGAGATTGGATAACCCGGGCTCGTCGTCAGAATGATATCCCCCGGATTGATAAAACAAAGCGGTAGCAATGCTAATATCGGTTTGGAACCTATACCGTGAATAACATTGTCTACACTAAGACCTTTTAAATGATAGACCTTATTCAGATATTCAACGGCAGCCTCTTGAAATTCATAAATTCCATTATCCGAATACCATCGGTTTTCGGGTTTTCCCGCTTCTTTGCATAAAACCTCAACAATTGAAGAATCTGCGGGTTTATCCGGTTCTCCAACCCCCATATCAATCAAAGGTCTTTCCGGATGGTTAATTCTTGCTTCTTCTTTTGCTTGTTTAATCTTGACAAATTTATAAATCTTGGTTGTTTTACCGAAATCTTGTCCCCCTAAACGTTCTGCAATTTTATCACTGATGAAATCCATTTCTTTTCCCAAGTTTCATTTTCCTCTCCCCAGCATTTTACATTCTGAAAAAATTTTACGGAAAAATCAATGATATTTTCTGGAGATTTTTCAAACAATAACATCATAGCATGAATAACCGTATAAAATCATTTTTAAAGGCGAAAAAACATGAAATTATTCCAGCCCAAACGGGTTTACTTTGAAGCAGCCGCATTAAACTATCCAATGGGAAATGACATTTTAAATCGTCTAGCCGGAACAGGCGCTGAAATCCACATGCTCGCTTCCAATAACCGTATAACCGGGATACCCGGAAGCAATCCCCACCAGAGTTTTACGGAAGGAAAACAAACATTAGTCGTGGGGGTTAAAAAAGATATCCGTTTTGATTCCTGTAAGCCTTCAGCAGACTATGAATTTTCAATGGTCAGCGGATGTCCCGGCAAGTGTCAATATTGTTATTTACAGACCCATATGGGTAAAAAACCATACATTAAAGTGTACGTTAATATCAAAGAAATCTTTTCCAAAATTAAAGAAATCTCCGAACAAAACGCCCCGAATATAACCGTCTTTGAAGCGGCAAGCACTTCCGATCCTTTAGCGGTTGAACATCTGACCGGCTCCTTAGCGAAATCCATCGAACTTTTCGGAAATTTAAAATATGCCAGATTGCGTACAGTCACTAAATTCACCAACGTAGACTCTTTATTACAACTTAATCACGGAGGACATACCCGTTTTCGTTTTAGCCTCAACAGCGCTGAAATGATTCAAAAATTTGAACATCATACCGCTTCCCTTCGGGAACGGATTACGGCTGCCAATAAAATCGCCGAAGCCGGTTATCCCCTGGGATTTATTATTGCCCCTTTATTCATTTACCCCGGTTATGAAGAGGGATACGCCGATCTTTTCCGCGAGCTTGCTCATTCTCTCAAAGATATACCGACGGATTTAACTTTCGAATTAATCACTCACCGTTTTACAAACAGCGCTAAAAAAATAATTTTGGAGCGTTTCCCAAACACTTCTTTGGATTTGAATGAATCATTAAGGCGCAGGAAGTTCGGACGTTTCGGCCTGGTCAAATATATTTATCCGGAGGAAGCTTATCTTCGACTCAAACAAAATATTATTACTTTACTGGAACGTTTCTTTCCTGCGTCCCCCATCGAATATTTCACCTAAAACAAAAAACCCGTCAACGATGGTCTCAATGACGGGCTTAAAAACTTAACCGGTTGCAATTTCTCCGAGTGTACCAATTCTGTTGTTTCCGACTGATAACTCTACGGCTTGAGTCAATAAGTCAGCATAACTATACGAAATCCTTCTTTCAACCTGCCGCTCTTTAAAACTTACCACAAAAACTTTGGGATAAGTTTGTTCCAAAATCCCTTCAACTTCAAATACTCTTTTTCTGCCTCGGTTAGCTCTTATTCGAATAGGTTTCCCTACGAATACATTTAAATCTTCTCGAATACGATCTAAAATCCCAGCCTCCTTCAAAGAGTTCACCTTCCTTCACAATATCGGATGTATTATACCATGCCTGTCCGAAATTGTCAAATTTAATATTATACTGGAAAAACCTCTAATTTGTCAATGATTTTATAGTAGAAAAATTAAAAATAATGGAATAGAGTGGTTTTTTAAGAGGCCCCCCAAACCTATTTCGTATATTTATCGGCAACTTTTGAAGCACCATAAGAATCAGGTTTAATGCGGGCATCAAAGCCACTCCCCACCACCATACCTACAACTTCTTTTATAATTTCTTTTGTCTGTCCCTGCTCCCCAACATCCAAATGAATTTCAATATCCAACTCAGCTAGACCATTTATCGTCAGTTTCTCAGCTAATTTGGCAGCCACAATTAAACTTTTTGAAGTCTCATAAAAAATCCGCTGCTTTAAACTTAGTTTGGTTTTTTCACGTTCTTTTGAATAATAAAAACGGCCACCTTTACCTTCACGTAAAATAAGAATGGCAGTCACATAGCATACATCTTCCCGCAACTGAGAATCTGTGCCCACTATTAATTTGTATTTAATTTTTGAATCTTCGCGGATATACTCAACTATATCCTTAAAGACCTGATCAAATGCCATCCGCCCTTTAGTCGGGCTGTTAAATATCATGGATACACCTTTTAAGAGCTTCTTATTTGTAGTTCTTCCGAAATGCGAAGGAATTCCTCAACTGACAAGGTTTCGCCCCGCCGCATCGGATCAATTTGGCTCTTTCTAAGCAATTCCGCTGTTAACTCCTTATCCTCGAATGAATTTCCAAGGGATGTCAAAGCATTTGAAATCGTTTTCCGCCTTTGGCCGAAAGCGGCCTGTACTACTCGATGTAAATAAGGATAAACCAAAGAATAATCCTGTCTGCCGTAGGATTTAATTTGAATGATTGCCGAGTCCACCTGTGGGTTGGGGTAAAAAACGGTTTTCGGCACATTTCCTATTTTCTTTACACTTCCATAAAAATTCAACATTACTGTCAAGGCACCATATTCTTTAGTTCCGGGTCCTGCAACCATCCGTTCCGCTACTTCCTTTTGCACTAGGAAAACCATCGTTTTCCATGGCAACCACGATTCAATCAATTGAAAAATCACAGGAGTCGTTATGTAATAAGGTAAATTTGCCATAACCTTATAGCAATATACCTCCCTCGGATAATCTTTTAAGATTTCCGCCAAATCCGTTGCCAAAATGTCTTGATTAAACAAGATTAAGTTCTTGGAATCCGCAAACTTCTCTTGAAGGATTGTAAACAGCCCGCGATCATATTCTATCGCTACCACCTGCTTAGAACGCTCAACAAGCTTCTCTGTCAAGGCTCCAAGACCGGGCCCGACTTCCAATACTAAATCATTTTCCCCGAGATCTCCGGCAGTTATAATTTTAGATAAAATATTATCATCCGTCAGAAAATTTTGCCCCAAGCTTTTCCGGGGAGCAAAATTCCTGGCTATTAACTGTTCCTTAATAACTGAAATCGAAGTGGTTTTTCCAGGCATTCATTCACATCCACGAATATTTTATCCGCCATTTTAAAACTTATGAACTGCGGCGATCCTTTGTAAAATGACTTCCCGGCATCGACTTGGTATATTTAAGCATCTCCGCCGCTATCATTTCCGCTTCTAACCAGTTGCTGATTTTTCGATTACCGTTGCTAATCAATACCATCGCCAATGTCATAATTGGCCATTGTTCAATCAAACCGCGGCGATTGGTTAAAATTAATCCTCCCCGGCTGCGATCACTTTCTTGGTAAAATTGTGAAATTTCAGAATCAAATCTGCCAATTATTTTTTTGCTCAAATCACTGGCATATCCCGGCTTTAGCAAAACGCAAAAATCATCACCGCCGAAATGGTACACTTTCCCCTCATGCCCATCCATTTTAGAAAGTTCGTCCTGAAATAAAGTCACCATATACTGAATCACTTTATTTCCTTCTTCAAATCCATAAGCCTTATTAAAGGATACGAAACCTTTTAAATCAGCAAAAACTAAATCAAATGAAACACCATTTTGAATGAGTTGATTGAGTTCTTCTTCCAAATACTGTTTCCCCGGTAGTTCCGTTAATGGATTCATCTTTTTCACAAGCCGGGATTTTAAAGCCAAGGAATTAACCTTATTTAACAAAGTTTTTGGACTAAATGGCTTGGTTAAAGTTTCACACATTCCTAATTTTAAAGACCCAAATCGTTCCTCATTAAAACTCTGATCCGCCAGAAAAATTACCGGAACACTCTTTAACCGATCATTCTTCTTAAAATCCAAACACAACTCGTATCCATCTTTTTTCCCCAGGTTTGGGTTAATAACCAAGACGTCGGGAGGATTATTGGTCGCCTTTTCGTATGCCTCTTCCCCATCATTGGCAACTGCAACAAGCCACCCTGAGTTTGATAACTTGATTACAGCTAATTCAACGAGTCTGGAATCAGGCTCTACGATTAAAACCCGTTCGCCGTCCATGATGATACCTCCATTAATTTACTGCAAAAGAACGTATGTTAAATATACCTGTTTATTTATTCGACAATTCCATTTCTTTTCCTGCCATATCGTTGTGATGAATTGAACCGTTAAAATCCTTATTATAATACACTGCGCTCTTGCAAAACTTTTTTTACTTTTTTAAGCCATAGCAACTCTGATTGTAAAAAACCGATTCTATGCTCGACAATAAGTATAGCCGCTAAAACTTCGTCTGTTTTTTCAGCTATTTGAATTTTTTCCAAATCAAATTGCCCCAATTCTTCCTCGATTTTATTAATTTTTTCAGAAAAAAGACTTAACAAATCAATTTTTTGAGCAATCAGTGTATGAGCAGCTAATGCTAAATCCATTCCGAAATAAATTCGGTCTGTTGTAAAATCGTTTTCGGTAATCGCAGCAAGTAATGCCGTTCTTCCCTCAGAAGTAATTTCATAGACATTCTTCTGCGGACGGTTATGAGATACCACTTGCTTGGCTAGAACCCATCCTTGTCCCTCAAAATTCTTTAACAACCTGTAAACATAAGGCATGCTGATATTGATCCATAATCCCGCATTACTTTCTTCAAGAAATTGGGCGATCTCATAACCATATTTGGGGCTTTGATTAATTAAACCCAATAAAAATAGTTCCGAATTATTCATAACTAACTCCTTGAATATTAATCTTTATACTATATTACTAACTAATATTTTATTTGTCAAATATTATTTAATTTAATATTATACTAGTATAATAAAAAGCCTCTCTTGATTCGAGAGGCTTAAAATTTTACCTATTGATATATGGGCTTTAATATTTTTGAATTATTGATTGGAACTCATGGATTGAATGTCTTGTCTTGTAATTTTACCTGCTATAAAATCTTGAACCATGGAGAGCATTTCCCCGGCATCGGATCGATCAGGCTTATAATCATCAAAATTTGATTGGCTGAACAACTTATCATACAATTGTTCGTTGGGGGATATTTGTTTTCTCCATATTCGAAAAGCTTCTTTTGAAGTCGGACAGAACCCGAGATATTGCCAAGGGGCTATCTCGGGATAACAACTTAAATATTGTCCAAATTTAACTGCCGCAGCTAAGTGGTCATAACCTTTGGTATAGCGGTTTCTGTAAATGGAAATTACGCCGTTTTCTATAATTGCCGTCCCTCCTTTTACTTTCGAGGGAATGGGTAATAAAACAGGCTGCCAATTCAATTTTTCACGTTGAATTCTATTTAAAAGAAAATTGTACGTTGGAGTTCTTAATCCGGCCAATAATATTATTTTTTGGTTTAAAAATCTTTCTAACATATTCGATTCGAAATTTTTGGGTATAGCTTTCTTGTTTTTAAGAATTTCTATTATATCCAGTGTTGCATTAAAATCACCTTTTTTTGAACCTTGACCCGCATTGGCCATCAATTGCGAAAACAGACCATTGGGGCCTAATTTCCCTGAAAGAAGATATTGATTATATCGGAGATTTGAACCGATGAAACTCAAATCATCCCATGTCCATCCCTCATTTTGAATTTTTGATACCGATAGCCCGGATGTTTCAATCAATGACCGGTTACCGATCCAAAACTCCGGTGCAATCCAACGTGGAAAATAACATAAAATTTGGTGATATTTCAATATTTTTCGGGTACCGGCGAAGTATAAATCAAGGTCTTCTTTATTCAAATAAGGGCCAACCGGTATCTGCTTCCGAACATTAAAGAGCGGAATTGTATAGGCCGAACAGTAAACATCCGGCGCCTCGTTTTTACTAAGCGCTTGGATTAGTTCTCTGGCTCCATCCAGTTCCAACAACTTAAAATCTATTTTTATATTGGGATACATTTTTTGGAACTTTTTAATTGCTTGACCTAAATAATATCGGTATGTAAATTCGCCTTGAATAGGCCAATTATAATCCCACAATCGTAAATGGTAAACCTTACCTGGGTCAATTTTCGCTTTTGGATTACACGGAATAAAATTTTCACCTAATTTCACACCGGGTCCGGTTCTAAGCCAAGGCAATAAGAAGCCGATGCCGAAAAGAACAAGCATTAACAAATAAAACCAGCTTTTTCCCTTTATCATTCTCATTGAAAAATCACTCCATTGAGATGGAATCTTCAGTGAAATCCCAATATAATCTGCTCATCCAGAGATACCCGGCCTGTAGGAGGTAAACCATATAGGAACTGTAACCGGTAAATGGCCTTTTCCATTTCGATACCAAAACGTCCATCAATTCTGCCAGGATTAAAACCGGCTTTTCGGATTGCGAATTGAAAAGCCACGATATCTCGCCCTGTATTATTGCGTTTTACCTCTTTCCTCGGTACAACCGGGGGTAAAGTTCCAATCATATGAACGGGAGTTCCTATTTTCACAAGGTTATATAGTTCTATTACATGATAGTTTAACATTCGAATGCATCCATGACTGGATGGAGTCCCAATGGTCCAAGGTTTATTGGTTCCATGGATCCCGTAAATGCCCCATGGAACATCAATACCCATCCAACGTTCTCCAAAACCGCCACCCCAGTTTCCTCCTTTATGAATTATTTTCCATTCGCCAATCGGGGATGGAGTTTCTTCATCACCTATAGCCACCGGATAGCTATGCAAGAGTTTACCATTTTGAAAATACATTAAACGGTGTCTTTTCACATCCACTTTGATCATGCCATCATAGGAGGGTTGAGGATGAACAGCATTCACTTCACTGCTCTTTTCGATAATAAATTGATCGCCGTCCGAACACGTTATAATCTGAAAGGGATTCTCTGCCGCTTTCATTGAAGATTGAATTAAGAAAAATCCACCAAAAATTAATAAACCCCTCATTATGATTTGAATTTTCATCTTTATGAAGCCCTCCACATCGATCCATAAATATGTAAGATCTTAAAAGAATATGTTTCAGCTTCGGCAGGGTCTTGGTTTTCTTTATCCTTACATAACAAAAAAGCCGGACCAAAATATTTTGATCAGGCTTTCCGGAATATATATGAAAACTACGTGAGAACGTTTTTCGAAAATGAATTGATACTCCTCAGTATTTAACCCGTTTACCGGTTAGAATATAAATTGTTTCCTCCCCTATATTTGTAGTATGATCGGCGGCCCGTTCCAACCACTCCGCAATAAGTAGGAATCGAGCCGCTTGATACGCCTTATCGTGGTCGGGCTCATTTGCGATGATCCGAATTAATTCATCGCAAATCTCTTCGTACATGTCATCGGCTTCATCATCTTTTTTGCAGACTGCTTCAGCCAGGTCAATGTTTTTCTCCACAAATGCTTTTAATACCGTTGAAACCATATTCATAACAAGAACGGACATTTGCGGAATATGAACCAGAGGTTTCATATACTTTTTATTTTTTAGCTCTAAAACAAGTTCAGCTATATTCGTTGCAAAGTCACCGATCCGTTCCAAATCATTGACTATCTTGATAGTGGCGAAATCACGCCGCAATTCAAAACCCTTCGGAATACTGTTCAAGGTTTTCCGTTCTAGTTCTTCTTCAATAACAATCTGCATATTATCAATCAAATCGTCACGTTCAATGACTTGTAGAGCGAGGTCTCCATTTTGTTCACGCAGGGCTTGAATGGCCATTTTAATTGTTTCTTCAACTAAATTACCCATTTTTAACAAGTCTTGCTCAATTCGTTCGGCAGCTCCAGTCGGTGTTTCAGCCATCTTGTCCTCCTTTATTAAGAACTTATTAATAAATTTATTATACAAAAATTATTTTTATCCTACTGGCGCTGAAAATATTTTTTACAATTTTGTTAATTATCACTCAACTTTCGCAGAACGAATTGGGTAAATAACACTTGATATACATGGGTAAACCCATAAACCAATTACGAAGTTGACAATCAATAAATTTACGGATCTTGTGGCAAACATTAGCAGAAATATCCGTTAGCAAATCTAAAAGAGTTGTTAAAGCAACAGCCCAGTCAAGCTCATTGAATTCA
>JAEVYU010000069.1 GCA_023392595.1 Bacillota bacterium | reverse complement strand
CTTTGGGTACCGCCATAGCCATACCATTCCCATCTCACTTTGGAAGCTTCCTTGATCGTAAATTCCTGCTCGCCGACAGAGTAATTTGCCGGGTTCCAGACTAAAAGTCTTTCGCCCGCATCGAAATACATTTCTAAAACCTTTCCGACCTCATCAAAGCGGAGGTCCGTAATCCGGTGGCAATTATCCATGGGCCTGCCGAACCATTGACCAAAAAACTTGAGACTGCCTGATTTCAGAGGAATTTCGCGCCGGGTAAACTTCTCCGCAACCGACTTTAATGAAACCATACCTGACCCCTTCTCCCTAATGTTTGAAATAGAAACCTTATATCAGTTATCCAACGCTCACAAGTCAGATAAGACAATCAATCTCAACTCCCACATAATGCTCAATCTCACCTGCCCGATCATAATGAAGCGGGCACTTTGGTCCTGCCATTGGTCGACGAGCCGTTTTTCCAGGACCAGATGGGGTCCGCCATCACATTCGATCCATGATATACTACAAATGGTTTAAGAGAGATTCATCATATGAAACCGGTTTTAACCCATCCCCGGAATCTTTGCCAAGAAGAAGCTCTGGCGTTTCAACAAAATCTGGCCTTTATAATCTTCTCTGCGCCTCAAAAGTATTTCATCATTTGAATCCCAGGCTCAGTCGCCTATCTTGTTGCCAAGGAGAGAATATGGGTCCTCCCAAATACCTGTTGATATACGAAATACAGCGTAACCCAAACAATAGCCGGGAGTTCGTCAATCTAATTTTACTATCAGCTTATTCCCTTCGTAAAAGCCTTCTCCATCAGCTTGTATCATTCCACCACAATACTTAACAAAATAATTCAGAAATTCTCCATTGGCATTATAACCATCATCATCAAAATCTGAGGTGGGAATTTGATTAGCGATGATATATTTTGTTTCTCTAAGGTGTTTCAATACCTTTTTCTTATTCCAATTCAATAAACCGTTAACTTCCTCAAGAAATTCCTTAAACTCCTCAATTTCATCCTTTATAAGACAATCATCTGAGCCGTCATCTACGTTGACTTCTGATAAAAAAGGCAATTTCCCCTTTTTATAAATAATTCCAACTTGTTCCCATTTATCCGTATCTAAATTACTATCTTTAAAATCAGGGGCAACTTCTAATTCATAACCTTGAGTTTTTACCCAGTCTAATATCTCTTTAATGGTAGGAACTTTTTCGGATGTACAAAAAGCTCTTACATAATACCCCATTTATAAATCATCTCCTATTCTTTGTTTTTAGCTTTTGTGGCAGCACAATGCACGCCTTTTTTATCTCCGCGAAACCGCTTTCATCTTCCGTCAATCAATGTTATCCAACTCACCCGGTGCCATCGCCGAATAAAAGTCATATAACACCGTGAATATTCTCATGGAATCAGACCTAAAGTCCATTGGACAAAGCTCAATAGGTCATAGACCGAGTCGGCCCGGTTATTTTAGCGATATACTCCTCGATTTTCGGTGCGTTTTTCACTTCCCAATTATGTGAATCTTTTATATACGCTAGTTTCTCATTAGCCGCTTGGTAAAAATCATAGGCCTGCTCAATACGGGCGCCGGTTCTTCGAACTATCGGTTCCGTCTTGACTTTCTTAAGCATGTCCAAAGCTCGCTCTATGTCGCCGTCCGCTTGGGATAATGCGTACTTAAGTACATCCATTACGCATCAGTTATCGGGTATGTTACAATACCAATTCTTCTTGATGAATCCTGCTGTATTTGTCTATTTCAGCTTGCCAGCTTGCTCTTAAAGAATCAGTAATTACATGCCCGTTGCCTTTTGTAATTAAGATGGCCTCTCGTTCTTCTATGGAACGTGTTGCTGCTCGCTTTTACACTTACTTACAAAAGACTGAAAATCTCCCGCAAGCTCAATATACTTTTTCGGTCTATCGTGGTATAGAAAATATATTTTTCCCGTCCGTTCTCCATCAGTACCTATGACAATGTAATCACCAAAGACATTCGGGCCGATGGGAATCACCTTGTCCGCTAAAAAATCCGCTATTTCTTTCATGCCTTCAAAAATTGCATAATTCAAATTCTTTTCCGCTTTTCCCAACCCGTATAAGCCCCGAATATCCGAAGAAACCCTATTGATATTAAATTTTGTTTCAGGCGTATCGCCGCCGTTACATTTGAATAAAAAATCCCGGAATTGTTCAGGGAACCTAAAGTTGTACTTTGCTTCAAATTCCGCAATATGATTTTCTATATCCGTTGTATCAAATTTGGATATTAGCATAACATCTTACTCCTTGCCTTTGTGCATAAATAAAATATCAAATAATACTTATGCGCCTTATTGCGAACGTTTTTCATTTATTCTTCAGTTATATGTATTAGTAAGAAATAAAAGCATAAATTGAAGGAGAGGCTTAATAAGGCTCGTCCCAATTATGCTTCTCATAGGTTTTGATTACCTGATTATCTTTCAAAATATCCAGGACGTATACTGTTGCGCTATACTTAGAATTATGGGTAAAATACCTTGAAAGTCGCATTGAAAATCGCTGATCGCTGAAATAGCCTACTAAAACCTGGTTTGCCTCAATTATTGTATAATCCATGTTCACAAATATTTCCGTTCCAACTTTTGCTTTAACCGCATCCGGATCTTTCAGTAATTCACTTCGTATTCTTTGATACTCCAAATTCGAATAGGGTCTTTTTTCACCATTCACTTGATAGTCAATTTTGGAAAGCTCGGTGCCAAAAAAGGCAATTCCCATTTTGGTCTCTTGAGGCGGCGACTTCGTCATGTAACGCAGCCCAAATTGTTGCAGTTGGGAAAGTTCCTCCAAAAAATATCGGCTTTCTTCCTCAATACTTGGAACGTTAGTTTTAAAAACGGAATCAAAGGAGGCTCCATAAAACTTTGCTTGTGGATCTCCCTCGCAGGGATAGAACTTGATCTGTTTTGGATACCCGGAAAATGCAATGGGTTTATTACCGGGTTTTCTGTCAACCGCAAACGGCTCAATATAGATATAACCCGAACTCAAAACTTCTCCGATGTAAAAATTTTTATATAAACTTTCAGCCGTTAACGGTTCGCTTTCTTCTGCCGCTCCGTACCCCGGCTTTGATAAATCACTCCACCCATCCTGAGAATTATTTGAAAACTCGATTTGGATATCTCCACCGTTCATTGATAAGATGTAGACGTTATCCCGTCTGAAATACAACACATCCTGCAATTCTTTGAAAGCCGGCTTTTTCGTGGGGTCCAAACACCACCGGAACCGGTCGTTTTCGGTCATTGATTTATAAATGGCATATTTGCCTTTTTCCCTGGCCGCCACTACCAATGTGCTTGGGGAGGCATTTTTCTCTTGATCGTTAAATTCGGTAAAGGAGAGGATATCGCCTTGAATGAAGGTCTCTGACAGTTTGATGCTCCTTACGATTTTTAATGTGTTTAAATCCACTTTTTGTAATTCTTTATTTTTTTTATGGTATTGCCACAAATAGTTTACGGGGGAAGATAATGATGAACTAAGCAATTTGTAAGTAGTACCGTCATCAAGCCCAATCAGCTCAATGGGTTTCCGGATTTTGTCCGCCGGGACAGCCACACCCTCTTGGTGATCATAATATACACCGCCATCATCAGCATCAATCAAGGCCCACCCTAAGGTGGCGGAATGGTCATAATGGGATTCAAGGCTATGGACGGAATAATAATACTTGTTATTATATTCAACGATGCTGTCAATGCAGTTAATTCTGAGAACCTCATAATGATCTTCTTCAATTAACCCGGTTTTGTGAGCTTCCGGCCCAAATTGTTTGATCATGATTCTCTTTGCTTGTTCATAATTAATTTTTAGATTGTCCGCTTTCGCGAATTGCTTGAAATACTTGTCGATATTTTGATAAGAAATCTCGATGTACTGCTTATCTTTGGGATTTCCCTTGACCTCAACTTCAAACAGGTTGCATACCAATTTATAGCTCCAATAACCATTTGCTTTTAGGGTATCCTTTACCATTCTTTCAAAGGTTTCTTTGTCCTGCAACCCGGAAGAACCAGGAAAATTGCAGTAAAATATGGGATAGGTCTTATTGTTGATCAGTTCCACTTTGGTCAAGCGGATGCCGTAACCTGTAAAAATAGCTTTGACGGGATGATCCCAATGATTGATGTCGGTGATGATTGTGTTGTCAGCACTGTAAACCGCAAGGGAATTGAAGATAATCAAAAAAATTATCACCAGAAAACAGAATCTTTTCATCAAAAGAACCTTCTTTCTCAGAATGAATGGGATTTCAGTAATACCCACATTAACAATTATTCGCGATATTTTTCTTGGAGTCCTACGACATTTATGCTAAGGAAAGGGTGATTTATTTCACCCCTTAAGCCCACTCTCCCTGGAAGAGTACGTCACGATTGAAGGACCGGTTCTTATGACAGGGAAGCCTGTCGTTTTCCTACCCGGACGGGACAAATAAAGGTCTGAACAGAGAACATATCCCTATTAAGACCTGGCTAATTATGGCTCAAAGCCCTTCAAGGAAGCAGATTGTTAAGAGATAGGCAGGAACACCCCGCCATACTTTCCAAGCAAAATCTGCTTTGTCAATATAGGATCAACCGCAATCCCAACAATAAAAAACCCTCGTAAAATCCCTCTTGACCAGATCTTCCTTTCTAATAAAGAAATGCGCCACTCCGCCGTCGCCCCATGAAATATTGGCTTCGCTTACGATCTGCAATAATTGAATATCAAAATCATGATTGGGAAACCCGCGCCGGTCATCCTGTATAAAATGGGCATATCCGCTGATTTTATGGGTGATGTGTTTTTGGGTTTCCCGGCGATACCAATCTGCGATTGCCTCATTCTTAAATTGCTTAAAAAAACGATATCTCGTCATCAAGTAACCTTCGCTCCAAAATAACTTCGTAAAATATTCTTCATCCTCAGTCCCCTTGGTGTCTTGATAATCTTGAAAATAACTGTTATATTCGGGAAAAAATCGGGTCCAACTTATTGAGTCAGTCATGGCTACCGGCTCGCTGCTTTGGTGAAATGATAACGCCAAAGGATATTCTTGGATCGGAAATTGATTATCTTCCGGATCAATCAACACTGTTTTTTCAGTAACCGATTTATCGATTTCCGGATGATACAATATCCTGAAATGATTCTGATTGGTCCGGTCATCGTAATCCTGGCCATAATTTTCCGCCCAGCTGTTTAAAATATAGAATTGCAGGATTCCTTTTTCAGGGAAAAACTCGAGCCTCGGCATTTCCTCAAAATTGAGCTGCGCCAAAAGTTGCAATGGTTGGCCTTTGTTATTTTTGGGGTACTCCATTCCCTCCGGTAAGTAGGGTATTCCTCCGAATTTACTGGCCCACAAAGCCGTTTCTGATTGATAAGTCGGTATAATTCGGTTATACGAAATAATGGATTTTTCAAAGACACTCCGGAACGGTTCTAAATCTTTATGGAGTTCTAAAATGCTCATGATCGAATATACCTCCAGTTTTAAAAAAACTATTGTATATTTAGGGAACCACTGATTAAAACAGAACAATTCAAGGGATATCCTGGAACATAACTAGGAGATATCGTATAATAAAGGTAACAAAATCAAGGAGAACTCCATGAAACAACAAACTTTCAGCGATATGG
>JAEVYU010000067.1 GCA_023392595.1 Bacillota bacterium | reverse complement strand
CCATATCGCTGAAAGTTTGTTGTTTCATGGAGTTCTCCTTGATTTTGTTACCTTTATTATACGATATCTCCTAGTTATGTTCCAGGATATCCCTTGAATTGTTCTGTTTTAATCAGTGGTTCCCTAGAAACCCTATCCATTTTCGTTTTCATTTTACCATGATGGGATGGGGCAAGATAGTAATTGTCCGGTAAAAACAAATTTGTGCTAGGATTGCCAAAATTCTGTAGAGGCAATCTACCCTTTTAAAGATAATGATTAATTGTTGTTATTATTAAAGGGGTAGGAAAAAACCTGAAGGGAGGTATTGGGAGAAGCATTCAATGGTTTTTAAGTGACTGGCAGCGAAAGGCCGTAAGCTTTTGATCGTCTCCACTACGGCTTTTAGCCGGTGCGGTAGAGAACCTTGCACGGTAGACTCCAAAGATCCGGCGCCGTTGTAAAGAAAAGATGGCGGTGATATAATTTTTTTAAAATTCTAAGGTGGTCCTAAAATGAGAATGAGTGATATTGCTGAATTGGCGGGAGTATCGATCGCTACTGTTTCCAGGGTACTCAATGAACCGGAAAAAGTGAAGCCCGATACCAGGGAAAAAGTCCAAAAAATTTTGGCGGAGAACAATTTCATTGCCAATGCGGTTGCCCGGGGTTTGGCTATTAACTCTATGAAAACCATTGGAGTTTTAACGGTCGATATTCGGGATAGCTATTTTGCCCAAGTTACTTATACCATTGAAAGAAAATTTACCGAGCTTGGTTACAATGTTCTCCTGTCCAATACCGGCGGTGAGCTTGGTGAAAAAGAAAGATACCTGCGTGTAATGCTAGAAAATCAGGTTGACGGCCTTGTTTTGGTAGGTTCGGTTTTCAAAGAGCGAAGTGGAAATAAGCACATCCTGGCTGCCAGCAACAAAGTTCCGGTTGTAATGGTCAATAGTTTTTTAGCGGGTGGAAATGTTTATTCCGTTCTCTGTGATGATGTTCATGGAGTTCGGGAAGGAGTCCGGCATCTGGTGGCAAAGGGGAAAAGAGCTTTATGGTACTTGATTGATGTCAAAAGTTTTAGCGGCCTTGCGAAATTGCAGGGATTTAAAGATGAGACTGCATCCTGGGGAGTTCCCGGAAAATTTATTGAGATTTCCCGAAGTTTGGAAGGCGGCCGCAGCGGGATTCATCAAATTAAGGCTGCTGGACATCTATTGGATGCCGTTATTACCGGCGAGGATGTTACCGCAGTCGGCGCCATACAAGCCTTGTACGAGCTCGGCCTTAAGGTACCGGAGGATGTGGCGGTCATTGGTTACAATAATTCGTTGCTTGCCGAGGCTGCGGCCCCTTCTTTGACATCAGTCGACAATATGGCTGAGGCCATGGCCAGCAGCGCCGTTCAAGTCCTTTTCGAGGTTTTACAAGGGAAACAAGTATCACAAAAAGTTGTTTTAACCCCGACTTTAATCGTCAGGGAAAGCACGATGGGTAGGAATCAAAAGTCAGGAGATGATTCAATTGGCATCGATATTTGATATATCCGGAAAAGTAGCGGTGATTACAGGAGGAGCCGGAGTTTTGTGCGGCGGCATGTCGGAGAAACTGGCCCAAGAGGGAGTAAAAATAGCGATCCTTGATTTTAGTGAGGAAAAAGCCCAACAATTAGCGGCCAAGATTAATCATGCCGGTGGAAAAGCGGCGGCATACAAAGTTGATGTTTTAGATAAAGCATCAATTGAAGCAGCCAGGGACGGAGTCTTGAAAGAATTCGGCCGGGTGGATATTTTGATCAATGGGGCCGGCGGCAACAATCCCAAAGCGACCACCTGGAAAGAACAGTTATTTCCGGTTGATTTGAAAGGGAACGGCGGCAAGGAAAAAAGTTTTTTTGATTTGGAGGCCGATGGAGTTCAATATGTTTTTAATTTGAATTTTTTAGGAACTTTACTGCCCATCCAAGTTTTTGGCCATGCCATGGCGGAACAAGGCGGCGGAGTCATCATTAATATTTCTTCGATGAATGCTTTTCGGCCTTTGACAAAAATCCCCGCCTATTCCGCAGCCAAGGCGGCAGTCTCCAATTTCACCCAATGGTTGTCCATGCATTTGGCGCCGGTTCATATCCGGGTGAACGCAATCGCGCCGGGATTTTTTCTGACCGATCAAAACCGTTTCCTGTTGACCGATGAAAAAACCGGAGAATTAACTGCCCGTGGCAAAACGATCATCGCGCATACACCAATGGGCAAGTTCGGGGAACCGGAGGATTTAACCGGTACCCTGATATGGTTGATATCGGGAGCATCTTCATTTGTAACCGGCGTCGTTGTACCGGTTGACGGCGGATTCTCCGCTTTTAGCGGAGTATAAAGGGACATTGGCCCTCAAAACCTCAATTTGGATTCGCCGGAAATATGGATGGATTATTTCTATTTTAGGAGGGTGATTTAGGATATGAGCAAAGCAGATATTGGCTTAATCGGATTGGCCGTCATGGGCGAAAATTTGGTCATGAACATGGAGAGTAAAGGCTTTACGGTTGCAGTATATAATCGTACCACGGAGCGGGTGGATGCCTTTACTCAGGGACGTGCCGGCGGCAAAAATATAATTGGAGCTCATTCTCTGCCGGAGTTGATTGCGAACTTAAAAAAGCCCCGCAAAATTATGATGATGGTCAAGGCCGGCAAGCCGGTGGACGATCTGATTGAACAGTTGATTCCCTTATTGGAACCTGGGGATATCATGATCGATGGGGGCAACTCTCATTTTCCCGATACCATTCGGCGTACAGGGTATGTGGAAAGCAAAGGATTTTTATATATTGGGACCGGAGTATCCGGCGGCGAAGAAGGGGCATTGCGGGGCCCAAGCATTATGCCGGGAGGATCGAACGCGGCTTGGCCTGAAGTGAAACCCATTTTGCAGGCTATCGCCGCTAAAGTTGAAGACGGCAGTCCGTGTTGTGATTGGGTAGGCGAGGGCGGCGCCGGCCATTTTGTGAAAATGGTTCACAATGGCATTGAGTATGGAGATATGCAGCTGATTTGTGAAGCCTACCAGTTAATGCGGGATTTGCTGGGAATGACTGCCCTGGAAATGCACCAAGTATTCAGTGGATGGAACCAGGGGGTGCTGGATAGCTATTTGATCGAGATTACCCGGGATATTTTAGCCGTGCAGGATGAGGATGGCCAACCGTTGGTCGATAAAATTTTGGATACCGCAGGGCAAAAAGGAACCGGTAAATGGACCGGTATTGCGGCGTTGGAAGAGGGAGTCCCCTTAACCTTGATCGGTGAATCCGTTTTTGCCCGCTGCTTATCGGCTATCAAAGAGGAACGGGTGGCGGCCTCTAAAATACTTACCGGGCCGAAACCGGAGTTTCAAGGGGATCGGCAAGCCTTTATTGAAGATATCCGTCAGGCTTTGTTTGCTTCCAAGATCGTTTCTTATGCTCAGGGTTACACTTTAATGCGGGCAGCAGCCGAAAATTATGGCTGGAAGCTGAATTATGGCGGGATAGCCTTGATGTGGAGAGGCGGATGCATCATTCGCTCGGTCTTTCTTGGTAAAATCAAAGAGGCTTTCGATAAAAATCCTAATCTTACCAACTTGTTGCTGGATCCATACTTTAAAGAAAATATTACAGCCGCTGAAGGCGGATGGCGCAGGGTGTGCGCGGCCGCTCTGACAAACGGCATTCCTGTTCCGGCTTTTGCATCGGCCCTATGCTATTTTGACGGCTACCGTTGTGAAAAGCTTCCGGCTAACCTTCTTCAGGCCCAGCGGGATTATTTCGGCGCCCATACTTATGAGCGGACAGACCAGCCGCGGGGTAAGTTTTTCCATACCAACTGGACCGGCAGGGGAGGTAATACTGCCGCCACAACCTATACTGTTTAAATATATTTGAGTTGGATGACCAAAGGGAGAGGTGAATTGGAATGCCGGAACTATATCTCCAAAACGAGAGCATCACCGCGGAAAATGTAGAGGTGCAGTTGCGTACGTGGCTTGCGGCTTTACCGTTATGGCCCCAAAAAGTTCTTTTATTGCCGCCTGATTTTACGCGCTATCACTCAAAAGCCGGATTAATTGTCACCCTGCTATACGGGATCCTCAATCATGCGGGAACCCGGGTGGACATCATGCCGGCGCTGGGAACCCATGTTCCCATGAGTGAAGAGGAAAAGGCCAAAATGTTTGGGAAAGAAATACCGGCCGCCTGTTTTATCGAACATGACTGGCGCAGAGAAACCGTAAAGGTTGGCGAGGTGCCGTCTGAATTTGTCGCCAAGGTTTCCGGTGGGCTGGTGCAGTACCCCATCGACGTAATGGTGAACCGGCGTCTATTGGATCATGGTTATGACCAAATTATTTCCATCGGGCAGGTGGTTCCCCATGAAGTGGTGGGGATGGCTAATTTCAATAAAAACATCTTCGTTGGCTGCGGTGGCCCTGATATGATTAATAAATCACACTTCCTGGGGGCGGCTTACGGTATGGAGCGGATGATGGGGCGGGCTGATACGCCGGTGCGAAAGGTGTTTAATTATGCAGAGGGACATTTTTTACAGGACATTCCCTTGCAATACATTTTAACTGTCACCACTACTTTCAAGGAGGAAACCAAATTAAGGGGGCTATTTATGGGCCGATCCAAAGAGCTTTTTGAAAAGGCTGCTCTTTTGAGCCAAGAGTGTAATGTAAACCTGCTCGACAAACCTTTGACAAAAGTAGTGGTGTATCTTTCACCGGATGAATTTAAAAGCACCTGGCTTGGGAACAAATCTATTTACCGGACGCGGATGGCGATAGCCGATGGAGGAGAGCTGCTTATATTGGCGCCGGGCGTGAAGCATTTCGGCGAAGACCAAGCCATTGATGGGCTTATTCGCAAATACGGATACGTTGGGAGCAAACGGGTTTTGGAGCTTGTTGCCGAGTATCCCGACTTAGCCGATAATTTATCGGCAGCCGCTCATTTAATTCACGGTTCCTCTGAAGGACGGTTTACCATAACCTATGCCACGGCACAGCTAAGTAAAAACGAGGTGGAACAAGTCAATTTTCACTATCGCCCATTGGCGGAGGCTCTACAGAAATACGATCCCGCTCTTTTAACCGATGGTTATAACACATTAGCCGATGGGGAAGAGATTTACTTTATCAGTAATCCGGCTTTGGGCCTTTGGGCTGATCGCAACCGCTTTCTCAGCGAAGGTCAGGATAAATGTTCATGAATCGTTAGGGGTTTTAAACCATGTCGATTGTTTTATCATGGATATGTCGATAGTAAATTTATGGATTGGAATGGAGGTTAAACAATGAATTACGGTTTCAATGTTTCCAAAGAAGGTGCCTTGGATTTTGTTTCCCTCGGAGCTCTTGTTCACCGGTTGGATCCCGGGATAATTCCTTTCCGAAAAGCGAATCAATGCCAAATCCATGTCAGCGGGGGCGAATTTAATTGTGCAGCGAATCTGGCGGATTGTTTCCGGTTGAATACCGCCATCGTAACAGCGATGGCTGATTACCCCATGGGGGATTTAATCGCTGAAAGAGTGCGGGCCATGGGTGTGAAACCCTTTTATAAGCATTTCAAAAACAATGGAGTGAACGGCCCCAATATGGCGACGGTTTATAGCGATAGGGGTCAAGGAATGCGAGCTCCGGTGGTGTTCTATAACCGGGCAAACGAAGCGGCCGCTTTGTTGAAACCGGGTGATTTTGATTGGAATGTTATTTTCAAGGGAGGAATCCGTTGGTTTCATAGCGGAGGCATTTTCGCCGCCTTGTCGGAAACTACCGGGGAAGTCATCATTGAAGCGATGAAAGCGGCTAAGGCGGCAGGCGCCGTTGTTTCATTCGATCTTAATTACCGGGAAAAACTCTGGAATATCTGGGGCGGGCAAGAACGGGCCCTTGCGGTTTTACAGCGCATTATCGAGCAGGTCGACGTGTTGGTCGGTAATGAAGAAGATCTACAAAAAGGACTGGGGATCAAAGGTCCGGAAGTTGCTGCCAAATCCAAATTGGATCCCGATATCTTCTTTGGGATGATTGATAAAGTCATTGAAAAATATCCCCAAGTGAAAGTGGTCGCAACTACTTTGAGGGAAGTGCACTCGACGAACCGGCATCGTTGGGGGGCAGTCGCCTGGGTTGACGGAAAGTGTTACCAAGCACCCACCTGTGAATTGGATGTTTACGACAGGGTCGGTGGTGGCGATGGCTTTGCCTCTGGGTTGTTTTACGGAATCCTCAGTGATCTGGGCCCGGAAGAAGCCGTTAAACTGGGTTGGGCACACGGTGCCTTGCTGACGACATATCCGGGGGACACTACCATGGCTACTCTTGAACAAGTGAAGGCTTTTGCAGAGGGAGGATCAGCCCGTATCCAGCGTTGATCCGATGAAAAAAAGGGTATCTGGCGAACTAAAAAGCTGACTCAAACTTATGAGTCAGCTTTTCTTGATCATTTATAACCGGCTAATTTTCCTGTAATGTAATGGAGATTGACTGGTAATTGACTTGAATACCCTGCCAAAATGGGCGATACTGCCAAAACCTACTTTTTCGGAAATGGATGAAGCACTCAATCGGGTTTCCCTTAACAATTTTTGGGCTTCCTTGATCCGGACATTATTTAAATATTCAACGAAGGTGAAACCGGTGACTTTGTTAAAGGCCCGGCTCAGGTAATAGGGGCTTACAAAAAACAGTTTGGAGATGGAAGAAAGGGAAATTTGTTCCGCATAATGTTGATTAATGTATTGGACAATTTCAGATACTTTTTGGTGAATGGGAGTCGGATGTTCCGGGATATGGGTTGGATTATCTTCCACGTAACGGACGGAAAAGACCAGCAGTTGCATGAGTAAAGACTGCAGTGAAATTTCAAAACCGGTTTTTTTGGCATCCACTTCTTGAAACATTTTTTGCAGAATGTCTTCCACCATAGACTGAGCCTTAATGGAGAAATGAATTAAATTGAAGCTGAAAAGGGATTTCATAATTTCGTCGACATGGCTGTCGGAAGCGCTGATAAATTCTTTACTGAATTTGATGAGGATTCGTTCATGATTTGGAACGCCCGTATCGATGGTTTTATGTAAATCATAATTGTTGATTAATACCAAATCGCCCTTTTTAATGAAAAAAGTGCGGTCTTTAATAAAATAATATCTCTCACCGGTCAGTAAATAAAAGATTTCAAAGCGATCGTGGAAATGATTGGAGGGCATGGTATAATGCCCGACTGCATTTTTATAGCAAAGATAAAAAATGTTGGTGTCGTTTTGAAAATCATTATAGATATCTCTTAGTTCCGTCCCCATAAAAATATTCTAACATAAATTTCATCAAGTGAGTACCCAATTTCTCAGGAATTAATTACTAACCATTCACAGGAGGGGGGTTACGAAAATTGTAATATAATAAAGCTGACCATGGACAAAAAGAGAAATTCAATGACACTGGAGACGACGAAGGTAAAATAAATTAGCAAAACATGTCAAGGTTTTTTAAAATACGGCAAGAAATGCACAGATTTATATGTTGCATTTTAGTAACATGGTAGTGAAGGAAAAATAAAGAAAGCGAAACGTCCATGATACAAACTACCATGTTTAATGTTGTCGATTTTGGCGCAGTCCCGGATGGTTCCAAGTTATGCACGGATTCGTTCAACAAGGTTATTAATGCCTGTGCGGCCGCGGGAGGTGGAACAGTATATATTCCAAGTGGAATGTTTTTAACCGGACCGATCCATCTGAAAAGTAATGTATCATTACATCTTGATACGGGCGCTCGCGTTCTTTTCAGTTCCAATAAAGAAGATTACCCCGTCATTGATTCCAGATGGGAAGGGGTTGAACGTCAGGTATATTGCCCGCAGATTTTTGGTTCCGGTCTGCGAAATATCGTTATCTCCGGCCAAGGAGTATTTGATGGTCAAGGCGAGTATTGGTGGCGACTTTTCCGTGCTAAAAAGCTTGAATATCCAAGACCCCGGTTATTAAGTTTTGAGGATAGTTGCCATATCAAAATCGAAGGCGTCTCTTTTATAAATTCGCCCAGTTGGACATTAAACCCTATTCGCTGTCAGGATATAACCATTCATCAAGTGATGATTAAGAATCCACCAGACTCTCCCAATACGGATGGAATCAATCCCGAATCATGCCAAAATGTTCATATATCCAATTGTCATCTCGATGTAGGCGATGATTGTATCACGCTTAAATCCGGAACGGAAAAGATTCTCAACAAGGTACCTTGTGAAAATATAACGATATCCAATTGCACGATGATTCATGGTCATGGCGGGGTAGTCATTGGCAGTGAAATGAGCGGTGATATTCGCAATGTTGTGATTAGTAATTGCGTTTTTGAAGGCACGGATCGTGGAATTCGGATTAAGTCAAGACGGGGCCGGGGTGGAGTTGTCGAAGACATCAGGGCCGACAACCTGATTATGAAAAATGTGATTTGTCCCTTTGCCCTTTACATGTTTTATCAATGTGGAGAGGGAGGCGTAGAAAGGGCCGTTTGGGATAAGGAACCTTACCCGGTTAACGAAACGACTCCTGTTTACCGGAGGATCCATTTCAGTAATATTACCGCAACAGCAGTGAATGCCTCCGCCGGTTTTATATATGGTTTGCCGGAGATGCCGATATCGGAAATCTCCTTTGATAATGTGTTTATGACGATGGCGGAAAACGCAATCCCAGGAATCCCTGCGATGATGAGTCGTCTGAATCCCATGAAGCAGGAAGGTATGTTTTGCTGTAATACGAAAAACATTTATATCAACAATGTCCACATCACGGGGAACAAGGGCCCGGCTTTTTTAATTCAAAAAACCGGAAACCTGGAACTGTCAAGATGCACGGCGGAACCTATGGACAAAACTCAGCCCGTGATACGTTTGGATCAGGTAACCGGAGCCTTGATTCATGGTTGCAAGATTGAAAAAGGAATGGAAACTTTCATCGAACTGGGTGGCCAGCAGACTCAACGAATTGAGATTATTGGCAATAGCCGTTTCATTCAGGAAGGGCAAATCAAATTAACGGATGGCGCCCAGAGTCAAGCTTTTCATTTTTAAAAAGGATATATTTCCTGTACTATTTCCATAAGTTCGCGAAATTGGTTTGGGATATCATATTAATTTTCTAGACAAGGAAGTGTTGCCCTGTGAGCACCCCTGATTGGTCAGTCCGAACAACCGATACGGTTATTCGAACTTGTGAGCCGTTTCAAGTCTGGCACTATGAAACAGGATGTATTTTAAAAGCGATGGAACGGGTCTGGTTAAAAACGGGGACCGATCAATACCTGGATTTTATTAAGAAGAGCATGGATCCAATGATTCAGCCGGATGGCACGATAAAAGGTTACACCCTTGAGGAATATAATTTGGATCAAATCAACACCGGCAGAGTTCTTTTTTTTCTGCACCGCCAAACCGGGGAGGAGAAATATTTGAAAGCGCTTCATCTTTTGCGCCTGCAGATGAAAAGCCACCCCCGTACCAGTGACGGCGGCTTTTGGCACAAAAAAATATATCCCTATCAAATGTGGCTGGATGGACTGTGGATGGCTTCTCCGTTTTTAGCCGAATACGGTCAGGTTTTTCATGAGCCGGCGCTTTTCGATGAAACAACGAACCAAATTCTGCTCATGGAAAAACATACCCGGGATCCGATTTCAGGACTGTTATATCATGCCTGGGATGAAAGTAAAACCCAAAAATGGGCAAACCCTGTCAGCGGTTGTTCTCCTCACTTTTGGGGCCGCGCCATGGGTTGGTTCACAATGGCAATCGTCGATGTTTTGGATTATTTGCCCCTCGATCACCCCAAACGGGGTGAAGTGATTGGAATATTTCGCCGAGTGATGGTTGCTGTTTCCGAGGTTCAAGATGAAACGACCGGTTTGTGGCACCAGGTTTTGGATCAGGGAAACCGGGAAGGTAATTATTTAGAAGCATCGGCTTCGGCTATGTTTACTTACGCCATGTTTAAAGGGGTGCGCATGAATTACCTTGAAAAAGATTTTGTTGCTACGGCGGAAAAGGCTTTTAACGGGATGATTCAAAATTTTGTGAAGATGGACGTCCAGGGTGGTGTCGGCTTGGGAAATATTTGCAGTGTTGCGGGCCTGGGCGGAAAGCCATACCGGGATGGTTCTTATCAATATTATGTTGGTGAAAAAATCGCCACCAATGATTTAAAAGGGTTGACTCCCTTTATGATGGCAAGTGTTGAACGGGAAATGCTCTAGTAGAGCGTATCGTAAATAAATGGCAATCAGAAATGGGGAAGATACGCTCTACTTAAGTAAAACGTTCACAATTATTGAGTAGTTGTTTAGAGAACGTTTTACTAGGACGGTTTTAAGCGGTGAAACAAATTAAAAGCCATGCGGTGAAAGGGTTTATTAATCATTCATGATTCAGTTTATGAATCGTGAATAATACTGAAATATTTTTGCTTTTACTATACAAGGGAGTGATCATGTTGATGAATTCAGTGGAAATAGGCACCCCTAAACTCCAACCCCAGTCCAAATTCCGGGCCCGGTTTAATCAGCAAAAGTGGGTGCTGCTATTATTGCTACCGGGTGTCCTCTGGTATATTATTTTTAGCTATTTGCCGATGATCGGCTCTTACTTGGCTTTTACCAATGCGGGTCTTAGCGCAAATGTATCATTTATTGGGATGGATAATTTTAAACGTTTATTCCTGTCGCCGGACTTTTGGCGGGCTTTAAAAAATACGCTGATCATCAGTGCCTATTACCTGATATTTTATTTCCCGCTGCCGATTATTCTCTCATTATTGATTAATGAATTTCGTAGTGCTAGGCTCAAGCGGGGCATCCAATTCATCGTATATATTCCGCACTTTTTTTCCTGGGCGGTGGTCGGTAGTCTTTTTGTAATGATTCTTTCCCCCGGTTCGGGAATTGTGAATGAAGTCATTAAGGCTTTAGGCGGTGAACCGATTTACTTCATGGTTTCCCCTAAATGGTTCCGGGCGATCCTGACGACATCCCATATTTGGAAAGATGTCGGGTATGGGACGGTTATTTATATTGCAACCTTGTCAACGGTTGATCTCGAATTATATGACGCGGCTTCGGTTGACGGCGCCGGATATTGGGGACGGTTATGGCATATCACCCTGCCTTGCCTCCGGAGTACGGTTGCAGTCGTGCTGTTACTGCAAGTAGCCAATATTCTGAGACTTTTCGAACAGGTTTTGGTTATGTACGGACCGGCCGTATATGAAGTATCGGATGTTTTGAATACTTACTCCTTTACCGAAGGACTTCAAAACGGCAACATCGGCTATGCCGCCACCATCGGTTTGTTTACTTCACTGGTGAGTTTGTTGCTGGTTTTCGGCACCAATAGTTTAAGTAAAAAGTTTTTAAAAGAAAGTATTTTATGAGGGAAGAGATGAGGTGTGGAAAATGGTATATCGAATGAGCATGAGCCGTAAAATATTTTTAATATTCAATTATGCGATATGTTTTTTCATGGCATTAGCAGTGCTTTTCCCTTTGTGGATGGCTTTAGCAACTTCGGTGGCCCCGGATGCCCAGGTTATCCAGGGTAATTTTGTTATGTTTCCGAAATCTTTCAGCTTGGACTGTTACATAACTGTTTTTCAAAGCGGTTATATGAAGGGTTTTTACAATTCGATGATGATAGCGGTGGTGGGTACTGTTTTGTCCATGTTGTTGACCCTGTTTACCGGCTATGCGTTGGCTCAAAAAGATTTGATTGGGCGTAAATTTTTCATGGGATTTATCTTTGTGACCATGGTTTTTAACGCCGGAGTGATTCCTTTCTATATTGTGGTCAGAAATTTAGGACTTATCGATTCTTATGCTTCCTTGTTTATCCCGGTCTTAATCCAAACGTATAACTTGATATTAATGAAAAATTACCTGATTTCAATTCCCGAAGGTTTGATCGAGTCGGCCCGGCTAGATGGTTGTTCTGAGCTGGGAATTTTGTTTAGAATCGTTATCCCGGTATCGATTCCGATCATTGCCGCGCTTACCCTTTTTTATGTGGTATTTTATTGGAACCAGTACCTAAACGTGGTAATGTTCATTAATGACAGCGCTAAAAATACAATCCAGGTTCTTTTACGGCAGTTGATCTTTGATAGCTCTTCCGTTCAGAGCGGTACAAACCGGGTTTATTCCAACTTTAAAATGGCGGTTATGGTTTTGGCGATGTTGCCTGTTTTGGTGTTTTATCCATTTATCCAACGGTATTTTATTTCCGGGATTATGCTGGGTTCAATCAAGGGATAAATATTAGCCAACCGGTTTGGGAAGGAGATGGTTGACTTAAAAAATTGTTGGCTTGGATTTTGAAAATATAAAGGGGGATTGAATAATGTTGAAAGCTAGAAAGACTATATCATTCGTTTTAGTTTGCATGTTGGTTTTTTGTTTTGCAAATGTTGTTAGCTTTTCAGCCAAGAGTCCGGTTACTTTAACCGTGTGTCTGCCTACATGGGGCATGGCTGCTGATCCGGCATTGCAGGAAGAAGTTAAAAAGTATATGGAGAAACAAAATAATATTGTTATTAAAATGATTTATATCCCGCTGAACAGTTATGCAGATAAGCTTCCTGTACTATTGGCTTCGGGCGATTTTCCCGATGTCTACCAGGTCACTAAGGCTATGGCCAATGTGCCCGGATATGCCGTCAAAGGCTATGCTGCGGATATCGATCGATATGTTAAAAGATCCAAATTATATAAACAAATTCCGGTAAAGTATTTTGATTATATGAAGTCCGGTGGAAAAATTTTTGCGGTGCCGCGAGCCAAAGAATCGGAAAAAATAATCTGGCTTCGCAAGGATATCGCCAATAAATATGGTGTGAAACTTTCTAGTACGCCGACAACGGAAGAGTTTTATACTGAGATGAAGAAGATCAAAGATGGTATTCCGTTCTCTTTTTCGAAATTTTTGGATAACCTGCCTTTCTTTTATAACGCATTCGGCACTTATGATGAGATTAGTAAAAATAAAAAGGGCAAATACGTTGACAATTTTAACAGTCCGGAAATGCGGGAGTGTCTGAAGTACGTTAACCGTTTGTATAGAGACGGCATTCTCGACAGGGAATTTCCTACTTGCGATAACACTACCCTGCGCAATAACTTAATTTCCGGGAGAGCTGCAGCCAATTTTGATTATGATAACCGTTTCTTCTATTATTACAGTGAAATTGGCAGGCTGGACCCGAATGCCAAACCGGATTTAATGCCTATTTTCGAGTTAAGAGGGCCGAAGGGTCATGGTGGAACCTTAAATGAAGGTACACAAGATGCTTTCGCAGTGAGTCCGAAATCTAAAAATCCGCAAGCTGCCGTGAATTTAATCGCCTGGATGGCTGGTACTGCCGATGGCATTAAGGCTTACCGCTTTGGACTTCCCGGAAAACATTATGTGGTGGAAAATGGGATCATCAAAGCGACTCCAGCTGCTTTAAGTGCCGGGATGAGAGAGGATCAAAGCGATTTACTAAAACAATTCGTTGATTTTGATGATATGAACTTCGAAGGAAAATTCGCCAACTCGGAATTGACCGGAGTTTACAATAAAATGGTCGTTAAAGAAATCAGCAAGTATACCGGGCCTAAATATGTTATTCCGGCCGGCGCATCAGCTATTTATGATAATGTTGGTCCCTCGCTGATCAAAAAACGCCAGGAACTGGCTTTGAAAATGATTATCGGTAATGTATCGGTTGAAGACGGTTTCAAAGAATATGAAGCTTACTTCAAGAGCATTAACGGCGCTCAAATGTTGAAAGAGTTGAATACCAGGAAATAAGATAATTTACCCGATAGTTTTTAATAAATTAATGGGGCTGTTGCAAAACTAAAAGTAAGTTTGCAGCAGCCTTTAAATTTATGTTGGCCTGAATGTGATTAAACTGCCTAAAAAAATGACCTCACCCCCGTTCCCCTCTCCAAATGAAGCTTTTTCTGAAAGTCTGTTCATGGAGAGGGGAGAATAGCCTGAAATTTTGGTCTATTTTGAACTATACCCAGTTTCTTCTGCTATTCCACTCTACTCCTTTTGTTTTATAACCCAGATGAAAGCTTATAAAACCGAAATTTGAAGTTTAATAGTTTGCAATGAATAGTAAATCAATAATCAAGACCCGACCAAACTAGCAACCAATGACTAATAACGAATAGCAAATAACCAGGTAACGGGCTTGGTCAAAATATACATAGAATAGCGAAATAATGACAAGAACTGAGCGGTTTTTTTGAGAATGGTTTTATATAATGAAAACGTAATCAATATCTTACTGCGATTGATACGGTTTTTGTTCTACAGAAATATTGCGCTAATGCATTAATTTTGGCAAAGTTTTTTTTGAACTATTTTATTATGGATAAAATATTAAAAAATACTATTCCTAAATTTTAATAAAAAATAGTTTAATCAAGATTAATTTGAAATAATTACATTTTAAATTGTAAGCGGTTACATCCCTGTTTTTGTAATGTTTGTATTTCATTTGAGGATTGCTTGGAGCTGTGGTAACACGAAAACACGAGCTCCGGTAATTGATTTGTAAGGAGGTGGTAGCTCACAATATTTGGGTGTTGGTGTTTTAGTCTGCATTTGAGATTTTAATTAGAGGGAGGAAATTCATTTGAAGAAACTGTTGAGTTTGGTTTTAGTTGGTGCGATGCTTTTGACTATGGCTTCTTTCGCTTTCGCGGGAACCATTACCTGGGGTGGCAACTTAAGGTTCTGGTATATGGATGTTATGGGACCTAAAGACAGTATGACCACATTCCAATTCGATCGGGTTGCCTTAACATTTAAAGATGCTTTCAGCGATCATGACGGTGTAAACGCTGAATTTCAGTGGAGAAATTATGCCAGTAACGATGGTACAATAACTAGTACTACCAAACATGTTAGTAGCGGTCCTGATGGCATAGCAGGTAATGCAGATGATGTTGTTACCACTACTACTACTTATGGTGGTAGTAAGCAAGCCCGCCTTGATTCCGGATACTATTATTACGATGGATTACTTGGTAAAGGGGATGAGCTCCAAATCGGCGCTTTATCCAAATTACCGTTCCGTCTGGGACTTTCCAAAAATTGTAATTTTGTGGATACCGGCTTGGGCAGTAAGTTTAAAATTGGTAACTGCGTTGGTATTTCTTATGAAATGGATGCGGACAGGTATACGGTCGGAGTGGGAATTGGAAACGGCAATCAAAAGGATATCACCAATGATGAGTATACTTATGAAGGATATATTTATAGCCTTCGCCTTGATGCCGGGAAAAACTTCTTTGGCCTTGTCCCTGGGTTAAGACTTGGAACCGGTTATAACCGACAAGCCAATGCTACTGCTAAACTCTATAATGCTGACAATTATACTACCAATCAGGTTATTGATCTGGCCTATGTTGCCAATAGGTTCTGGGTGAGCGTGGAAAAAGCTTCTTCAACTGTGACGACAAATGGTGCAGATGCCGACGCTTTAAAGGGTACTTATGCTGAAATTGGTATGAATATTGGTAAGAGCAAAGTATGGGCCGGTAGAATGATTAATGATGATGAGGATAAACCACTTTTAACTTATAAAGATACTCTTGCTCCGGATAATCTAATCAACAATACTATCCGAAATGGAAATATCGTAGCCGCTATAGTTCCGATACTTACTTCCAGTGAGCTTCAATTTCAATATATCTGGGGCGACGACTACAAGGGTGCAGATACCGGCAAGGAAATTGACTTACGGCTTCAAGTGAAATTTTAACGGCCCTTAGGCAATAATAAAGGCTCCCGGTTTACCGGGGGCCTTTATTATTGCATGATTTTATTTGAAATATCTCTCCAGCAATCCCTTAAATGCAGCCCCATGTCTTGCTTCATCTTTGCACATTTCATGAACGGTGTCGTGAATGGCGTCGTAATTAAGTTGTTTGGCCTTGACGGCGATGTCTTTCTTCCCCTGGCAAGCGCCGAACTCGGCTTCCACCCGGAGTTGCAGGTTTTTCTTGGTGTCCGGGAAAACGACTTCTCCGAGCAACTCGGCAAATTTGGCGGCATGTTCGGCTTCTTCGAAAGCGATCCGCTTATAGGTTTCGGCTACCTCCGGGTACCCTTCCCGGTCAGCCTGCCGGCTCATGGCAAGGTACATGCCAACCTCGGTACATTCGCCCATAAAATTGGCTTTCAAGCCTTCCAGTACTTCAGGATCAACGCCCTGAGCCACTCCGATCTTATGTTCGTCAGCCCATTGCATCCCGGCATCGGTTTTCTCCGTAAACTTCTCGCGGGGCGCTCCGCATTGAGGACACTTATCCGGTGCTTCGTTCCCATAATGGACATAACCACAGACTGCACAAACATATTTTTTCATCAACAACACTCCTTTAATGTAATGGTGGAATCTTTCAACTAAAATAAATGTTAATATAGTTTATTAATTTTGTCAAGAGAGTTTTGGAAATAGTTTATGAATAATGTATACCAAAGACATGGAAAATTCTTTTACCAGCAATTAATTTACAGGGTTTTTAAAAGTAACGTCGAAATACCAGCAAAAGGTGATGGTATGCAAGGGAGGAAATGGTTATGAAACATGGTATCATTAAACTGAGTATATTAATAGTTGCTATTTTTAGTTTTACTTTCATAATATATGCCGGATCGCCTAAAGGTGAACCTTATGGAGATCCTCATGCAGTCCGGGGTGGAATATTGAATCTGCAAACCTCGCAGTTTCCAAAGTCTTTTAATTCATTTACAACTGTTACCACTGATACGCTGACAGTTTTCGGGCTTGTGTATGAACCTCTGTTGGAGCTTCATCCTGTTACCCTTGAATATCAGCCGCTGATTGCGAAAAAATGGACGATGTCCGATGATAAAAGGATTTTTACTTTTAAAATCGACCCCAGGGCAAAATGGGCGGATGGTAAACCTATTACCGCAACCGATGTGAAATTTACCTACGATACAATTATGAATCCTAAGAATTTGACTTCAGTACAAAGGCTTTATTACAGCCGCTTTAATGAACCAGAAATTATCGATCAATATACTGTGAAAATTTCTGCAAGAACCGTTCATTTCAAAAATTTAGAGGCTTTGGCAGGATTGAATATTCTTCCTAAACACCTTTTTGAAGGCAAGGATTTTAATAAGGCCTTTAATATGAGCCTTCCACCGGGAAGTGGTCCGTATATCTTAAGTGAGGTAAAGGAAGGACGCTATTTTGTTTTGACCAGGAGAAAGAATTATTGGGCAGATCAGTTGCTCAGTCATCGAGGAACTTACAATTTCCAAAAAATTAAGTTTAAAGTCATGGATACAAATGTTGCTTTTGAAGCTTTTAAAAAGGGAGAATTTGATATCTATGATGAAATACCGGCTAAACGTTGGGTCACTGAGTCTAATACAAAGCAGTTTCAAAAGAACTGGCTTGTAAAACAAAAGATATTTAATTATGCTCCTAGGGGTTTCGTTGGTTTGGCTATGAATATGCGTAGACCAATTTTTCAGGATGTCAGGGTTCGGCAAGCGCTCTGTTATTTAATAGATCGAAAAACATTAATCAAAAAATTAGTTTTTAGTCAAAGTCAACCATATACTTCCTATTGGCCTTCTTCGTATGGCGTCAAGGAAGAAGCTAACCCAATGATTGAGTATAACCCGGAAGGAGCCAAAAAATTATTACAAGAACTTGGTTATACGCGTTTAGATAAAGATGGATATAGAATGGACAAGAATGGCAAGCGTTTGGAGTTTACCATTTTATATTACAGCAACAATTGGGAAAAGTATTTAACTCCCTATCTCGATTCCTGCAAACAAGTTGGAGTAAAGGTTAACCTTGAGATGTTATCTTGGGCGACTTTATTAAAAAGGCAGGATGAATATAATTTCGACATGGTACTTGTTGGTTGGGCGGGACAATTATTTGAAGACCCGGAGCAATTATGGTATTCGAAACATGCAGATGAAATTGGCAGTAGCAATATACCTGGTTACAAAAGTGCTGAAGTCGACCGTCTGATTGATAGCTTGTCACCAATTTTTGATCCCGCGAAGCGGACGGAAATAATTAAAAAAATAGACCGCATTATCTATAGGGATTATCCCTATGTTTTATTATGGGGAAATGATTATGCTAAAATTTTTTATAAGAATGTTTTTGGAAAGCCGAAAACAATTTTTTCAAAGTATACCGGAGATTCATCAAATACGGCAGATATCATCTCTTACTGGTGGTATGATTCAATAAAGGCGAAGCGTTATCAAGAAGCGGTTGCCAAAAATAAGCCGTTACCTGCCGAACCGGTTGAAATTTATTATGATAAAATTGCCGCCGGGAAATAAGGAGAAAGAATGAGAGCCTATTTTCTTAAGCGTTTCATTTTAATCATCCCAACGCTTTTTGGTATCACCATCGCTTGTTTTTTAGTTATGCAGATGGTTCCAGGGGGGCCAGTAGAACAGGCAGTTCAAAAGATGAAAATAGCATCTCAAGGGGAAGCGGGCGTTGGAGTTAAAGTCCAGACCGGAATGACCCGGGATGAAATCGAAAATATCAAAAAATATTACGGTTTTGACAAGCCGGTTTTAGTACGTTATTTTAACTGGTTGGGTAAATTGATCCGGCTAGATCTTGGCACCTCTTATGCTTACGAAAAGCCAGTCTTGGAAGTCATTGTCAGCCGTTTTCCGGTATCACTCACTTTTGGGCTGGTAGGAATGTTTTTTACCTATTTGGTTTGCATCCCTTTAGGTATAAAGAAAGCTTTAGTCCACGATCAACCTTTCGACCATTGGAGCAGTGTGTTGATTTTTCTGGGTTATTCCATACCTTCCTTTGTATTGGCTGTGGTTTTGATTGTGCTTTTCGGCGGCGGCAGTTTCTGGAACCTTTTTCCCATCAGCGGGATGATTTCCGATAACTTTGAAGACTTATCGCTGATGGCCAAGGTTTTCGACTACATTCACCATATGGTTTTACCGATTCTTTGTTACACCATCGGCGGTTTTGCCACATTGACCTTGCTGATGAAAAATTCCTTGATGGAACAGCTGAATCAGGATTATATCCGGACCGCTCTTGCCAAGGGACTTACCTATCAACAAGCGGTTTTCCGTCATGGTCTTAGAAACGCTTTGATACCGATTGCCACCAATATCGGGATGATTATCGGGGTGATTCTTTCCGGGTCAATGCTGATTGAAACGATTTTCACCATCGACGGCATGGGTCTGCTCGGCTATGAATCCATTGTAAACCGCGATTATCCGGTGGCTTTGGGACTGATTGTGATATCCAGTTTATTGGTTTTACTGGGGCGGATTATTTCCGACTTTTGTTTGGTGATGGTGGATCCACGAATAAAATTTCAGTAGTCAGCCACCCCAGCTTTGCTGGGACAACGATGTGATGAAATTTCGCCGGGGTGGCTGTTCGATCTAGTATCCGGGTTGAAAGTATTTTCTAGATAGGTGGTCTTAGCTTGCGAATTTCTCCCATTACCTTACGGCGTTTTGAAAAATTTAAGCGGATGAAACGGGCCTATGTTTCATTTTGGATATTGCTGATCACCTATATTTTATCTTTGGGCGCCAATTTTATTGCCAATGATCAGCCGCTCATCGTAGGATATCACGGGGAATTATTTTTTCCGGTAGTCCGTTTTTATGACGGGAGTCATTTCGGATTGGGCGCAACCGATATCCCCAATTATAAAGAGTTTCAGAAAAGTAAAAATTTCAACAAGGATCGGGGGGATTTTATGCTTTTTCCTCCGATTCCTTATGGCCCCAACGAAGCTTTATTGGAATTGCCCGGTAATCCTCCTACGCCTCCCACGACGAAAAACTGGCTCGGTACTGATGACCGGGGCCGGGATATTTTAACCCGGTTATTGTACGGTTACCGGATAAGTTTCAGTTTTGCCTTGTTGATTACTTTCGTCAGCATGGTCCTGGGAGTCATGATGGGCGCCCTGCAGGGATATATCGGCGGCTTTTTCGACTTAACCATGCAGAGATTGATTGAGATCATATCGGCTTTACCTTTTTTATATATTGTGATTATCATTGGCAGCTCCCTGGGAACCAGTTTTGTAACTTTATTAGTTATATTCGCGCTCTTTGATTGGATTGGGATTTCCTTCTTCATCCGCTCCGAGTTTTTAAAATTGAGAGAAACCCAATTTGTCGAGGCCGCCAAGGCTTTAGGGGTTAAAGACTGGAAAATTATGTTCCGGCACATTCTTCCAAATGCTCTGACACCGATTATCACTTTTTTGCCTTTTGATTTGATTGGTGCGATTTTCTCCCTGTCGGCCCTTGATTATTTGGGATTTGGTTTGCCGGCCCCCACTCCCAGTTGGGGGGAACTTATGCATCAGGGAATGGGTAACCTTTCTTCGTATTGGCTTTCTCTTTATCCGGCCCTTGCACTATTTAGCGTTTTATTATTGATTGCTTTCGTCGGAGAGGGGATCCGGGATGCTTTCGATCCCCGGGAATATAGTAAAATGGAGTAGAAAAAGGCGGGTATTCGTTAATGGTTACTGGTTATTAGTGATTGGATTGAGATGAATAGGATGGATTCCTTTTGGTTTTATAGTTGTTTATAACAAAACGCGATGATGGTCTTGGGGGTTATGGAAGCAGGATGGAGCAGCCGATTTTAGAAATACAAAATCTTAATATTCGTTTCGCCACCGGCGCAGGTTTGATAAAAGCAGTCGATGGGGTTTCTTTTAGCCTTAGTCAAGGTGAAACGTTGGGCCTTGTCGGGGAATCAGGTTGCGGCAAATCGGTGACCGCGCTTTCCATCTTGAAACTTATTCCTTCCCCGCCCGGGAATATCACAGCGGATAAACTTCTTTGGAAAAACCGCGATTTATTGAAAATGCCCTTACCTGATTTAATTCGGTTGCGGGGTCAGGAAATCGGCATTATCTTTCAGGAACCCTTGACCAGTTTTAATCCGGTGCAGAAAATCGGCGCCCAAATCAGTGAGCCGCTCCTAATTCATCATCATCCGGTCAATAAGGAAGATGTTAAAGAACGTGTGATTGAGGCTTTGGAGAAGGTTGGAATCTCCAACCCCTCCCGCCAATATGAGGCCTATCCTCATGAACTTTCCGGCGGCATGCGGCAGCGGGCCATGATCGCAATGGCTCTGATTTGTAGACCCCAATTGTTAATCGCGGATGAACCGACCACGGCTTTGGATGTAACCATTCAAGCTCAGATTTTGGAATTGCTGCAGCAATTGCAAGCGGAAAATCAGATGTCATTATTGATGATTACTCATAATTTGGGTATTGTGGCCGAAATCGCCCAAAGAGTAGCGGTGATGTATGCCGGAAAAATAGTGGAAATTGCTTCGGTGCGGGAAATATTCAAGAACCCGATGCATCCCTATACGGAAGGGCTGTTACGGTCGATTCCAAGCCCGCATCATACCGGAGAGCTTTATGCGATACCGGGAATGGTTCCCGATCTTTTTTCTTTGCCGCGAGGATGCTATTTTGCGCCCCGCTGCCAAAAAGCGAGGGATGTTTGTAGCAAAGAGACACCGAAGTTAATCGCTAAAAAGGATGGACATGCGGTGGCGTGTTGGGTGTGGGAATAGAGAGGTAAGCAAATTATTAGAAGCCTATTGAAATGCAATAATTCCTGGAAAAAAAGAAATTATGAAAAGCTAGATTGGAATTGAGTATTGAAAGAACCAAATGGTTAAGTCTTTGATTTTATTCTGGCTTCAGAAGTCTGACTTTTAATTACTTGGTGGTGTTCCTATGAACAGCATATTGCAAGTCTCCAATTTAAAAAAATATTATCCTGTCCGTTCCGGCTTGATGGGGAGGGTTACCAAGTGGGTCCGGGCGGTTGACCGGGTGAGTTTTGAAATCCGTCCCGGAGAAACATTAGGCCTGGTTGGAGAATCCGGTTGCGGAAAAACAACGGTCGGGCGGAGCATTCTCCAATTGATTAAGCCAACCGGGGGTTCGGTCGTTTTTGAAGGAGCCGAACTGGTCGGAATGGCGAAGCGGGAATTACTGAAATGCCGCACCCGAATGCAGATTATTTTTCAGGATCCGTATTCCTCCTTGAATCCCCGCCGCGTAGTGCTGGACCTTGTCGGAGAAGGGCTGACTGAACATGGCCTTGTAAATAGTCTGGAAGAAAAAAAGGAAAGAGTCGTTTCACTCCTGGAACGGGTGGGGTTATCTTCACAATTTCTTTACCGGTATCCCCATGAGTTTTCCGGAGGACAAAGGCAGCGGATCGCCATTGCCCGGGCGATCTCTTTAAGCCCGGTATTGCTGGTTTGCGACGAACCGGTTTCAGCGCTTGATGTGTCAATTCAGGCTCAAATCATTAATTTATTGATTGAATTGCGGAATGAACTCCAAATGGCCTATCTTTTCATCGCTCACGACCTGGCTGTGGTCAAGCATATCTCCCATCGGGTCGCAGTGATGTATCTTGGACAAATTGTGGAGCTATCGCCTGGGGCTGAATTATTTGAAAAGCCTTTGCACCCCTATACTTCAGCATTATTATCGGCGATACCGGTTCCAAACCCGGATTATTCCAGAAAAAGAATTATTTTAACCGGAGAGATCGACAATACAGCGGATTTTAGTAATGGTTGCTGTTTTGCGGCGCGCTGCCCCATCATGATGGATATTTGCCGTCATCAAGAACCACCGGCGGTTTTTCACGGCAGCGAACATTTTGTAAAATGTTTTCGAGCAGGAGAAACGAATGTCTGAATCTATTCTTAAACTCACGGACCATTTTTTAAAACCAAAAGATTGGTACCAGTTTTCAGAACCGGTTTTGCAAGGGTTTGTATTAATTGGCTCGAAAGATGACCAGAAATATGCCGGGCTGATTACAAAACCAAATCTTCCGAAAGTAAATCATCGCGGCCCGAATCCTGTCAAATTGTACCGTGATTATTACGGCTTTTTGACATTGCGTACCAAATTGTTGTCCGAGGAATTAACCGTTAAATTTGCCATCGGGTATACGATGCACTCCAAAGTGGTTACAGTGGATGATTATTCCAATTTTGGCTGGTTACGCCTGGCTACCGGAATCGAAGATTATCTTTACCCCAATCTATGTCACCATAAACAGTTGCTGGAATACCTGATGGCCCATTCCAAACACCCTAAATTTGTAATTACCCGGGTCTATTTTTATTTGCAAAATGATATTTATGAATGCTTAACGGCAGAAATTTCAAAACGGGAATCCCTCTAAAACGAAGATCATTTGTGAAAAAATGAACTTATCCAAACCCAAAAGGTATTTTTAGAAATCTGGCCAATACTATTATTATAAAAAAGATACCCGACAGCATCCGTTTGACGCGTGTTTTCATAAAACAAGCAGTGGAAAGGATTTGCCGGGTATTTATTGGATAAGGGAGGGATACCAAATGAAGGTTGCGGACTTACTGAAGGATAAAGGCAAGAGTGTGATTACCATTACTCCGGATGAACCTGTTTTTTCGGCCATGGGCAAATTAATCGAAAATCAAATCGGTTCCTTGGTAGTAATCGATGCCGAAAAGAAGCTGGTGGGAATCATCTCCGAACGGGATATTATGCGCGCTGCGTATTCCGATTTTGATACCCTGAAATCGAAACAAGTGTCCCAATTAATGAGTACGAATATTATTATCGCAATTCCAGAAGATGATATTGATTATATCATGGGAATTATGACGCAAAACAGGATCCGGCATGTGCCGATTGTTACGAAAGACGGGATTATCGGTATTATTTCAATTGGTGATATCGTTAAGTATCAGCTGGAGGAATTTCAGGTTAAAAATCGTTATCTCGAAGAATATATGTATGGGCAAACATTATAATGGATGTCTTAAGCCGGGTGTTACAACCCGGTTTTTGAATTGAATGAAGCGGTTGCTTTTTCATTCAAACTATAAAAGTCTTTTTCAATCCGAAACCAATGTGACCGGAGCATAAGGGATGACGAGAAACCGGGATGAAGTTGTAACTTTTGGATAAGTATTTGGCCCATTGAAGAAGGTAACAAGATCGGATTGAGTTTTTAATAAATGGAATGTTCCCGGAAAAAGGCTTGCAAATTCTTCACAGGAAGTCCCGGGGGAAAATATCCCGACGTGAAAATCTTCCAACCGTTTTTGGTATTCTTTTTTCTGCCCGGTAATGACTTGGGCTTGCGTGCGCCAATGATGAAACCCAATTCCTTGCGGGGCTTCGTTAAAAAGAAGAACGCTGCCGCCCGGCTTAAGCAGTTTGGGTATTGGATGGAAAGATTTGAAAGCGCCGATTAAGTTTTGATTGAAAGGCCGGCATCCTAAAATTAAAAAATCCGCCAACTGCTCAGGTTTACGGACAGTGACGATTTTTAAGAGTTCCGTTGCCGCTTGATGAAAAGATTCCAGCATATCTCCGCCGATGATTTTATAAATTTCCCCTTCCGGATTGGAAAGCAAGTGCCAACTATGGGCAATGGGCAGCATGCCGAGGAGTTCATTGATTAAAATGCGCATGGGTGATTTCTCTGTTCCGGGTATTCCCCCAGGAAGGCTGTGAAAAGCTTCGATTGTTTTCAAACCGGCCACTCCCGGCAGTAATATTTTTGCGCCGCCTGATAGTCCGGCTAAAGGGTGGATGTTCATCGTGGAGATGGTCATTCTGAAATCGGCACGGACGACTTTTTGATTAAATAAGAGTGGAATTCCGGACCGACTGGTTCCGATGGGTTGGTTGTTCTGAAGGCAGTTATGAATCGACACCGGCCAATGGGAGGAGCCGACCTTTTTTAATAAATCCGCCTCCCGGGCGTGGAAATGAGCTCCCGAAGCAATGATAATTTCAAAACCTAATAGGCTGCCACGGCATTTTTGAACCGTTTGACAGATGGTATTGACGATAATTCCGGTTTTACTTACCCGGGAAGGATCTTCCAGGATTAAGACGATTTCTTTGGCCTTCTTGAGTTCCATCCGGAAGGCGTTTAAATGGTTTTGAATCAAGGATGATAGTAATCCTTCACGGGTGATGGATTGAGGATAAAAAGGTTCTAAGCGGCTCAAATGAGCGGTGTCAGGGAGAGGAAGAACTATCTTCTTAGTATACCAAGGGAGCTCTACCATAATGACCTCTGATGCGTTGAGTATATTGACTCAGTATACCCAATGAATTGTTTTGATAATCTTGGAAGACATTGTTTACAGGAGTTATTCGATAGGGTAATTCATTGTCCCGGGTAAAAGGAGTAAGCGTCAATCCTGTCTGAAAGCCAATGACTTTAGCGACAGGATTGATGGTTTAGGGATTTTTTAAATCTGGCGGCAATTTACAGCCAATCGGAGGCATTGCCGTCGCGATTTGATTTATCCTTGTTTTTGGTTTTCGATGAGGGGGTTGGAGTTGGGGTAGGAGACGGTTTGGGCTCCAACTTTGATGCTACTTTTGCATTCACGGCGATTTCACCAGTTTGAGATTCAATCCGGCAGATGGAAGCCTTTTCTTTGACTTCGACCACGGTCAATACGGCTACATCATCACTAAGCTCGGCAATGACTTCTTTTGTCTTCGGATCGCGTATGGTTTGGATATTGCCTTTCACAATGAAGGTCATACCCGGTTCAACGCCATGATCGCTGCCGACATTAATGATGATGGTGGATGACGAAGTATATGCGATGAGGCCTTCGATAGGTTTATCGGCGCCAGACTCATAGGCTTTCTGAGCAAATTGAACGGCCACCGAATTGACGGCGTCACGTAAAGCCAGGCCCAGATCGGTCTTGGCAAAATTTCCGCCCAGCATCATGGCGCCGCCGCCACTGGCGATTCCCAGATTGGTCCGCTTTTTTTCACCAACCCCGGTAACTCCCCAAAAAATTTCGGCTGTTGTTGTTTCGACCATCCTGGCGTCAATAGCCACCCGGGCGGTCTTTGTCTTAAAAGCAAGGCCGAGTCGGCTTCGGGGATCAACAAAAGCGCTGCCTTGATCATCCATTGTGAATTCGGTCACATGTCCCATAACCAGAAATTTCACACCCAACATTTTGCCGAACTCAATAGCGGTATTGGAGTCTACATTGACTGCGGACAACTTCTGTTCCGACAAGATGCGGTTGACTTCTTCACGTTCAATTAACCGGAATTGATTGGTGTTCATCAGCGCGGTCACCAATTCACTGGAAACTTCCTGACCGACATCCAATTGATTCCCCCACCAACGATTCCGGATGGAGCGGTCGTCAAACGGCAATACTGCGATTTTATAGAGCTGTCCGGCGCTATAGGTTGGCGCTGTAAAGCTGATAACCATCATCAGGAGAAGGAAGAACATTAAACCTTTTTGCTTCACGCGATATACCTCCATTGCAAATAAAACTAGAACCAACCTTCTTTGGTGATCTTTTCGGCAAGATCTTTGGCGAGTTCGGGAATTTGATTTTGAAAGTCTTCCATTTCCTTACCGTTGAAACTCTCGGAAATTTTAATTTCCTTAATGACTTCCCCACCGGGAACTTTTAAGACCCGGGCGGTGATTTTAAATTTATTGGATTTGCTTCCCTCCGAAACTATTTCGCCGACCACCACTTGGCCTGCTCCGAGGATGCGCCCGAGATCCATTGCCAGGCTGTCATTGAGAGTATCGCTAAGACCTTTGGCTTGTTCATTGATAACTTGTTGCACTTTTTTATAGTCGACCATTGCAAATTTTCCGGAAGCCGATTTCACCACTAATTCCGATTGTAAAGCCTGAATGAGCGGTGTCTCTATCCCCAGTTGGGTACTGCGGTTTATGAAAAACAATACGGCCCGTAGCGGAATATTGCCTTGCAATTGGACTTTAACTCTTGTATAACGGTCGTTCAAATCCTGATAGTTTGGATTGTATGTATAAGCTTTTCCGTAGGCATCCAAAGCCGATTCCAGCTGGTTCTGGCTTTCATATGTCCGCCCCAGGTTATAATACCGGGCGACCATATCTTGGGAGAGTTTGTCCAACTGGGATTTGGCTTCTACCGAAGTGGGACTGTAGAAGAGAGCTTTTTTATATAAGGCTAAAGCCTCTTCATACTTCTCTTTGGACTTGGATTCATCACCCATTTGAACTAACATGGTACATGCTTGAACTTTGGCGCCGGCCAATTTTTGCTGAACATCTTTATATTTCGGATATTCTTTGGCGGCTTGACCGTAGGCGTCGGCTGCCAGATCCCAACGGCCTTCCTCGGCGTAGGTTTTCGCTTGCTCATAAAATTGTTGGGCTTTGCCCTTGGATGCAAAAACAGGGGCGGAAGTCAACAAGAGTGAAACGGCTATGAACAGCAGCAATCCGGTTTTTAATGATGTAAGATATTTCATCGGGGAACCTCCTTATCCATTGGAAAATCAGTTGATAATAATAGCCACCGCGGCGTTGGCGCAAATTTCCTCCCGGTTTTTGGATTGACGGAAGGTCTTGGAATCCTCGCTGCTGATGATGACGTCGGTGGCCTCGCCCTTTACTTTAACGGCCCCGACTGCTTTGACAACGAGCGGATTGTTGCCCAGCCGGTCGACGTTATCTTCTTTCACTCTATCGATGGAACGGGAATAGATCACCATGGATTTATCGACTCTAACCATGTAGGGGCCATAAATTAACAGATTGGTGCCGGCCTCGAAAACCTGGGGAGCCAGGGCCCCTTTCACGCTAAAATTGCGGGCGTCGATGATTAAGCCGGTATAGTCGGGAGCATCGCCGGCGGCCGAATCATCGGGAGCAATATCCGGTGCAATCGCCGGGGGATTAGCCAGTGAAGACAATGAAGAACTCTGTTTCATTTGGTCCAGAATCAATGAGGTTAAGGTTCCGACCGGAACCAATAAGGTCACGGTGCAGACGCCCGAGGAGTATGTCGATGAGCCCAGTTGAGCACCTTTAAGCATTCCTTCAACCTCGGTGCGGATCATATCATTTTCGAGTTCCATATCTTTGACAAAGGTGTTGGAACGAACCCGGACGCCTTCTACAACTTCCAGCGCATTCCGTTGGGCGACGGCGATAGCGGCTCTTTCGGCCAGGATTGGGGCCACAGCGGGATTAGCACCTTGTTTGGCGGCTCCCCGGCCCATAACCGTAATCAACCCTTTTTCCCAGCTGATTTGGCCCCTGTTACTCGCTACATTCTCTTCCAACATGCCGGGATATCCAAAAACCGTAACTCCTGTAAAAGACAAAATAGCTGCTAGACCTAAAGTTAATATCCGTGTTTTCATGAGTGGTTACCTCCATTTTATCGAAAAATGATGATTTCATTATCGGGTAAGAATATGTTGGCCGTTCATTCCCCCTTCATGAATATGGTTTTATTGGTGTTGAAGGGTAATTTTACTCCCTGAAATGCTGGTAATATCCAAATGCAATTCTTTCCAGCCGGAAATGAAATCGGCCAGTTGGTCCGTTAACAATCCGGTCTCCACATCCAGCGCGGCGCTGCCGTTGTTAAAGCTGCGTAAAAATACGTTGTCGATGTTGGGAGTGGCTTTCAGACGGCGTTGCAACTGTTGCAAATCCGAATAGCCGATGGTAATTACCGCGATTTGGATGGTTCGCTGACTATCAATGAATTGTTTGGGAAGTTGCTCTTTTAGAAAACCGGCTGCCTGATCGGCGGCATCGTTTAGAGCTTTTTGAAAGGCGATGTCAACACTGAGATCAACGCCGCGGGCGTCAAAGGTTTGGGAAAGGAGAGCGGCACCGCTATCGGCGCGGAGGGCCCGGATAGTTAAATAAGCCCGCTCGGCATGAATGCCCTGGGTTTCTCCTATGGGTTCTTTTCGAATCTCGCCGATGATCAGTATTTCTGCCTTTGAACTTGCGGCAAGTTTGGAAATTTCCTTCGGGTCTTCGGTAAAAACTTTTGTCCCGCTCCCGGCTCTTTGAAACTCCGAAGCGCGCTGCGGATCAACGACAGGAAACCCGGCATTTTTCAAACTTTCCATAAGTTTTGAAACCGCATCGGGGTTGGGAACCAAAATCATCAGCCGCGGTTTTCCGGCTTTCAATAGAGTTAATTGAAGTGCCTCCACACTTTGCTGCAAATCGGCTTTTTTGACCGTTAATCTCGCCCAAACCTTGTAATAACCCTTATCTTCCCAGCTGTTCAAAATCTCCTGGCGGGATACATAGCCGTTGGCCCGGGTTTTGATGGTATCCTGGATGAATTGAAAGTCCTTGACATCGGTTTGGCTGGATACCATCGTGCCGATTACCTGTTCCACAGCTTTGCGGGATGCATCGAGCAGCGCCATTTTCTCGGCTTGAAGTTTGTCGCCGTTTAAAATAGGACTTTGCCCTTCCATTTCAATGGTAACGCCTTCTTCGCCCGCCCCATAAGCCGGATTGATTTGGAAATGAATTATCATGGAAGAAAGTAATAAAGTCAGCAAAAGCAAAAACGGTTTTTTCATGAATAACCAAAAACCTCCAGATAATAGAAAATAAATCCCATGGGAATTTCTCAAATTACCCTGATTACTTCGAGCAAAAGTTGTTAATTCCTTCCGTATTTGCTTAATCAAATTTGGCGAACAGAGTATTAAAAATATATGATTGTGGATTTTTTTAAAACACATTGAGCGTGCATAAATTAACGGGAAAAATAAATATACAAAATATTCAGGAAGTGGTAAAACTTTATCTGGTAATCGTATACTAAAAATGGACATAAGGAGGATTGATGCAAATGAAAAAAATGGGTCTGGTATTCCATGCTGGCTTTTGTTTTGGTTTTAGGGTTTGCAATGACGGTTCAAGGATCCTACACTTTTCACTTGATGGTTCATTTTATAACTGGGATTCTACAGAATATATCATTATTGAATATAAAAATGGGGTGCCTCATTCCAGATAATTTTGCTTTAACAGCTGGGTACCGAGTATATACAATAAATTGTTCTTCGGATTATGATAGTGAGGAACCAAAACTCAGACTTGATGGCTTAACTTTGGGAGGTATGATTAAATTTTAATAAAAAAGAGCCTATCAGCTATATATTATTTATGAAGCCATCGATCACCGGTGGTTTTATTTTTTAAGGGGGGATTTATATTGAATTTAATGTCGAATTTTATTTAAACTTTCGTTCAATGAATTCTTGACAAACAATATTTTCTATATTAAAATTTAACTAGGTTAACAAATATCTTTTAACTTTTTGAATGCCGTTGGTTATACTATTTCAGAATCGAAGGAGGTTGTGTGGAATGAAATGGCAATGTACGATTTGCGGTTATATTTATGACCCGGCGGTGGGTGACCCGGAAAATGGCATTAAAGCCGGAACTTCATTTGAGGATCTTCCGGACAGCTGGGTATGTCCCGACTGCGGAGTCGGCAAGGACTCGTTTGAGCCGGTAGACTGATTGCCCAAAACCGGCTGCGCGGCCCCACCAAACGGGAGATTGATGGTGTTTTGGCAAATATGTCAAAGAAAAAGCTTCCATGAATTTGGAGCTTTTTCTTTATGAAATCTTTTAAAACAATGCGCCTTCAGCGGAATTCAACCTCGATCCGGCAAGTTTAAATGGGACTGAGTTTTTGAAGTTACTTGCCGGATTCAAGTTTAAATGAACATGGCGACTTTCGACCGGAGGGCGTTTTTAAGAAAAATGTCAACTCCGGCAATTTCCAGGTGATTGTAAGCGATGAGTTCTTCCCTGGAAATGCCCAGCAATTGCAAGGACGCTTCACAGGCAATAAACCGGACGTTTCTTTTCATGGCCATATTAAAAAGATCCGCCGCTGTCTGCCCCTGTTTTTGACGGATTAACCTTTTCATCATCCAGGGGCCCAGTCCCAGAAAATTCATTTTGGAAAGGCCAATCCTATCGACACCGACAGGCATCATTTTTTTGAACAGGTTCTCCAGAAACAGTTTCCGCTGGATTATACTTCGGCGTAATAGGTTAATGCCCCAAAAGGTAAAAAAGATGGTTACTTCCATTCCCTCCCCGGCAGCCCCATTGGCAAGGGTTAGGGCAGCCATTGCCTTATCAAAATCGCCGCTGAAAAGGATTAAAGTGAATTTTTCCGGCTCCGCCATGAACGAACCTCCATTTTGTTGCTTCTATTGTATCCGGCATAAAATAATGTTAATCTGGTAGTTCCAGTAAACCATGAATTTTAAATAACAAAAGGGAATTTTAGGAGGTTTGCAGGTTTGCGCCTAGAATTAAAGTTTTAAGAGGGGGAAAGCTGTCATTCAAATTAGGTTAAGCTAAATGTGGCGTTGAAACTGGGATAAGCTATTTGAAATTGGGTTTTCACTAATTGAAGAATGGGTGTAAGGTATGGAAACATTTCGAGAGCTAAGGATGGAAGATAAGCCGGTGATTGACCGGATGCTGCATGAGTTGCAACCCGAAATCTCCGACTTAACGTTTACGAATTTGTTTATGTGGCAAAAAAGTTATGGCCTTCATGTTTTTTATCATCCGAGTTTGGATTATTGGTTTTTATGGTGCAAACCGCCTAAATGGATTCATTTTTTTCTACCCCCCATCGGCGATTGGCGCAATCCGGAAAGATTGAAGGAAGCCGTTCATTTTATGAAAGCATGGGCCAGGGACGAAAAATTCCCCTTTTTGATGCGGCGTACTCCGAAAGTTTTGGCTGAGGGCATGGGCAAGGCGGATCCTAATCTCCGGATGGAAGAGGATCGGAACACGGCCGATTATTTATACAGTTCAAGTGAACTGATTAACCTGGCGGGGCGGAAATTTCACGGCAAGCGCAATCATTTAAACCAGTTTTTACGGAAGTATCAGTGGGAATATTCGCCGATGGACCCCGGGCTCGCAGCAGAGTGTCTTCATTTACAGACCGAGTGGTTCAATCTGACTGCCAAAGCGGATGAGGAATCATCCGAGGAAAATGAAGCCATGGCTTTGGTGCTGTCCAATTTTGAAGCCCTGAAAATCATTGGCGGGGTCATCAAGGTTGACGGTAAAATATCCGCCTTGGCCGTGGGTGAAGAATTAAACGCCAATACGGCGGTGATCCACATTGAAAAGGCCAACACCGAATTTGACGGGATGTTTCCCGCCATCAACCAGCAATTTGCCGCCAACTGCTGGAGCGGGTACGAATTTTTAAACAGGGAAGAAGATATGGGACTGGAAGGACTCCGGAAAGCCAAATTATCCTATAATCCGGTCCGGCTGGTGGAAAAGTTCTGTGTGAGCGGGAAGTAGGACCGGTATTGATAGTTACAACCGAAAGAAAAGATCCCAGGCTTGGACTTGGCGGTCTTTTTTATTTGGTTAATTGTCAAAACTGTGAGAGAAATAATTCATTGAATGATGGAAAGAATGATTTCTGTGAAGGAATGGATCAATTGAAGGACAGAAAGGATCATTTCTTGGTTTAATCGGACAAGAGGGCTGCCCCCTTACCCATCCGGTTATTTATTATTTCTTTCTTTATTTATACACCCCTTATCCTCACATATGACCCCATCGTCAAAATCGCGATGTTGGTTATGGTAGGATATGTATGCTTATGTGGCGATTTTTTGTGAGAGAAAAAGAATATCAGAAAATATTTTCACTTTGTTCACCATTTCCAGACTATTTTTATTCCAACGCTAGTTTGGAACTTATCCCTTTTTTTGGGATACGACATCGCTGCGTTCGTAATGGCTGTAAATTCCTTGGCTGCAATTACGAATATTTTGCAACCTGTTTTTGGATTATTTTTTTTATCTTCAACTAAATTCTTTATTCTTTCAGAATAAATCACCTTATTGCATTTTAACGAAAAGATCGTTAAAATAAATTTGGATGAAATTGTCAAAGAGAAAGAATAGTAATGGTGGAGATTATTTTCAAAAAAATGGATGAAAAGCCAGTAAGTTTTTTTATAAGGGATTAAGATTTACATTGTAAAACTGTTCGTCCCATAACTTTCCGAGGTGAATTTAAATGAAAAAAAGTTTTTTCCTGCGATTTTTACTGGGTGTTCTTTTGCTCTTATTTTTCTCCTTAACCAGTTGTTATGCGGATGAGAATGTCCAAGATGAAACACCTGCTTATCGCTGCATATTTACAACGGAGCTAAACAAAGATTATGATCCGCTTAATGATGTAAATGAAATTTTTTTAAATGAAGACCGGGTTTATATTTATATCGAATGGTTTAATTTAAAACCGCTTAAGATTTACGATTACAAATGCATAATTTATGACGGCGATCACGATATTATCGAATCGCCTTCAATGGTATTTAAACCGCAAGGCACCGGCCATTATACCTGGTCCTGGCATGTTCTCAATACCAATATTGACAAACCTGGAAAATGGACTTTTGAAATATATCTTGATCATCAAAAAATGATCGAAAAAATGCTCACCATATTGCCGGTAGAAGCCGATAATCCGTTAACATCCGCTTATGCCAAGTATTTTAATAAATTTCCGGGCGGTAAAGAACTGTCCCCCCAAGATCGGCAGGAGCAGATTTCACTGGCAAATGTACTTTCCGAGGAAGGCTACACCTATTACAAAGCCAAGAAAGATGGTTTGGCGATTGAAAAATATGAAGCGGCTTTAAAACATTACGCATCGGCGGAGATCTATTACCGTTACGGGAACAGTCTTTCCAATATTCCTCGGTTGGAAGACTCGGTCAAAGCTTATCAACTGGCGATAGAGCTAAATTACGATAAAAAGTATTTAGTTTACTATAATATTGCTTGTGCATACAGTAGAATGAAAAGGTCTATCGTAGCTTTTGCCTATTTGGGGTTGGCAATGAATAACGGCTACAAAAATTTCGCCCATATCCAAAAAGATGAAGACCTGGTATTTCTGCGGGCGCAACCGGAATGGCCCGAGTGGTTTGCCAAGCACCAAAAACCTTGATTTACCATAAGAATAAGATGAAGAAAAATGGGCTGCTTTTTTTGACATTATTGTTTTTCATACTTAACAGTGGATTGAAGAATATAAGTTTTGGAGCCGCAAATGTTCCGGAATTATTGGGAATTCCCCATGACTCGATGCAGTTAATTTTGGTGCTCGCGAATCAGTGGTCGGATTTTCAAGCCCAAATGTATCTTTGTGAGAAGGTCTCCGGACAATGGAGTGTAATAAACAGCTTTCCCGCAGTTATCGGAAAAAAAGGCTTAACCTGGGGAAATGGGGCATTCATCGATAATCATGGGAGGAAACAAGAGGGAGACTTAAAATCGCCAGTGGGAGTGTTTCGACTTGGCAAATGGATGGGGTATGCCCCACGGTTGCCGGTAGACAATGATTTTGAATATGAGCAAATCAAGGACACTACAGAGGGAATTGATGATCCTGCTTCCGTTTATTACAACCAAATAATCGATGCCGCTACGGTTAAAGGAGATTGGCATTCATTTGAGAAAATGAAACGCATCGATGGCTTATATAAATGGCTGATCGTTATCGAGTATAATCCAGAAAATCAACCTGGTGCGGGGAGCATGATTTTTTTACATATTTGGCGAAACCAGAATTCAGGGACGGCGGGTTGTACGGCAATCGCGGAACAAAATATGATTGAACTGTTTAAATGGTTGGATAAAAAGAAAGATCCGGTAATGGTTCAGTTGCCATTACCAGTGTATGAAGTATATCAAGTTAGCGGTGAACTTCCTACAGTAAGATGATGATTAAAACCTAACATCAAAGGAGTTAAATGCAGCAATGGCTTTTTCGGAATTTGAAATCAAACAAATCGAAAAACACGCCCGGGATTTTCTTGATAAACGGAGGCCACCCATTTCAATCCGGAAAGAATTCGATTTAGGTTATCGTATCGATGGAAACAGTGTCATTATCTTTGAAATTAGATTTTTATTTGGCAATCCCGAAAGAAAGCTTGAAAAACCGGTTGCCAAAGGGACCTATAGTAAGAAGAATAATATTTGGAAAATTTATTGGCAAAGAGCCGACATAAAATGGCATGGTTATGAAATGAAGCCGGAAGTGGATACTCTTGAGCAATTTTTCAAAATTGTTGACGAAGATGAATCTTGCTGTTTTTGGGGATAAAATTGACCAGCCTTTACTGCGAAGGGAAAGTTATTTTTATGACGTCTCAGTAATTTAGAGAGGCGTTTTTTTTTGCTTTAGAAACCGGGAATGGTCCACATTTTATTGCTTATGGAAAAGACAGAAAATAGCATCTTAAAAAGCCTTTAATTCTGTAAATCTGAGAAAGCTATGAACTTAGGCCCAAATGAAGGAACGAGAACAGGATTAACAAGATTAACAAGATTAACAGGATGAACAGGATTAAAAAAGATAGCAAATAGTGGTACTTGAATAAGAATTCAATCACAGTAAGGCTTGGAATTGATTTAGTAACCACAATCAATTTTCCAATGAAGGGAATAATAGGGATTTTACGCCTTTCGGCGAACGGATCAATACCGATATTTATGATGAGACGGAACGAGACGTTGACGAGGATGACAGCGGGTTTACCGGGAAGGACTGGGATCAGGATGTAGAGCTGTATTATTACAACGCCCGGTGGTATGATCCAGAGGTGGGAAGGTTTACCACCGAGGATTCGGTGGCGGATGATCCCAATCTCTACAGTTATGGAGCTAATAATCCTGTTAGTAACATCGATCCCACAGGGCATTGGAATATTCCTATAGTAGGTGGGCTACAGTTATTTTCTGCTTCTTTAAATGCTTTTGCTGCAGTTGATCCTAATGCAAAGGAAGCTGTTGGTTTTATTAGTACGTTTATAAGTGTTATGAATGGCATTCAGAATGTTCAAGAGCTTTTGAAGGATGCCAATCGCGCAGATACTTATGAAAGAGAAATTCCAGCAAAAGATATTGGAATTCCAGGTGTTAGTTATAAGGAAAAAGTTACGATAACATATAAAGACCATAAAGTAGTTGGAGGAGATGCGGTTCAAACATTTGTTAATGAGAAAGGTGATCTTGTTGAAATTACAACCAAAGCCTCAGCAAAAGAGTTTGAGCAATCTTATACTTTAAGAACTAAAGATGGAACTTGTGAAGTAACTGAAAATATGAAATATAAGGTTGGAGAAGCAGGTAAAAAACAGACCAACGTAATAGCGATAGAAGGATTTGTCAAAACCAAACAGGGTAATGCTGAATATTACGGGGCTTTAATGGTCGCTACTACAAAACAGGGAGCCATAGGAGCTTGGCAAGGGAGTACTTTATCGAATGATTCATCACAATATGCTACAATTGAACAAAGCCCAATAAATGAACCGTATACGATGACCAAAGTAGTGCATTCATCATCTTATGAAAATTACAATGCTATTGCCCTTGAACAAAACGGACCAGTTCCGACAACGGTGCCTAACCCAAATAAAGGAACTAAGAAAAATCCCAATCCTAATTATAACTTAATGCAAGCAACAGGGATTCATATTCATAGCGGTTTTTCTTCAACAAGTCGTGGTTCTCATGGTTGCCAAACTATTTTCCCCGGAACAGGGAATTACCCTCATGGAGGTAACTGGAATAGCTTTTATGAGGCTGTAAACCGCAATAACGCAAAAGATGGCGAATTTATCGGCTATTACTATTTGACTAGAATGTAAAGGGGGATTTTTACAATGCATAAGATGATAATGGTGGTGTTCTTCATGATATTACTCTTAGGTGGTATAGGTAACTCGTCTTACGGGAGTGAAAACAATAACGAATTATCCGATTATGACAAGCTTTATAGCAATGGTAATTATGAAGCCGTAATAAAGCAACTCATACCAGCAATTAAGGATTACGAGTCTGCTAAAAAATCATTTATTACCAGTGCAACTGTCTGTCATGCTAGGAATTTAGTGGCAGATTCTTACCGTATGATTGGGAAATATACTCAAGCTGGGATATGGTATGCACTTACTATTGATGGATATTTTGATCCTTATGCTTCTTATAGTTTTGGTATTTTGCAGCAATTATCAGTTGTAGTCGGTAGAATGATTGAAGATAACGGAACCATGCCAGATCATTATACTGGAGGCCTTGAATCAAATCCTTTACATGAAGATACTTTAGATGTAATTTTATTCAAATTGCTTGATAAATCCTCTATTATAGCTAAACAACAATATTTTAAAGAATTAGCTTCATACGATAAAAATGATGACTGGGTAACGCATCTCACCAAGTTTTGCGCTGGAAATATAACACTTGAGGAGCTATGGCCGTCAGTCCCAAAAGAGTATATGGGTACCGCTAGTACTTATGCTGGACTTAGCCTTGAAGTAGCGGGGCAAGTGACAAAAGCACGTGAGTTATATACGCAAGCATTGTCACAACAAGGATCAACTAATATTGAGTTACTTTTGGCAGCCAATCGATTGGGGTTACTTTCTTTTAAGATGATTTATAGCAAACAACTTTCAAACATTTATGCAGTTAAAACATCCTCTTCTAAATTAGAAGAAAACCGTTTATACAGTGCTTACAATCTTATAGATGGAGATCCAAAAACAGCCTGGGTTCCTACAGGTAACAAAAGCGGGATTGGTGAATGGGTACAATTCAGCTTTGATGACCCAATGCAAGTAAATAACTTAATTCTTACAAACGGCTACGCCAAAAGTGATGTCAGTTTCCGCGAGAATAATCGGATAAAAACCGCGATCCTGCAATTTGATGATGGTAAAAATACTAAGGTCATTTTAAAAGATACGACAAAACCCCAGATAATACCAGTAAGAAAAAAGACCAGAACAATCCGGATTACTATTTCCGAAGTGTATAAAGGAACTAAGTATGATGATACCTGTCTTTCAGATGTGGATTTGGAGTTTGGGAAGTAAAGGAATAACAGGTGTTGACTGCAGACAACCGCAGACAGGGCCCTCTATGGGACAGAAATAATAATTTTCAAATAAAACTTAAACTCATGTAGAAGCGGAAGCGCAATTGGTAAAGATACAATTGCGTTTTTGTTTTTTAATCATAAATCCTGTAAATCATGTAAATCCTGTCTGAGAAAGCCTGAACTTAGGCCCAAATGAAGGAACGAGAACAGGATTAATTTCAGTTATTTTTCTATACTTCATGACAAAATTCTTTTAGTGATATTCTCGCTAAAATCCAATATTCAATAAACTGTTATGTTATGATGAGTTTGGGTTTTTTCATGAGTTAAAGAATGAACACTCAAGGATTTAAAATGAATCAAAAGAAGGCGGAATCATGAAAACCATATTGGAAGAATTATATAACGGGCTGATATTTCCCGAGGAATTGATCGTTCCCCGAAATCCCGAATACCGTCCGTTGAACCAAAAAATATCCGGCCTCAAGGAGAAATGGAAAAAGAAACTCTCCAGTGATGATTACACGGAGCTGGAAACGCTGCTGGATTTACGCTATGACTCATGCGCCATGGAATCCTCCGCTTCTTTTGGATACGGCTTTAAACTCGGCGCATTGGTGATGCTGGAAGTGTTAACCGGAAAAGAAGAGCTGGCCAGGGGAGAAGATTTATGAATAGGAATACCGGTAGATAGCCGCCGGGCGGAGTTTTGTATAGGCTATCGATAGAATATTCATTTTTCTCTGCGCCGCGCCTTGGCGGGAAATTATTTATGGAATCGACTTGTCCGGGACCACGGGCAAGTTTTTTGTTGGTCAAGTAGCGATTGATCCAAAAAGCCCGGCGACAGAAGGGCCAGAGCGAAAGCGTATAGGGTGGCTACGGTGAACCAGGACTATGCCGGATCGAAGGAACAAGAGCAAGACGTCACCGACCAGACGCAGGTGAAACTTGATTATTCCGCCCGGAGTCTGATCTTTAACCTCCAGACCGACGCCGAGAACATCTCCAAGATTGAGTTGACGCCGGCGACCACCGGCCACCGGGTGCCTGTGGAACAATTGGAGATCTATTACAAGCAGCGGGAAAACGACTTCGCCTATAGCAAACTGGAGCGAAGCGCCTGGAGCGGAGTTAAAGATAATCAAGGAAGAATCACTATCCAGTTTAAGCCGGTATTAAAGGCTCATTTGCTAAAGATTCATTGTAACTATGATGATTTGGACTTATTCCAGATGCCGTTGGACCGCTCCGAGTTTTATAACAGCCCGGAAAAATTAGTGACGGTGTATCAAAAACTGATCTCCAGGACGGAGAGTTACCAGTATGATGCGATGGGAAACCGGAAAACGGAGAAAATCTTGCTCCGGAAGGAGTATGGGTATACGTATACCTATGGTCCAAGGTCAAACCGTCTGATGTCGAAGGTTAAGGATGACGGGTCGGTTAAGTGTGATTATACTTATGATGAGAACGGCAATTTGACCACGAAGGTCGTTACAAAAGAGAATACCGTTGATACTTGGGAGTATGCCTATGACTTACTGAATCAGTTGGAGCAGGTTAAGAAAAACGGGGTTATCGTAAGTAGTTACGTATACGATCCTAACGGGTTCAGGGTTGAGAAGGACGGCAGCCAAGGGAGGATTGATTACGTACCCTTATTAAACGGCGAGGTCGGGTACAGGAAAGAGTTCGGGAGTAGCAAGGAATATTCGTTTATTTACACCGGGGGCCAGCATTTGGCGAGAGTGAATGGCGTGATCGGAGATGATAACGCCAAGAAGTTTTATTACCATAACGACCATCAGGGTTCGGCCTTGGCTGTTACGGACGAAAACGGCAATAAAGTTGTCGAGAGGGATTTTACGCCTTTCGGCGAACGGATCAATACTGATATTTATGATGAAACGGAACGGGATGTTGATGAGGATGACAGCGGGTTTACCGGGAAGGATTGGGACGGTGATATAGGGCTTTACTATTATAACGCCCGGTGGTATGATCCAGAGGTGGGAAGGTTTACTACCGAGGATTCGGAAACAGATCCCAATAATCCGAATGAGTATGCTTATTGTTATGATAATCCGGTAAATAATATCGATCCAACCGGCCACTTTAATGTCAGTGTTGCAAGAGGCACTGCATTAATATCTTCTTCAATTAATGCCCTTAGCGCCTTAAATCCCAATGCAGGAAAGGCTTTAAGCGCATTTAATACACTTTTAAGCGTTTGTAGTGCTGTAAAGTCGGTAGAAGACTTTTATCTTAATCATGTTGTCAAGAATTATACAAAGACTTCGTCGTGGAGCGCAAAGACAGATATTCCTGGGGTTTCTTATTCTGAGACTTCTACTAAAACAGTTATTGACGGTAAAAGTCAATCGGATACTTTAGCACAAAAATTCGAGAACAAAGATAAAAATACATCGATTGAAATCACGACCACTTCTACAGCAGATGGTAGAACCAATCAGTACTATACCATAACTATGGCAGATGAGGTCAAAATAGTTCCACTAGAATATGGCAAAGATGGGGTAGCCGATATAATAGGCGTGGAAGGTTTTACTTCCGACCCGACATTTGGCGCCATAATGATTGCTACAACTCAAAAGGATGGCGCTGTATTTGCTTTGGCGGGGAGTAGTAAACCGAATGTTGATCAAGAAACTGGTCAACCCAAAGGTGGAAGAATTGTTGATACAGATACTTTTGGTCGACCTTATGAAATGACTTACGGTACTCATAACGGTTTCCCAGCCTTGGTTTTAGAAGGCGGGAAAGCAATTCAAACAATAGATGAAAATCCTAATCAAAATTATCAAAATTTTGCTACAGAAATAATGATCCATTATGGCTATACAAATACAAATAGAGGTTCTTTAGGGTGTCAAACAATAAGGCCTGGGAGTGTTTATGGTTATAAGGATAAACTGAATTATACAGGATATAATGACTATATTGATTTTATGAAGAGTGTTATCCCGAATAACCAGAGAAAAGAAGGAACTTTTGTAGGGTATTATTACCTGGAAAGGTTGTGATTATATTGAGAAAAACGTCGCTGTTTATTTTATTAGCTTTTTTGTTATCAGGAATTTGTTTTTCCCAGTCAAATAAAAAAGTATTATTTATTAGCTCACTAAAACAGGCAGAATTATATTACAGTTGCGGTGATTATCCGAATACGATAAAAATTTTGCAACCATTAAATTTAGATCAAGTCGCTGAAACAGATGGAATTGGAATAGGGGATTTATATAAAGCTCTTACCTTGTTGGGAAATTCTTACATTAAGATAAATCGATTTTTAGAAGGCATGTCGGCTTTCGGTGCTATTAGTGGTATGTCTGATGATTCGGAACCGTATCCTATTTATTTACAAGAGCTTATGGACCTTTTAAATGACCGGATTACTGAAGCTAAAGGCCTTTCAAGTCAACTATCTTTTAAGAAAGAAAATATACCCGATTATTATCTAGTGGAGGAATATTTATTAGCTCTTTCAGAAAAAAGACATAATATCCGATTGAATAATCTACAAAAAATATCTGATAATTCACGTTATCGGACATGTTCTTCGGAATTTGGAAAACAACTGATGGAATATTTTGATGGTAATATACAATACCAGCAATTATTTGAATCAACAGCTCAAAAATTTGAATTTTTCGATGAAATTTTTGCAATTAAGTTATTAGTCGCTTTAAAATTAGATAAACTTGATAATTCGGTTAATGAAGCTAAAAATTTATATTTTGACATATATGATAATTCGACGGGATTTTATCATTGGCTAGCAGGTAAGCAATTGGGACTTAATTATCTCTTTAATTTACCCTTGCTCATTAAAGATGGACTGGTTCAGCAGCGAGAAAAGAATTATAAATTCGTAGCCAGTTCGGCTTTATATGATGACAATCAAAAATACCCCGTGGAAAACATTTTCGACAACAATCCCAATAGTGCCTGGGTTAAAGGAAAACCGGGAGATGGGATCGGAGAATGGATCGAGGTGGGTTTTGAACCTGAATTCAACTTATCACAAATCAAAATCATTAACGGTTATGCAAAGTCAAAAGAGATTTACTCTGCCAACAACCGGGTAAAAAAAGTCGTTGTTAATTTTTCCAATGGTAAGCCTCAGGAATTTATTTTGCAGGACAATATTTTAGGGTTTCAAACACTGAAATTGCCAAAACCGGTTAAAGTAGATTCTCTGAAGATCACAATTAAAGATATTTATCAGGGAACAAAGTATAATGATACTTGTATTTCGGAAATTCAATTTTTTTAAATAAAACTTAAACCCATGCAGAAGCAAAAACGTAATTGGTAAAGGTACAATTGCGTTTTTGTTTTTTTAAAAACCAATCCTGTCTAAGAAAGCCATGAACTTAGGCCCAAATGAAGGAACGAGAACAGGATTAATTTCAGTTATTTTTCTATACTTCATGACAAAATTCTTTTAGTGATATTCTCGCTAAAATCCGATATTCAATGAACTGTTATGTTATGATGAATTTGGATTTTTTCATGGGTTTAAGAACGAACACTCAAGGATTCAAAATGAATCAAAAGAAGGCGGAATCATGAAAACCATTTTGGAAGAACTCTATAGCGGGCGGATATTTCCCGAGGAATTGATCGTTCCCCGAAATCCCGAATACCGTCCGTTGAACCAAAAAATATCCGGCCTCAAGGAGAAATGGAAAAAGAAACTCTCCAGTGATGATTATACGGAGCTGGAAACGCTGCTGGATTTGCGCTATGACTCATGCGCCATGGAATCCTCCGCTTCTTTTGGATACGGTTTTAAACTCGGCGCACTGGTGATGCTGGAAGTGTTAACCGGAAAAGAAGAGCTGGTCAGGGGAGAAGATTCATGAAATGGGATAATATCCCTAGATAATTTATATAGGTTGAAATAAATAATTTGAGTGCACGTTAAAACAGATGCACCTCTCTCTTGCTCTCCCCGTTGCGGGGAGAGTAACCCCACGCCTTCGAAGGTGTGCTGGCTCCGTAGTCAAAATGCTTTTGGAGGTCGTAGTCTTCGAACTCTAAAGAGTTCGCGGTTACTCTTCCACTGAACCGTCTATCAGAAATAACATCTTTGGGGAAGAGCTCGCCTTTAAAAAAGGCGCAAGTTAGGTGTAAATAGACATCTTGATTCCTATCACTTATTTCAACATATATAGAAACTTGAGGTCTGATTGGTGGAAATAACTTCGGCATTAGAACATATGTCAATCGAAGAAAAAATCCGGGCGATGGAAACCATTTGGGAAAATCTTTGCAAAAAAGCGGATAGCATTTCATCACCTTCCTGGCATCAGGATGTTTTAGCGGATAGGGAAGAACAGATTCAAAACGGTACCTATCCATTCATCGACTGGAATCAGGCGAAAGACTATATTCGAAATAAAGCGTTATGAGAATTCGGATTTTCGAAAAATATCACCGCTTATTGTCGGAGAGATTTTCTTTTGCGTTTATTACCGTATTGAGGATGATCTGATATTAGTTTATGCCGTTCTTGATTGCCGGCGAAACCCGGCGTGGGTGAGAAAGAAATTAAAATAGAACCAAAGATCTCCGTCACTTTTTGGTGCGACGCCTTGGTGGGAAATTATTTGTGGAATCGACTTGTCCGGGACCCCCGGGCAAGTTTTTTGTTTGTCCATTAAGATCCACAGCGTGGAGAAACGAAAAAAAGGAAGGGAGAACGATGGGGGCTAGGTATATTAAAAAACGTTCTAAAGGCCTTCCAGGCCTCGGTGTCGTGTTTTTATACACGCAGCTTTATCTCCGCAGAACTCCGGGAGATTATAAATTGTCTACCAGATGTTTCATCAGCTCAAAATGATTTTGAAAAAGAGCTTATATATATTAAAAAAGGCGGGTCTAAAAAAAGGGAACGGAGACAGGATTCAACGCCTTTATTAAAGGCGCGGATTCACAGGATTATGACCTGGTAAAAACGGGCTGCAAAAAACAGATAATTCAGAGGGCTTTAAAAAAATCCAGTCAATCCATAAAATCCTGTGAATCCCGTTTAAGTTCTTTTCGTTAGGCCAGCGGTACAGTTTAACCCTGCATGGTTAGACATTCAAAATATTTATTTTATCCTATGGGGTGAGGGCATAGGCGCAAGTTCGGCATCGAAAAATGCCTAAAAAAAGTTAACGGAGACAGGATTAACGGGATTTACAGGATTAAAACCTGGTAATCAAATTTCTTTATCTTTGGAATATTTTGTAAAACTACAAAACTACATATTCTCGATGCAGGCTTATTATCACTCTCAAAGGCTCCCCTTCCCTGTCCCAGATGATAGCTTTTTGAAGGAGGGAAGGGGATTGAGGGGTTAGGTGAAATAGGCAACTTGATTCGCCTTACACTTTAGTTTTTGGCTGTCACCTTTACGAAGGGTGTCTGGTTTACTCAATTATATCAAGCTCAAACTATTTATTTCAACTCATATAGAAGTTTTTGCCTTTTTTACAAGGGAAAAGAGGGGCATGAGGTCCAAGAGGTCCAAAAAATAAATAAAAATGAAAAGGATTGGTTTTTAAAGATAACGATAATGTTTGATGAAATGCAATCACCCAAGGGAGAAATGAAAAAAATGTTTGATGAAATGCAATCACCCAAGGGAGAAATGAAAAAAATGTTTGGAGAAATGAAATCATCCAAGGGAGAAATGAAAAAAATGTTTGGAGAAATGAAATCATCCAAGGGAGAAATGGAAAAAATGTTCGGAGAAATGAAATCACCCAAGGGGCATCAGCTTGTCGGTTATGCGGCTGATCAAACTTGCCGAGACGTCCACTCCATATATATCGCGCAGATGGTCCTCTATATCGCGGGTGGGCATGCCTTTGGCATACATGGCTAAAACCCGCGTTTCAATATCGTCAGTACGTGTTTGCGCTTTACATGACCTGGGGATCAAAGGTACCGTTCCGGTCGCGTGGAACGCTTATCTCGCTTTCACCCCATTCGCTCTTGATAGTCTTTTTTCCATAACCATTACGGCTTCAAGCATTTTTTCTAATGTTCCGGCAAAAAGATTCTTGAGTTTTGCCGGAACATCGGCGGGACTAGTACATTCTTTGCTGATGAGCGTTACAAGCTGCATTTCGCTTTCGTTTAATTGTATCATGGGCTTATCTCTTTAATTTTTTCTTAATTGGAGATTATCGCATTTACACGGTCGGAAATACAGCCTCATTAAACACTATAAATTACTTCTCCGGTTTTTTGAATCTCTTCAAGAAAACCGCTTGGATCATTGCTATTTGCTTCAAAAATAAGCGGTTCGATCATCTCATCAATATCTCTTCTAAGTTCAAACAATTTATATTCCGATTCTAAAATATCGTCGATTTTATCAACGATTACCGCAACATCAATATCGCTATTCTCCCGTGCAGTTCCTTTAGCGTAAGAGCCATAAAGAATAATTTTTTGAACAGGAAAATCAGCACGAACCAAATTAGCATATATTTTTAACTTTTCGATAACTGCAGCTTTATCCATTGATATAGCTCCTTTGTCATGATTATTATTTCCTGGCACTTTTCTTTGGTTAAAGCCTGAAGCAATTTTTCTTTTTCCTTCGGATATCTGGCCTCTATATTTAAGGGATCTAACCTATCTAATATTTTTTTCTGGTCCGGCGAAAACAAATCGTATAAACCCGATTGTTTGGCTAATTTTAGTAAATTATGTATTTTATCCGGAATTTCATTTTTAACGAAAACATAATAGCCCTTAAGCGATTTTTCTATAACTTGATGGCACATGAAACCAACATATAAAAATCTTTTGGTTTCAAACATGGCCTCGGCAGTTTCTATATCATATTCAGCAAGATCAATCCAATATTGGACTTTATTATCCATTTTACTTGGTACCATCCTTTAATTTATTCTATCATAAAATCTGAACGGACGGTACTCTGACTTACTTCAATCCCAAACGATCTTTGAGTTATGAATATGGCCCGGCAGGGAATGTAAAGCGGGTCACAACAAGTTATGCCGGACGGCATGCAACCCAGTATCAATATGACATCATGGGACAGATGACCGGAATCCGTTATCGGGGCAGCAAGGAGTGGCTGAATTACGAATACGATAAAATGGGCAGGCTCCTGGCCATCCCCGGCTTTTCCGGAACCAAGAACAACCCCGGTTTTGATTATGATGAAAACAGCGCTTTAAAAATGATCAAGACCGATAACGGCATTACCACCACCATCCCGGATATCGGCGGATGGGACACAAACGGCCGGATCAAGACTGAACGGGATTCACAGGATGACAACGGAAAATGGGCTATTGGAATGAAATTATATTGAAAGGAAATATTTTGCACAGCATTTTTCAATGTTTTACATAGTATTGGTCTGAATTTAATTTTGAATTAAAACATGTTTAACCTCATAATCAACTTTCTCCAGTACGATGGTTATAAAATATTTTGGAGGTGTTGATGATTGGGTAATCTTTCATTACAGAGCTTTGCATTCCGGAACATTCGGAAGGGACTGATAGTGGCGCTCGTTTTGGCGCTGGCATTGACCGGAAGTGGGGTTTTTGCCGCTCCTTCCACCCCGAATTTCCCTTATCACGCCATTACCATCCTGCCGATTGATGCCGCCAAGTTTTTAGCGGGTCAAAGATTTGATTTTGCGGTTGAGGTCAAGGATGTTGGAACGGTGAAGTCCGTGGATGTTTTGGTGAACGGCCAATCCGCTTCAAATTTTTTTGGCAAAATAGCCAATATTAAATTGGATCCCGGTATGAGCACATTCCGGATCGATCAAGTCAGTTTTTCAAAACCGGGCGCCGTCAAAGTTGCGGTCAATGTATTAACCGAGAAAGGCAAGGTTTCCCGGGAAGTCGCTTACCATGTGGTACTGGAGAAAGCCCCTCAGCAAGCAAAGAATGTGATCCTCTTTATCGGTGACGGCATGAGTTTGCAGGCGCGCCAGATGGCCCGGATCCTTTCCAAAGGAATTACTGAGGGCCGTTACAATGATCTGCTGGAAATGGAAAAAATGTCGAATCTGGCCTTGATTACCACATCCGGATATGATTCGCTGGTTACCGATTCGGCCAACAGCGCTTCGGCGTATGCCACCGGAAACAAGAGCGTAGTCAATGCCATGGGTGTCTACGCCGATTCGACCAAAGATCCCTTTGATGATCCCAAGGTTGAAAACATTATCGAATTGACCAAACGGACCCGGGGTATGGCTACCGGCATTGTATCCACCGCCTATATCACCGATGCCACACCGGCGGCGATGTTAGCCCATACGCGTCGGCGCAGCGAATCCAATTTAATCGCCGCCAGCATGCTGGATCCCCTTCATCGTCCCGATGTGATCCTGGGTGGTGGTTCAGAACACTTCTTGCCCAAAAGCATTCCCGGCTCCAAACGGACCGATGACCGTAATTTGATTCAAGAGTTTCAAGATCAAGGGTATACTTTCGTCAGCAATAAAACCGAATTGAATCAAGTGAATAATGCCAATAAACTATTGGGATTCTTCCATCTGGATAATATGAACGTTTACCTGGACCGTGAAGTAACTAAAAATCCGGCGGTACTCGGCGATTTCACCGATCAACCGACTTTAATCGATATGACCCGACAGGCGATTGGTGTTTTAAGTAAAAATCCCAACGGTTTCTTCCTGATGGTCGAAGGAGCCTCCATCGATAAGCAATTGCATACCATGGACTGGGAACGGGCGACCTACGACACAATCGAGATGGACAAAGCGATTGGCGTTGCCAAAGAATTTGCCAAAAAGAACGGAAACACCTTAATCATTGTCGTGGCCGACCACGCTCATAGCGCCAGCATCACCGGAACCTATCATGAATTGGACGGCAAGACGGGACGTTCCGGAGTACGGACATACGCCGAAGCGGGCTTCCCGATCTTTGAAGATCAGAATAAGGACGGTTTCCCCGACAATCCCGCTCCCGATGTTACACTGGCGATCCAATACGCCAATCATCCCGAGTACAATGAAGATTATAAATTCAATCCCGATCCCATCGCTCCGGCGATAGCGGCGGACGGCAAAACCATCGCCAATCCCAAAAAAGATTCCAAGGGCGATCTTTATAACGGCAATCTTCCCAACAATGAAACCCAGGAAGTTCATACTGCCGATGATATCCCGCTTACCGCCGATGGTCCCGGCGCCGATTATTTCCACGGGATCATGGATAACACCGAAGTGTTTTTCGGAATCGCGAGAGCTTTGGGGCTTAATCCCACCAAAAAATAAGCGGGAGGGAAAAACCATGACACAGCGGGCCATGCTTGCAATGGGAATCGCCTTGGGAATGTTGCTGATTCCTGGATTGAAGCCATGGAACGAAACACCGGAAAGGACGGCTTCCAATTGGAAGCCGTCCTTTCTCGATTGCCGGGTTGAAGCGGCCTCTCTGTTTGAGTGGATCAATGAAGAAGCGACGGTTCTGGGGTTTAATGAATTGTACAGCGGGGTTTCGCCCCTGGGTATTCAGTTTTCTTCCAAGCTCAAAACGTTGAACGGCCACCGGGTGCAAATGACGGGATTTATGGCGCCGCCGCTCAAACCGACTCTGGCCTTTTTTGTATTGACGAAAGTGCCGATGGCGATCTGCCCGTTCTGCTCTACCGATGCCAATTGGCCTAACGACATTGTCATCGTAAGACTGAGTAAGCCGGCGACGGCGCTACCTTATGATCAACCGATTCAAGTCATTGGAAAGCTGGAGGTTGGCAGCCAGATCGACCAGGAAACCGGGTTTGTCAGTTTGGTTCGATTGAACGCCGAACGTTTGGAACGGAGTAAGGAATGATGGGAGGCATCAAAAGATGCTGGTCATGAAGAATCTCTCAAAACAATACCGGAGTCCGGAAGGGCAATCCATTACCGCCCTTTATCTTCAGGAACTTCAGCTGGAAAGCGGGGAACAGGTGGCCCTGGCCGGTCCCAGCGGTTCCGGAAAAACCACTTTACTGCATCTTATTTCCGGATTGATTACCCCAACGACCGGAGAAATTCACCTCGACGGGGAGCGCATCGATGATCTGAAAGGAAAAAAGCGGGACATTTGGCGGGGCAAAAACGTTGGCTATATCTTCCAAAACTATAATTTATTAAATAGTCTCAACGCTTTGGAGAATATTTTGGCGGCAATGGCTTTTGGCGGGGTGGTTCCCAAATCTCTTCAGCGGAAACGGGCAGAGGCCTTGCTCAGAGAAGTTGGGCTAGCCGGCCGGTTTTATCACCGCCCGCATCAATTAAGCGGCGGGGAGCAGCAACGGGTGGCTGTTGCCCGGGCCCTGGCCAATGAACCCCGGATCGTTTTGGCCGATGAACCGACAGCCAGTTTAGATAGGGAGAATAGTCAAAAGGTCTTGGAATTATTAACCCGGCTTTGCCGCGAACAGAACAGCCTATTCGTCTTGGCGACTCACGATCAGGAAGTGATCAGCCGGTTTACCCGAATTATCAAATTACAACGGCTGGAGGGAACCCCGAATGAAACTGTGCATAGTGTGGCGTAATTTGCTGGCCAAACCATTGCAAAATTCCATCATTACGGGCATCGTGGCTTTAGCGATAGCTTTAACCGTGACATTATTGCTATTGTCGGAAGGACTCCATTAGGGATTCGTCCGGGCCACCGAGCCATTCGATTTAATCGTCGGCGCCAAGGGCAGTCCGATTCAACTGGTCCTCAATACCGTATTTCTTCAGGACAATCCGATTGGCAACATCCCCGAAGAAATTCTGGAAGAATTAAAAAGGCAGCCGGGAGTTGCCGCGGCGATTCCTCTGGGCTTCGGCGACAATTACCGGGGCTACCGGATTGTCGGCACTACGGGTGATATTTTTGCACAACCCGGAACCGCTAAAGCTCCCGGTGGTTTCAATTGGAAGTTGGCAAATTTTTTTCGGCCCCTTATGAAGCGGTGATTGGAACCAAAGTGGCTCAAGAACTGGGCTTAAAAGTGGGGGATCGTTTTACTTCCATCCATGGCTTGTCCCTTGGGGTACAGGGTGAGCAACACCGGGAACACCCCTATCAAGTCGTGGGGATTTTGAAAGCGGTTGGGGGTCCGTACGACCAGGCTATTCTGGTTCCTTTGAAGAGCATTTGGGAAATCCATGAATCCCATGAAACTTTCTCCAGTGAACATGAAGAGCATGAAAACCACGAACATGGCGTTACTGCGATTCTGGTCAGGCCAAAAGGATATGTGGACGCGATGCGTTTATATCAACAGTTTCAAGGCGAACAGCGGGCGCAATTGATCTTTCCCGCCCAGATCATTATCGGATTTTTTGCCCTTATGGGCCAGGGGGAACAGGTTTTGCAGATGATCACCTATATCGTGATCGCGATCACCTTATTGACGGTGGCATTAACCTTATATGGATCATCGCTTAACCGAAGCCGGGATCAGGCGATTCTCCGGGCCATTGGAGCCAATGCCGGCGACCTTTTTCAAGTCATCGTCATGGAAGGAGTCCTATTGGTGGGATTGGGAGTCATCGTCGGTTTGGCGGCCGGACACGGATTATTCTCAATTTTCGCAGGGATATTGCAGCAAAAAACCGCTATCACCGTGGGCATAGGGTGGTCTTGGCATGAGTTACCCATCGGACTGGGAACCCTCTTCCTGGGGATACTGGCCTGTGTGGTTCCGGCATTGCTTGCTTACCGCTTCGATGTTTCTAAAAATCTATGATCCGTTTTTTAAAATACCCGGCCCAAAGGGCTCACCCGGTTGTTTTTGAACGATAATCAGTCGGCCGGAGCATGGAATGTGCAGAAAAAACCAGCCACAGCCGTTAAAGTTTGTGATAAAATAGAAATGACCGCACCAAAGGCGGCGCCAATAAACGGGAAAGTAATTCATTACCAAACAAATGATGACGAACTTGCAAAAGAAAATACTTTCAGCAATGATTCAGATTTTCGTCCACTTGATGGTAATTTACTATTACTATCAACAGGAAAATTTCACGCGGATTTTTCCCAACGAGTGGTCGGAACAGTTTGTGATCGCCATTTTATTGCAAATGGCCCTATCCCTTTTGATGGTGTTCATCCCTTGGAAAAATATCCGCAAAGGGCTTTTTTTCATCCGGATGTTTTTTTTATTAGCAATTTCCCTGCCTTTTATCGGGAAGTCCGGCAATTTGGGGCTGTTATACTTGCTTCAAGCATTTGAAGGCTATTTTTATTTTCAAAGCAAGACTGCGTTTGGTATTATTTTGTTCGATATCCTCTTTCTTTTTTGGCTGATGCAACGAAAAATCCTACTATGGGATTTTTATCAACCCGCACTGTCTTCGAAGATCTTTACCTATCTGATTCTCACTTTCCATTGTCTCTTGGGAAGCGTCATCGGATACTTCGCCCGTAAGGACCAATGCCAACGCATGAAGGAAAAACAATTATATGATCAATTGTATATCTCCAACCGTTATTTAGCCGAAGCGAATATCGGTTTACAAACGGTTGCGGCGGAAGCGGAGCTATCTTCGATTTTTAAGGAAAGGACTCGGATCGCGCGGGAAATTCATGATTCCCTCGCCTATACCTTTACCAATTTAATTGCCCTGTTGAATGCCTTTTTGGTCCAAAAACAAGCCGCCGGGCAGGAAGTCCCGGCCGAGATCGAGAAAGCCAGAAATCTGGCCCTGGATGGTTTGCGGGACTTGCGGCAGGCGCTTCATACCTTGCGGCCCCGGGAGAATGAAGATTATAACGGATTGGGAGCGATCCTCCGGCTAACCAAGGTCTTTAAACAAGCGACCGGGATCGAGGTCAGTTTGAATTTCGGGGATGTGCCGCAGTATATCGGCAAACCATTGGAAAAGGTAATTTACCGCGCCGTTCAGGAAGGATTGACCAATTCCTTTCGCCATGGCAAAGCAACGGAAGTGTATATTTCCTTTTATCTGGTGGGCGAAGGAGTGGAAGTGAACATAAAAGACAACGGGCGCGGCACCGACTCTCCCACCGGCGGTTATGGATTGTTGGGCATTCAAGAACGGGTGGACGAGTTGGCCGGAAAAGTCAACATTTCCTCCAGACTCGGAAACGGTTTTTCATTGTGTATCTGGCTGCCATTTCAAAAAGAGGGTGAGGCTCATGGAAATATTACAAATCATCATTGTGGATGATCAAATCCTGTTTCGCGAAAACCTCAAAATCGTGATTGAATTGTTGATTCCCGAAGCGAAGGTAGTCGCCATCGCCAGCAATGGAATGGAGGCCCTGGAAATTTGCAGGACTCAGCCCCACAATTTAATCCTGCTGGATGTGCGGATGCCGCAAATGGACGGGGTCGAATTTATCCGCCATTATCGCGAAGAAGGATATACCGCCAAAGTGATCATGTTGACCACCTTTGAAGATGACGAATATGTTTTCGAAGCATTGCGTTACGGGGCCGCGGGATATTTACTCAAAGAGATCCAACCGGATGAACTGGCCAAAGCCCTGGTCCATGTCCATCAGGGAGGAGTGCTTATTTCACCGCGAATTACCGCCAAATTGGTGAAGGAAGTCAATCGCTACCGGGCGGTGGATACCATTGCTCCCAATGAAATATTGTCCCATTTGACTCCGCGGGAGATTGAAGTATTACGCCACGTGGCCATGGGCGAAGACAACCAGCAAATTGCCAAAAGCCTGCAACTGGCTGAAGGGACGGTAAAAAATTATATCAGTAGTATTTATGAAAAACTTGAGTTGAAGGATCGTTCCCAAGCCACCCGTTTTGCTATTTTGCGGGGACTGGTATAAACTTGCCTATGACTTTAAGGATCGACAGTATGACTGCCGTCATACTTTAAAAAATTATCTTGTGACCAAAATACGACTCCCTGCACTGGCGGGTCGTATTTCTTTTGTGTTACATTATGATTAAATCAAATGCAACATCCGGTCATCCATTTGCCATGATGATTCCGGATTTCCTTAAAAAAACCTCGATTTGAACTCGTAAGGAGGTGAGGGTTGGAGGGAAAAACACCCGGGAGCCGGAAAAAAACAAATTTTACAATTCGAAATGAGGGAGGAGTACCATGTTTAAAAAAATATTATTGGTTGCGCTGTTAAGTATGGTTTTGATCTCGACCGTAAGTGTTTCCGCTAAAACGGTGATCCGTTTTCAAGACTGGCACATGACGGAAGATGTGTGGTTGAAATGCCTCAAAGAAGTCACGGCGGAATATGAAAAAGCCCATCCGGAGGTGGAGATCAAGTTTGAGCCGGTTTCCCAGGCCGATAAAGCTAAAAAATTCATCATCGCTTCCGAGGCTTACAATGCTCCGGATGTGGTCCATTGCGAGATCCAGGATATACCGCCTTTTATTGCCAAGGGTTATTTACTGGATCTAGATCCCTTCATTAAAAAAGAGAAAAAGGGTTTTATGGATCAGTGGGCGCCGCTACCCAGAAAAATCGGCAGTTATTACGGCCAGGTCCGTGCCATCCCGGATGCCGCCCAATCCATGGTTATTTACTATAACCCCGAAATCTTTAAAGCGGCCGGGTTAGATCCGAGCAAACCGCCGGAAACCTGGGAACAGTTCCGGGAATATGCCAAGAAGATGACCAACGGTAAAGACCAATGGGGTTTTGGAATGGTCGCCAATAAAAGCGCGTCCTTAATCAGCCGTTATTTCCCGATTTTGTGGTCCTTCGGCGGGGATATTTTCAATGCCAAAATGACCAAATGCACCCTGGATTCCCCGGCATCCCTGGAAGCCTTTAAATATTTCGTGGAATTATATACCAAGGATCAAGTAACGCCTCCGGCGCCTAACGAAATGTCGGCTCAAGACGTCCGGACCTTCTTTGCCCAAAAGAAAGTGGGCATGGTCATTGGTTCCGGTTTTACCATTCCGATTGTCGATGCTTTGAATCCCAGCCTGAAAGCGAGAGAAACTTTAATGGTCGCTCCGTTGCCGGCGGGTAAAAAGAAAGCGACCTTCGCCCAAATCGATTTCTGGGGCATCAGCCGCTCCACCAAGGCGAAGAACGAAGCTTGGAATTTTGTAAAATATCTGACCAGCAAGGATGTTCAGATTAAATTTTTCAAGGATAACGGCGTCACTTCTTCCCGTACCGATGTCGGTGAGTCGCCGATGATCAAAAACGATAAATTCGGCGGGGTGGTTTCGGCCCAGATCCCCTACGGTAAAGCAATGCCGATGTTTATCGGGATGACCGAAGTCAATGACGCGATCATCGTGGCAACCCAGGAAGCCATGACCGGGCAAAAAACCCCGGAACAAGCCATGAAAGATTGTACCGCAAAAGTCAACGCGATTATTCAACGCTATAAAAAATAAGATTACCTGAAACCTCGGGGGATGAAAAATTCATCCCCCAATTGAGGAGGAAAAATGATTAAAGCACGCCAAAATGATTCCGTTCTTGCCTATATGTTGCTTTTGCCCGCTTCATTGGTACTTTTTTTTGTATTGTTGTTTCCGATATTTTCAACTTTATTGCAAAGTTTCGGTATTAGTTTCGACAGCTATAACTTTACCTTTTCCAACTATACACGCTTATTTCTGGACGCGGAATTCTGGCAAAGTTTAAAAAATACGATTCTATTTGTGGCTCTATCCATTTCCGGCGACTTACTGATCGGGTTAGCCGCGGCTTTGCTTCTCAATCAGGCCATTCGCGGAAAAGCCTTTTTCCGGGTTTTGTTCATGTTGCCTTGGATGATTCCCAGCGTAGTAACTGGCGCCACTTGGCGCTGGATGTATAACTCAACTTCGGGGATTATCAATTCGGTCTTATCTTCGGCCGGTTTCATCGATAAACCCATCTTGTGGTTGAGTTCCCAGTCAACGGCCATGTTCAGCATCATTTTAGCGAATATTTGGAGGGGATTCCCCTATGTGATGTTAATCCTGCTGACCGGATTGCAAACCATCCCCCATGATATTTATGAAGCCGGCTCCATTGATGGAACCAGCGCCTGGCAGCGTTTTTTCTATCTGACCTTGCCCAATTTGAAAAAACAAATCGTGATCGTGCTGGCCTTGACTACCGTATGGGAGTTCCGGCAAATTGATTTGGTAATGACCATGACCGGCGGAGGCCCCGGTAATTTGACGGATGTTTTGGTGACTACCGTGTATAAGCAGTATTTTCAATTCTTCCAATTTGATTATGCTTCAGCGATTGCCATTGTAATGAGTTTATTCATGCTCGTGGTTAGCATTCCCTATATTAAAAGCATTCTTGAAGATTAGGCAGGTGTAACTGGATGTTTAAGACCATCGAAAGCCGTAAAGCCTGGTATATCCGATTTGTTTACGGAATGTCTTTCATACTTTCGTTATTTGTAATCATTCCGGTAATCTGGATGATCCTGACCGCCCTTAAAACCGAACAGGAGGCGCTGGCCATACCTCCTACTTGGTTGCCCCAGCAATGGACGATTTTCGGGTTTGAGTATATGTGGCAGATGAAACCGTTTTTACTATATTTTCGCAATAGTTTGATTACCGCTGGCCCGACAGCGGTGTTGGCCACTTTCTTCGGCGGTTTGGCGGCTTATAGCATATCCCGGTTCCGTTTTAAGTTGCGGAAAGCGTTTATGGTGATCATCCTCTGTACCCAGATGATTCCGGGCGTTTTATTGGTCGGTCCTTATTTTAAAGTTTTGAATAGCTTTGGACTCTATGATACCCATTTGGGCCTGATTTTCGGTTATATCGCTGTGGCGTTGCCCTTTTGCACCTGGATGCTGAAGGGATACTATGACAGTATCCCCAGAGAGCTGGACGAAGCCGCTTTGGTTGACGGCTGCAGTAAATTATGGACTTATTTCCGGGTAATCTTGCCGCTCTCGGCGCCGGGAATGGTGGCCACCGGGATTTTCGGCTTTTTGTTGGCGTGGGGCGATCTGTTATGGGCGCTGTGCTTAACCTCGTCGGAAAATGTCGTTACCGTAACCTTGGGAATCGCCAACAGCGTCGGCGAGTACCGGGTGGTCTGGCCGGCGCTGATGGCGGCCGCCTTAATCGCCTGCGTCCCTTCGGTCGTCTTTTATTCGTTTTTACAAAAATATATTGTGGGCGGAATGACCACCGGAAGCGTCAAAGGATGAGAACGTGAATCAACATACGGAAAAGGAGTTTGCCATGGAGACAAGTATTACCATTTCGGCCAATGGTTCCAAATTTGCGCCTATCCTCTTAAGCGGTGATTATGCCCAACAGATCCCAATTGCCGCTTCCCTAGGATTTAAAGCGGCGGAATTGCACATTCAAGATCCCAATACCATCAACCGTTCCGGAATTTTTGAGGCCTTGCGCCGGAACAATATGCGAGTGTCAACCATCGGCACGGGCCAGGCCTATGTGGATGAAGGTTTAAGCTTTTCAAATCCGGATGCCTCCATCCGTGAACGGGCCGTCCAACGAATTAAAGATCACATCGTACTGGCCGGAGAATGGCGCGCTAAAGTCATTATCGGCACCATTAAGGGGAGAATGCCTGAAAACGCGGAGGATAAAGCCGCCGCCCTCGACCATGTCCGCGCCTGTTTTAAGGAATGCCTTACATTCGCGGAAAAATATCAAACGGATCTTACCCTGGAAGCAATCAACCGGTATGAAACCAATTTTTTAAATACCGCCCAGGAGACCGTCGCTTTTATCAAAGAAATGGCTTCACCCCGTTTGGGTCTGCATCTGGATACCTTTCATATGAATATTGAAGAAGCATCCATCGAAGACACCTTGCGTGAATTTGCCCCTTACCTGGTCCACGTGCATGTGGCCGACAGTAACCGTTGGGCGCCGGGTCTGGGCCATCTGGACTTTGAACAAATTGTCAAAGTTTTAAATGACATCAAATATCAGGGAGTCTTGGGGATTGAATGTTTGCCCAAACCAGACCCGCTTACTGCAGCAAAACAAGGGTTTGCTTGTTTTAAATCCCTTTTGGAGTCGACTCTGAACCAATAGGGTGTTTGGGAATGGAGTACCATAAAAACCCGGCGGAGATAAGCGCCGGGTTTTTATTATGCTTCAGCAGGTTTCAGGTGTGAAAACACCTGAAAAAAAACGTCCGCTATTTGTATTCAAGTGGAAGGGTAACCTTAAATCATTTATTTCAACTCATATATTTGATTTTTGGAATTTATTTTGTTGCAACTCAACTCTACATTTAAATTAATTCATAATGAAAAGTTATCGCTGGAACTGTTCGAATAGCTTTAAGGGAAAGTTGGGCGATATTTTCGGCTTGATTTTTTTGAGTATTAGTGTATTATTTACATATAACACTAATACAACAGGAGGTGAAATCTTGAATTTTAACACGACGGCCCCGATCTATATCCAAATTATGGACCTTATCAAACGGGATATCGTCACAGGTATATTAACGCCAGGTGGAAGAGTGGATTCCGTGAGAACTTTGGCGGAAAGATTCGGAGTCAATCTGAATACCATGCAACGGGCATGCTCTGAGTTGGAACGTTTGGGGATTATTGATACCCAACGGGGCGTGGGAAGCTTTGTCACGGAGGATGAAAAAATAATTCAAGCACTAAAGCAGGAGATGTCGGAGGAATTGATTCAGCGTTTTATTACCGGTATGGAGAGTATTGGTTATCAAAAGGGTAAAATTTTGGAAAGTATTAGAAAGGTGTTGGAACCATGAATCCAATGATAGAAGTTAAAAGGTTGACCAAGAAAATCGGCAAAAAACCAGTGCTGAACGGGATAGATTTTCAGCTCGGCGCTGGAAAGGTTGTGGGTCTTTTGGGACCCAACGGAGCTGGTAAAACCACTTTACTTAAAACGTTGATGAATATCTATCATCCGGATAGTGGGGAAATCCGGATCTGCAACAAGCCGGCAAGTGTTGCCACCAAGGGTTACATATCGTATATGCCGGATGGGAATCTGTTGTTTCCATGGATGAAAGTTAGCGACGCCATTGAGTATTATCACGACATGTATAGTGATTTTAATATCCAACGCGCCCGAGAGCTTTGTACATTTTTAGATATCGACATGACAGCCAAAGTGAAAGATTTGTCCAAGGGAAGCAAAGAGCGGGTGCTGATTATGTTGACATTCTCCCGAAATACGCAATTGTATTTGCTGGATGAACCTCTCGACGGCATCGATCCTTTAGCGCGGGATAGGATCATTAAAACGATCTTTTCTAAAGTGGACGGGCAAAGCACGATTCTAATCTCAACCCACTTGGTCAAGGATGTAGAAGCATTGCTTGATGAAGTATTATTTCTCAATGAGGGCAGGCTCATTTATAACAAGAGCGCCGATAGTATTCGCGAAGAACGGGGACAGTCCATAGAACAATGTTATTTGGAGGTTTTTGAAAATGCTTAAGCTTTTAAAATGGGATTTTCGTAATTTATTCCATAAGTATGGCTGGTTATACATCAGTTGTATTGCAACCTTACTATTTACAGTGGGTTTCCCAAACCATCTAAGCCCTTATTCCAGCATCGTCGATGGCCTTGCAGCAGTTTACAGCCTTTTTTTCTTTGGTTACACCTTTCTGGTTTCACTTTCGGTTCCCATCAGTTGGTTACGATGTTCCAGCTCACTTCTTGAGCTTTCTTTACCGGTCAAACCGTGGAAAATATTGCTGGGCAAGATTATTTTAGCCCTTGCCGTCAATCTGTCCGGATTCTTTTTAACAAAACTATTATGGATAGCTCTCGGCCGATTTGGAATGTCCCATATTGTACTATTTAAAGGTTTGAGCTCCTGGATACAGTTTATAACCGGCATGGCAACCTTGATGATTATTTGGATGTTCTCCTATATTTTGGCGAAAAGTTTCAGTTTTACCCGGAGTAGGGTCCAGGCCTCTACAACATTGTTTGCCGGGGTTATTTGTGTTTTGTTGGTCTGTTTTATGGCAGAGCTATTTATCCGTACGGGTTCTTGGAATGTATTCATAACGGGACCGGGCAATGTAAGTATTGCACCTGTTTATCAAATGGAGTGGTTAAAGGCGATAACTACGATGATAATTCCTCTGGTTGTGATTGTTTCCGGCTTTTTTGGAAGTTGTAAATTGTTGGAACGCCGCTTTGAACGGTATTAAATGATGAAAGAAGTTTCTTCACCCTAATCAGCTTGCAGGTTTTTTCCGATAATGAAAGAAATAATTCATAAATTTGGATGCACGACTACCAAAGATCAAACCGATGAAAGTTGAAAAGGAGCTGCCATGGGTTCGTTCAAAGTAAATGACGATTCACCGGGGTTTATTCCAATCAAAGTTTCCGAAACCGATTCCAACACCAATGCCATCGACGGTAATGCCAATATCGACCCCCAGTTTCAAAAGATACTGAGTGACTTGGTGCAAAGTTTATCCGGTAACACCAAGCAACGTGATTCATCCCTTGACCTTGAATCTCTTACAGCGATGATCGGGAGTTTAAAAGGGAAAAATGTCTCGTCTTTAAATCAGTTGCTTCAGGCTAGTGTCTTGCTGGGCCAAAGGGAAGAAAGCGATCCCTTAACCGATTTTACCAATGCCCAAATGATAGCCAAGTATAAAATCGCCATGGCGAATTTTGAAAAGGCCATGCAGATGTCCCCCAAAGGGTTATCTGATTTTAACCTTGATGCCTTAAAGGGGTTACCGAGCGGTACATTAAAGCCTGTGGGGAAAATCTCCGATACCCGGGAAGCAAGTTTTCCCGGAATCAATCCCACCAGGCAACAAGTGGCTGAGTTTATTGTCAAAGAATGCAGGGCAATCGGCCTTCCTGGACAACTGGGACTTGCCACTGCCGTGACGGAGAGTGAAATGACTCAGTTTCACAAAGACGGCGGACCGCTTGGCCATGGTAACGCCGATTCGACCGATTGGGGCGTTATGCAGGTGAACGATAAAGCCTGGGGCGACCGCTATGATTTAAATTTGTTGAAAACGGATTGGAAATATAACATTCGGGCAGGTCTGCAAATATTAAAACATTCGTATGATGCCGCAATGAAAAATGATGAGGGCTTGAAGGGACCGGGTGATGCCAATCAAAACCTGGCCCGGGCTGCTTACTCCGGCTATAATTCCGGGGCCGCCAATGTTTGGCGTTACCGGACCCCGGTTCATGAGGCTTCCCGGACCGGCCTTTATGATGTGATCGATAATCAAGGGTACGATATGCGCGATATCCGGTTTTGGGACAATTACCGGAAGTTTTCGTAAGGAGGAAAAGGCATAGTTTTAATCCGGTGTCTCGAGGGTTTATTGATTTAGCCACAGCGACAACGGTAGAACAGATTATCTCAAGATAGCAGAATTAGAAATGAAATCAGAATGGTTTCTCTGTGCCTCTGAGTCTCTGTGGCAAAAGGTTCAGGCTACAGAGGCTCAGAGAAAGAATTTTATTATCCTGTTTCAAAAAGCTTTTATTTCCCATATCGGTTACTGTGTGATCTCACGGCGCAACGGTTGCATAAGCCCCGACATGCTGATAATTGGACAAGAAAATATAATTTTCGTCGGATTTAAGCTCGTAGAGGCCCAGTTGATTTGCAATTTTACGCGAGGCGTAATTTTCGAAGTCCGTGCGCCAGCAGGGTATTCGTCCGAATTTTTCATATTGCAAACGGCTTAGAGCCTGGCAACAATGAAGCCCCAAACCCCTCCCCCGGTACTCCGGACGGGTGGCTACCCCTAACTCGCAATAATTTTCCGTGAAAGCGAGTGTCGTTGCAACACAGGCAATTTCACCATCAATAAATGCAGCTACGGCTTGTCCTTGGGTTAATAAACGTTCCGGGGAGAAAAAGAATTCCCATAACCAGGGGTCATTGTAAAAAGCTTCACCTAACTTTGGGGCATCCAGGGGATTGAGCAGTCGTACTCTGGGGTCGTTTGTAAATGTTGGGCGCCAGTCTTTTTTTGGGGCCGCTAAGAAAAGTACCGGTATTGAAAACCGGATGGGCCAATAATTGCCTATGATGGGCAACATGGAATCGGGTATTACCAAATCGGTGGGTTGGTGATTCAGTTCTCTCAAAATTCGCTGGATGAATGAAATCCGGTCGGCTTTTCCATAAAAGAAATTCATCGATGGAAAAAGAGAAGGATATGTGACAACTAAAAGTTTGGGGTTTAACGGATTATCAACCGTAATGGTACTGGTATTACGGCGCAATAAAAAATTAGTTGAACAATTTTCAGGCAGATCCTCTACCGGAAAATTGATTGTTTCAAACTTATCTGGGGCTAGCCTACGCATTATGTCATCTCCCATGCGCTTTTGGCGCAAGCGCTCTTTGGCGCAATATCAATGCTAAGCAATCGAGGCCGCCCCTATCCTGTAGGTACTAAAATAAAAATTCCCCCTTATTACTCTTTTTTAAAAGAATACACCCAAAACCCATTCTCTGTAAATTGCAAATTACTGTAAATATCCTGTTTGAACTGCAAATTTTCGCTTAAAAGCGAAACGCGTCAAAATAGCCTATATTATTATTGGATTGCTGCGGGTTTACTGAGTTTATTGTGATGTAACATTTTTGTAACAATGATGGTCTTTTTTGGACCGGTGAGCAGAGAGAAGATGGGTAAAATCCCTGCGGTATAATCATAAAAATTGAGTTTTTCGATAAAATAATCGTAACCTTGCAGGATTATGAAGCTATGATGCAAAATTATATGTAGCAAATTCTTAAACAAAAACGTTTTTTTGAGGCCTGTTTTGAAAACAACGATTATTCATATTGAAAACCAGCAATACGAGCTGTTAGAGCCTGCCGCCGGTTCGCTGAAAGCGGGAGGACTGGTGGCTTTTCCCACTGAAACCGTGTATGGGTTGGGTGCGGTATATACCAATGAGAGTGCGCTGTTAAAAGTGTTTGCAGTTAAAGGCAGACCGGCGGATAATCCATTGATTTTGCATATCTGGCGTCAGGAGCAACTTGAAGAATTGGTAAGGGAGATTTCTCCAAAAGCTGAGCGTTTGATCAAATCTTTTTGGCCGGGGCCACTTACTTTGATTTTTCCTAAGCAGTCTCATGTATCTCCAATTGTTACGGCGGGTTTGGATACGGTGGCGGTGCGGATGCCTTCCCATCCGGTAGCCAGGGAATTGCTTCGCCGGACGAATATTGCCGTAGCAGCGCCAAGCGCCAATCTTTCGGGGCGTCCCAGCCCTACCCGGGGTTCTCATGTAATCGAAGATTTAGATACCAAAATCGATTTCATCATTGACGCCGGTTCATGCAGCGAAGGAGTTGAATCTACTGTGCTTTCCCTTCAGGCTCAAACTCCGATTATTTTACGGCCGGGTTCGGTGACCCTTGAAATGTTGGAAGGGGTTTTACATGAAAAGGTCGATGTAGCAAAACCGGGTGAAGTAGACCGCCCTCAAGCACCGGGAATGAAGTATCGTCATTATGCTCCGAAAGCACCGGCAATATTAATCGAAGGGGACAATGACCGGGTTGTCCGGGAGATTAACCGTTTATTGGCTTTAAATCCTCCTCAACTGAAAGCAGCTGTCCTTAGTACCACCGAAAATATTACCCGATATGCCAATGAATGGGTTTTAGATATGGGACCCGTCGATGAACCAGTGATGATAGCGAGACGGATCTATGATCTATTGCGTTTTTGCGATACCTTGGCAGTCGAACAAATATATATTGAGGGAATTCCGCCAGAGGGTATTGGAATGGCAATTTTAAACCGGCTTCGAAAAGCCGCAGGAGGTCATATTGTTCATGCTACGTAAATTATTTCCTTGCTGTTGTTTAGCCCTTATGGTTTGTTTTGGAAGCTTCGGATATGCAGAGAATGCTCCATTTAAGATTGGTGAGGTATTGGAATATAAATTGTATGCCAAAACGGCTATTTATGGCGCCAACGAAATTATCAAAGTTGTCTCCAAAAATACTTTGAATGGCCGGGAAGTATATCGTGTTCATGCCGAAATGACGACAGTAGGCATTGTGAAGGGGCTTTACGAGTATTCGCAAATTGAAGACTTGGTTATGGACGCCGAAGAATTTCATCCTTATTGGATTCGGCTGGAGACAAAAGATCGTTCGAAAAATCAATTGGAAGAAATCCATTTTGACTATGGTAGTAAAAAGGCTACTCGGGTTTTAACCAAAAATGGTGAAACCAAAACCTCGGAAATAGAACTTCCGGGCTTTGTTCAGGATGGTTTATCATTGCAATTTTACTTGCGGCAGAATCAAATTACGGATAAACCTCGCAAAATTTATTTTTACGGCAATGGAAAAGTTAGTGAAAGTAATTTTGATATCAAACTGATTTCAAAACCGATGAAGATGGAAAGCGGCACTTATGCAAAACACTTGCAAATTGTCGATGACGAAAACGACATCACGGTTCTAATCGCCGAAGATCAGTATAGATTGCCGATTTATGTTAAAAAAATCGCTAAATTCGGCTCCATGGAAATGAAACTGTCAAAGGTCAATTGAACTTTGAGCGGGGGGCCGTGTTTTTGGATAACAGCGGCACTAATTTTAGCGCGGTTTGATGATTGCACGATGCGCAATTCCAAACCGTATGACCCTGAAAATTGAGGGCTTGAAATTGAAATCGATTTTGACAAACCGGGCACTCTAAAAGGTAGAGATCCCCAAATTCATTTTTTAAAGGCCAAACCATTTTTTAGTCCTTTTTCTTGACCCATTTTATAGTAGTGTCAACTTTTAAATTTAATTTATGTGGATTCCAGAAAAAATTTTTGGGAGAGATTCTGATTGATGATTAAGCAAGTTTTATTTGTTTGTACTGGTAATACTTGCAGAAGTAGTATGGCTGAGGCTTTGCTCCGGAAAATGTTGAGCGAGGATTTGGCCGAAGAGGCTGCCAAAATTAGAGTGGTTTCGGCGGGAACCGGTGCGATATCCGGAGAAACCGCGGCCCAAAACGCGATTGAAGTTATGGCCAGAGAAGGTATTGATATGCGCTCCCATAGGGCCAGGCGGTTATCGGTAGAATTAATTCATGGAGCGGACCTGGTTTTAACAATGACCTTGGAACAGAAAAATACCGTCCTTACTATGATGCCGGCCTCGAAAAACAAGGTTTTTACATTAAGCGAATTTGCTGAAGGCGTAAAGGAAATTGAATCTTTAATGGCAAGGGCTGAAAAGATTCGCGAAAGTTTAGAAGAAAAACGCAGAAAATATTTGGACAAGGAAGGTCCGAAACTTGAGCAGCTGCGCCGGCGCAATCTTGAATTGAGCCGTCAGATGCGGGCCCTGGATGAAGAGTTGCGTCAATTTGAACAAAAAATGGACCAAGAGTTGGCCGCTGAAAAACGTGATTTGGAAGGGATTCAGTCCCGGCTTACCGCTCTGGAAATTTCGGATCCTTATGGTCAGAATATTGAAATGTATAAAATTTGCGCGAATGAAATTAAAGAAAAGTTAAAGGCCGTTGTTAACCGGATTAAGGAATCCTTGGAAGAATGAAAAGCCAACGTCTTATCAATACGGTATGAAGATTGAAAAAGATGTTTTACTTAAAAAGAACGCTAAATTGCTCGTACCGAGCCTGCCTTGTTCTTTTTTCTTTGTGAAATGTGTTATAGAAGGATTTGGCGTGCGCTCGGCGCGCGTTTTTATAAAAATGATGAGGAGATGAACCTTGTGTCAAAAGTTTGTGTTATTGATCACCCTTTAATCCAACATAAGTTGTCGATAATCCGTGATTCAAACACCGGAGCCAAAGAATTCCGGGAGCTCGTTGAAGAAGTCTCAATGTTAATGGCCTATGAGGTGACTCGTAATTTTTCCCTGGAAGATGTTGATGTGGAAACCCCGGTTGCTACAGCCCATTGCCGGACGATCGCCGGAAAAAAAATCGCCGTAATTCCAATTTTGCGAGCAGGCCTCGGGATGGTGGGCGGTATTCTCAAGCTAATTCCTACCGCAAAAGTTGGACATATTGGGGTTTACCGGGATCCGGAGACTTTACAGCCGATTGAGTATTATTGCAAACTCCCTCAGGATATCGTGGAACGGGAGTTAATCTTGGTCGATCCGATGCTGGCCACCGGAGGTTCGGCAGTTGCCGGAATTCATTTTTTGAAACAACGGGGAGCCACCCAAATTCGTTTAATGTGCTTGATAGCCGCTCCGGAAGGGATTCAGAATGTTCAGGAGAAGCACCCGGATGTTGATATTTATGTGGCGGCGGTTGATGAACGTTTAAATTCCCATGGCTATATCGTCCCGGGGTTAGGAGACGCCGGGGACCGGTTGTTCGGCACAAAATAAAAATTTTATAACATGAATTTAAGGGTTGTCTCAAAGAAAGTCACCGTGAAATTGGACGAGCATATTGCTTTGCATTTTGATGATGTTGCGTATTGCCGTCTCCGGTTCAAACTTTATTTTGGGGCAACTTTTTATAAATTCCTGAAGATGATATTGAAGTAATGTTTTAAATCATCAAGCTTCTTGGAATAAAACGTTTCTAAATGGGCTAGGACAACTTTATCAGGCGAATTTGGAAGAATGGGCTTGGAAATCGTTCTTGCAATAATGTTACCGTAGCGTTAATCTTTAAAGGAATGATAATGGGGGAAAATTTTTATTTTGACTCACACTTTCAAATCAGGGACGAAAAAAATCATGGTGGTCTTCGGCACACGGCCGGAAGCAATCAAAATGGCTCCAGTCGTCAATATGCTCAAAAGTACTCCGGATTTTGAAGTCAAGACTGTTGTAACGGCTCAACATCGGGAAATGTTGGATCAAGTCCTGAAGCTTTTTAATATTAAGCCCGAATATGATCTAAATATTATGTCCCCCGGTCAAAGCTTGACAGAGATAACATGCAGGGTCTTAAAAGGTTTAGAACCGGTTTTAAAGGTGGAAGCTCCTGATTTATTATTAGTTCACGGGGATACGACCACTACTTTCGCCGGCGGTTTAGCCGCATTTTATCAACATATTGCGGTAGGACATGTTGAAGCCGGTTTAAGGACTGGGGATAAAAAGCAACCCTATCCTGAAGAAATCAACCGCTTGCTTACAGGGAGAATCGCCGATCTCCACTTCGCTCCGACCAGGGCGGCAAAAGAAAACTTGCTGAAGGAAAACATACCGGCGGGAACTATTTTTGTTACAGGCAATACGGTGATTGACGCCTTGCATTATTGCTTGAAAGATATTCAAGTGAATAACCAAAACGAAAGGCGGCTGATACTGGTTACTGCCCACCGCCGTGAGAGCTGGGGCCAGCCGTTGCAAAACGTTATCAAAGCTTTAGAGGATATCATAAAAACAAATCCGTTGGTTAATCTAATGATACCGGTACATTTAAACCCATTGGTCCGGCAAGCCTTTTACAACGCTTTTCAATCCGAACCCCGGGTTCAATTGGTAGAGCCGTTGGATTACCTATCCATGATTAAAGCGATGGCCGACTCCTATTTAATCATTACCGATTCCGGCGGTATCCAGGAAGAAGCGCCGTCACTGGGAAAACCGGTTCTGGTCTTGCGGGAAAAAACGGAACGGCCTGAGGCGGTTGCTGCCGGAACAGTAAAACTGGTTGGCACAAATACTGAAAGAATTACCGGTGCTGTGAACTCACTGTTAAATGAAACGGAAGAATATTTGAAAATGTCAAAGGCGGTCAATCCTTATGGCGATGGGAGAGCCACGGAAAGAATTTTAGCCGGACTCCGTTATTATTTTGGTTTTACGCTGGATAAGCCCATGGATTTCATTCCGTCATAGAAAATTAACAAAAAAAGGCTTTTCAAAATCAGGGAAAGTGTTATATTTAACCATAGAGCAAGTTATGTTTTAGAACTTTATTTGTAAATCCTTTGCCGCGGGCGGGACCGTATGAAACGGAGGAAAACCATTAACGACAAAAGAGATAACCATAGTACCAAAGAAATGTGGCAAACTTTCGCTATTTATAGTTTTTCCAGCCTTAACGTTGGAGTTTTAATGTTTGGGGGTTATTTCTTAGGGCGTTTATTGGAACGCAAGTTTCAGTGGGCTAATATGTCGATTATTGGTGTATTTGTGGGTTTGGCCTTGGGTTTATATGAAATGTTCACTTTTGCATTAAAGATGGGTTCAAAAAAATGATTGTCTTTGTGACTGTGCTGGTGGGTATTTTAATGGCTGTTTTACTCATCCCGATCCATGGATATGCCGGTGCTCTGATACTGGCAATGGAGGGGATTGGTTTTGATATTTTTTGGCAATGGCTCCGCTTTAAAGTTCTGGCTCGAAAAACAAAATCAGGTAATGGTATGCATGGTATGCTGTTACCCGGATTTATAACGGGGTTTGTTCTTCGCATTGTCAATATGATCGCTTTTTTGAAATTGGGATCCTGGTGGCTTTCGCGAAATGAGTTTTTTGGTTTTGCGCTCTTTCTTTTGACCCTTCCGCTTTGGAGTAAACTTGTCGCTTACAAATTTAGAAATTTAAAAATATAAATCTGCAATATGACAAAAGAGGAATCATCATGGAACTTGAACCTCAGGTTGTGCATTGGTTTGGACTTGAATTAAATTTAAAGATAGTGATCATGACCTGGATTGTAATGGCGATTATTATTTTTATTGCCTGGATTGCGCGGCGCAATGCAAGCTGGATTCCCAAGGGCTGGCAAAATGCGATGGAATATCTGATTGAATTCGTCCAGGGAATTATCCGGAGCGGCATTGGTGAACACGGCCTCAAATATACCTACTTTTTCAGTTCCTTGTTTCTATTTATTGTAATCTCCAATATGTTAGGCTTAATCCCGGGATTTTCATCACCCACCAAAGATATTAACGTGACAGGCGCCCTGGCTGTGATTTGGGTTGTCTGGTTGCAGTTTATTTCCATCAAAGCGGTGGGTTTCAAGAATTATGCGAAACATTACTTCCAACCTTTTGCTCCTTTTGTGCTGATTCATATCCTTGATTTGGTGACCAGACCCCTCAGCTTGGCAATCCGGTTATACGCCAATATCGTAGCCGGTGAAATTTTGCTGGAGGTTTTGACCGAGAATTTTCCGGTCTTGGTCCCTGATTTATGGCTAGCGCTCAGTATCTTTATCGGCGGTATTCAAGCCTATCTGTTTACCATATTAACTGTATCCTATACGGGCTTATCCGTATCTCATGAGGATAATCATTAAACAACCAAAAATATTCGGAGGTGTCTAAGAATGACTTTAGGGATGATTGTAGCGATTGTAGTAGCAATTATTTGTTTTGGAGCGAGTTTTTCAGCAGCTTTTGGGGATGCCAAAGTTGTTGCCACAGCCCTCGAAGGAATGGCGCGCCAACCAGAGGCTTATAACCGGCTCTTTACTTCCATGCTGATTGGTATGGGTATGTTGGAAGTTATGCCTTTAATCACCATCGTTATTGCTTTTATGCTGATTGGAAAAATTGTCTGATTTGGATTACCTTTAACAGGGGATTCAACGGTTTGATTTTTATTTTCTCATAAAATTTGCTTTTATTATTTGAAGATTAGCTTTATAAATGAGTGAACTTGTTGGGTAAGGAGGTTTTGCAATGGAGCTAAAGTTGACTGGGACATTTTTCTTTATGGTTTTTAATTTTTTAGTGTTAGTGGTTGTCCTGGTTTTCCTCCTTTATCGTCCTATTCAAGGTATTTTGGAACAACGCAAGCAGAAAATCGCCAATGATCTTGCTGAAGCGCAAAAATCCAAGGAAATCTGGGAACAGAAACAGCGGGAAGCCAAAATAGCCCTTGAGAAGGCTAGCCTTGAAGCATCCCAAATGGTCGATAACGCCCGGGCTGAGGCTGAACATGTACGGGAAGAGATTATTAATAAAGCCCGTCAGGAAGCCGAAGATTTGCGGCAGCGGAATCAAGCTGAAATTGAACGGGCCAAAAAAGCCGCTCAGGAAGAATTGCGGGATGGAGCGGTCAAACTGGCTATTTCTGCTGCTTCGAGAGTAATCGGTGATAAAATGACTGTTGATATTAACGAATCCCTGGTTCGTGGAGTCCTGAACTCAATCGAGAAAGGGGCTTAACAATGAATTCTCAGGCAGCCTTAAATTACGGTCGGGCTATCGTGGAACTCGCCAAAGAGAAAAACATCATCGATCCGGTACTCACTGTTGCTAAAGATTTGATCGAGAATTTACAATTAGCTGAATTACGGAATTTTTTAAAACATCCCAATGTGCCGGTAACGGCGAAACGGGAAATTTTACAACGTTTGACGGCTAAAAATAAACCTCCGAAAGAATTTGTAAACTTTTTGAATTTGATTTTCGAGCGGCGGCGGGAAAATTTATTGTTACCGATTCTGGAATCCGTCGTTGATCAGGCTTTAAAAGCCCAAGGTTACCAAGTTGTAGAATTAATTTCGGCTTTACCCTTGTCGGAAGAAAAACGCAATTCTATCGGTAAAGCTTTGGAAAAAGCTTGGCATACCAATGTTTCTCTACAATATAAGGAAAATCCTAATTTAGTAGGCGGGATTATTATTAGACGCGGTGATGAATTGATTGATGGTTCGTTGTCTGGGCAATTAAATGCCTTGAAACGTTTGTTAATCACGGAAACGGATATCGCTGCGGAATTATCTTAGTAAAGGACGATAACCATGCGCTTTGCTACTGACGAAATCATTGCGGTTCTAAAAGAACAAATAGACAAGTATCAACTTGATTTTGAGGCCCAGGAAACCGGTACAGTACTTGAAGTAGGAGATGGCATCGCCCGTATTTACGGCTTGGAAAAAGCGATGATGGGCGAGCTCCTGGAATTTCCAAACCAGGTTTATGGAATGGCTTTAAATCTTGAAGAAGATAATGTGGGATGTGTCTTATTCGGATCGGAGACTCTTATCAAAGAGGGCGATCTGGTTAAGAGGACCAATCGTGTCGTGGAAGTCCCGGTCGGTGATGCGATGATTGGACGGGTAGTTAATCCGCTGGGTGAACCCATCGACGGAAAGGGACCTGTAAAAACCACGCAGACACGTCCCGCGGAACGGATAGCACCCGGTATCTCCAAAAGGGAACCGGTAAAGGTCCCAATGCAAACCGGACTGAAGGCGATTGATGCCATGATCCCGATTGGCCGCGGCCAACGGGAGCTGATTATCGGCGACCGCCAAACCGGGAAAACGGCAATTGCCATTGATACCATCCTAAATCAAAAAGATACCGGCGTTATTTGTATTTATGTATGTATCGGCCAGAAAACATCAACCTTGGCACAGGTTGTTCAGACCCTGGAAAGTAAAGGCGCTATGAAATATTCGCTTGTTGTGGCGGCTACCGCCAGTGATACGGCGCCTTTACAATATTTGGCTCCTTTTTCGGGTTGCGCAATCGGCGAATATTTTATGGAGCAGGGTAAGGATGTTTTAGTCATTTATGATGACCTATCAAAACATGCGATAGCCTATCGTTCCATGTCCTTATTACTGCGACGTCCGCCAGGACGTGAAGCTTATCCTGGTGATGTATTCTATTTGCATTCCCGTTTGCTGGAACGGGCTGTTAAGTTAAATGCGGCTAACGGCGGCGGTTCCTTAACAGCGTTACCGATTGTTGAGACTCAGGCGGGGGATGTTTCGGCTTATATTCCGACCAATGTAATCTCGATTACCGATGGTCAGATTATTCTAGGAACCGAATTGTTTTTCAGCGGCGTTCGTCCGGCTGTTAACGTGGGTTTATCAGTTTCCCGTGTTGGCGGTGATGCTCAAATTAAGGCTGTTAAACAAGTGGCTGGACGCCTAAGACTAGATTTGGCCCAATATCGCGCTTTGGAGGCTTTCGCTTCTTTCGGAGCGGATTTGGATAAAGTGTCCAAGGCTCAGTTAGCCCGGGGTGCGCGGGTTATTGAAGTATTAAAGCAAGAACAATATAAGCCGATGAATGTTTTCCAGCAAGTGGTGGTTATTTATGCAGTGACCAACGGTTACATGGATGATGTGGAAATTTCCGAAATTAAGCGTTTCGAAAAGGACTTTTTGCACTTTATGCAATCGGAAGGCGAATCCTTCTACCAAAAGATTTCCCAAACACGGGCTTTCAATGACGAACTGACAACTGAACTCAAAAGTTTATTGAGCCGGTTTAAAGAGCGTTTTAAAGCTACTTGCTAAGCGTTACTCATTATGGAGGATAGCGTTTTGAAAGAGTTTTAAATCAGGTTTGAGTTAGCTCAATGATTAGTTGTTCTTTTGAGATTGCCATTCTCGAAGCCAAATAGTAAAAAGCTTTTAAAATAATTTTTGACTGAAGGTATGTTGATGGCAACGATTCGTGATCTGCGCATTAAGATTAAATCCACTAAAAACATTCAGCAAATAACGAAGGCAATGAAAATGGTTGCAACGGCCCGCCTCAAAAGGGCCCAGCAACAATTGGAATCAACTCGCCCTTATGCACGCAAAATTGCTGAAGCAACCTTAGATTTGGCTTCTTTGACTCCTTGGTCCTTTAACCCCTTGCTGAGACCCCATCGAAAGAATAAACGAGTATTAATTCTCGTTTTTACCGGAGACCGGGGCATGGCCGGTGGCTTTCACCTGAAAATTGCCGATGGGGCCTACCAGTTTAGTTTAAAGTTTCAGGGCCAGGCGGAAGTTTCTTTTTATCTTTTGGGCTCAAAAGGATATCAAAGGTTTGCCTCACGGAAGATCGAAGTTTATAAAAGATTTCCCTCAGGGGTAACAGGTCTTCCCTATATGGAAGTTCAAAAATTGGCCAAAGAATTATCACAGTTTTATCTGGATGAACAATTCGACCAAATTTATCTTTATTATTCGAAATTTTATTCAACGGTTACCCAAAAGCCCAGAGCTTTTCAACTTTTGCCGATTGATCCGTCAAAGGCCCGTTTAAAAGAGGAACATGGTCTGTTTATTTTTGAACCGAATCAGGAAAGCATTTTGGACAGTATATTGCCGCGTTATATCGAAAGTGAGATTTACCGGGCTTTCCTGGAGACTGAGGTCGGTGAATTAGGGGCTAGAATGACGGCGATGTCTTCGGCTACGGATAATGCCGGCGAATTGATTGAGCGTTATCAACTCCAGATGAACCGGATTCGACAAAGCCAGATTACTACGGAAATTGCTGAAATTGTTGGTGGAGCCGAGGCGCTTAAAGCTTGACAGCATTATGCGGTATGGAATTTTTGCCGGAGTTTTCGGCTTTCCTTAAAAATATATTCAAGATAATATATTAAATTTCTCAAAATAGGGGGCTTTTTTGATGGCAACTGGCCGCATCGTTCAAATTATCGGACCTGTTCTTGACATTGAGTTTTTGCCGGAAGAGATTCCCGATATTAATACTGCTGTAACTGTAAAATATCAAGCGGGCAATGATACAAGAACTGTTGTATCTGAAGTTATGCATCAATTGGGAAACAATCAAGTCCGTTGCGTGGCCTTAAGTTCAACGGATGGTTTAATCCGGGGTATGGAAGCCCTTAGCGATAATAAACCGATTACGGTTCCGGTTGGCCGCGAGGTGTTGGGCCGGATTTTCAACGTAGTTGGGGAAATCGTCGATGATGGTCCGGCGGTAAAAGCTTCACACAGCTTACCGATTCACCGAAAAGCTCCAAGTTATGAGGAACAAGCTACGGTCCAGCAAATGCTGGAAACCGGAATTAAAGTCGTCGACCTGTTGGCCCCTTATCCCAAAGGCGGCAAGGTCGGGTTATTCGGCGGCGCCGGCGTTGGCAAAACCGTTATTATTATGGAATTAATTCATAATATTGCGACTCAACACGGCGGCTATTCTGTTTTTACCGGAGTTGGGGAACGGACCCGTGAAGGAAACAGCCTGTGGCTTGAAATGAAGGAATCAGGCGTTATCGACAAGACCGCTTTGGTTTTCGGCCAGATGAATGAGCCCCCTGGAGCCAGACTCCGGGTTGCTTTAACCGGGCTGACTATGGCGGAGTATTTCCGGGACAGTGAAAACCAGGATGTTTTGCTCTTTATCGATAATATTTTCCGTTTCACTCAGGCAGGTTCGGAAGTTTCGGCGCTTCTTGGCCGGATTCCCTCCGCGGTTGGTTATCAACCGACTCTGGCAACGGAAATGGGCGCTTTACAGGAACGGATCACATCAACTAAAAACGGTTCCATTACGTCGATTCAGGCCATTTATGTTCCGGCTGACGATTATACCGATCCGGCGCCGGCTACGGCTTTTACCCATCTCGATGCCACAACCAACCTGGAGCGGCGTATCGTGGATAAGGGCATTTATCCGGCGGTTGATCCTTTGGCTTCCACCTCGCGTTTGCTGACCCCGGAAGCTGTTGGTGAAGAACATTATCAAGTAGCCCGGAGAGTGCAGGAAACATTACAGCGTTACAATGAATTACAGGATGTTATCGCGATTTTAGGCATGGATGAACTCAGTGATGCCGATAAATTAACTGTAGCTCGAGCCAGACGTTTAGAGAAATTTTTGTCGCAACCTTTCCATGTTGCTGAACAATTTACTCAAATGAAAGGCAAGTATGTACCGATTGCTGAGACCGTAAGAGGCTTTAAAGAAATTTTAGACGGTAAGCATGATGATCTTCCTGAAGCCGCTTTTTATATGGTGGGTACGATTGATGAAGCTGTTGAGCTCGGTAAGAAATTAATGGCTGATTCCGCTGGAGCCGGGGAGAAAAAATAATGGGGAATCAAATTATGCTCGAAGTGGTCACCCCGCATCGGCTGGAGCTGCAAAAACAAGTGGATTACGTTGTAGCTCCCACAATCGATGGAATCGTTGGAGTATTGCCCGGACATATAAGGTTAATAACCCAACTGGCAACCGGTGTACTCCGCTATGAAATCGACGGGGAAAACAATTTTATGGCGGTAAGCGAAGGATTTATGGAAGTAACTCCTCAAAAAGTTATTATTCTTGCCGAAGCGGCTGATTTGCCGGAAAATGTTGATGTGGAACAGGCTTTGGAAGAAAAACGTCAGGCTGAAGAGGCGCTCCGTCATTCATTAGTCGAAAAAATCAATTATAATCAGACCGAGATTACCTTGGCCAGGGCTATTAATAAAATTGAAGTGGCCAAAAAATACGGTGAAAATAAATAGTCTTATGGGATAGCATTTTAGGTTTGACAAACAACGAGCGGTTGGTTATAATTTTATTGAAATTGAAAAATTTAATACTCATCCAGAGAGGTGGAGGGAAACGGCCCGATGAAACCCGGCAACCCGACTGGTATTGCTCATTTAACAAATGTTTTGTAGCAATAGCAGTGTTTGGGTGCCAATTCCCCCAGAAATTTCTGGAAGATGAGAATGATTTTAACCCCTTCATCTTCGGAGGGGTATTTATTTTATATGGAGGTGTTTGAAAATGGAAAGACGTTTATTTACATCGGAGTCGGTAACGGAGGGGCATCCCGACAAGATCTGCGACCAAATTTCCGATGCCGTGCTTGATGCTATTTTTGCGGAGGATCCGCAGTCGCGGGTCGCTTGTGAGTGTGCCGTCACCACTGGTATGGTGTTGGTCATGGGCGAAATTACCACCAATTGTTATGTGGATATACCGAAAGTAGTGCGGCAAACTATCCGGGAGATTGGTTATACCCGGGCGAAATACGGCTTTGATTGTGATACTTGCGCGATTTTAACCTCTATTGATGAACAATCGGCTGATATCGCTTTAGGTGTCGATAAAGCTCTTGAAGCCAAAAACGGTGAGATGAGCGATAAGGAGATCGAAGCGATAGGCGCCGGAGATCAGGGTATGGTTTTTGGATATGCTTGTGATGAGACGCCGGAATATATGCCGATGCCGATTGCCCTGGCCCACCAATTAACGCGGAAACTGTCCGAAGTCAGGAAAAGTGGAGAGCTGAATTATCTACGGCCGGACGGTAAGAGCCAGGTTACAGTGGAATATGATGATGGAGTTCCGGTTCGCGTCGATACCGTTATTATTTCCAGCCAGCATGACTCGGCAGTCACGCATGACCAAATTGAAAAAGATATTATCGAAACGGTAATTAAAAAGGTAATACCAGGGAAGATGATCGATGGTAACAGCCGGTTTTTGGTAAATCCCACCGGACGTTTCGTAGTGGGAGGACCTCAAGGGGATTCCGGGCTGACCGGCCGAAAAATCATTGTTGATACATATGGCGGAATGGCCCGTCATGGCGGTGGAGCGTTTTCCGGAAAAGACCCGACGAAGGTCGACCGTTCAGCCGCCTATGCTGCCCGCCACGCCGCGAAGAATGTGGTAGCCGCCGGACTTGCGAAAAAATGCGAGATTCAGATTGCCTATGCCATTGGAGTGGCTAAGCCCGTATCGATCCTGGTCGATACTTTCGGCACCGGAAAAAAATCTGATGAAGAGATTGCGGAATTAGTCAAACAAACCTTTGATTTCAGACCGGCCGCAATTATTGGCGATTTAAATTTGCGCCGACCGATCTATAAACAAACAGCCGCTTATGGACATTTTGGCAGAAACGATCTGGATTTGCCTTGGGAACGTTTGGATAAAGTGGATAGGCTTAAGGGATGACCATAAGACAAATAAAAAACCGGGATTTCCGGTTTTTTTATTTTATTTTGTTAATTTTGGTTTCGGTAAGGATGGCAATGGTAAATGTTTTTGAAAAGTATAAAGTTCGGAACCTACATTGCCGAAGTTTAATGAGATGAAAGTTTTTGGTAGATGTGATGGACAATTCGAGGTGCGTTTGGATGGCGGTTTATAGACTGTTTATTGTAACTGATCTTGTTTCGGGAGCTCAGGACGTAAAAGAAATGCTCCGTTCTCAAAAGGACTTTATGATTATTGATGAAGCCCAATTTAGTTTGGAAACATTGGAGAGAATAATCGCTTTGAAACCCGATGTGGTCTTGATTGATACCAATTTGATTGCGGATGAAGGATTAGAATTAACAACCGGTTTGAAACAGAAATTACCCTCAGCGAAAGTACTGATTATAACTACCGATACCAACCAGCACCATTTATCAAAAAGTATCAGGGCTGGCGCCCTGGGATATGTTCTTAAGGATTGTGATTTTTCTGTTCTTTGCGAGGCTATACGGACAGTAGCCCGGGGGGATGCTTATATCCAACCGCGTCTGCTCTCCACGTTGCTGGCTGAATTCAGGCAATTTTTGTCTGAAGAGAAACAGGTTGTTTTACCGGAACAGTTAGGCTTAACTAACCGGGAATTTGAAATCGTGAACCATATCGCCTGTGGCGCCAGTAATAAAGAAATTGCCGAACAACTGTTTATTAGTGAGAAGACTGTGAAAAATCATGTCAGTAATATTTTGCGCAAAATGGAACTGGAAGATCGTACCCAAGTTGCGGTTTATGCATATCGCAAAGGTCTGATTGCCAGATAATGTACTTTTTAAAGAATGAAGCGAACAGTATTTACTAATCGCATAGCTCCAAAAAGAAGAAAATTTTCAATATGGATACCGATTGAAAGACTTTACCCTTTCGGGTAAAGTCTTGCTCGTATTTTTGCATATAATGGATGACGGTGAAAAGGAGAATGAATGGAATCCATGGAATATGAAACTGTGACCATTTTCCGGGAAGGAGAACAATGGACCCGGGTAGGGCTAGTATTCGCAGCGGAGAGATTTTTGGCCCGATTCTTAGGGGGTTTATTTGTGTTTCGCAAGTTGCCGTCCGGTGAAGGGATTAATGGATTGCTGTGTTACCCTTGCAAATTCGTTTATATGTTTGGAAAAGGTTTTGCCATTGATATAGTGTATTGTAACCGCGATCAAGAAGTCATTTATATCATGGAATGCCTGGTTCCTCATAAAACCGGGCCATACCTTGAAAATTCCTGTTTTATTTTGGTGTTCCCGGCGGAAACAGTATTCCATTCCGGCTTGAAAGTAGGAGAAAGGCTGAAGTGGTAAATACTTCAGCTTGAGCTTTATTTTTGCTTTCTTTATAATTTATCTACCAGAACTCGTTATTGGCAAGAGTTGAGTTGAAAATTCCGGGGGTGGCAAAATGGCTGAAATTTTAACTTTTGAATTACCGGACGGAACAACCTGTTCCTATTCTCTGGGGACTACTTTCAGGGAAATGGCCCGTGATTTACAGGCAGAATATATTTCTCCGGTGGTTGCCATGAGGTTGGATTATGAAATTCGCGATCTCAACCATGCGCCTGTAAAAGGCGGCAAGCTGGAGCCAATTGACCTGAGCCAGGAGGATGGGGTGCGGATATACTCCCGCAGCCTGTCTTTGGTTATGCTGCGGGCTGCCGAAGAGCTGTACCCGGGTTGTAAAATACGTTTTGAACATTCATTAAGCAAGGGCATTTACGGGGAGATTTATCTTTCCAATCACAATACCTTTACGGAAAAAGAACTCCGCTTGATTGCTAACCGGATGCAAGCCATTATTGACGCCGATGAACCGATTACCAAAGAAACGCTGCCCTTAAACAACGCGATCGAATTTTTCAAACAGCAAGGGCAAATGGATAAAGTCAGGTTACTGCAGTTTAAAAAAAGTCCGGAAACTCATATTTATCATTGTGGGAGTTATTCAGATTATTTCTACGGTTACATGGTTCCCTCGACAGGCTATTTGAAACAGTTTGACTTGAAATTTTATTTGCCCGGTTTTATTTTGCGTTTTCCCACCAAGAGCAGTCCGAAGGGTTTACCCCGTTTTGAGGAGCAGCGGAAACTGGCCAGGATTTTTTACGAGTTTGAAAAATGGGGCCAAATCATGGAGATTGAGGATGTTGGCGCCCTTAATCAACAGATAGCCGCCGGCCGGTCCGGAGAATTGATCCGGATTGCCGAAGCGCTGCATGAAAAGAAAATTGGCCAAATTGCCGACCAAATCACGGCGGATCGGGAACGGATTAAACTGATCTTAATTGCCGGGCCTTCATCCTCCGGTAAAACAACATTTGCGCAGCGTCTGGCGGTACAACTTAAAGTCAACGGTTTGCGGCCTGTTCCTATTTCCATTGACGATTACTTCGTGGACCGGCATCAGACACCGCTTGGACCGGACGGTTTACCCGATTTTGAATGCATCGAGGCCTTAAATGTCGATCTTTTCAATGAACATTTGACCGCGCTCATCCAGGGTCATCCGGTGGTTTTGCCCCGTTATGATTTTCAAAAAGGACGCAGCGAAAGCAGCGGGGTTACCTTACAGATTACAAAAGAGCAACCGATTATTATTGAAGGAATTCACGGTCTCAATGACAAGTTGACTTTGAATATCCCCAAGGATAACAAGTTTAAAATCTATATCAGCGCCTTAACCCAGTTAAACATTGATGACCATAACCGGATCCCGACGACCGATAACCGGGTCATCCGCAGGATAGTGCGGGATAACCAGTTTCGGGGGCATGACGCGTTGAAGACCATTGGGATGTGGCCGATGGTTCGCAGGGGAGAAGAGGCTCATATTTTTCCTTTTCAGGAAGAAGCGGATGTGATGTTTAACTCGGCGTTGATTTATGAGTTGGCGGTTTTAAAAAAGTATGCCGAACCTCTATTGCGGCAGATAACGAACGAGCAACCGGAATTTTCCGAAGCCAAACGGCTGTTGAAATTCCTGAGTTACTTTTTACCCATGGATGACTGCGAAGTTCCCTTAAATTCAATCATCCGGGAGTTTATCGGCTGCAGTTGCTTCCGGGTATGAATTATTTTCGATGTGTAAAGAGTCCTTTCAATGCATCGACAACCTTATTTCCGCTATTTTTTACAGTGGAGGAAACGGCATTTCCGATTTTTCCCAAATCAAGTTTGTCACGGAGGCTTTTGGCAACAGCCTGAATAATCCGGAATTTTGCATTGACTCTTAAATCGGTTAGCCGGCCGGAAACAGTAAAGTCGAAATTCAAGCTCCCTTTGCCGTCTTGGATGCCTTTTATTAAGAGATGGGCGGGCGCGCCCATGAGAGTCCCGGTGAAAGCGCGTCCGTTTTTCGGGGCCAGTTCCAGCCTTTTGATTACGACGTGATGGTAACTGTTTAAATAATCGTTGTGGCAATTCATATCGGAGTTGATCGAAGCTAGACCCGATTTGACGGAGGCTTTGGAATCGGGAACCAGGTACGCATAGTCGGCTAAATGCAGACTGTTAATCCGGCTTTTTGCGGAAAAGCTGAGTTTGTTTCCACCAAAAAGTCCGGTTCCATAGAAATTAATTTGGGCGGGACGGCTTGTACCAATTAAAGCCGAACCCGAAAAGTCGCTGGCTACTTTATCGGGATTGGGCAAGACCAGGTTGTTTAAAGTAAGATTTGCCCTGGTAAAGACGAGGGTTGGTTGATACCCATGACTGATGGCGTAGCTTTTGAAAGTAATTTTACTGTTGACCAGGTTAAAACGATCAAGCCTGACCGGTATGGCTGATTCCTGGGAAGATACCAAAGAGGCGTTTCTGTTGAACTTCGTCAGATAATAATCGATATTCATGTCGCCGTTTTTGTACTGAATCATTTCAATTTTCGGCTTGAGAACAGTGATATTCTTAATGACCAGCTGTTTTTGGAGCAGAGGAAGCAGCGCCACCCGTAAATGAATGCTTTGGGCCTGAAGCAGGTTTCCTTTGCCAAAACCCGGCGCCTGGGCCAAGGCGATCTGATTAACCTGGACTACGGTTCCGTTAAAAAATGAAACCCGGGCCGAACCAATGTGGAGTTTATCACCGAATTCCGCAGCTACTCGCTCTTTCACGAGCAGGGTTGCGATAGGATTGAGAAGCAAAGGCCCAATCGCGCCGGCAAACAAAATGCATAGAAATAAGGCTAAAGTAATCGAAAGGATAATAGTTTTTTTCTTGATCAGCGGCTTTTTGGGCGCGGGAAATTCCCTCTTCATCGGATTGCCTCCAGTATGAATCGTTTTTATGATCAATATGGTTTATCTTGAGTTTAGAAAGAACAGGGCCATATCTTGAAGCATTGCATTCCAATTATACTATAAAATTGTCATTGCCGGGATACGAAATTCATAGGAATGGAAAAATTTGCACCTAAAGACAGTAACAGTTCAAAAATAATTATTGACAACCCCCCTGTGCTTTGGTATTATATTAAATGTTCACTGAGTCATTCATTTATGAAGACATTAACTCAGCAAACGGGCTTGTAGCTCAGTTGGGAGAGCGCTTGAATGGCATTCAAGAGGTCAAGGGTTCGATTCCCTTCAGGTCCACCAAATCAAACAAATCAAAACTCGCTAAGAAGCGGGTTTTTTGTTTTATTTGGAAGTTTGAAGAGGGAAGTGGCGCGTACACGCGCGGTGAAGTATGAAATAATGAATGCGCTTTAACTTTACGCCTGGTTCAGTAGTCTGATATTCTTAGAAGAGTGAAAGGAAAAAAGAATGATTTACAGAATTATCCAGAAAAGTGGCTGCTAGTTTGGTTTCAGAAGGCACGGTACATAACTTAATAAATGAATGCAACAAATTGGTTGCAATTCTAACTGCTATAGTAAAGAAATTAAAAGCCAGAAAAGCATAGATACAAGTTTTGGTTTCAAACTTCTAACTTTCTCCAGGTCAAGGGTTCGATTTCCTTCAGGTCCACCAATATGTAATTGCAGAGCGCCAAGGGATTTGGTGCCCTTTTAGGTGAAAATTTCGATGTGCATCATACAGAACAATTCAAAAACGGAACTCAATTAAAAATGGTTATTCGAAAACAGGCTCGCTCATTAAACCAAAATTGGCGGTATGGTTATAAATTTAAAATGCTTGAATAAATATGAAACATATGGAGGGAGCAGGAAACCGTAGTTTGCCAAGGCCATCGCCAGCAAGAAACTAAAAGGGAAAAAGAAGTCCGCCGACTAAAACAAGAATCCTTGCCGTCTACAATAAACCATTTTATATGATATTGAAGCGGCTTTTGAGTCATTGAAATAAAAAACGGGATAGTTGACTGAATAAATCAGAGGCTATTTTTAATCCGCTTTCACGGGTTGAAAATGGCCTTTTTTATAATCTAAAAAAGAGGAGTACTAAGGGGCCTTCAAATATTTTATTAAGGAACCACTGATTAATTAACCTTCCAGCATTTTTCTTGATTAAATTTTTTGATTTTGAAGCATTTAAAGGCTAATATTCACCATACTTTACTGTTTCTAGGGGTATTCACCCGAAAAAGGGCG
>JAEVYU010000061.1 GCA_023392595.1 Bacillota bacterium | reverse complement strand
CCCGTTCCCATCCCGAACACGGCAGTTAAGCCCCTCTGCGCTGATGGTACTTGTCGGGCGACCGGCTGGGAGAGTAAGTCGTTGCCAGGAGTAATTTTTCTAAAGACCTCGGAAAACCCGGGGTCTTAGATTCCAAAAAAATGCTAAATAACGGGATTTTTCATGGGGACTTTTTAAATTTTAGCTTGACTTAAGAAAGTATCTTGTGTTATTATATTTAACGTCAACTGAATAAACATTTTCTTCACACTCCTCGATAGCTCAATGGTAGAGCACCCGGCTGTTAACCGGGTGGTTGTTGGTTCGAGTCCAACTCGGGGAGCCATTTTATATTCATTGGTCATGATTAGCCTCTATTGTTAGAGGTTTTTTTATTTATTGTCAAATATAATTCAGGTAGACGGAAAAGGCAATATCGTATTACAAGGGCAGGAATAGGAAAAACAAGTAAATCCACGTGAAAGTCTGAAACCATGGCAAAACAATGGATTGTTTTTTACGGGAAGGAAATTTCTTCGTAGCTATATAGGGTGAAATAAATTTTGATCTTAAATTTTGTTCCATAGATTCAAGATGTCTAAAAGCAACAGTTAGGCATTCAAATTACTTATTTCAACCTATATGGTCAAAATAGAGGATTTTTAGCGATCTTTTTTTTTTTGCAGGTTTATATTCCACCATTGTGGAAATAGGCATACTTGAAAAAGATTAATCGGAACAAAGTATTGAATCAGTAGGAGTGATTTTTTTGCCTTGGGTCGCTGACTTACATATTCATTCCCATTTCTCCATGGCTACCAGTAAAGAATGTAACCCGCGAAACCTGCATCGTTGGGCTGGATTAAAGGGTGTTTCATTGGTCGGTAGTGGTGATTTTACACACCCTGGTTGGCGGAAGGAATTAAGGGATACCCTTATTCCGGCGGAGTCAGGTTTTTATAGGCTTAAAGAAATAGTATCCCCGGAAATTCCAGGGGAGCCGGAAGTCCGTTTTGTGATAACCGGTGAACTCAGTACCATATATAAAAAGAACGGTCGCGTAAGGAAAGTTCACCATTTAATCGTTTTGCCCTCCCTGGAAATAGCTGACCAAATCAGCGATAAGTTAGAACAGTTGGGTATGAATATTCGTGCTGACGGCAGACCTATTTTGGGTATGGATAGTCACCGCTTATTCGATCTCATACTGGGTGTCTGCCCGGAAGTAATCTTTATTCCGGCTCATATTTGGACTCCACATTTTTCGGTTTTTGGATCCAATTCCGGTTTTGATGATATTACGGAATGTTATGAAGATTTAACTCAATATATTTTTGCCTTGGAAACCGGATTGTCATCAGATCCAGCTATGAACTGGCAATGGTCGGCATTGGATCGTTTTACCTTGGTATCCAATTCTGATGCCCATAACCCAACCAATTTAGCCAGAGAAGCCAATCTTTTTAATGGGGAGTTCTCTTATCAAGGTTTGAAAGATGCTCTTCAGCACAAGGATAGGGAGCAATTTGCCGGAACTCTTGAATTTTTTCCGGAAGAGGGAAAATACCATTATGATGGTCATCGAAATTGTGAAGTCTGCCTCACTCCCGAAGAGACGATTCTAAAAGCCGGTAACTGCCCGGTTTGCGGGAGAAAGATTACTGTGGGTGTGCTTCACCGGGTCATTGAACTTGCAGACCGCCCGGCTGGTTTTAAACCGGCAGATTTTTTTCCTTATGAAAGCTTAGTCCCCTTAAGGGAAATTATTGGATCGGCAATCCATTGTGGTGTAGCCTCTCGCAAGGTTGAAGGGTTATATTATGAATTGTTGCGAAGTTTTGGGCCTGAGTTAACGGTTTTGCGGGAAACGGAACTGGCGGACATCGCTAAGGTTTCCGGAGTTTTAGTGGCCGAAGGTATACGGCGTTTACGAGTTGGTGAAGTTTCAGTACAACCGGGTTATGACGGAGCTTATGGAGTTGTTTCGGTACTCCGGGAAGATGATCGCCAAGCTTTGAAAGGCCAGGCTGCTCTTTTTGAACCGGATACAGTTAGCGAAAAACCAAAGGGACCATTACTAGGTTCGATCATGAAAGAAATTGCCTCTCAGATTGAAATAGGAGCTGACTCTGCTTTCAAAGCTCAATCCACTTCGGCGGAGCGTGAATTGAGTCAGGAACAGTTGGCAATCATTCGGACCGATCAGCCGGTTTGCGTGGTTATTGCTGGTCCTGGCGCGGGGAAAACACGAACGCTGGTGGAAAGGATCGCTTTTTTGATTCAAGAAAAAGATGTGAATCCTGGAGAAATAACCGGAGTAACATTTACAAATAAAGCAGCTGCAGAGCTTAAAACTAGAGTAATAGCGCTTTTTAAGGGTGATAAAAGAGTCAATCATTTAAATCTAGGTACCTTTCATAGTATCGCCTGGCGGATTATCAATCAAAATCCGCAGCCTTACAATTTGAAACTTTTAGACGAGTATGAGGCCAGGGAAGTTATTGAGGAAGTATTACGGCGCAATCGTATTCCGATGACTGCTCGTGAGGCGGCTTTGATTATTTCTTTGGTAAAAAATAAATATCTGTGGGACACCGAATTAACGATACCATCGAAAGTTTCCGAGATATATCAGGCTTATCAAGAAAGTCTACAGCAATACCAGCGTATGGATTTTGATGATGTTTTGTTAAATGCTATTGATTTATGGGAGCAAAATCCAGAATGGCTTTTACCCATAAAGCGGCAATTTCGATACATATTGGTTGATGAATTTCAGGACATTAACCCGATTCAATACAAATTGATCAAATTATGGGCTGAAGACAATCAAAATTTGATGGTTATCGGCGACCCAAATCAGTCGATTTATGGTTTCCGGGGAGCGAGTGCTCGTTTTTTCAAGGAGCTTGAAACCGAAAAAGCTTTTCCCAAGGCTGTTTCATATCATCTTAGTCGCAATTACCGGGCTTCTTCGATTTTGGTTAAGGCGGCAAATTCGTTGATTTCCCAGCAATACCGGCAAACCCTTCCCGAAGATAACCGGGTTAATCCGTCCGTTATCGTTCATTTGGAAGCCCCCAGCGAGAAAGATGCCGCAAAGTTTATCGTGAATGAGATAAACGATTTACTTGGGGGGGCAACCATGATCACGGCTCATAACCGAAGAGGAAAGGGAAGTAATAAAATATTCAATGCCGGTTCATGCAGCTTCAACGATGTGGCGATTTTGTACCGCACTTCAAAACAAGCGCTGGTCATAGAACAAGCGTTAGCATTCGCCGGTCTTCCCTACCGGGTAGTAGGGCCGACTGGAACATTGGAGGCTTCAACCGTAAAAGACTTCATAACATTTTTTCGTTATCTTTATGAACCGGACGATCTTTTTTTGCTCCGGGCTAATTTGCGGCAACCCCGTTGGGGTTTTAAAAATGCAGATGTAGATGAGTTAATAGACTTAATTAAGCATCAATCTACAAATCAATTGAGCGATCTATTTGCTGCCGAGCTGGTGCCCGAGAAGTTAAATCAACTGCGGCAATTTCATGGTGTTGTACAATATTATAAAGACCAAATGGGCAAGAAAACTTCTGAGATCGTTGATGATTGGGTATTGAGAATGGACCCGGTCGAAACCGAGGAACTGGAAAGGTTTAAAAAGATTTGTGAGAATTACCGGAGCTTGGATGAATTGTTTCGCTCCTTACCCCTTGCGCTTGAGGCTGATATTTTCCGGAAAGGAGATAAGACTTTCAGCACCGAAGCGATTACTCTATCAACAATCCATGCAGCCAAAGGATTAGAGTTTCCGGTTGTCTTTATTACCGGTGTAGAAGAAGGTCTTTTACCCTATGGTAGTGAGCCAGTTCCGGATACGGTTAACGAAGAACAAAGATTATTTTATGTAGGGGTGACCAGAGCTAAACAGCAGCTATATTTGATAAATTCGCAATTCCGGACTCGCTATGGAGAGCAAGTATCGGTTGAAGCCTCACGTTTTTTCAAACTCTTTCCTTCCGATGTGATGGAAAAGATGGTAGTGAAGAGTCATGCAGGGCAAGTCAAACAGTTGGAATTATTTAGCTAAAGAGGTGTTTATATGTCTGCTAACATTATTGATGGGAAAGCCCTGGCCTCCAAAATTAAAGCCGAGTTAAAATTGAGAATTACCGATTTGACACAAAAGGGGAGACAGCCTGGTTTGGCTGTCGTGATTGTAGGGGATAACCCATCTTCCCGTAAGTATGTCAATATGAAAAAGAAGGTTTGTGCCGAGTTGGGCATTTATTCCCAAGAACATGTTTTGGCGGGAGAAACTACTCAAGCTGAATTGATCCGGTTAATCGATGAGCTCAATCAAAACCCTAAAATTTATGGTATTTTAGTCCAATTGCCTTTGCCCGGACAATTGAATGAAGCTCAGGTCATCGAAAGGATTGCGCCATCAAAAGATGTTGATGGATTTCATCCGATCAATGTGGGTAAATTGATGATTGGCATTCCGGGTTTTATATCATGCACTCCGGCGGGAGTTATGGAACTTATTAAGTCGACCGGGGTATCAATAACAGGAAAAGAATGTGTCGTGGTCGGACGTAGTAACATTGTAGGCAAACCACAAGCGATGTTACTTTTACGAGAACACGGCACAGTTACTGTTTGTCATTCTAAAACCAGCGATCTGGGGGTAATTTGCAGAAGAGCCGATATATTAATTGCAGCAGTAGGTAAGCCCGAACTCGTCAGGGGTGACATGGTAAAACCGGGAGCAGTGGTGATAGATGTTGGCACAAGTGTTAACGCTGAAGGAAAACTTGTCGGAGATGTTCATTTCAATTCTGTTGCGGAAGTGGCTGGTTGGCTGACTCCGGTTCCCGGTGGAGTAGGACCGATGACGATTGCCATGTTAATGAAAAACACGGTGGAAAGTGCTTGGAAAATGTTGTGATTGATCAAAAGTCCAGGCAAGGGAGTTACTTAAGTTCTTTAATGAACACCCATCTCATCGTCTTTCAATGTTTTGAGGACAAACAAGGTTAAATCCTTTTTTAAATCTTTTTCCTCCGGTTCCTTTATCAAATTACCGTTTCGATCACAAATCATTTTAATTAAGGGCCGGGCTGGAAAATCTTTGGAGACATAGGCAACGATTCCTTTTTGACCGTTGTTTAGGAGAACCATGCTTCCGATTGGGAAAGGAGCTATATTTTCTAAAAAGACTTTTGATAATTCGGGATCAAATTGACTTGGCCCTTGGTCGCGAATATATTCAACCACTTCTTGGGGTAAGAATCTTTTCCGATAGATCCGGTCTGTTGACATTGCATCATAAACATCAGCGAGAGCCACGATTCGCGCAGGCTCACATATTTCCGTACCTCGAAGGCCTAATGGATATCCTGAGCCGTCGAATCGTTCATGGTGTTGCCAAGCGATAAAAGCTTCTTCCTCGTTAATATTCTTACTTTGTTTCAGGATCTCATAACCGAGGGAGGGATGTTTTTTGATTTCTTCGTATTCTTTCTGTGTGAGATTGCCTTTTTTGTTGAGGATTTTCAAGGAAATCTTTGACTTTCCGACGTCATGAAGGAGGGCTCCGGTACCAAGTTGTTTTAATTGCTGATAATTATAACACAGGGTAATTCCGGTCATGAGGGATAATATGCAAACAGCAACATTGTGGGCGTAATGATAATCATTCATGGCCCTAATTTCTACTAAGTTATATAGAATATCATGATTTTCAAATAATTCATCAATGACCCGGTCAATGACTTGGTGAATATCTTTTCCATCCCAGGTTTTGTCTTGACGAATGTTATTCATTACCTCCTTGGTAATTCGCGTTGCTTCATTTTTCGTTTGAGTTTTAATCAATTCATCAACTTCGATTTTTCCAATATATTTATCTGAAATGTAAACAGTGGATACACCGAATCGTTTTAATTTTTTAATAAAATGATCACTTAGGCGGGTTCCTGCAGCAAGTAAAGTATTTCCATCAGCGGAATAGATGTTTTTTGCCAGGTGCATTTGATTGGTTACGCTGTTGATTGACAAGATGAGCATTTTTTCTCCAAAACGTAAAAATTATCAAATAAAAAACAACATCAATTAGGCGACCCGGCGATCATAGCCTTAAAAAAAACGACCTTAGACCCGTAGTTTTGCGTCTCCGGTTTTCACCGGGTTTGCCTTTATCTATTATGTTGTTTATCATATCTAATTTACTACCAATAGTAGTATTTGACAACAAAATTGCATCAATTTTTGATTTAATTTAACATTAATTCGGTTGCTGAATAAATTTAATGAAAAGTCCCGAATTGGATTGAAGAATAGCTAAAACCACCAAACCTTATCGATAAATCGAGGTATCAAAATGTTCAAAAGATCCCAAACTCAAATGCAATATTTGGTTATTTTTTACAATGTTCTTGAAGTTTTTTTTGCTATTTTCTTCGGTATGTTGTCGCAAAGTATCGCTTTGCTCAGTTTCGGTTTGATAAGTGTGATTGAAACAATAAGTAATTTCATTATTGTTAGGCGTCTTCATAAAGTGTTGCAGAAAAAATCCCCTTCCATAGGAATGACCCTGAACAAGCCGATGATATCTATCGCAATTGTTTCATTTTTTGGAGGCTCCTGGGTATTAATTCAGTCGCTTAAAGTATTGATTTTAAAAACACCTCCTTTGCGGTCAATGGCCGGAATTATCGTCGCTTTTTGTTCATTAGCCCTTACACCGGCATTAACCTTCTGGTTTTACCACAGTAAGGATTCACCTAAATCTAAAATTAAAACGGGTTTCTATGATATCAGGTTTTATATGTTGATTTCAGTGAGCCTGATCTTTAGCCTCTGCCTCAACTACTTTTTTGGCTATTGGAGAGCCGATCCAATTTTTTCTTTGTTTATCAGCGCTTTTTTGTATAAAAAAAGTTTTGATTGTGTCATCAGTAAAGGTGAGGGTTAGGGTGGGAGTGCTTAATAATTATATAGAATATGATTGGTTCTTGGTATATTATTCATATCGAGAATCATATTGAAATATCATGAAAAAAATTTAAAGTGAATAAATGGGCAAATTTAAAAAAAGAAGCTTAAATAAGTACCTATTCAATAATTAATCTGGTATGTTCAACTAAGAAAAGTTGCACGGATTGGATAAAAATGTTATACTCAAAAGTAAGTGAGGACTTACTTTTTTGTTTTGTTCAATGGGTTTATCATAGGGAGCAATGAATGAATAATAAAAAAGCGGAAACCCAAGAGAAAATTTTGAATGCAGCCATAAAGCTGATTGCTTTGAATGGTTTTAAAGCCACAACCACCGCTTCCATAGCCAAAGAAGCCGGGCTGTCGGAGACGATTATTTTTAAGTATTATCGTGATAAACCATCATTATTAAGAGAGATTGTGCAGAAGGCGATGGGCCAGTTACTGGATAATATCGAGATTACACCGCTTCTTGAAAAGGTGGAAATATCAAAAGATTATCCAACCCGGGATTTTTTGAAAACCATATTAGTGGATCGTTTGGAATTCTTGGAAAATAATTTTGAATTGGTTAAAATTGTTTTGATGGAAATGCAGTATAACGATGAATTAATGATTTTAGCCAAGAATAAGTTTTTCGGGAAGTTATTTGAACTTATCGATATGATTGAACAGCTAATAGCAGCCAAAATGGGAATCCCAATCGAAAGGGCCCGCACAATATTGAGAATTTGTGTTGGCGACATGGTCACCTTAGTCTTTCAAAAACATTTTTTTTCGTTCCCCATTGATTGGGACGAAGTTGAAAAAGAAATGGAACGGGTACTTGATGTTGTCGAACTATCGGCAAATCCAAGGCTAAACGCAGATTAGAGGAACATTTCAGCGCATTTGATAAAGGTTAAGAAATTCTCTGCTTTCGTAAGAGTTCACTTGAGTTTTGGTATTTATTGATAGGGAGTTTTACGAGTCACTCAGCTGGAGGTAAAATTGAATCATGAAAATCGGCATTCCATCCGCATTACTCCATCCGTATTATATCAGTTTTTGGAAAACTTTTTTTGAGGAACTTGGACAGGAGACCGTTCAGACTCCGTCAACCAATAAAGCCATACTTGATAAAGGAGTACGCCATTCCGTTCCCGAGATCTGTGTACCGATGAAAATTTATACCGGTCATGTCGTGGAATTATTGGACCAGAAAGTCGACTATCTTTACATCCCCCGTTTTGTTTCGATTTGGAAAAGGGATACTTTTTGTCCTAAATTTTTGGGGCTTCCGGATATGCTTCGCCAGACTGTTCCTGAACTTCAGGAGAGAATGCTGACCCACTTTATCAATGCTAAAACTGATGATATCTCTGAAAGTCGTGAATATATCGCTATCGGTAAACTTTTTACGGACAGTCGCCAAACAATCAAGAAAGCGATTCAGCGTGCCCGGGCAAAATGGGCGGATTTTCGTGAATATTCCCTTTTGGAAGGATATGATTGCAGGCAGGCCAACGAGCGAATCCTAACAGGGAAAAAATGTTCTTCTATGAAAAAGCCGCTAAGAATAGGTGTTATCGGTTATGTCTACAACGTTTATGATAACTTCATCAGTATGGACATTTTAAATCGGCTCCGCGGACTTGGAGCCGAAGTGGTTACTTTTGAAATGCTGGATCAAGATGGAATCCAAAAGCAACTTAAAAGGTTTCCCCGCACACTTTTTTGGACTTTTTCAAATAAATTACTAGCAGGTGCTTATCATTTCTTTGAAGATCCCAGTTTTGACGGTGTAATTCACGTTACCGCCTTTGGTTGCGGACCCGATTCATTTTTAGGCAAAGTATTGGAACTTGATTCGGCTAAGTATCAAAAGCCTTTCATGACGGTCCGGATTGATGAACACACCGGTGAAAACCATTTACAAACCAGGGTGGAAGCATTTGTTGATATGATAGCCAAGAAGAAATCGAAAACGGAGTGCGCTTAAATGAAAATAACCTTTCCTTATATGGGTTCGACGATTATTTATCATAAAATTTTTGAACTCTTAGGGCATGAAGTCATTGAGCCGCCCAGGCCAAGTCAACATACCATACGTTTAGGAGTGAAATACAGCCCCGAATTTGCCTGTTTTCCTTATAAAGTTGTCCTTGGGTCCTATATTGAGGCTTTGGATTTGGGCGCCGACACGATTGTAACTTCCGGAGGAAACGGACCTTGCAGAGCGGGGTTTTATAATGAGGTCCACCGTAGAACCCTTCAGAGCTTAGGCTATGATGTAAATATTATCGTATTTGATAGCATTTTTGATGATCCGGGCCAATTTTGGAAAAACGTCTCATTACTAAAAGGAAAAAACTCATGGGCCAAAGTTGCCAATGTCATTTATACGGTTTATCGGATGGCTCAAGCCGTCGACCGTTTACAGAAAATAGTAGAACAAAATAGGGCCTATGAAGTGGAAAAGGGTTCGTTTACCAAGGTTTTTGACAAAATAACTCAGCGTTTTTATAAGGAAGCCCAAAAACTACGGGATGTGCGGCGGCTTTATCGGGATGGTTTATCAATGCTGAAGGCCATCCCCATCAGAGAAGTTCCTGAAAGCCAAAAGATTCGAATTGGGATTATTGGTGAAATATTCGTGGTTATGGAGGCGTCTATTAATATGAACATAGCTGAAGTGATGGGCGACTTAGGCTGCGAAGTCTCACGATCCATGTGTATTTCAACATGGATTGATGATAATATTCCCAGACCCTTTGGAAAATTCAATGCCAGCATACTGAAAGCAGCTAAACAGTACATGGAAATTCCCATTGGTGGGCATGAAATAGAAAATGTCGGTTCTATCGTCGATTATAAGAAAAAGGGTTTCGACGGAATCATTCACCTGATGCCTTTTGCCTGTTTACCGGAGTTGGTAACCCAGAGTATTGCTCCACAAATCTCCCGGGATCATCAAATTCCGGTTTTAACATTGGCCCTTGATGAACAATCAGGTATCGCCAATAATATGACCCGAATTGAAGCTTTTATAGAATTATTAAGAACGAGAAAAAAACAAATCACTGCCTAGGAGGAATAAAATGACGAAGGCGTTTTTAGGAGTTGACGTTGGCTCGGTCAGTACCAATATTGTCGCAGTGAGTCCGGAAAGTGTAATTTTATCGCAGCAGTACATACGGACCAATGGACAACCTTTGGAATGCATAAAAAAAGGAATCAAGCAACTTCAGAACGAAAAGCCGGATCTCCAGATTCTTGGGGTTGGTACAACCGGCAGCGGACGGCAACTTGCCGGGATAATTATTGGAGCCGATATTGTGAAAAATGAAATTACGGCTCACGCTACTGCAGTGACCCATTATTATCCGGAAGTTAGGACTATTTTTGAAATCGGCGGTCAGGATTCAAAAGTTATCTTACTCCGGGATCAAATGGTTGTGGATTTTGCGATGAATACGGTTTGTGCCGCAGGAACCGGCTCGTTTTTGGATCATCAAGCCGAACGGCTCAAAATTCCCATTGAACAATTTGGAGATCTGGCTCTTTCATCCACCGAAAACATCCGGATTGCCGGCCGATGTACGGTATTTGCGGAATCGGATATGATAGCCAAACAACAATTCGGTTTTTCCAAGGCGGACATTATCAAAGGACTTTGTGAGGCCTTGATTCGGAACTACATCACTAATCTATGCCGGGGAAAAGTACTGGACCCCCCCTATGTTTTTCAGGGTGGTGTGGCTGCAAATAAGGGAATTGTGGCTGCCTTAGAAAAAGAATTAAAGCATGAAATCATTATTCCAAAACATTTTAATGTAATGGGAGCTATTGGCGCAGCGCTTCTTGCCAAAGATTACATTGAAAAAAATAACGCACAAACCAACTTTGCCGGATTTGACACGGCAGATTTGCAATTTACGCCAAAAACCTTTAATTGCGACGGTTGCCCCAATGCTTGTGAAGTCATTCAAGTGGATTTAGAAGGTGAGCCCATAGCCCGCTGGGGTGATAAATGCGGTAAATGGGCTAACGCCCTCGCCGGAGGAACAAGTTACCGGGGCAGCCAAAAGTCTGTGCAAGTTTCAGCCTAAACCGCATGGATAGTCGTACTCAATAATTTCGTAGTTCAATATTGCCGCTAATATTCCGGACTTTTACCAACGGGCCGCCGCCATTGACATTTCCCCTGGAGGTTGCCCGTGCAAAATTTCTTTCAATCATTACTTCAAAGTCGGAATTGATATTTCCCGACAGGCTTTGAGCATCGATGGAAAACTGGGCGGCGGATGGCAACCCTAATTGTATATTGCCCGACTTAAGATCAAGGTAGCAATCATCGCTTATTTTAGCAAGATTGATATCCAAATTGCCGGATTTAAGTTCGATATGGACCGGACCTTCGCATTCCGTCAGGGTTACATTGCCGGATATACTTTCAATACGGGCATTGCCTTTGACTTTCTTTATATTGATTTCTCCGGCTTTGGTAGTGATTTCGGTATTCCCTGTTATATTCCCGACAGTCACATTTCCAAACAAAGTGGCTAATTTCAGGTTTCTGTCGACGCTTTGAATTTGGACGTTTCCGGATTTTGTTTCAACATCCAGATTTCCTGCAATTGTGGCTACTTCGACATCGCCAGCGGTGTTTTCAATGGATACGGATAGTCCCTCGGGGATATTCAAGACAATATCGGAATTAAAATAGCGATTAAAACGGCCAGATCTCCAAGGGAAATCTAATCTTATTAAAAATGTATCTCCTTGAACATCCCCAATGAAGTTAAAATCATTTTTTGAAAAGGATTTTCGGCGAAATTTCACCCTGATTTGGGCTTCTGCCGATATTGTACCGTTGTTAGAACTATTGATCCGGATGTCACCCGATTGATTCGTGATTTTGATAGTTTTGATTCCGGTCGGAATTTTAAAATCCTTATTTACGATGATTTGAGGCCCTTGATCCCGATCAAACCACCCTTTTTCCCAATGATCGAAATGCCTGAATCTTGGGAAGTCAAATTGTGAACTGTGAAAGCATGAATTACCGAATGCTCCGATAATCGTGAAGAGAATAAGCAAGGTAACCACCAATGGACTCGGCTTGGTGAAGGATGAAGAGGTCCGTTCGGTATTGGTCAAAATAAAATCGAGACCGAGTAAAATAATCAAAAATGGATACAATCGCAACCCAAAACCGATGATTTGTAGACCTAGCGTTTGCTGAAAAACATAACAAACCCCGAGCCCTATAAGATATAGACCTAAAACGATTCCCGACAGACTAATATGGCGTTTCATTTAACGATCTCCCTTCAATAAGCCGGTGGATCTGGCCAGTAAATAGCCCCCAATCAAAATGAGTGCCACCGGCCAGCCGTATTTAATTAATAAATGTAGTTTTAAGCCGAGCAAGTTGAGAATACCCAACAGGCCGATGACTATCAGGACGGCGCCTAAAGCTATTGCGGCTTCTTTGGTCTGAGGTTTGGATATTGGATTTTGCGCCTCTGTAGAAGTTTGGTTGGAGACCCGCTGTGCGCCAATTGCACCGTCAATGATGCTATAAAGCCAGAGGCCAAAGTAAATCAGGGCTGAGGTAATGATTTGCATAATAAGCATTGTTGGAGGAAGGTTTGAACCACTCATCATCTCATTACCCATTGAAATACCGCTATATACGATGCTAATAATGGAGGCAATTGCGACAGTAATTAAGATTAATCCCTTGCCGTATTCTTCATTATAAAGTTGTCCCGCACCCGGAAAGATAAAGGAAAGGGATGCGCTGATTAAAGGATGCTTTTTGCGATACTCATTCATGATTTTTCTCCTTATCGAAGTATTTATTTTAATTGTTGAAGATCCATGATGAATTTTTTCCATAAGATATTTTGATTCAAGGTGGCGCCGACGATCTTTGAATGAATCAATTCTGTACCCGTAAGTGATGCTTCCATAAGTAGGGATGGTAAAACTTGCAGACTTATAAAGATAATTACCCCCAATGCGGCTGCAGCAAGACCATTACAGATTCCATTGAACCAGATTCGACAAAATAACTGATCTGGCTGAGGTTGTTCCAACAACAACAGTTTTTGATTCAGCTGTTGAATGAATTCACTATCGGATGATATTTCATTCAAAGGATCAAATTTAAGCAGGGCATTAATTTTTGTTTCCAAATCTTCATCGGGCCGCCAGTTTTGCACGGTTTTCATCCCCTTTCCGGTTAAGATCGTTTCTTAGTTCAACCAGGCCACGCCGTATCCAGGTACCAACAGTTCCAAGAGGAATTTTCATAACCTGGGATATCTCTTGATAATCAAGTTCTTCAATATATTTGAGGGCGATCGCCATCCGGTAGTTGGGTGGCAACCGGAGCAGCGCCTCGCATAATGCCTTTTTTTCTTCGGAGTCGATAACGATGTCGGTGACATTTTTATTACCTCCGGCTTGATGGAGCGTGTCATCAGGAATACTTTCCAGATAGATAGGATTTCTTTTATACCGGCGCAGATAATCCAAACACAAACGGGAGGTAATGGTTAATAACCAGGCTTTCAAGGAACCGTCATGATTGGGGGTGAATTTAGGGAGAGCTAAAAAGGCCCGGATAAAAACATTTTGAGTAATGTCTTCTGCTTCCTGAAGATCGCCGATGATACGATAGGCCAACCCACAAATATTCTTCCTGTAGAAAAGAGCCAGATCTCCAAAAGCTTGTTTATCACCATTTTGAGCCCGGGTAATATATTCAGATTCATTTTGAACATTTAAACTCAAAACAGATACCTCCGAAAAGTGGACCTGTGATTCATTTGGTATAACGTAATGTTATAATTATTTCTTTCAAAATAAGACATTTTTTTGGATTGGATTTAAAAAAAGAGATTTGTGAAGAATTGGAAGATATGCCGATCAGGCTAAAATTAATTACCGCTAAATTAGCCGGAAGATGAGAAGTTATTGAATGGACAGTAAGAAGATCAATTTAAAAGCTAGATGAGTTGATATACAGTTGGAGACTGATGGACAGGATTTATTGGATACTGGAGGGCTGTGGCGGGAACAATCGTGATAATAGTGAATGCCCATGGATCCAACTCGACCGTCCAATGGCTGCGGACTTTCCCGAAGGAGCTACTAAGCTTATCTCCGGGAATGTATTTTAGCCTCAGCCCCGATAAGACCCTCTATCTGAAATAACCGGAGAGAACGGTGACACAAGGTGAGAAATAGGTTAGTCAAAGGGTTGATAGACTATCTCTCGGTGCTTTGGCTTAACCTTCTTTCAAGGTACTTCCAGTCCTAACGCCGCCTGTTTAATTTGTTTGTCTTCGTCTTTCAAATAACAACCGATAGCCGGAATATTTTTCGTCCGGTAATAATCGGGATCCAAAAAGCTCACCTCGGAGAGGGGTTTCAGGGCAATCATCCGGCTGCCTTTTTTGGAGGCGAGTACCTGGACTCCCTGGGCGTCCCGGGTTGTTTTGGCGTTGATAGCCGCGCTGTTAAAGAGTAAAACTTTATTAATGCTGCTGTAAGCGACGAAATCCAGCTCCTGTTCCAAAAACATCATCTTCACGAGGGGCGAGAGATCCGAATACGCATTGGCCAGTCTCCGGCGATTAGTTTTGGTGGCATATCCTGCAACTTCGACCTTGGCAATCTTACCGTTTTCAAAAGCAAAAAGTAAATTGCCGTGGTAATCATCGGTTGCCACCAAGTAAATAATTTTTTCATCACTTTCCAGTTCCAGCAAGTTGGTAAGATATTCACCAAGGCTGCTGGCTTTGCTGTCGGTGATGTCGTAGATCTTAAGTTTATAAACCGATTGTTTATTGGAGAAGAGGAGTAAGTCGGCCTTATTATGGGTTTCTACTTCTTGAATGATCCGATCATCCTCTTTTAATTTTTGTTCAGGATTGGCCCGCAGGGAGGTCAGAGCGACTTTTTTGAGATAGTTTTGTTCCGTTAGGAAAATCTTCAGATTGTAATCTTCGATCAAATGCTCCACTGTGACCTGGGTAATATGTTCTTCGCCAATAATTTCGGTGCGGCGGGGTTTGCCGAATTTTTTGGCGATTTCCGCCAACTCATGACAAATTAAATTCTTGATTTTTTCCTCATGACTTCTCAAATCCTGGAGAGCAGCGATTTCTTTTTGAAGCCCGGCGATTTCCGCCACCCGGTTTAAAATGTATTCCTTATTCAGGTTGCGAAGTTTGATTTCAGCGATGAATTCCGCCTGGGCCTGATCAATGGAAAAGCCTTGCATGAGATTAGGAACTACGGCGCTTTCCAGTTCAGTCTGGCGAACGATCCGGATTGCTTTGTCGATATCGAGCAATATTTTATTTAAGCCTTCCAATAAATGGAGCTTTTCGGACCTTTTCTGAATGTCAAAGGCAGTCTGCCGTTTAATGCACTGGATCCGAAATTCGGTCCATTCACTCAACATCTCTCGCACACCGAGAACTTTGGGTCTGCCATGAATGAGAACATTAAAATTACAGTTAAAAGACTCCTGGAGGGGCGTCAACTTAAACAGTTTGTTCATTAAGGCTTCGGGATCGGCGTTTTTCCGAAGATCAAAGGTTACTTTGAGCCCGTTTAAATCGGTTTCATCCCGGACATCGCTGATTTCCTTTATTTTTCCGCTTTTTACCAATTCGATGGCTGCGTCGATAATGGCTTCCGAAGTTGTATTGAAAGGAATCTCATAGATTTCCAGACAATTATTTTCCGCGTCATAACGGTACTTAGCCCTTAGTTTGAAACTGCCGCGGCCGGTTTCGTAAATCTCCCGGATATCCCGTTCGTTAAAGATTAACTGCCCGCCGGAAGCCAGATCCGGAGCCTTCAGATACTTGGTTAAGTCCACATCGGGATTTTTCAAGTATTGGGCAGCGGCATCACAAACCTCCCGTAAATTAAAGCTGCAAATATTGCTGGCCATACCCACAGCGATACCCTGATTGGAATTGACTAGAATATTTGGGAAAGTCGTCGGCAGCAGGGTGGGTTCTTTGAGAGTGCCATCGTAATTATCAATAAAGTCAACCGTATCCTTGTCCAAATCCTTGAAGATTTCTTCGCAAAGCTTGTCCAGTTTAGCCTCGGTGTACCGGGGGGCGGCAAAATGCATGTCTCGGGAATATTGTTTACCGAAATTCCCCTTGGAATCGATGAAAGGGTGAAGCAACGCATCGTAACCCCGGGTCAAACGGACCATGGTTTCATAGATGGCCATATCTCCATGGGGATTGAGTTTCATGGTCTGCCCGACAATATTGGCGGACTTGGTCCGCCCTCCGGTAAGCAAGCCCATCTTGTACATGGTATAAAGCATTTTGCGGTGGGAGGGCTTAAAACCATCAATTTCCGGAATGGCCCGGGAAACGATGACGCTCATGGCATACGGCATATAGTTTTGTTCCAGGGTATCGATAATCTTTTGTTCGACCATATTAGAAGTTGCCAAAAAAAGGCCTCCGATCGGTAATTAGTTATTGGTTACTGATATTTCGGTTAAAATTGCATACTCTTGATTGACAATAGGATATTTAAAAATAATTATTTTCGTATTTTCTTGGATACTGCCAGTTCAACAAATAACTATTCTTTTAACTCACATCCAGCATGTCCAAATATTTATCGCCGTTTTCCTCGATAAAGTCTTTCCTGCCTTGCAGGTTATCGCCAAGCAGCAGATCAAAAACCTGCTCGGTCCGTTCCACATCATCGGGCAGCACTTGAATCAGCCGGCGGGTGGCGGGGTTCATCGTGGTTTGCCACATCATTTCCGGCTCATTTTCGCCAAGCCCTTTAGAACGTTGGATGCTGTGTTTGCCGTTAATCTTGGCAAGGATAGCCTGCTTTTCTTTTTCATTATAGGCAAAATACGATTTATCTTTGACGGCAATTTCAAACAACGGCGACTCGGCAATATAGACTTTGCCGGTGGAAATCAGCGTGGGCGTCAACCGGTAAAGCATTGCCAAAATCAAAGTGCGGATTTGAAAACCGTCCACATCGGCATCGGTACAAATGATAATTTTGTTCCAACGCAAATTATTTAAATCAAAGGTGTTGAGATCCTTATTGTGTTTGGATTTAATCTCCACGCCGCAGCCGAGCACCTTCAACAAATCAATAATGATTTCGTTTTTGAAAATGCTGTCATACTCTGCCTTGAGGCAGTTTAGAATTTTACCCCGCACCGGCATGACGGCCTGAAAATCGGCATCGCGTCCCATTTTACATGATCCCAGGGCCGAATCGCCTTCCACGATATAAATTTCACGTTTGTTGATATCCTTAGTCCGGCAATCGACGAATTTTTTGACCCGATTGGCAATATCGACACTGCCGGTGAGTTTCTTTTTAATATTAATCCGGGTTTTTTCAGCCGTTTCCCGGCTTCGCTTATTGATCAGTATTTGTTCTAGGATTTTTTCGCTATCGATTTTATTTTCGATAAAATAAATTTCCAGTTGTTCTTTAAGAAATTCGGTCAGTGCTTCCTGGATGAATTTATTGGTGATCGATTTTTTAGTCTGGTTTTCGTAACTGGTTTCGGTGGAAAATGAGTTGCTGACCAGAATTAAGCTGTCCTGGATATCGGCGAAAGTAATTTTGGCTTCATCTTTATTATATTTGCCTCTGGTTTTCAGGCATTTATCGATTTCGTACACGAAGGCGTTTTTGACTGCTTTATCAGGAGCTCCGCCGTATTCCAGAAAACTTGAATTGTGGTAATACTCGAGCAGGTTGATTTCATTATTAAAACAAAATCCGACTTGCAACTTAACCTTGTATTCGGGCTTGTCCTCGCGATCACGGCCCCGGGTTTGGGTTTCATAGGACTGAATCTCGGTGAAACCTTTATCCTGATTGATTTCTTTGATGTAGTCGGTAATTCCGTTTTGGTAACAATATTCCTGGGTATCATTCAGCGTTTTATCGTGAAACTTAAACGAGAGGCCGGCATTGACGACTGCCTGCTTTTTGAGAGTTGTTTGATAGTATTCCTGGGGAATTTTGATGTCGGTAAAAACCCCTAAATCGGGCTTCCAATGGATGATCGTTCCGGTGTGTTCGTATTTGTTTTTTTCCTTTTGCAGCCCGCCGATATTTTCTCCTTTTTCAAAATGAAGACTAAATTTGTACCCATCACGATATACCGTTACATCCATGAATTCGGAACTGTATTGAGTGGCGCAACTTCCTAGACCGTTAAGGCCCAAACTGAACTCGTAGTTTTCGCCGCTATTGTTTTTGTATTTGCCTCCGGCGTAAAGCTCACAAAAAACCAATTCCCAGTTGAAACGGTTTTCTTTTGGATTGAAGTCTAGCGGAATGCCGCGGCCCCGGTCGACGACTGTAATTGAATCATCGTCATGACGGATGACTTCAATGATATCCCCATATCCTTCCCGGGCTTCATCTATGGCATTGGAGAGGATTTCAAAAAATGAGTGTTCACAACCTTCAATACCATCCGAACCAAAGATAACTCCCGGCCTAAGGCGAACCCTATCGGCTCCTTTCAGGGATGAAATACTGCTGTTATCGTAGATGGCATTATTTTTAGGTGTCGGCATCTGGAAAAACTCCTTTAGTTGAACTTGAGACAGAACTATATTCAGATATCAATTCTTCGATGGCCAGAAATTTAAACCCAATCCATAATATTTTCCTTTTTTATCCTATACCGAACTTGCGTTCGTGTCAAGAATCTCCCATAGATTAAGATACCATATTCCGGATGGAATGGCGAGGGGGAAAATCGGGTCCGTGTTTTAAATTTCGAAGGAACCGCAATGGCCTCATTTTTTCAGGGATTAAAATTTTAAACAAAATTGACGTTAGGATAGGGAAATGATATATTATCATAGGAAAATAAAGTTTTACAATCTGCTGCAATTGTTACTGTATTTAGGAATTTACTAAAACTATAGAAGGATCCTTTAACAAATATGCTGTTCATTAATTTTTTTGAATATGCCGGAACAGCTGCTTTCGCTGTTTCCGGGGCGCTTTTGGGATGTAAAAAACAGCTTGATTACTTTGGGATTGTTGTTTTGGCCATCGTGACTGCAATTGGAGGAGGCCTTATCCGCGATGTGTTTATTGGCGATTACCCTCCCAATGCTTTACGCCACCCGATCTATATTAACATCAGCATCATTGCCGCTATTGTGACCATATTGTTTCATCGAAAGTTTTCTTATTTAGGTAATATCATATTATTATTTGATGCTCTCGGATTGGGTGCTTTTACGGCTCTTGGCTCCAATATGGCTTTGCAACACAAAATGATGCAACCCCAAATTGTGGCAACTTTTGGTTTATTAACGGGAGTGGGCGGAGGGATTATCCGCGATATTTGCGCCAATGAAATCCCTTTGGTGTTTCAAAAAGAAATCTATGCCCTAGCTTCTATTAGTGGAGCTTTCGTTTTTTATTATTCTCATGATTGGATTCCGGGAATTCATCCTCTTTATATCTGCTTTGCGGTAACATTTATCATTCGACTGGTGGCGATTATTTATAGCCTTCATCTTCCGGTGATAACCAATAAGATGGAGGGAAGTTGATTCCAAAGCCGTAAATAAACAATCCAGACTGTCTTTTAGTAATTAATATCGCAAGATATTCTTAAATGAACATTGATGGATCAGTAAACTATTGTCGATCCATGATATGCTCATTCTTTACCGTAATTAGCTCTGCTTTTAATTTTTTTGATTATATCTTTTAAAATGTTAAACCCGCTCCATATAGGCAGCGGGTTTTTGGGATTTGACGGTAATCATAACCCATTGTATGAAAATTCATCGGCATGTATGAATTCACCTGCAAATCTTGGGATGATAAATTGGGTATTGCCACAACTAATATATTAGTTTAATATATTAGTGCAAAGTAATTAAAAATTCTGTAACAAAAAAGCGATAAGTAAGGAGGCGATTGCAGAAATAACGACAGGAACATCGACTTTGGGGACATTACTTCATTAAGACTTAAAGGGAGGAAGAATATTGTGATTAACATGATTAGCGGTATTTTATTACTTGTTACATTTATTGGTTTGATCATTTATTGTATGAAAGGCGGAAACCTGCTGGTTGGTTTCATAGCCACCGCCATCGCCTGGTGTATTATTGGGCGGGTACCCATGAACGCCGTGGTAACTGATATTTTTCAAACCTCGGTGGAGAATTACGGAAAAACCATTGCCATCATCGTATTTGGAGCCTGGTTTGGACGGATGCTGGTCGATACGGGTATCGCCGGTTACATCATCAAGAAAACCGTTGAACTTGCTGGTGATAAACCTCTTTTCACCATGTTGCTGTTAAGCATTGTTTGTGCTTTGATTTTTACCAGTGCTTTCGGGGTTGGCTCAGTGATGGCCATCGGGATGATTGTGTTACCGATTTTGTTCTCTTTGGGTGTTGATAAGAAAACCGCCTTGGGCGCTTATATGCTGGCGGTTGCGGCTGGCATGTACCTGAATATCGCTTATGTCAATCAATTTTTTGGAGTATTTCCCCATGTAAAATATGACGACCATTACATTCGTTTTGCGGTTATCGCTACCATTGTGCATGTTGGAGTCATGATTGCCTTCATTCTTTTTAATTATCTGCGTAGCCAAAAAAGTAATCGGGCAAGAGCTTGGGCTGTAAGCGGCGCTCCAGAGGTTCGCGAGGCCAAACCGCTGGGTTGGTACTGCATGGTCGTGCCGTTTGTGCCGATTATTATGGTTTCATTTTTCAAATGGCAGCCGGTCCCTTCGTTCTTACTTGGGATTTTTATGGGATTGCTCTTCACCCGGAATCTGGTTACTTACAAACTGGCTGTGGAAAAGATTCAAAAAACCCTGTATGACGGAATTGCCGACAGTGGTCTGTTGATTGGAATGTTATACAGCGTGAATATATTCCAGGCTGCTGCCAAACAGGTTTCCCCGATTTTACAAAGCCTGCTGGGCGGTATTATTCCTACCACGCCAATGGTAATCTTAATCGCTTTCTGTGTATTGGCCCCGTTGGCGCTGTTCCGGGGTCCTCTCATGATTTGGGGTTCCGGTATTGCCTTGTTATCCATTTTCCAAGCGATGGGCGTTTTCAATGAAATGTTCCTGTTTGCTTTGTTTCTGATTCCGCCGGTTGCGATTGTTGCCAGTGCCTGTCCCACTCAATCCTGGACCATGTGGGGCCTCAGTTACGCAAAGCTGGAACCGAAACAATATATTAAAACCAATTTGCCTTGGGCATGGGGTATTTTGATTATTGTTGAAATCATTGCCTATGTGATGATCGGCAGAGGTTGAACCCCGTTCCGGGAAGAATCGGCTGAGAACCCATGAAAAAATCGGCCGGTTCTTCTAAACACAGATTTTGAAAAAGCGTACCCGGAATAAAGTTCCCCGATAGAAGGGGTAGCGGGCGAGTTTAAACACTGGAGGATTTAAATAATGAACAAGAGAGCGATTCGGATCGGGATTGACGTGGGGGGGACTCACACCAAGGCCGTGGCCATTGATAATGATACCAATGAGATTGTTGGTAAAGGTTCAGTGATGACGACCCATCACCACAAGCAGGGGGTGGCTGCCGGTGTGGTGGAAGCCTTTCAGAAATGTCTTGCAGAAAACAACATCCGCCCCGAGGAGGTTATCTTTATCGCCCACAGCACCACACAGGCCACCAACGCCCTGTTGGAAGGGGATGTAGCCCGGGTCGGGGTGATCGGTATCAGTGGTGGGGGACTGGAGGGTTTCCTTGCCAAAAGGCAGACTAAGATTGATAATATAGATCTGGGTACCGGAAAGTTTATTGAAATCGACCATACCCATTTGAAAATGAAAGAGATGTCCCCTGAAGTTGTCAAAGAGACCATCGAGAAAATGGTTAAACAGGGCGATCGGGTGATTGTAGCCAGTAAGGCGTTTGGCGTTGACAATATGAGAGAAGAACGGATTGTAGCTGAGGAAGCGGAGTCTTTGGGTATTCCCTGTACGGTAGCATCAGATATTACAAAGTTATACGGCCTGACGACCCGAACCCGCACCGCGGCTTTGAACGCTTCCATCCTGCCGAAGATGCTTGACACGGCCAATTCAACTGAACAGAGTGTCCGTTCCACGGGTATCGATGTACCGTTGATGATTATGCGCGGTGATGGCGGCGTTATGGAAATCAACGAGATGAAAAAACGTCCGATTTTAACGATGCTTTCCGGTCCCGCGGCCAGTGTTATCGGAGCTTTGATGTATCTGCGGGCCTCCAATGGTATTTATTTTGAAGTCGGCGGTACCTCGACCAACATTGGGGTGATCAAGAACGGCCGTCCAGCGGTTGACTATTCCATTATCGGTGGACATCGTACTTACGTTAACAGCTTGGATGTACGGGTTTTGGGGGTTGCCGGAGGCAGCATGGTGCGGGCTAAAAAAGGTGAAGTCGTTGATGTCGGGCCTCGTTCCGCCCATATTGCCGGACTGGGTTATGCCTGTTTTACCGAAACAGCCCTTTTTGATGGCGCTACGTTATATTATATCAAGCCCCGCGAAAATGATCCCGCCGATTATGTGGCGATTCGGCTCAATAACGGCGAAAGCGTTACCATCACCAACACGTGTGCAGCAAACGTCCTGGGTATTTTGGGGGAAAATGATTACGCGCGCGGTAATTACGAATCAAGCTGCAAGGCCATGCAACTTTTAGCCAGTGAAGTGGGTATGTCGATTGAAGAAACTGCTAAAGCGATTTTAACAAAATCCTGTCAGAAGATTGTCCCGGTGATTGAAGATTTGATAACGAAATATAAAATTGAACGCGAACAGATTGTGCTGGTGGGTGCCGGGGGCGGTGCAGGCACTCTGTTGACCTTTACTGCCAATATGATGGATTTTAAATATCAGATCCCGGAAAATGCCGAGGTGATTTCTTCGATTGGAGTCGCTCTGGCGATGGTCCGGGAAATGGTGGAGCGGACGATTCCCAATCCTACGGCAACCGATATTGCCCAGCTGAAAAAAGAGGCCAGGGAGCTTGCCATGAACAGCGGCGCCGTGGGGGACAGTATCGAGGTGTATGTGGAGATAGATGAACAGGCTCAAAAGGTTACCGCGATTGCCATGGGTTCCACGGAGGTAAAGACCAGCGATTTGATGAAAAATTGCACTGCGGCAGAAGCTGTTAAAATTGCAGCAGAGTCTATCGGGGTAGACCAAAACGCTGTTAAAATGGAGGCTTCCAACGAATTTATCTTTGTGATAACGGCTGAAAAAAGCGGGAAAGCGGCCTTGCGGGTTGTGGATAAAAAGGGTTTTATCAAGATTCAGCGCGCCAATGGCGCCGTAGAATCTACTTCCATGAAAAATGCCCCGGAAACCCTGCGGCGAATGTGGGATCACGCCAGCAATTTTTCAAGCGAAGTGCGGATCAATCCTGATGTCTATGTTATTGCCGGTTCTCATGTACTGGACTATTCCGGTATTCCGGAGCTGGTGCAGGTAACCGGTTTGATCGAAGCCGAGCTTTGTGATGTCGCCCCGGAAGACACTTTAATATTAGTACTGGCCCGGAATGAATTGGGATGATATCCTTGAAATATGATCATGATGCCCTCCGGCGCTCGGTGAGGATGGCTCTTGATTGGGAAGAAAGTTTATGGTACCGTAGCATCCTGCGAAAGGATGTTTGCGGCTGTGCACTCAGCAATGAGGAAGAGCATAGGGTAGTGAACGGCGCTGTGAGAGCTGCTACCGGTATGGTACAACAAATTAAGGCGCGATACAGTTTGGTATCTCCCCAAGAACCGCTGGAGGATTCGCTCTTAAAGAGTTTAGGTTTACGATTGGTACACACTACCGAAGAATTGGCGTGTCCTTTCTTGTATATCGGACTTTATGAGCCGGACCGACGGACAATTACTATTAATGATAGTGCGATTTTATTGTTGCAACAGTTTATTGGGGAAAACGGCTTGGCTGAGTTGACTCCGCCGGGAGATATCATTCGGATTGCGTTGTTTCACGAGATTTTTCATGCCCTAGAAGATGTAATTCCGGACATTTACACGCGCAGCCGGATGGTGGAACGCAGGATGATGGGGATATTTCATTACAAGCGCGGTCTTGACAGCGCATCCGAGATAGGGGCTTTGCATTTTTCAAAATGCATGACGGATGTCGCTTACTCTCCCTGTATTTACGAACGCTATTTATTGCTGGCCTTAGGCCGCTTATCAATTGATTTTTTAACGCCGAACGTGTAGAATAAAAAAGAGTATAACCCTTTCGTCTGAAACATTATCGATGCCATCTGCGGTTATGCCTCGATACAGCCTAGAATTGCTCATGAAAAGGGCATATGCTGTATTAGTTTATGGCAATGTTGCCGTCAACTTGAAAAGGAGAGCTATTATTGCAGTATGACGATGAATTAACGCCCTTGAAAGAGCAAGCTTTGAATGACGGCGAGGTATATCCGGTGCTGCGTCGGGCTATTGTGGAGTTATATTTACAGCCTGGCGCTATCTTGAGTATCAAGGATATTTGTGAGCATTTTGAAATCGGCCGTTCGCCTGTACGCGATGCCTTGATTCGCCTGGAACAGGAGGGACTGGTAACTTTATTGCCGCAGCGGGGTACAATGATTTCGCAAATCGATCCGGTGCGGATTGAGCAAGAACGTTTTTTGCGTCTTTCGGTCGAAGAAGAAGTGATGAAGCTGTTTATGGCTTGTCATACCCCATCTGACATTACATTGCTGAACGAGGCATTACGCAGACAGCAGGAACTTATCGGCCCTCATGTCGATATCCGGGAATTCCTGGTCCGTGATGATCAATTTCACGAGGTGTTTTATACTGTGGTTGATAAACTCTTTTGTTGGCGGGCCATTCAAAATGTATGGGGGCATTATCGCCGGATGCGTTTATTGACTTGCGGTGATGGTATGAATTTGCAGGAGATTTTAAACCAACACAACGCGCTGGTTGCAGCGTTGCAAGCCCGCGATACCGATCAGATGTGTAGTATTTTTCATTTTCATTTGCGAAAGCTGGATCGGGAAGAGCTGATTTCGTTAAAAAAATATCCCTATCTTTTTAAAGGGAGTAAGGACCACGAGTCCACCAGTCCCCTCTGGAAAGTGGATTACCTGCAGACCTTAAAAATAAAAGGTTAACAATATTATATTAAAGTAAGTTTATTATGAACAAGACCTTTTCAAAAAGATGAAAAGGTCTTGTTTTTTAAACCGTAAAATTAACCTAACCTGAAGTTTTCATACCAATTTGCTTTAAAACGGATGTTTCAAGTGATGCCGAATAATATTTGTTTATTGAAGCTGCCAAAGCGCGGGCACAACGGAAGGTTCCCAACCAACCAGAGAAGTGTGGGCTTGAAGGCATTTGTAAGTTAGTCCCTGGTAAGTAACGAGATCGCCGACTTTGTAGGCGGTATTGGCTTGCCATTCAGCCGCTGTACCACCACCGTTTGAGGATACTGTTACTGTTAAGTTGGAACTGGAAGTGGTGCCGTAAGCGTTGCTTAATGCTGCGTAATAAGTGTATGTCCCGGCGGTTTTACCGCTCACCGTATAGATAAAGGTTTGAGCTGATGAAGCGTTGGCGGTGAGAACTTGAGTTTTAACAGCCGCATTATTCTCATAAAGTGTCATCGAAGTTGCCGTATTATTGGCCGGTACGGAGATAGTCACAGCATAACTTCCGGTGTTAGTCGCGCTATTCACGCTTAAAGAGGCGGCGCCCGGAGCAGTTCCGGTATTCCCACCGCCGCTTGAATTGGTAACATTGACGGTCACAGCGCCGTTGCTGGTTGTTCCATACTTGTTAACCAGATCAATCCGATATTTATACGTTCCATTGGCTCTACCAGTTACATTATAAGACGCGGTTTGGGAGTTGGGAGAATTACCTTGAAGGGCCGCTGAATAAATCACTTGGTCATTTTCGTAAATCTTCCAGGAAGTCCCGTTATTTCCCCACCACATATTGAAAGTAATCACATAATTTCCATCTCCGTCCCAGTTATCAGCGGTGAGAGAGGGAGTTCCCGGAACCCCGGAGGGAGTGCCCGAGTCGGTCCCATCGGAAGAATCGGATCCGTTCTTGACGGTAACGGTCATGCTGGAAGTGGAAGTTGTACCGTAAGCATTGGTCAATGAGACGTAATAACTATAAGTCCCGTTGGTTTTGCCGCTTACCGTATAGTCGATGACTTGATCTGTCGCCGAACTTGCAGTTACGGATTGGGTTTTAACAGCATTATTGTTTTCATAAAGCGTCATCGAAGTCGCGGTATTTCCGGCAGGTACGGTAACAGTTACAGTATAAGTGCCGGAATTGGTGGTATTGTCAACATGAAGGGAAGCAAGTCCGGGAGCAGAACCGCCGGGATTGGAATCACCTTTTAAATCCGACCACAGTTTGGATAATAATTTTCCCTGATAATCTTGGTTATACTGCCAGAACATAACTCCGCCCAGACTGTTGGATTTGATGTAAGAGGTTTTGTAACTAAGGGTTTCAACATCATCATAGGTGATAAACTCACCATTTTTCAGCAGGTAGCAGGCTTTAGCCTGGTCATCCCAATAACGGACCCAACCGTTCAGATTAATGTAATTTGCGGTTAATTCAGCGAAAGTCGGCCAATTACCTCCATAGCGTCCGTAGAAAGGAACGCCCATGTTGATTTTGGCGGCTGGAACACCGGCTGCAATATAATTTTTGATGGCGGAATCACAACTTATACCCGAATTATAACTGCTGGATGAGTACAAATTGGCATTATGGGCATAAGCGCCGAAGTCGTATGTCATGATGTTAATGTAATCGCAAATCAAGGCAACCGAACGGAGTTCGGTGTTACTGATAAATTCCGATCCGGCGCCGCCGGCAATGGAGAGGATTTTTCCGGTACCGATCTTATTGCGGACCTCCTGCAATAATAAAGTAAAATTCACTTTATCCTCAGGACGGCAGCTAATCTCGCCCCATCCGCCGTTAACCGGATATTCCCAGTCAATGTCGATTCCATCCAGGTTATAGTTGGTAATCCATTGCTGGCAGCTTGCCGCAAATGTTGCCCGTGAGCTGTCCGTTAAGGCGGCGTCGGAAAATCCGTCCGCGCCCCAGCCTCCGATAGAAAGGATAACCTTTAAATTGGAATTGGCCGATTTAAGCGCTGTAAGCGTTGATAAATCAGAGGGTGTGGCCACGGATATCTGGCCATTTACGATTGAAGCAAACGCATAATTCACGTGAGTTAATTTTTGGGCATCGATATTATTTGGCGTGCCATATACGTAACCGATGACCTTATATGACGTAGCGGTAGAAGTCGAGATTGTGTAAGTGGCGCTGGCCTCCACCGAGTCATTCATTCCCGTGGCAAATGCTTTTGCCTTGACCGTAGTGGTTGTGGAAACCGTAATCGGTCCCGAATATACACTTGAACTGGAAGTGGGTGAAGTCCCATCTTTAGTATAGCGGATTACCGCGCCTGTGGTCGCGCAGGAAACGGTGATCGATTGGGCATTGGTATAGGTTCCGCTGCTTAAGTTAAAGCTCGGAGTGGCCACAGTGGCTGTTCCGTTACCCACTATTAATTTATTATAGGCTAAATTGGTAAGGGTAAAGCTGGCATCATCGCCGGAGATCTCCCAGACGATTAAGCCGCCGAAACTGTTGCTGTTGATATAATCGCATTTGGTGCTTAACGATGTCTCATCCTCATAACTGAGGGTCACACCGGTGGAAGCATTGTAAAGCCAGGGAGTCATTGCATATTGATCCCGGTATTTCACATAGCCGCTTGCATTTTCCATAGTCTTTAATTCGAAATAGGGATATTGGCCTCCGGGTGAAGCTGCATTGTCCCAACTGCCGACGGGGGCGCCGGAAGCATTTGCAAACATGCCGTTGGTTCCGCCGGTTACGTTTTTCCAGCCGCGGGAATAAAACGGAGTCCCAACATTGAGTTTACCAGCGGAAATGTGATAATTATCCCGCAGGTTCCGCATTGCATAATCGACATTATATTTGTTTTTAATATTCACCGGAGAAGTCGCCGAGGGGTCATTGGGATTGACATAAAGAGGTGTTGCATGATTGGTTGTGGTTTCCCAAGCCCCATGGAAATCATAAGTCATAACATTGAACCAATCGACGTATTGCGCATAAATATCCGGTTCCTGCAACTCCAATTTGTCATAACCCGCTGGAGCTGCAACGGTAATTAATTTGGAAGATAACCCGTTATTATTGAGACCGCTACGAAGCTCCTTAAGCAGGGCGGTATAATTGGCCTTATCCTCGGGACCGCCGGGGCATCCTTTATCATACTGATCGTTGGGATCGGCCGCCCGGTTGACACCCGGATATTCCCAGTCAAGATCGACACCGTCAAGAAACGGATATTGTTTTAAAAAGTTCACCACGCTTTGAATGAAAATTGCCCGGTTGGCAGCGGTCAAGGCCATGGCGTGGAAGTTCTGACCACGGGTCCACCCTCCCACTGAAATCAGGATTTTCACATTAGGATATTGACTTTTGTAGTATTTGTATTCTCCAAAATGTCCCCGGAGATTTCCGGTGTCCCAACCTTCGGAATGGTCGAACCATTTGTCATAATCCGCAAATGTATCGGTTGATGCCAGTTTGTAACCGGAGTCGACTTCAAAAAAGGCATGATTGATAACTGTCACTTTGCTCCAGGGAATCATTCCAACTGTCATATTCTTATGGGCTGCATTATAAGTTCCCCAGTTTGGGAAATAGACAATTAATCGCTTGGATGGGGTTGTTTCCGCGTTGGCGATATTCATCAGAAACAAGAATAACAATACAGCCATAAGCGATATGACTTTCCAGCCGCGTTTCAATTTGGTTCTTAATGATGAAATCATAAAGCCAAAACCTCCTTTAACATTATCAAATCGAGATATAAATTTTAATTAAGTTGCGGTGTTGAACTGGTTACCAGCCGACCCGGATAATTAACCCTTTCGGATTGCCGACTTCCAAATAGGCTGCTTGTCCATTGACATCGTCATAGCAAAATCCGTAAGCAAGCCCGTCGATACTGTGCGTGTGCCAGAACTTCGCATAATAATTGGCGGGCGCCGCTTGATAATAGGTACTGACATTATTCCAGTCGGAAAAGGTGTAGACGTGCCGGTTGATGGCTGCGCAGGTTGCTGCATTCTGTTGCAATGAATTGGTGCCTAATAAAATATCCTGAGTGGAATAACCGGAATAGCCTGCAAAATAATTGGCGTTGGCTCCGCCGGCCGCGAAAGAACCGTGGATCGGCGCTACGATCCGGTATGGTGCTTGAAGTGTACCTAAAGATTTGAATTCATTCGGTACTTCATTTTGATACTTTGTAAATAACCCCGAACGGGTTTCCGATTCGAATTCACCGACGGTTTTATCATAATCGCCGGTTTTGTTGACCAGGCGGTGCTGGATTGGGAAACCGAACCCATCGACCCGGGTGGTATTGCCGTGATATCCGGAATCATTAATAGTAAATTCAATGAAGTCAAAATATACATTGAGGTTGGGATCGGTTGGATTGTTGATGTCGGGACCGGCAAATCCTGTATCATAGGTTTTAATATAGCAGGGACTTCCCAGGCTGAGATACATCCGGCCGGAAAACATTTTGGGCAGGCTGAACCATGATTGCTCACTGATAGTATGGTAAATGTTTGCGTAATGGATGCCGTTTTTAGTCAAATGCCCGGAAGCGTCATTCAGAGCGGTGGAAATTGGGATTAGATTGCCATTGAGGTCCAGGTAGCACCATCCGCCGGTAGCCGGATTTTTGCCGAGTACTGCCCAATAAATCTGACTATCTGAGTAAGCGCCGTTTGTTCCATTCATGACTCGGCAGGTCATGACGCCGCTTCCTGAGGGAGAGGGTATGGTCGAAGCGCTAACTGAATAGATTGAATTTCTTGCGGTAGTACTAATCACGACGGAAGACATTTTATCATTACAATCCGCTCCCACATAGGAAGTATCTGCATTGAAGGTCCACATGGCGCCGGTAAAATCATGATTTTGATAAATCTCGACCACATACCCGCTGGGGACCTTCAAAGAAGACATCCAGTCATTGGGGATGCCGGCGGCATTTAATTGGCTTAAAGTGTAACTCCCGAGGCCAAGAGTGACGGCGGTCCCGCCATAATTGGCATCTTGATAAAACGTTACTCCTGAAGAGCTGTCCGATCCGGACGAACTTCCCGATCCGACTGTATAGGTGGCGGAGGCAGAATCATATTGGGAGCCGTTTTTATTGTACGTAAAGTTATAAGTAATCGAGTTGCTCGAACTTAAGTCGTTGACCGGGTATTCCCATTGCCTGGTGTTGCTGTTGTAAGTCATATACACATTTAGTTGGGAAGCTCCGGAAACTTTGTAATGCAGAATGACATAGCTTGCAGTAAATCCGCTGGGTTTGAACCAGAATTGTACTGAAGTTGAACTGGATGCAGTCATCCCCGATGTATAATCGGAAGCGCCCCAAACCGATGAATACCCGAACATGCTGATGATCGATACCAGGAACAGTATCAACCATAAATCTTTCCTTTTGTTCATTGGTTCTTTCCTCCTTGTTGAAAGTTTTCAACCATTTTGCAATCGTGATACCCCTAACTTTTTTCTGTTGGCCGAAAATCACCCCCCTTCAAAGACTAAGTTGATTGCGGAAGCCGCCGGTAATTTTTTGCCGGGGATTCCTAGTTAAAGAGGTATGCGTTTGAATGTCATTGATTTAAAAATATTTCCCAACAACCCCCGAATGGGTCGCTGTTTATTGATAGACTTTGACATAGTCTACATACATATAGCAGGGGAAATTCGCTTGCGCCGGATCGGTAGGACCGGTAAAAGTACCGCTGATGGCTAAGTTTAAAATAATAAAGAAAGGCTGACGAAATTCCTCTTGATTGGAAGCCGAGATATCCTGAGTCTTTATCACCGTTCCATCCAAGTAATATTTCATGATGGCGCCGTTCCATTCCATTGCATAGATATGCCACTGCGTTTCATCGACTCCGGTAGTCCAGGTTGGATTGTTGGCTGTCGTACCACTGGCCCAGGGGTTTACTCCTATCCGGGTATCCCAAAATAGATTGCTGCAAAACTGAGTCTCGGCATTCCGGTGCTCCATGATGTCAATCTCACCGCAACTGGACCAATTGGTAGGTAAAGTATCATATCCGCCGGCCGCTCCGTTTACCGTTGTATCACAGGCGTTCCCCATCATCCAAAATGCCGGCCAAGTTGAGGCGATAGTCGGTACTTTGATTCTGGCTTCAACTCTTCCGAATTTCCATGAGCGGAGCCCTTTGGTCGTGATTCGGCCAGAAAATTGATACCAGTTACGGTTGGCAAACACGTAAGGCGTACTTAAATATTCCCCTTTGATCACCAGATTGCCATTGGATAGGGAAACATTATCCGACCGGTACCATTCCCATTCTCCGTTACCCCAACCGTCAAAGGAACCTGAACCGGGATTGTAACCGTTTCCGATTTGATAGTTCCAGTTGGTGCGATCCAGAGTACTGCCATCAAAGTTGTCCGACCAAACTAAAGTGTTATACATATAATTTCCGGAAGCGCGAACAATTACGGAAGACATTTGATCATTACAGGCCGCCCCCACATAAGAAGTATCTGCTGTAAAGCTCCATTGGGTTCCGGTAAAATTATCATTCTGATAGACATCAACCCTATATCCGCCGGGGACTTTTAAGGAAGACATCCAGTCATTAGGGATGCCGGCAGCGTTTAACTGAGTTAGAGTATAGCTTCCGGGACCAAGTGTTACTGCTGTTCCTCCATAATTGGCATCCTGATAGAAGATAACTCCGGTAGAACTACTCGAGCCGACTGTATAACTGGCCGTAGCGGAATCATATTGAAGTCCGTTTTTGTTGTAAGTATAGTTATAAGTCATTGTATTGCCCGAACTCAAACCGTTGAGTGAATATTCCCATTGCGCCGTGTTGCTGTTGTAGGTCATATAGACATTCTGTTGGGAGGCGCCGGAGAGAGTGTAATGGAGAATGACATAACCGGCAGTATAGCCGCTGGGTTTGAACCAGAATTGTACAGAAGTTGAACTTGACGCACTCACTCCCGAAGTGTAATCGGAGGCACCATGGGCACAGAGAATTCCAATGATTCCAAAGGTTAATAAAAATACGATGGTCAGCCACAAAAATTTGTGATTTTTCATTTTTTGTTCCCCCATTTTAAATTTTCGCAAAAAATTGGCCTACAATTGGACTGACGACATTCATAATTTAGGCTTTTACCCGTGCATTATTGGCCGATCACCCCTCTTTATTTCTTAGTGAAAATAAGTAAAGTAAAAAAATCCCAACTTCATGGCTTTATTATATCATAAAATTTCCAGAAAAATTATTAAAGTTACAAAAAACCAAATAACAAATTTTGATGAATAAAATGTAACTAATAAGAATAGTGACCACTATTTGTGTTTGTTATGTTTAGTTTACCTAGCATAGCTTGATTTTTATTTTTCAAAGGTCTGCGATTCAAAAATTTGGGGTTTTCCGGGAGAGCTCTTTTTTTGTTGTTTTTTTGCGGAGGTTGATTGATCGAAACGGAATAAAAAACCTGAATTCTATTGGAATACGACATATGGATTTTGAATAATATGGTAATTTTATATAGATTTCCAAAAGACTCTTCAGGAGGTATCATTCATTGATTGATGTTCAATTGATTCAAAAAGCGAGCGACAGGCGCTCTTCCGTAATACGGATATATTGCTTAGGGGTATTTCGCGTTTTAAGACCAGGAGAACATCAGGCAATCGGAACCATCAGTAAACATAAAATGTGGTTATTGTTTAAGTATCTGATTGCCCATAAAGGTTCGGCGGTTCCGACAGAAAAAATCATGGAGCTTCTTTGGCCGGGTGGACATTTTAATGATACTTCGTGCTTACGGACTACAATTTCCAGGCTGAAGACGTTATTAGAGCCCCAGCGGATCGGATACCAAAGATCTTCTTATATTATTTACTCCAAGGATAGTTGTGCCTTCAATGTGCATACATCCTACTGGGTGGATGTTGATGAATTTGAATCTTCATGCGCTAGTGCTCATCAATTAGGCAACAGCGACCGCCCGAAAGCAATTGATCACTATTTGCAAGCCCTTTCGTTGTATCAAGGGGACTATTTCGCGGAAGATCCCGATTCGGAATGGACCCTTGTACCACGCGAGTATTACCGCCGTTTGTTTATTGATGCAACGGCGGAAGTGGCGCTATGGTTGCTCGAAAGTAAAGAATGGGCTAAAGCAGGCATATTGGTCAAACAAGCGATTAAAATCGATCCTTATACCGAAAAACTACAGATTTTATTGATGAAGGCGCTTCTCGGAATGGGAAATCTGAAGGCTGCAGCTGAACATTATAGTTATTACTCTAGTTTTCTTTATAAAGAATTAGGGGTTAAGCCGTCGGAAGAATGGAAGAGCCTTTACAAACAATTGCGGAATCCCGTGAGGGAGCCGGCGGATAAATTGATTTTAGATGGAAATATGGAAATATTGGTGAAAGAAAGCGGACCGATGGTTTGCGAGGCAGATTATTTTTGGAATTTTTTATTATATGAACGCCGGCGGCTAGCCCGAAACGGCGGAGAATCCACTTTAGTTGTTATGGGACTCGCCCAAAATCATTCCGAAGCTGATAATCAAAATCAGAGAATAATGGCGGAGCTGGAGTCGATTATTTATCAAAGACTGCGAAAATCGGATATCATCTGTAGATTGGATAAGCTGCATTTGGCATTATTGTTGCCTTCAACCGGGGCGGTTTGGGCTCAAGCGGTTGTGAAACAAATCAAAGAGCATAATCCCCAAAATATTAGGTTTCCCACAAAAAACCTGGAGATCAAGATCAAATCGGTAATACCCTTATAAAAGCTAAAAAGCGTTTTTTCCACGGAGGCGGAAGCATGAAATAGAAGATAGGAATTTTTTCTACTAATAAACGACATGGGGATCGTCACAATTTGGCGATTTTATGGGGAGTGAGAAGAAAGGAGAAATTGATGATCGATCTTCATACACATATTTTACCGGGTATTGATGATGGCGCTTTTGATTTAGATATGGCGCTAGCCATGCTGAAAATGGCTGTGACGGACGGAACGACAACTGTGGTTGTTACTCCGCATGTAATTGAAGGCAAGTGGTTTCCTTCATGGCAAGAGATCACCAGCGGCTGTGAACTGCTACGGCAAGAAGCTTTCAAATCTGGTATTCCAATCACAATTTATCCTGGAGCTGAAGTAATGATGAGTCACGATATTTTAGAATTGTTAGCGGGTCCGGGACCTTATTGTATTAACAACGGGCATTATATGTTAGTGGAATTGCCGTCACAGGAAATCCCGTTATTTACCGATCAGTTTTTTTTTACACTTCAACTCAAGGGAATCACTCCGGTATTAGCCCATCCCGAACGCCATCCTGAATTGGCTAAGAATCCGATGATATTGCAAAGATGGGTGGACAAAGGTATTATCAGCCAAGCCAACGGCTCAAGCCTTCTAGGAAGGATGGGTGAGCGTATTCAATCCGTTACAGAGTTATTTCTAAAACAACAATTGATTCAATGTATCGGTTCTGACGCCCATGGTTTAAATCACCGGGGCCCCAAATTGCAGGAAGCCGGCGTTCAGCTTTTCAATTTGCTGGGGGAACACCAAGTCAAACAATTGCTGGTGGAAAATCCGAAGCGGATTATTGCGAATCAGGAAATCACTATTTGCCAACGGAGCAATTGTCTCAACAACGGGGATTCAAACCCACCGGCAGAAGCCGAGGGTGGTTGAGTCGTCTTTGCGGAGCCACTGCCTCAAGTAAGACGTTTATTTTACAGGTAATAGATATCACGCCTGAGATAAAACAATTTTTTAAACTGCTTTTTACAGTATTTTATCGGAAAAACAAGTCAAATCCCTCAATTAAAATTTTTTCATCTTTCAAAAATCTACAAAGAGTATTTTATGAAGCTGTTATAATCTAAAACTGAAATACGAAAAATGTTGCAACTTTTCCCTTTGGGAGGCACTATGAAACGTTTCCTGATAATTTTTTTGGGCTTCATTTTATGCATACTTCCTTCAGGAAGTTTAGCCCTGGCTGAAGATTATTGTTTGGGACCAGGGGATATATTGGATATTAGTATTTGGGGCTATGATGAATTACAGATAAAAGCGCTGATGGTCCGTACGGATGGTAAAATAGCCTTTCCGCTAATCGGAGAAATTACAGTTGAAGGATTAACCCCGGCGACTCTGGCGGACAAGCTTTTTTTAGGCCTGAGCGCTTATATCCATAATCCGCAGGTTACAGTGAATTTAATTCAAATGCGTACGGTTCGGGCCTATGTGTTGGGAGAGGTCAATAAACCCGGAATGTACGAAATAGCCAAAAGCCATAAATTACTTGACTTTCTTGGGGCGGCTGGTGGATTTACTCATTATGCTGCCAAAAAGTCAGTGTATGTGGTCCATAAAAAAGATGGCCGGTATGAAAAGATTAATCTGAATGATTTGTTAAAAAAAGGCGACCTGACCCAAAATGTTGAGCTTGGCGAGGGTGATCTGGTTTATCTGGCCAGTAACGGTCTGGACTTCGTAAAAGACATTTTACCTTATATCACAGCTGCATATGAAATTAAGATTATTACTAGAGACTAACTAATAGTCATTCAGATAGTCAATAATAGTTGTAGATTGCAATTGGAGGCACACGGTGACTGAATCTAAATTTGAAGATGCTGAAATGGCATTGGATTTATCCGATATCGTTCAAGTAATCCGAAAACGGTTTCGATTCATTGGTAGTATCTTTTTAATTACAGTTTTTGTTGCAGGGATATTCAGTTTTTTGATTCCACCGACCTTTGAGGCGGAAACCACTTTAAGAATCAAGCAATCTAAGGGCTTGGCTGATTCTTTGCTGGCAGATGTGCCGATGGGGAATACGATGATGACTCAACAATTAATGTCTACTTATGCAGAAATCTTGAAAAGCCGTACAGTACTCAAGAATGTGATTGCGAAGACTCAAGCCGGAAAGCTCAACAAAGTCCGTTATGAGGAAATGTTAGAGCGGATTACAACGGAGCCGGTTAAAGATACTGAAATTTTAAAAGTAAAAGTTCAGGCCGGCAGTGCAGAAGAAGCAAAGTTAGTTACGAATACTTTAGTTGATTGTTTTTTAGATAGATTAACTGAATTAATACGCTCTGAGGATGCTGCTGTGGGTGATTTTATTGGTGAACGCCTGATTGAAGCTAAACAGGAATTGGCATGGACTGAAGATTCACTGGAGAAATATAAAGGGGAACAACAGATTGTAGCCCCGGAGGCTGAGACCAAGGCCTTGGTGGATAACATTTCAAAACTTAATCAGTTAAAAGCGGAAAATACGGTAAATCTGGCTGCTTCTCAGGCAAAGTTGGAATCGGCCCAAAAAGAAATATCCCAAGAAAAAGGGGAATATATCGCCGATAGTTCATTGATTCAACAATACAAAGCTAAGTTAGCCGATTTGGAAGTAGGGCTCGTTAGTTTATTGTCAAATTATACTGAAAAACATCCCAAAGTCATTGCAGTCCGGGCCGAAATCGATGAGACCAGGACGAAACTAAATGCTGAGATTGCCCGGGTCATCAACGCCGAGACCCCTTCGATGAACTCCATTCATCAAGGATTATTGCAGAGTAAGATCCAGGCCGAGGTAGAAATTGCCGCCGCCAATGCCCAGACCGCCGCGCTTGCTAAAATTACTAGGGCCGGTGAAACAGAGCTTAGTAAGTTGCCTGCTAAAGAACGGGATTTGGCCCGTTTGATGCGTGATGCTTCCCTAGCTCAGGATATTTACGTAATGCTTGCCAAACGGCGGGAGGAAGCCAAGATTAGTGAAGTGATGCAACCCACCGACGTCCAGATTGTTGACCGGGCCGTTTTGCCGGATAAACCGGTTAAACCCAATAAGAAAATCAATGTTTTGATGGCTGCTTTTCTTGGCCTGTTTGCCGGGACTGGTTTGGCTTTTCTATTGGAATACTTGTTTAAGACCATTAACAACGCAGATGATGTCGAGCATTATCTAGGTCTCCCGGTTTTAGGAAATATTCCGGATTTTCAGCAAAATGCAACTGGCGCTCAGCGTCGCTTGTTGAAACGGTTCCGCAAGTTGATGCCAAAAACTGAAAACCAAAAAACCACTTAACCTGAAGTATAAATTGAAAGTAATAAAGAAATTTAATGATAAGAATGAGGATTTTTAAATGGACAATCATCAACTCGTGGTTCACGATCAGATTAAATCACCGGTTGCCGAAGCCTACCGCACTTTACGGACGAATATCCAATTCTCCAAGAGGGATAGTGCATTGAAGGCAGTGATGTTTGCCAGTACGGGACCGGCTGAGGGGAAATCAACCACTGCCGCCAATACTGCCATCGCTTTATCCCAGTCCGGGAAGAGAGTTATTATAGCGGATTGCGACTTTCGCAAACCGGTTTTGCATCATATTTTTTCAAAACCCAATCGTGGCTGGACGAATGCCTTTGTTGAGGAAATTCCTTTAAAGGATCTGATTCAAGAGACGAAGGTGCCAAATCTCCACCTGTTGACCAGCGGGCCTATTCCGCCCAACCCCTCGGAACTCCTTGGATCAGCCCGGATGCTTTCATTTCTTGCCGAATTAAAATCACAATACGATTACGTGATTTTGGATTCTCCACCTATTGTGGCTGTTACGGATGCCTGTGTCCTGGCTTCGCAAGTGGATGGGGTGATTATGGTTATAGCTGCAGGAGAAGTCCGGCCGGAAATGGCTCAACACGCTAAGGATCTAGTTTTAAAGGCGAATGGAAGATTACTGGGAGTAGTATTAAATAGGGTGGAGATCCTGGAAGAGTATTCGTATTATTACTATTACTATGGAGAAGAAGAACGAGCTAAGAAACATAAAAAGGCTAAATAGAAAGGGCGTGTGTGCGAACTAATTTGTTACAGAGAGAGATTTTGACTAATGAATAAAGGAGGGTAATCGAATCTAGGGTAAGGTACGAAATTAAAAAACATTACAAGGGGGTATAAATTAATAAAAGAAGGCCAATAATGTAATATAACATAATTTGTTGCATATACTAAATGGAATTTTTAATTATTATGCCATATTTTTGATAAAGGCATATAATGTGCTTTTCTAATAATAAATTTGGTTAATTGCAATGAATTGATGTATGAAACGTATTTTGGCCTCCGAAAAAAATAAATAACTTTAATCATAAATCCAAGAAAATTTCATACAAATGATTCAACGTTGCGATATTTCCGGGGAGGGACTTGTATTGCCGGTGGAAAATTTGCAAACAGTTAAGAAGGAACATGGGATTCTTGAATCGGACATGGATAAGTTTATATATGAATTTTCCGATTCAACCTCCCAAGTCCGAACGGTATCTTGGGTTAAATCAATGGAATCCCTTAGGAAACATCTCGCAGTGTTGGTTTTATTGGTTATCGATTACATAACGGTTTTACTGGCACTTCAAAGCGCTTTTTGTACAAGGTTGCTTCTGGTATCACAACCTCTTTCGTGGAAATTCTTCTTTGGTGTAAGATATCAATACTTCTATTTATTTATTCCTTTTTTGTATATTGGCTTGATTTGTTATGAGCGGCTGTATCATCGCAGGTTGCCTTTTTGGGAAAGTTCCGCTAAATTGATCAAAGTTTGCACATTTGCAACGTTATTAACGGTTTGTAGCTTATTTTTAGGGGGCACTTCCCAGTTTTTATCCCGGCTGTATCTCGGATTTATTTGGTTATTTTCCAGCTGTTATTTAATCGGTGCTCGTTATGTAATCAAACGGATTATCATTGCTGCCGGGTTATGGTGTCAACCCGTAGTGGCTATTGGGAACCCGGAAACTATACAAATTTTAGAACAAAGTTTTGCCGCAGAACCCAGTTTGGGTTATCGAATTGTAGATGTTATCGAATATACTTCTAATCGGTCCTCCCGTAAGGAACAATTAGGTTTAAATATATTGAAAAGCTTGGAACAGGCTATTATAACAAGCGGTGTATCGGAAGTAATTATCGCTTTGCCCGAGCTGAAACGGGCAGAATTGTTACGATTGATTTACCGGGTACAACCCTTAGTGAAACATGTAGCCATTATGCCTGATTTGCAAGGTTTACCTTTAAGCAATCTGGAAACCGATTTCTTTTTCGACCAAAAAACTGTGATGCTCCGGGTGCGTAATAATTTGTTAATCTTTCGCAACCGGTTTTTTAAGAGAACTTTCGATTTGATTTGCGGTTCGTTGCTTTTTTTGTTTGCACTACCGATAATGTTGCTGATTGTAATACTCATAATAACAGATTCCCCCGGTCCGATCATTCATGCCGGCAGGCGTTTGGGGAAGAACGGAAGGAAGTTTAAATGTTATAAATTCCGGACTATGTATCTGAATGAAGCAGAGATATTGCAGGCCCACTTGGCGAAAAATCCGGAAGCGGCCGAGGAATGGCGGCAATATGCCAAACTTCGGGAATACGATCCCCGGGTGACGCCAGTCGGTAAATGGTTGCGTAAATTGAGTCTGGATGAAATACCCCAAATAATCAATGTTCTTAAAGGTGAAATGAGTTTAGTCGGTCCCCGGCCGTATTTACCCAGTGAACAAGAACAGATGAAATATTACAAAAAAGTTATTTTTGAGACTGTACCTGGGATTACAGGTTTATGGCAAGTCAGGGGAAGAAATGAGATAACCTTTGAGGGACGGCTTTCTTTAGAATCCTGGTATGTAAGAAATTGGTCGGTTTGGCTGGATATTACACTTCTTGTTAGGACCATTGGAGTTGTGATGGGGAGAAAAGGGGCGTATTAGATTTTTGATACCACAACGAAGAAACGAAAGTTTTATATTTAGGTATTGAAGGGAATAATCGGGAGGATATCGAGTGAAAAAAGCTTTATTAACAGGAATTACTGGACAGGACGGGTCCTATTTAACAGAGTTTTTATTAGAAAAAGGATATGAAGTTCATGGAATTATCAGGCGTGCGAGTACTTTCAATACTAAAAGGGTGGATCGCCTTTATGAAGATTCAACGATTGGAAATAAGAGGTTATTCCTACATTACGGGGATTTAACAGATTCAAGCAATTTAAACCGATTGATCGAAAAAATTGAACCCGAAGAAATATACAATTTAGGTGCTCAAAGCCATGTTAAGGTTTCTTTTGAAGTTCCTGAATATACTGCAGAAACTGATGCCATTGGTACTTTACGAATTCTTGATGCAATACGGGAAAGCGGCATAAAATGTAAATTTTATCAAGCATCCACCTCCGAACTTTTTGGCGGATTGCCGGAAACAGCTCCTCAAAATGAAAGAACTCCTTTTTACCCAAAAAGTCCTTATGGGGCGGCAAAATTATACTCCTATTGGATAACCGTGAATTATCGGGAAGCATATGATTTGTTTGCATGTAACGGAATCCTATTTAACCATGAATCTCCGAGAAGAGGAGAAACTTTTGTAACCAGAAAAATCACCAGGGCTGTTGCAAATATCATGTCTGGGAAACAAGAAAAATTATCCTTAGGCAATCTGGATGCCAAGAGAGATTGGGGATTTGCCGGGGATTATGTAGAGGCAATGTGGCTTATATTACAACAGAATAAACCTCAAGATTTTGTGATAGCAACCAATGAAACTCACACAGTAAGAGAGTTTGTAGAGTTGTCATTTAGAGAAGTTGGTATTGAGATTTATTGGAAGGGAATGGGCATTGATGAAAAAGGATATGACAAGGCGACTAACAGATTACTTATCGATGTAGATCCTTATTATTTCAGACCAGCCGAGGTTGAACTCTTATGGGGTGATAGCACAAAAGCTGAAACTGAACTGGGATGGAAAAGAAAAGTAGACTTCCATAGTTTGGTTAAGATGATGGTTGCTGCAGATATGAAAGACATAGCAGGAATAGCTAATTATACACCGGTTGAAGAAATTTTACATGGGGTAGCGGTAGCAGCTACAGCATAAAGTTACAGGATGGGATTAAGGTGGATAAAAACAGTAAGATTTATGTAGCAGGGCATAGAGGGCTGGTTGGTTCAGCGATTGTTAGAAATTTAAAAAGCAAAGGATATCTCAATATATTAGGAAAGCCCCATGCTGAATTCGACTTAACGAATCAGCAGGCTGTGCGGGAATTCTTTGAGGAAGAAAAGCCTGAGTATGTATTTTTGGCGGCCGCCCATGTAGGTGGAATTCATGCAAATTCTACATATCCGGCAGATTTTATATACATCAATCTTGCAATACAAAATAATGTAATTAAGGCGGCCCACGACTTTAAAGTTAAGAAACTTTTATTCTTAGGCAGCTCTTGCATATACCCCAAACTTTGCCCGCAACCTATAAAGGAAGAGTATTTGCTTTCGGGATATTTGGAACCGACCAATGAAGCATATGCGCTTGCGAAAATTGCAGGTTTAAAGATGTGCCAATTTTTTAAACGGCAATATGGGGATAATTTTATTAGCGGTATGCCTACAAATCTTTACGGACCGAATGATAATTTTGATTTAAAAACTTCACATGTGATGCCAGCGTTGCTTCGTAAGTTTCATGAGGCCAAGATTTATAAATTACCCCAGGTGGAAGTTTGGGGGACTGGTAAACCGTTAAGGGAGTTTTTATATGTGGATGATATGGCTGATGCCTGTGTGTTTCTGATGGAAACGTATGACGGTGAGGAACATGTCAATATCGGTACCGGAGAAGAAATTTCTATTGGCGAATTGGCGGTATTGGTCAAAGAAGTGGTTGGCTATGAGGGTAAATTGATTTTTAATAGCGAGAAACCAAATGGGACACCCAGAAAATCGTTGGATGTAAGTAAGTTGCATGGGTTGAGGTGGAAGCATCGGGTTGAGTTGAGAGATGGTGTAAAGATGGCTTATGAGTGGTTTAGGGAGAATTATCGGCAAAAATTTGGCAATGAGAGTCATAGGTAAGTCAGTTCTCAATTTGAAGAATTTTATTATAAAAGTGGAGAGAATGAAATGGATGAAGCTTCCACTATGAAAAATTACCAAACAATGGATAATAAAAGAGTAGTTGATTTTTTGGGAATTAGAATAAATAACTTAACAGCAGAAGAGATCATCCATCACGTTGATGCTTGTATAGCGATTAAAACTCCCCGCCAAATTCTTGGTGTTAATGTGGATCAAACGATAAGAGTCTTGGAGGATGAATATTCCAAGAAAATATTCTGCGATGCAGAATTAGTATTTACAGACGGTACACCTATTCTTTGGATGGCAAAACGCTTAAAACGTCCAATTGTGGAGAAGATATCCGGCCCTGATTTGATGTTGTTACTTTGTGAACATGCAACTAAAAAAGGTTATAAAATTTTTATTTTAGGAGCTGCCCCCGGAATAGCAAACAAAGCGGCAGAAAATCTAAAGAAGATTTATCAAGGATTGCAGGTTGTTGGTACTTACTCTCCACCGTTTGGTTTTGAGAAAGTCCAAACTGAGCTTGACAAGATTAATAAAATGTTATTGGAATCTGGAGCGGATGAATTGTTTGTTGGCATGGGTTCTCCTAAACAGGATATTTTTATTTATGAGAATATGAATAAATATCAAATTCCAGTGTCCTTTTCTATGGGTGCTGCTATTGATTTTATTGGTGGCAGTGTGAAAAGGGCACCTAAATGGATGAGTAATATAGGATTGGAATGGTTTCATCGATTTTTGCAGAATCCCAAACGTTTATTTAAGAGATATTTTGTAGATGATATACGAATTCTTGGTTATTATAGAGAGTTTAAAAAGAAAGAAAAGATGATTGGAAAATTTTAAAAGGTAGACTAAAATGGGAAATTTAATTTGTGGTAGTGGTTTTTTCAGAAAGGAATAGTAACGAAATGTTAAAGGTATTAGTAATTCAAGCTACTGTTTTTGGTATGGATGGCATTTCGAGTGTTGTAACTAATTATTATCTATATAAAAATCATAACGAAGTCAAAATGGATATCTTAACGATTAATCCTGTTAGTGAGAAGTTAGATAAAGAAATGAGTATTCATGGTGATCATAATTATATACTTCCTTTCAGAAATAAAAAGCCTATTAAGTATGTTACAACATTAAAAGAAATTATTAGAAAGAACGGTTATCAAATAGTCCATGTACATGGGTGTAGTGCTACTTTATTTGTTGAAATGTTTGCTGCAAAATTATCTGGGATTCAAATTAGGATTGCTCATAGCCATAATACTACATGTGACCACGTAAAAATCGACAAAATACTAAGGCCCTTTTTTTTATGTCTTTGTACAGATGCATTTGCATGTGGATTAGAAGCAGGAAAATGGCTTTTTAATGGAAGGATGTTCAAAATTATTTCGAATGGAATCGATATACAGAGGTTTTGTTATAACGAATCCGTTCGGAAAGAATTCCGGGAGAAATATGGGCTTGAAAACAAATTAGTTATTGGACATGTAGGGCGATTTCGTGAGCAGAAGAATCATAGAAAACTCATTGAAATATTTGAGGCCTTCTGTCAAAAACGTAAGAATGGGAAATTACTGCTTATCGGGGATGGTGTGTTAAAAAAAGAAATCGAAGAAATCGCAAAGAAAAAAAGTTTAGATGTTCTTTTTGTAGGTTTATCCAACGAAGTGGAAAGATGGTTTCAGACGATGGATGTTATGGTATTTCCGTCTTTGTATGAGGGCCTTCCAATGGGAATCATTGAGGCACAGGCAACAAGCCTTCCCTGCTTGTTAAGTAATACGATTTCACCGATGACGGCAATTACTGATTGGGTTCAATTTATAGATTTAAATGCAAATACGGATGTATGGGTACAGAAGATTTTAGAAATCGATATCTCCAAGAGAAAAACTCATCAAGTTTTGGTCGAACAACAAATTAAAAAAGCACATTTTGATATCAGAGATAATTGTAAACGGATGGAAAGTATTTATAAAATGATGATTGATAAATCGAAAAGGGCAGCCCAATAAAACTTATTAAGGAGATTCAAATGAACTATCTAGTATTGGGAGCTGGTCCTGCGGGTTTGACTTTTGCAAATAAACTAAAAGAATCCGGTGAAACTTCTTTTCTAGTATTAGAGAAAGAGGAAATCGCAGGCGGCCTTTGCCGCTCAATTGATGTAGATGCTTCTCCTTTTGATGTTGGTGGTGGGCATTTTCTTGATGTCAGAAGGCCGCATGTAAACGAATTTTTATTCCGGTTTATGCCGGAATATGAATGGAACAAATATGGTCGGGACAGTCGAATCGTAGTGAATGGAAGTGTAATCAATTATCCACTAGAGGCCAACATCTGGCAAATGGCAATTGATGAACAAATCGAATACTTGAAATCTATAGCTGTGGCAGGTTGCAATCAAGGTACTGCCATGCCGGATCACTTTGTGGAGTGGATCTATTGGAAGCTTGGTGCAAAGATTGCAGAGGATTACATGATTCCTTATAACCGGAAGATATTTGGTAAAAAACTGAATCAGCTGGGTACATACTGGTTAGAGAAGGTACCAAACATATCCTTTGATGAAACCCTTCGCAGCTGCTTAGAAAAGAAGGCTTATTGCCAGCAACCCGGACACGTAGAATTTTATTATCCTAAGAAATACGGTTATGGTGAGTTGTGGCTTAGAATGGCTGAATCTATAAGGAATAATATAATATATAAAACTTCTGTCAAAAATATTGATTTTGATTCTCGTACAATTAGTACAAATGATGGAATGAGTTATACGGCTGATAATATTATCACAACAATTCCATGGATGGAGTTTGATAAAATTATCGGTATGCCAAAAGAAATCCAGGAAGGAATCAATCAGCTCAAATTTAGTTCCATTCAGACAAAGTATTTTGCAGAGAATATAGATACGGAAGCGCATTGGATATATTATCCCAACCTGAAGCTTCCTTTTCATCGTATCTTAGTTCGTCATAATTTTTGTCCTAACAGTAGGGGATACTGGACAGAGACTAATAGCGAGCGTATTGCCATGGAAGAGTCAAATGGTAGCTTTAAATATATGAATCGTTATGCATATCCTCTGAACACCATTAACAAGCCAGAGATCATGAAAACATTGCTTACATGGTGTGTTAAGCGTGGTGTTTACGGTTTGGGACGTTGGGGAGAACATCAGCATTACAATTCAGATGTAACAGTTGATTTGGCCATAAAACTATGTGAGAAATTATGTAAGTAATCTTTACACAATATACAATAGCTAGATGGCGGAGGATTGCAGGTGGGTGAAAATTTGCATAAAATATTTATGACTATATGCGCTATTCCCAATACTTTGTATTTTAATTTTAAATATTTTTCTTTTGCCGATGCGTGCAAGTTCCCTGTAATTGTTTCTCATCGTGTTAAATTACGATATTTGGGCGGCATAATTAGTTTTTCTTGTCCAATTAGAACGAATATGGTACATTTGGGCTTTTATGAAAACAAAGCATTTGATAACTCCAGAGAACGAATGATTTTTGATCTTTCAGGAGAAATAATTATAGGAGAGGGTGCATATTTTGGAAATGGCATAAAATTGGTGGTTTCTGGAACATTAAAATTGGGGAACAATTTTCAAATAAGTGGAAACACACAAATTATCTGCGAGAAAGATATCGAATTTGGAGACGATGTATTAATCGGTTGGCATTGCCTAATCATGGATTGTGATGGTCATAAAATTCTCGATAGCAAAACTGGAGAGATTATCAATGAAAACAAAAAAATATATGTTGGAAATCGGGTATGGGTTGGAGCGAGGACGACATTGCTTAAAGGAACAGTTATAGCGGATGATACTGTGATTGCATCGAATTCACACTGCTCAAAATGTTATTCCGATAGTAATGTTATTTTGGCTGGTATCCCTGCTAAAGTAGTTAAAGATGGAATCAAATGGATTCATTAAATAATGGGATTTCCAAATGAAATACAGCAAGAGGAGTAGATAGTTGTGAATAAAGAAAAAGTTTCTGTTTTAATGACCGTATATAACTGTGAAGATGTCATCCCAAAAAGTGCAAAGAGTATATTAGAGCAAACATATTCTAATATTGAATTTATCATTGTTAATGATGGGTCTACAGATCATACTGGTGATATATTAGAAAAATTGGCAAGCAGTGATAATAGAATTTTGCTTATTAATAGGCATATAAATATGGGCCGTGCTTATTCTTTAAATGAAGGATTGGCGGCTGTTAAAACAAAATTTTTGTTTATTAACGATGCGGATGATATTTCTAATTCTCGCAGAATAGAAAAAACGATGTCATTTTTCGAAAAGAATGTTAGAGATCAAAGAAACTGGGGAATTATTGGGACGGCATCTCGAACGGTTGATGTTGTTAATCAAACAACTTCGAATTACAATATAACTTTTGGCTCATTAGGTAAACAGGTAATACCAACTTGGCGAGTATATGTCGGAATGCCTTTCATTCATAGTAGTTTTATGTATAATACAGAATATTTACGTAAAATTGGCGGATTTTCAAATGAGGTAAGTTCGCTAATAGATTATTTTACGTTATCTAAAATCGCAAATATTGCGAAAATCTATGGAATTGATGAGATTTTGGTAGAACGCTATGTAACTGGAAACAATTATTTTATGACTGAAAAAGTATTAGAAAAAAGGAGTGGGAACATAAAAATTATTAGAGAGTGGCAAAAAAATAACTATCGTTATAATTGGATTTATAAGAAGATTAATGGTGTAAAAAAAATCATTAAGAGGAAAGATATCTAAAATAAGAAGGTAAATAATTTGGTACTAATTCCATACATTATTGTAGGGTTGGTGACATTTGGATATTTGTTATTTAAATCAAAAAAGATTTTAATAATTAATGATGAAAAGTTTGCGTGTTTCACTTTGTTCATTTTGGTTATTAATAATCTGGATTATATGACAATGATTCAGTATGGCCTTCGGGTATTAGGTATTGGATTGGCAAGTTTTTATATTGTAAAGCATAGAAAAATTGGGTTAACCTCGATTTCTAAAGTTATATTTATTTATTGCATAGTTTGCATGTTTTCGCTTATATATTCTGTAGATGTATTTGAAACATTGATGAAGTCCGTAGAAATACTATTTGATTTGCTCTTAATAAACATTTTAGTAAAAAAATATGGCCCCGAGAAAGTATGGGATTATATTGCTATTTCGCTTTCATTATTGATTTCAGTAATGGCTTTGGGTTATATTTTTGACCCAGCTGATTATTCAAAGATGCAAACAATGAGTTATATTGGAACTCAGATGGCAGGTGGTATGTTAGGAGCAAATGCCACAGGTTATTATAGCGCGTTTGTATTGGTATGGGCAATAAATAAGAGTGAGCTAAAAAAGCGTATTTTTATTATACTTCTATGCCTATTTTGTATTTTTCTTGTTCAATCGCGTACAACTATCGCATGTTTGGGTGCTGCTTACATCATACATATGTTTGCTAATCAAAAGAAGTTCAAATACATTTTGTTTGTCAGTATTGTTATCACTGTTGTTTTATATAATTTTAACAATATTATACTGTATTTAGTACGAGGAGAAAGTGAAAATAATCTTCAAAATATGACTGGTAGAACATATATGTGGAATATCGCAAGGGAATATATTTCAAGAAAGCCATTGTTAGGATATGGATATGGAGCTGGTGGTTATTTGGTATCTTCTCAGATTAATTTATCTCATGTACATAACGGTGTATATGAAACGTTGTTAGGTGTTGGTTTTTTAGGATTAAGTGTTTTAGCAACGGGATATTTTATTTATTTGTTTAGGCTGGGCAAGCTGGTTATGATGGATGGACTTGAAAAAAATAAAGTGTTTTTGGAACTGACGGTAATCTTAACTATTATGACATATATGGACGCTGGATTAGGAAAGTGGCATTCGCCGGAAACCATAGTATTTTACTATTTAATATGCTCGATTGATATAATTCGTAGAAATAGAAATTATCAAAGAAAGCAGCAACTTGAATTAGATAACGGAAATCTTGGATTTTTATAATTTAAAGGAAGGTATATTTATGTATAAAAAGGTTTTGATAATAGGCGGCAATTTATTTAATAAAGGTGCCCAAGCAATGACTTTTATTTCAGTATCTGAACTAAGGAAGAGGGAACCTGGAGCGAAGATAGTTCTGTTATCTACTAAAGATTATTTGAAGAATGAAGAAGAAAAGAAAAAGTATAATTTTGAGATTTTACCGTTTACATTTCGTGATCTTTTATATGAGTTGGGAGGATTTTATTGGTTATTTTCAAGTCTTATTGGTTTAAAGAAAAAAAGGAATGATGATGAGAGTATCCGTTATAGAATTCATAAAGCGATAAGAAATGCTGACATAATGATTGATATTAGTGGTTTTGCATTATCCTCACAATGGGGTATCGTGGGATGTATAACTTATCTATATATGATAAAGTTAATGTCAAAGAAGAGAATTAAAACCATGCTTATGCCCCAATCATTTGGGCCATTTGATTTCAAAGGTATAAAAAAGTTTTTCGTCGATTATAACGCAAAACGTTACTTGAAATATCCTACAATAATTTTTGCCCGTGAAAAAGAGGGTTATGAGATTTTAAAAAATCGTTATAAATTGAAAAATGTCCATCTGTCTCCGGATTTAGTTTTACAAAGTAGTGGCCTCGATGAAAGGTTTTTATTCAAACCAGGGACTCATTTTCAAAAATTGCCGCAAATTAAAGACAAGTCGGTTGCGATATTACCCAATATTCGAGTCTTTGCAAATTGTGATACAGCCGAGTTAATATCTAAATATGATGTCATCATTTCTTATTTGCTTGAAATGGGAAAAAATGTTTATTTAATATGGCATTCCACTGAAGACTACAAAGTATGCATACAAATTAAGGAAAATTTTAAAACGATTGAAAAAGTTATTCTTATGACTCAGGAGCTTTCTTGCTTAGAATATGAACGAATTGTCGCTTCATTTGATTATATTGTTGCCTCAAGGTATCATTCCATAGTACATGCTTATAAACAAGGTATACCATGTATCGCTATTGGCTGGGCGGTAAAGTATTATGAACTGTTAAATCTGTTCAATCAGAGCAAGTATGTCATAGATATAAGAAAAGGTCTTAACACAGAAATGTTCTGTAAGCTGCTTGATGATATGGAGGAGAAATACCCCTTGTATAATAGATGCATAGAAGATAAGGTTAAAGAAATTAAAAAAGAGAATTGCTTTAAATTCCTCGATGAACTGTCTGGGTAAAATAAGGGTATCTATTATAAATAGCAAAATAAGACGACAACATAGCAAAATTTTTGCTTAAACAAATACTAAGGTGTTCCAATGATGGGTTTTAAAAATTTGAAATATTACTTTGACATGTTTGTATCAATAGGCAAAGAGGAGCAGCTAATGGATACAATAGAAAAGACAGTCAGGGACGATATATGTTGTTCCTGCGGAATCTGTGCATCCGTGTGCCCCAAAAACTGCATTAATTATCAAGCAAAAGATGGATTATATACACCTGTAATTGATGAAGATAAATGTATTCGATGTGGTAAATGTTTCAAGGTGTGTCCGGGCAAAGAAGAAATTTATTTTGCCAAATACATGTTTTTACAGCGAAGCAAGCCCAATGATTATTTTGTGGGAAATTATAATACTGTCTGTATTGCATCCGTAAAGGATAAATTAATACTTGCCAATTCAACAAGCGGAGGTATTATAACATATTTAGTCCAATGTTTATTGGAAACAGAAATGTTTGATGCAGCATTTTTAGTCGACGAGTATAATTATTCCAAGAATATTAAAACACAGTTGTATCAAAGAGGAATGGGATTGTCATCAACCCCAAAAAGTCGCTACATACCAATATCCCATTTTAATTCTATTCAATATGTACTTGATCATCCTGATAAAAAAGTGATTCTTGTTGGGACAAGCTGTTTTGTACATGGCTTTTTAAATGTTCTAGATACTTGTAATTTAAAAAGAGATAACTTTTTTATTATCGGATTGTTCTGCGATAGAACTCTTAATTATAATGTGTTCCATTATTTTCAAAGTTTGAAGGTTTGCAACAAACCTATCAAGGAATTATATTTTAGAAGCAAAGCTGCTGATGGTTGGCCCGGAAATGTGAGAATAGTTTTTGAAGATAATAGCATTATTGACCTGCCTGCATCCGAAAGAATGAAAATAAAAGATTTTTACACTTTACAACGGTGTCTATATTGCCTGGATAAATTAAACCAATTTGCAGATATATCTGTAGGAGACAATTACACTAACAGAAACAAAACAACGGCAGGAAGCAGTAGTGTCATTATTCGATCCAATTTCGCTTTGGAAATTTGGAATCAGTTTTCGGAAGGGATGACGGTTTATAAAAGTTCGATGGAAGAAATTCGAAGTTCCCAATTAATAAATAGTAGAGCGTACAACTACGCGTTTGCCAAAGTTTCTGGAAAAATTGGTTTAGATAAAGAAATTCAGATCGATTTGCAAAGCATTAAAGGATATGAAAACCTTTTAAAAAATAAACTTAAAAGGTTACAGTTGGGAAAAAGATCTGATATATCAAGCATCAAATTGAAATTAAGAACTCTGTGGATAAAAAATAAACTAATACAAATGAACCCCCTTTTTTTGCCTAAGAACGTAGTAAAGGTCATTAAATCTTATTACAAAGTGAGATAAAATGGTTGCGGACCTATCCATAAAAAAAGCAGCCTTAATAAATATGACTGCAAAGTATTCAGTAGTCGTTATACAACTTTTATATTCAGCAATATTAGCGAGGATATTGACTCCTAAAGATTACGGGATAGTCTCTGTGATCAACGTTTTTGTAGTTTTTTTTACAATCCTAGCTGATTTAGGTATCGGAAGTGCAATTATCCAAAGACATGATTTGAGAAACGATGATTTAAATAATATTTATTCTTTTAGCTTTGTTCTGGGATTTGGTTTAGCGATTGTTTTTGCTTTCATTTCTGTTCCAGTCTCATATTTTTATGGAGATAAGGTCTATTTGAAGGTAGGACCGTTATTGGCAACCGCAGTATTTTTTAATACTCTCAATACTGTACCCAATGGTTTGCTTTTAAAGGGGAAAAAGTTTGTTTTAGTCGGTGTCAGACAGGTAATTGTAAGCATTATATGTAGTGTCATAGCAATTATTTGTGCAAAATTTGGTTTTAGATACTATTCTCTATTAGTTTTTTCCATTTTGACTGCGGTTTTCAATTTTTTTTGGAATATAACGGGGAGTGGATTGAAATTTAAATATAAATGGAATTTGAATAGCTTAATTGCGATAAGAAGTTATTCGTCATATATATTCGGATTTAACATTATTAATTATTTTTCGCGCAATCTTGATAATTTACTTGTTGGAAAATTAATGGGAACAACAGAGCTCGGTAACTATAATAAAGCATACCAGTTGATGCTTTATCCAATGAATATGCTGACAAATGTTATTACACCGGTATTACAACCTATGCTAGCCGAAAGACAAAACGATAAAGAATATATATATCAATCTTTTCTAAAAACCGTTAAGATTCTCTCGCTTTTAGGAACTTTCACCATGGTATTTTGCTTTTTTACCTGTGATGAGTTAATCTATATTCTGTATGGAAACCAGTGGGCAAAGACTGTTCCATGCTTCCGGCTGTTGAGCATTTCCATTTGGTCACAAATGATTTGTGCGACATCCGGAGCAATGTTTCAAATCCTTAATCAGACTAAAATACAATTTAATAGAGGTCTATTGGCAGTAGTAACAACAGTATCTTCTATTCTTATCGGTTTGTATTTCGGCTCCATTGTAAGTGTCTCTTTTTTTGTTATGTTAGCGTATAATAGTAATTTTATTACTATGCTTATTTTTCTGGTGAAAGATTCGTTCGGAAAAAATCCGTTTGAATTTTTGAAACAATTGATTCCGGATTTTATAATCGGTAGTGTGATAGGCGTTGTTCTTTATATCATTTCGTTACTTGGAATCGAAAATAAGCTGATGTCGTTTATCGTTAAGTTTTTTGTTTCAGTATTTCTATATATTGTATTGATGGTGCTTACAAAACAGATTAAATATTTTAATGTTTTTCCGAACCGTAGAAGCCGTAATTGCTAATGTATTGTCGATTAATCCTGATGCGGTGATAGTGATCAAATCAACGATACCGGTAGACTATACTGAAAGTGTCAAAGCGAAGTTTGAAACTGAAAATATTGTTTTTTCGCCGGAGTTTTTAAGAGAAGGTAGAGCTCTATATGATAACCTATACCCGTCACGAATTATTGTCGGTGAACAGTTAAATTTACCGGGAGGTAAATAGTTGACATTTTATAAGGTTTTCCGTTTTAACAAACTCCGTAATTGGGGTCTCTTTTTTTCGACTATTGCAATAATCATCATCATTTGCTTTTTACTTTATACCTCCGAAGATCCCCGTTGGGGCAGCAACTATTGGGTTCATTGGCTTTCGTCCCATTTTCATCTCAATCCTCATCAGGCGGCAACCATTGTCAATGGTTTACGCAAAACACTTCATTTTACCGGATACGGCTGTTTTGGCCTGATTCTTTGGTATTATTTCTTTTTGTGGCAATTGAAAAGACCTTTGATTTGGGGATTACTCGGGGTTTTCCTCATTGCAGCCCTCGACGAGTATACCCAAAGTTTCACTACATTCCGTTTTGGCAAACCGGGAGATGTTTTATTGGATTTTTTAGGAGCGGTGGTTTTCACCGGAATCATAAAAATATTTTTCCGGGTTCATCAAAACATTTCATAAATTCCTTCCGAAGTTATGGCAGATAATATTTGATATTCACAGCGGCTTTCGGTTCCACTTTATTTGCGCCTTCAATATGATCCGCATTGTTGATGTAGGCCAGCCCCAGGGTGATATTGAAATCATAGTTTCCCTTCTTCCTGGTGACTCCGATACCCAATAAATCGGTCGTCTCGACAGTGCCGGTTAAAAAAACAACTGTCCGGCCCGGCACATACGTCCAATGATCCCCGATTTTTCCTTCTCCGTGACGCACTCTTTGATAGGCAAAACTCCATTGGTATTCCGGGGATTGCCGCCAAACCAATTCCAGATTCCAGCGGTCGGCGTCCGGCCCAAGAGAATCACCCATATAGCGGTCATGATCGGTCCAATCGAGCCCCGGCATCCACTCCCCCGGGTGCCAACTGGTATAGGTATAGTCATCGATCCGGGTGTATTCGAGGTAAAAAGTAAGGGCTGGATTGTTAAATGCGTTATTCCATTGAATACCTCCCTGGTAACCGCATTTCCACCACCACCGGTCCCATTCGGGAGTCACCCAATGGCCGTCTTCCCACCGCCACCAAGGCCGATCGTCCATGTAATATTCGACATAAAACTTTAGATTGTCCGTGATCTGCCAAGTAATATCAAAATCAACCGCGTTATTGATTTTTTTATTGACATCGCCGCCGGTATGGTCTCCCAGGTACTGATAAAAATAAACCGGAATAAAAGGGATTGGCAGATAAATATATGCAGGGGCTTGACTATTCGCCAAAGCGGTTTCCGAAAATCCGAAAGTAAAGGGCCCCAGATCATAAGTAGTCCTTTGACCCAGCAACGCCCGGTAAGAAGACTCGGAGACCAAAGCATAAAACTTCTGATATTTGAGGTTTCCCCAGGTAAAATGATACCCTAATTGATCATACCCTTCTGCAGAAATCCCGGTTTCCAGGGGCCCTAAAGCCGGATAACCGTATCGTCCCGGACCCAAGGTGATAATTTTACGGCCAAAACTGAAGCCAAAATCTCCTTTGTCCCAGTCGGCGTAAGCTTGACCAATACCGAGATAACGGTCATTTTGCGGGTGGAGATTGAAATAGGGGGAGATGAAATAATGCCAGTCCCCGCTTTGCCGATCATAAACCATTGAAATACCACTGTTATCCGTAAAACAGGGAGGAATGGCATATTGTAACTCATATCCTTCGCCGACATTACTCATTGTTGAAGAGTCTGCAGCGTCATCCGCAAAAACGGTTCCTTGGAAATAAAGAGAAAGGATCAACAGAAGAAATATCATGCGGCAGGTTTTAAAATCGGAAAAAGGGTAAGATAAAGCCAAGGCAGCTTCCCCCTTCGATAGGAAAGATATCAATCATAACATTTTTGACAAAAAATTTGTGATTATACATAAAGTTTTATCGGAATCAATTTTATAAACCCCAATAAAGTCCAGCGCCCAAGGAATTGAAATGCCGAACATGCATTTGAAGATTATTTTTATCTTAAATTAGGTATAAATTTCGGGTCTGAATGTAATACTGTCCACATAAAAATGTTTCAAAAAGGAGGTGATGACGAAATGAAAAAGCGGATATTGGGTGTTGCTCTTATCGGGATCATGATCTTGACCCTTTCAAGCTATGTTTTTGCGGCCACTGTTTATGTGGATGGCATGGTAGCCAATGGCGCCTATGATAATGGTAACGGTAAAAGCGACACTTCAGAGCAATACGTAATCGGCGCCAATATTCCCATTGATAGTTACAAAATCGGACTGGAATATGCCAATATCAAAGACAAAAAAGTTCCTGGAATCGGTGATATCCGGACTGATGCTTATGACTTAAAAGGCGGCTATTGTTTGATTAGGGAAGATGCATACCAGGTATACGGCAATCTGGGATATTTTAATGAAAAGAAAGATAAGCACGACATCAAGTTTCAAGCGGCGCTTCTAAGTCTGGATGGTACCTACAACCTTAGTGACAAGGTAAGCTTAGATGGAGAGTTGGGGGCATCCCTTTGCGGAAAATATAAAGCCGATCCGGATACGGATATTGATGCCGATTTATTTTTGTGCAAAGTAAAACTGAATTACTTCTTTGTTGAAAATATCGGTGCCTCTTTCGGTTACCGTTACGATGGGCTTAAGAAAAAGTTCAGTTCCGGTGACTCCTGGGAAAAGCATAAAGCATTTACTTTGGGTTTGACCTATAAATTTTGAGAACCAACAAAAAACCCTAAAAAAACCCTAAAAAAACCCGTCAGCTTTCGAAGCGGCGGGTTTTTTAGCGGGAAAACATGTTTTAACGCTCATAAATTAATCTCCTTCCGGGTATAGAACAGTCCATCAGTTGACATCCTATATAAAAATTGGAAAAATTACATGAGGGAGATGCAAACGTGAAAAAGAAACTGATAACAACATGCGTGTTCGCCATGGTTTTATTATTCACCGGAAACCAGCTCGCGTTCGGTTTGGGAGCTGTTTCAAACCAGGTGATGGTTTCTCAAAACAGTGGCTCTAATAGTGAAGTCGTCCATCTTTCGATCAGCGGTGAAAAATTCACCAAAGGGGTTATGGTTAAATTAACCAAGGCCGGTCAAAGGGATATTATCGCCGATCAGACAAACCGGATTTCCAAAACCGATATTTCCTGCGAGTTCGATTTGAGGGGTAAAACGGCTGGATTGTGGGATCTGACCATTATTAATCCCAAGAAATTTTTGTTCTTCAAAAAAGAACGTGTCATGGTGCTGAAAGAAGCTTTTTCGATCATGGAACCACCGGCGCCGATCATCGGGCTCATCAGTCCCAACCGGGGGTTGAATAACGGTCCGGTTAAAATAATCATTCGGGGCTTCCATTTCAATAAATACTTGGCCTTACGGCTTATTGGGAGTAATCAAACCTCCATTCCCGTTGAAAACCTTGATTTGGAATCAGAATCCAGTCTTAGCGGTATTTTTAGTCTGGACCAAAAAACAATCGGCGATTATGATTTGGAAATCAGGGAGGGAAATGGCCGGACGACAGTGATTCAACAGGCTTTCCGGGTTGAAGCTTATTCAAGGGTGGATGAACTGAATCAGAAGTTACAACCTGTCTATTTTAAGTTGAATCAATCCATTGTCACAGCCGATCAACTTCCGACATTAAAAGATGATTTAACTCTTCTGGAATCAAATGCTAACCTATATATTGCACTGGGTGGACACAGCGATCAACGGGGGGCAAGGGAATATAACCTGAAACTATCTGGCAAGCGGGCGGCTGCGGTAAAAAGGTATTTAATCCGCCAGGGTATCGATGCCAAGCGAATTACCGTTTATGCTTATGGTGAAGACTTTCCCGTTGCCAAAGGCGATGATGAGGCGGATTGGGAAAAAGATCGCCGGGTCGATATTTTGGTATGGGAAACTCCACCTACCAGGGAACAGGGGCTCCTGAAGCGGGATCAAGAAACCGCTTTCCCTTGATTGAAGAAAATTAAAAACCGGATTTGAAATTTAAATAACCGGAATTAAATTTTTATGGGACTATAAAAAGTAATTTTAAAGTGATAAGAATCCGTAGAACTGGCTTTTTTAGAGACGATTGGATATCTTATCGCTTGAAAGTTTCTTTTCGACAGTCCTTTTTTTATTGTTGAATGGAGACTTGTAAACGTTATATAATTGAATTCCGTAGTCCTTGGGAAGCAGGAAAATCGTATTTTATAAGGAATAATTATAAAAAATTGATGAGGATATTTTTGTGGACCGAATTTTACTCTTACCGAATTTGACTAAGGATGCTGCGATAGAACTCGCCGGCACCATGATACCTATATTGGAAGCCCACGGCTTTAAAATTGTTTTAGAAAAGGCCGCAGCCCAAACACTTAATCATCCGACGCTAGGAAAAGAGGAAAGTGAGCCCTGGGAAGAAATTGATTCCGTCCTGGTCTTGGGCGGTGACGGTTCGATCCTGAATGCTGCCCGGAGGATTTATCCTTGTCAAATCCCTATTCTTGGGGTAAATCTAGGTCAATTGGGTTTTTTAACCCGGCTCGAAAGCAATAAAATCGAGAAGGCTATTGAAGATCTCCGTACTGGCAAGTACCAATTGGAGAAACGTTCAATGCTCCTGGCTACAGTAAAAAATGGAGACGACAGTATCCAGGAGATTGTGGCTCTTAATGATTTCACAATTACCGCCAATTCCAAAGCCAGGATGATCCGTTTGGACCTTTGGGTTGATAATGAATTATTTGTAACGTATCCGGCGGACGGGCTTATTGTTGCCACAGCCACAGGTTCCACGGCTTATTCTTTATCGGCGGGCGGTCCGATATTGGATCCGAGACTGGATGCGATATTGGTCACCCCAATTTGCGCTCATTCATTGTTTGCCAGACCCGTTGTTTTCAACCGGGATGCCCGGATCAAAATAATCCTTCATCCAAATAATGTGGAGGTTTCGCTGACAGCCGATGGCCAAACCGATACGAGCCTGCGGCCTGGTACTGAAATTTGTTTTGAAAAGGCTCCCTATGTAACTCAATTAATCCGTTTTGAAGGGCAAGGGTTGTTTGAAGCCTTGAAATCAAGGTTTAAAGAAGGACGGATTTAAAAACAGTTATTAGGAATGGGTTATTTGTTATTGGCTAACAACAAACAGCGAACAGCCGACAGAGCTGACAGTTAAAATCGTGGAGGAATGAATGAAAACAAACCGGCAAGCCATGATTGTTGCCATTATTAAAGAACAAGTGATCGGCACCCAGGAAGATTTGGGAGAGGCTTTGAAAAATAGGGGCATCCTGGTCACCCAGGCTACTCTGTCAAGGGATATCAAAGAGCTTGGCCTGATCAAAGTACCGACGGTTGAAGGATATTACCGGTATTCCCTGCCTGCCGACCGTACACCGGGGGATTTGGTGCGGCGGGCGCAACGGATGCTGGAGGATGCGGTTGTATCTTTTGATTCGGCCGAGAATTTTATCGTGATTAAAACGATGAGCGGTACGGCCCAGGGAGTAGCCGAAGCCTTTGACAACCTGGAATGGCCGGAAGTACTCGGAACCGTGGCCGGCGACAATACCATTTTGGTGATCGTCCGTAGTAAAGCGCAGGTTGAAGAAGTTTTATCCAAGCTCCACCGGTTAAGGGGGTAACGGGATTTGTTGCAAGAAATTACGGTTAAAAATCTGGCTTTGATTGAGGAGATTCATTTGGATTTCAGCCCCAGTTTCAATGTGCTTACTGGAGAAACCGGAGCTGGAAAGTCAATTATCATTGATGCCTTAGGTCTGGCTTTGGGAGGGCGTTTCAGCGCGGAAATGATTCGGAGCGGAGCCGAAACCGCTCTGGTCGATGCGGCCTTTTTGATCGGGAACCGTCCGGAACTTCATGAATATTTGACGGGGATTGGGATTCAGGTTGGTTCCGATAATATGTTGATTATTCAACGGGAAATCAGCAACACAGGGAAAAACCGTTGCCGGGTGAACGGCCAATTGGTGACGGTATTATCTCTTACCAAGATTGGGGAATTTCTCATCGATATCCACGGGCAGCATGAGCACCAATCCTTATTGTTTGCCGAGAAACAACTGGAACTGCTGGATCAATATGCGGGGGCTCATTGTATGAGGCTTCGCCACGAAGTTGCTCAGGTTTTCAAGGAATGGCAGACCCTGGATAACGAATATCATACCCTACAACAGAACGAAACCGATTTAGCCCGGAAAGTGGAGTTATTAAAATTTCAAATCGAAGAGATCAACCAGGCGAAATTGGTGATTGGCGAAGATGAGGATTTACTGAAGGAACGGGAAATACTGGCAGCCTCCGAGCGACTGTATGAAGCGGCCAATCAATCCTATCAGGCCTTATATGATGATGCCAACGGCAATGCCGCAGTAGAACTCTTAGGTACCGCCGAACGTACTTTGTCCCAAGTCGCCGCGGTTGATCCCCGGTTGGAGGCGATCCTGGAGACACTGCGGGAGGCCGCATGCCAGGCAGAGGAAGTGTCCCGGGAACTCCGGAGCTATCAGGAACAGATTCAATTTGATCCGGCCCGTTTGGCTGAAATCGAGGCTCGCCTTGATGAGCTTTCCAATCTGAAACGGAAATACGGCGCCAGTATCGGCGAGATTTTAGTGTTTTCCGAACGTTGTGAGCAGGAATTGTCAGGCATTTCCCACCGGGAAGAACGTTCGGCCGAGCTTGAGGGGGAACTTGCCAAATGGAAATCCCGCTTGGCGGAACTGGCGGAAGCTTTGTCAAAAGAAAGGCAGGCCGCGGCCGAAAAGTTGGAAGTTGCCATCATGGCGCAACTGAATGATTTAAATATGGCCCAAACCCGCTTTAAAATCAATCTTTCGCAAACCGAGAGCCCTTCCGGGATCGCTTTTCAAGGTAAAACCGTTGAGGTTAGCGGCAGCGGCGCGGACAAGATTGAGTATTTGGTGGCTCCCAACCCGGGCGAAGGCCTGAAACCAATGACCAAAATCGCTTCCGGAGGAGAATTGTCCCGGATTATGCTGGCTTTGAAATCGATTCTGGCAGAGCTTGACGCCATCCCCACCATGGTTTTTGATGAAATCGACGTTGGGATCGGCGGCCGGACCGCCCAGGCTGTCGCGGAAAAGATATTGTTGATCGGCCAATCGCGGCAAGTTTTGTGTGTTACCCATTTGCCGCAAATTGCGTCGCTGGCCCGGCGTCATTTTTATATCGAAAAAAAGGTTGTCGGCGACCGTACGGAAGTAACTGTCCGGGAATTAACCACCAGCGAACGGGTGGAGGAATTGGCGCGAATGCTTGGCGGGGCCCAGGTGACCGATACCACCCGTCAACATGCCAGAGAAATGTTGATGTTGGCGGAGAAATTGCGTTTAACCAAGGTGGGGCATGTAACCACCGAATGATTCACCAAGGGAGTCGGCAGGGGGTTATTTTCATCGCAGAGATCCTTACGATCGAAAAAATATTTAGCCCTGGGAATACGCTACAAATCAATTTTTCGGTGGAAGTCGGTTTGGTTAAATCCTTTGAGGCCACTGTCGTGACTTTAAAAGAAGAGGGTCTTTTTGTAGCAACCAAAGAAATCGAATTTATCAATCACTTGGAACTCGGGACTGAGATTTTCATTACTTATGTTCATCAGGATGGCCAAAAATACAGCTTCGGCACTTATAAAGTGGCTCATATTTTGAGGGAATCTCCGGTGTTGATTTTGGCCAAACCCGGAAAAGTAAACTATTCTTTACTCAGGCGCCACTTCCGGTTCCATCTGGAGATGCCTTTATATTATTTATTGCATGGCGAGGTACATATTGGCCAGGTAATTGATTTATCGGCTTGCGGCGCACTGGCAATCGTGAGTTCCGATCCCCAAATCGCCGTCGGTTCCCAAATTGCTTTTCAAATTAAATTCCCCAATTTCGACCCCCTTTTACTCAAAGGGGAAATTAAGCGCACCGAAGATTTGGGTGAAGGTAAGGTGGAGGTAGCCCTGGACTTCCTGAATGCCGGGGAAGAGATGCACCGGGAAATTTCCAAGTGCCTTTTACAGAGTATTTATCAACCACCCCAATAGGTTTTTCAATCGATTCTCTAAAACCGGCCGTGTGCGGCCGGTTTTTTTACAGGCAGGATGAACGTGATTTGCAGGATGAAAGAGCGGCAGCGCGAGGCATTAAACCCGGCAGATTGATTTCTTGAAATATAAACCACTGGTAAGAATATACACGCAACGGTTGGGTACACATACTGAGTCGTTCGGTATGCATGCGCAACGGTTCGGTATGCATACTGAGTCGTTCGGTATGCATACGTAACGGTTCGGTATACATACTGAGTCGTTCGGTATGCATACGCAACGGTTCGGTATACATACTGAGTCGTTCGGTATGCATGCGCAACGGTTGGGTACACATACTGAGTCGTTCGGTATGCATGCGCAAATGAACAAATAATGGATGGCCGTTTTTATCCTGGTTCATTTTTTTTATGCCCTCCTGCCTCTCCTAAGCCACCGTTGCTGCAATGACGGTATTTTCAGCCAATGGGCCACACCCAAAAGGGGGGAGTGGCCCTTCCGTGACCATGGTTCGCCGAAAGCAAAGCCTGGGGGATAAAGGGTTTGTGAGGTTGGAGGGCCACGAATCATATAAAAACGTTTTGGGAATCAATATCATATTTGCAGCAAATAGCAATAAAACCAAATTTGTACTATTAACACCAAGTAATTTGCAAAATCAAAAACTAGCGACATCATCTTTTATCAATTCTACCTAACAAATAATCAATAGATATTTGAAAGAAGTCTGCGATCTTCACCAAATCAGAAAACTCCGGTTCACGATCATTGTTTTCATAGTTAGATATGGTTTGTTTGATTACGCCTAACTCCTTAGCTATTTCCGGTTGAGTTAAGCCTCGTTCTTCCCGCAATTGCTTGAATCGTTCGCCAAATGTCGTGGGTGTTTTCAAAGTATCTCCTCCTAAAAAGATTTAAAGAGATTAAACTAAATTGGGAATAATAGAAAATTGTAACTGACAGTCTGCTGATCGTGGATTATAATTAAACTGTAAATATTCAGAAAAGAGATTTTTTTTGAAATTAGAGTCCGCTGATGGTTTGCAAAAACTGAGGATTATGATTTTCATATTGATTAATGCAACACATTGAAACACTGATAGAAATAATACTGTGCTATTTTTTTCCAATCACTTCATTTTACCATAAACGCCCTTTTCTCTCAAGGCGTGTATAAGGCTTATCTTTTTATGCCCATTTAAAGGAGGTTTTTATATTATGAACTCCCACGACCACACCGTTTATTCCATCCTAAGTAACGGCAAAAAAGTCCCCATGCTCCGCCTGTCCGGGCCAGTGGCTGGAGCGATGCGGTTTTAAACCCGGCTGTAATTATACGGTCAGTGAACTGTCAGGATGTCTACTGTTGATGGTGGACAAAAATAAGTGAAACAACGCATTAGGGTTTTTAATTTTAAGGTTTTAAGCCATGATTTCGGCCTAGATTTTAACATACAAAGATTTTTCGTCTCCAGGAGGAAGACGGCGACGCCTCTATTCATGGATGAATAACGGCGGTCGCCCCCGAAAGTCTACACTATATTGCCAGTCGAAAGGCCAGGATGGCGAAGACGTTCAAAAAACCCTGGATGAATAAAGGGAAGAACGAAATCCGTAGGTTTCGGGGGCTCTTTGGTTACTTTCTGGCCGCTCAGAAAGTGACCCAGCCGGTGGAATCCGTGGGCCATCAAAATCGGCATTCATTTATCAAGAATTTAAGGCGAAAAAGTTTTAGTTCCAAATTTCAAACTTCGAACTTAGACCTTCACTCTTCAAACTTACTATAAGGGAGGTATACCCCATGCTCACCGACAAAGATTTCGGCATCAAAAAATTTATCCTCGACCGGCTGGACCAAATCACTGACCAGGCTGAAGCCGACCCCGAATATAAAGAATTGGGGGAGCGCCCAAATCAGTTACTGGAGCTGGCCGCCGCCAAATTACCGCTGGAAGATAAAGCATTGCTGGAGGAATACGACGATGTCTGGTTTGCGCAGATCTGCCGCCGGGACGAGCTAATCTACAGCGCGGCGTTGATGGACGGTATCTTGATTGGTTATTGGGTCGCTGTGATTGGACAAGGAATAGAAAAGATAAAAGTGTAATACTGATTCACCGAAGATAATATCTATCGTAGCCCCAAAAAAGTTTTTAGACTCCAACGCCATCGGTTACTCTCCCCCGGAATGTGCTGCTTTGACTTGACACCATTGGGGGAGAGCTAGAGAGAGGTCGTGGGAGGCAACAGTCTCCCATCGGCCCTAAATATTCTTTTTTTAGGAGATATTACCTCATGCTCACCGACAAAGACCTCGGCATCCAAAAATTCATTCTCGACCGGATCACCCAGATCGATGAGGAGATTGTCCAAAACGACCCCGAATATAAGGAGCGGGGAGAACATCCCGGCGAACTGCTGAAACTGGCCGCAGCCAAACTGTCCCCGGAAGATGGTATGCTGTTGAAAGAGTATGTCAATAACTGCTTTGATCAGATTTGCCGCCGGGACGAGCTGATTTACAGCGCGGCGCTGACGGACGGTATCTTGTGCGCACATAATACGTGTGACGGGTATTGGGCCGCAATGGTTGGACAAGGGGTAGATAAAATAAAAGTCTAAAGAAAGAAGTTTGAAAATCAAACCTGGGAAAATCCTTTTTTATTGCATTCACAGAACTTGCCAAAAAGAAAAATCAATCGAAATCGACTCCATATTTAAATCGAAAGTATCTACCGGCACTGATTTAAAATCCGTTTCATCCGTTAAATCCTGGTTCAGACGGTGTTTTGGGCGATAATAAAAAGCCGCAAAAATAGACAAATATCCGATATCAAGAAAAGGTTGCAAGCCAGAGACTCCCGGCGGAAGATTAATGAATGACAAATTATCTTGAATAACAAAACGGATATCAACGGGAAACGATCTCAATAAGATCGGCAGCCTAAATATGGGCAAATGTGAATTTCCTTGATTTACCAAGCGATATATTATTTTATATACTTGTAAATTAAAGTATAATAGTAACAAATTCACATTCAATACATATTTAGGAGCTGGTATAGTATGGATTCCAAAGGACTTATTATCATGATCGGCGCTTTACTCTTTTTTTTCATCCCGACACCAATCATTACTTCAATTTCACCCGATAGTGGGACAAACAGTGGTCTGGTTCATGTGGTGATCAACGGGGAGAAGTTTGATGAAAACCTTACCGTTAAATTGGCCATGGAGGGTCAGGAAGATATTGAGGGCCGGAATGTACAGGTTATTTCTTCCAATAAAATTACCTGTTCTTTTGATTTGAAAGAAAAACAAGTTGGGAAATGGAACGTGGTCGTCCGTAACAAACTGATAAAGTCGGCCGCCTTGAAAGGCGGTTTTACGATAACCGCTCCTGCTCCCAAGGTTAGGGAGATTGTTCCCAAACGGGCTTATCATAACACTACGGTGATTGTGGAGATCAAAGGAGCATCTTTTAAAACCGGGGCGGCGGTGATGCTTATCAACCGGCAAATGAATATCGGGGCCGCTGGTGTTACAGTGGTTTCCGATTCCTTAATTACCTGCGAATTTAATCTAAACGACGCCGTGATCGGAGTTTATGATGTGAAAGTGGTTAATGGTGACGGGGCCTCCGGGATATTGGCCAATGGTTTTAGTGTTGAGGATTTGCCAAAGCCGGTGATCAAAGTGAAACCGGTGATCGAAGGGATTGATCCGGATAGAGGCTTTAATAACGGCATGATTTTAACGAAGATCGCCGGCGGCAATTTTGAACCGGGCAGTACCGTTAAATTGAGCCGCGATGGCCGGCTGGAAATCCCGGGTTTAAACACCAAAGTGGTGGATTCCACCCAAATAAGCAGTTTCTTTGACATTGCCGGGAAGCCGGAAGGGCAATATGATCTCGAAGTGACCAGCCCTTCCGGACAAAAAGCCATTTTAGAGAAGGGGTTTACGGTAGAACGCTTCACGCCGAACTCTCCGGAACTCAACAAATCATTGAAAGCAGTCTATTTTGATCTCAATCAAGCCGAGTTGCGCCGTGATCAGTTTTCTTCTCTGGATGCAGATTTGGCGATATTGAAAAAATATTCCGCGTTATATATCCTCTTAGGTGGGCATGCCGATGAACGGGGAAGTACCGGTTATAATCTCGATTTATCGGAGAGAAGGGCGAGCGCTATCAAGAAATACTTACTGGAAAAAGGAATTGCTCCGAAACGGATTACGATTTACGCCTATGGGAAAGAATTTCCGCTTAAAAAAGGCCATACCGAATCTTCATGGTGGCAAAACCGGAGAGTTGACGTCATGGTCTGGGAAGCGCCGCCCACCAAAGTGCAAGGGCTCGAAGGAATTGACGAATCCGGCGGGAAAAAATAGAACATCAATGAATTGAAAATAGTTTGAATCAAAAAAACGGCCTGCAGGCCGTTTTTTTGATTCGACATCCCCTGAAGACTTATTACATCTCCGGTAAACTCATATTCAGCCTAGCCGGTTTGAAACCAATTGCATTGGCGAATTTTTTTAACAAGGGACATCCTGAGTATGGCGATATTTTTTTCCCAAAGCATGAATTCTTTCAAAGAGCCGTAAATCCATTTTTCACTTTATAAGCCAGGGCAGAAACGGTTTGGTGATCAATTTCGGTAAATTCATGTTGTTCCAGTAAACTCATAATGCCGCTCATGATAAACGAAACCGTGCACCGGAATATTTTGTCCTTTTGATCCTCGACGCCGGCTTTTGCCAATACTCTCTCAATGATCAGTTGCTTCAGTTTGCAGGAACTCGAAGCCAGACTGGGAGATTTAAGAAACGGCACGTATATGTGCTTATTCCTATCAAACATCTTAATGATGTCATCTAAAATAACCTCAAAGTTCACAATCATCTCTTCAAAGCGGTATGGGGCAATTATTTCACAGAATTCATCAACAATAGTATCCCGGATACAGTCGGCGCAATCATAAATATCTTGATAATGCAAATAAAAGGTGCTCTTGTTGATATCTGCGGTCTCACAGAGGCTTTTTACAGTAATATGATCCATACTTTTTTCGGATAATAATTTTGCAAAAGCAAGTTGAATAGCTTGTTTGGTTTTTTTGATCCGGCGGTCTTCCATGATGATACTCCTTTATAGACGTCTCAGCTCTATCCGTTGAATTATCGACTTTCGGCTTGATATTGCCGGTTGTATACCTTTGAAGCGAATAATATAATAGACTCGTGTCTAGAATTAGATTTTAATTGATTACTGGAAACGTGTCAAGAATTATCCGTGAAAGGAGGAGTATCCGATGATAGAAGCATTTATCACCTTCATCGAGTGAGAGTTTGTAACGGTTGTAAAAAAATTCGAAGAAATGAGGCCATCAAATGAGCAAAAGAATCATGGAAAAATTGAATGTATCCCCGTTACCGGAGCCGACAGTACTGGTAACAGTGAAAACAGATAAGAAAGATCCCAATATTATTACCATCGCTTGGACCGGTGTTTTGAGCCATCATCCGAATATGGTTTATATCGCTGTGCACCCTGCAAGATACTCTCATTCCATGGTAAGGGAGTCCATGGAATATGTCATCAATATACCATCCGAAAATATCGCTAAAGCCGTCGATTACTGCGGAACTGTCTCAGGCAAAAGTGTAAACAAATTTTTGGAAACCGGATTAACTCCCGTACCGGCAAGTATTGTCAAAGCACCTCTCATCAAGGAATGTTTGATGAATATGGAATGCAAGGTAAAAGATATTTTAAATTATGGCAGCCACGATATATTTGTCGGCGAAATGGTGGCTGTGCATTTTGATGAGGCTGTACTCAACGATGATGGTGGTCCGGACGCGGCTAAAATTAAACCTTACAGTTACATCTTGGGGGAATACCGCTCAATGGGAGAAAAACTGGGAGTGGCAGGTTATAGTAAAAGCTTCGAACTTTAAGAGATGGGCAGGGAGTTGATAAAATAAAAGTTCATGGCAAAAAGCGAAAGGGAGAAAGAAATGCCTCCAACGGTTTTTTCTTCAATACAATTCCATTCAACGGAAGGATTTTGTATGAAAATACCGAATTAAAAATAAATTAATTGTTTTTTGGAGGTTGCCATGTTCGGCTTAACGGTGAGACAACGGATAGCTGCGCTGATATTACTCATTTTTTTGGCTGCCGGAGGGTTGTTGATGTTTATCAGCGGCAATAAGGGCTTAACCCAAAAATATGAGGATGATGTTTCGGTTAATTCCATTTACGTCGATATCCGCGGAGCGGTGGCCAAACCCGGGTTGCTTTGTCTAAAACCGGGCCTGCGCAAATTTGAAGCCGTCGAAAAAGCGGGCGGAGCTCTTCCGGAAGCTGATTTGGAACCGGTTAATTTGGCGGAATTCGTCGAGGATGGGGAAAGGATTTATATCCAAAGGAAAGGCGAACGGCTGGAAGTGGTGGATAAGCGGCGCAGTAAAACCAAATTAAAAACAGCCCAATCTCGGTCCATCCGCAACCAAAAGCCGCAAGGAATATCCTTGCCATCCTCGATAAAATGGCCGATTGATGTCAATGGCGCCAGTCCGGCGCAACTTGAAAGCGTCCCGGGCATCGGACCTTTTCTGGCGGCCAAAATCGTCGAGTACCGTAATAAAAACGGAAATTTTAAAAACTATGAAGATCTGGATAAGGTAAACGGCATTGGCGTCAAGACATTGGACAAACTTCGCCCCTATTTGGTGGTAAAATGACCGGTATCAAAAGCCTTTTGGTCTTGGTTTCCGTAATAGCCGGGATTTTAGCCGACGCATGGATTCATGCAAATCCGCTTTGGTGGTTGCTGTTATCTTTAGCTGTGGTGACCGCCCTTTTGATATTTTTTGTTTTGAAGCGGCGGATCGGAGGCTTGCTGATCCTAACCGCCATCTTTTTCCTAAGCGGGTGTTGGTATAGTATATTTCATCAGCGGTACAACCTCTGGCTCCACATCAGCCAAACCTACCACCAGCAAAAGGTCAAGGTAACAGGGGTCCAGATACAACGCACTGAAGCCGCCCTTCACGGGGTTCGCTTTTTGTTGCAGACGGACTGTGATGCCGGAAATGGTCCTCGCGGCAAAATCATGGTATATTGCCGCGGCGCTTTGCCCAAAGACACCTATGGCCGCAAGCTTCAAATTTACGGTAAATTCAAGCTCAATACCATCCCTCGCGCCAGATTCCCCAATTATCTCGAACAACAGGGCATTACCGGCAATTTATCAGCCGAAAATCCTCCAATTATAATAAAAGGCCCGGGGTTGCCTCGTCCCTATCTTTGGGCGGAGCGTATCCGGGATAAGATGATCCGGTCCGGGAAAAATGTTTTATCCCCCGTCAATTCGCGGTTACTCCATGGAATGATTTTTAATGATGATTTAAGCGACGCAGTCGGCGACAGAAAATTGGCGAATGAATTGCGCCGCACCGGGACGATCCATCTGATGTCGGTTTCCGGATTGCATGTGGGATTTGTGGTTATCGGCCTGACCTGGCTTTTGGGCCTTTTTCGAATTCCGAAAAAGTTTCAAATTATACCCTTGGTCCTGGGGATTGGCTTTTATATCATGATGACCGGCATGGGGCCGCCGGTATTGAGGGCTGGAATCATGATGGTGATTTATGCGATTGGGAATCTAATCGGCGCCGAGGCCAAGGACCAAGTCAACCGGTTGGCCCTAGCGGCCGTGGGATTGCTAGGGTGGAATCCCTACTATTTATTTCAGGTCGGATTCCAACTCTCTTTTCTGGCAACCTTCGGAGTGGTATGGCTTTTTCCGGCGCTGAAAGAATGTTTTCCGGTCCGGGGCCGATTGGCAAAGCCTCTCTGGGAGGCTTTGCTGGTTTCATTCGGAGCGCAACTGATGGTGACTCCGCTGATCGTTCACTATTTCCAACTCATCGCCTGGTGTAGCCCGCTGGCTAATTTGTTATTCTTTCTGCCCGCAGAATTTGTAATCATCGGGGGACTCTTTGGAGAAGGATTGGCTTTACTTTTGCCCGGAGCGGCTCATTGGATTTTGGTTGCGGTCGATTGGAACCTAACCGTTATCCGGTGGCTGGCTCATTTTTTGGCCGGTCAAAGCTGGGCGGCTTCCTGGTCCCCGGATTGGCCCTGGCCCTGGATCATTGCCTACTATTTAGCCTTGGTGTTGATTCTCGATCTATCCCAACCGAATATGTTGACGAAAAAAAGGCTGGGGAATGCGGCATGGGTGATCTTAGGAACATTATGTCTGGTTAATTTGATTGTCTGGGCCGCTTACTTTCAGCACGGTCAAAGCCGGCATTTGGAATTTACAGTCATTGATGTCGGACAAGGAGATGCCTTGTTTATCCGGACGCCGGATGGGGTGAGCTTGTTGATGGATGGCGGTGATGAGGGCAAAGGCATTTCCAGGGTGATTCCATTTTTGCGTTCGGTTGGGGTTACCAAGCTGGATTTGGTGATTGCATCCCATGGACACTCCGATCATATCAGCGGCTTAGCCGAAGTGTTGGAGGAGATTCCGGCCGGGAAATTGTTTTTACCTGTCAATACCGGCACGATTAAGGTTCAAGAGTTTTTAAGACGGATCAGGGCGGCCCATGTACCGTCGGAAAAAGTTTTCAGCGGGAAAAAATTCAAATTGGGAGCGGAAGTGACCGGAATGGTTTTGAACCTGCCGGGGATGGATGATGAAAATGATTGTTCCTTGGTCGTTTTACTTCAGTACGGCAAAAACAAATTGTTGTTAACAGGAGATCTGAGTGAGCAGGGCGAAACAATAATGGCCCGAAAATATCCGGCCATTTTACGGGCCTCGGTCTTAAAGGTCGGTCATCATGGCAGCAAGTATGCCAGTACCCTGGGTTTTATTTCCCAGGTCAAGCCGAAGGTAGGAGTTATTTCGGCGGGAGCCGGGAACCGGTTTGGGCATCCGGCTGTCAGTACCCTGCGGCGGTTGCATTCCTTGGGGATTGATCTTTACCGGACCGACCGGCAGGGCAAAATAACCATCCGGTTGTATGGGAAGGATTTTACGGTTACGACTTATCAATAGCCTGGCCGTGCTTGTTGGTAACCGGCTTAATTAAACCTCGATCCGGCAAGTAAGTGACAATTTTTCTGCGATGACGCAGAAAAATTGGCCGGATCGGGTTCATTGTTTGAATCCGGCAAGTTTAAATGTGGGGTTACTTGCCGGATTCAAGTTAAAAAGAGTGGAAGGTGACTTTGGATGACGCGGGTCGATTTTGTGAAGCAGGTCACGGAAGGCCGGTTGTTGCCGGTTTATTTGTTTTTGGGAGAAGAGCGGTTATTTCATGAAGAATTGTTGAAGTCGGTACTCAATAAAATTCTCTCCCCCGAAGATCAACCATTTAATTATATGCGAGTGGACGCGGGAGAGGTAGATCCCGGGGAACTCATACGCGATCTGGAGACTCCCCCTTTTTGGGGGAGCGCCCGCCTTATTTATCTGGATAATTTGGAAGACGGGGTATCCGGTAGTGAGGAAGCGGTCTTAAAAGGCATCGGCAATATGGCCGATGGTGTCTATTTTATCGTATCCGCCAAAAAATTGGACGGCCGTAAAAAGGTTCACCAGGAGATTCAAAAACGCCTTACCGTAGTGGACTGCAATAAACTTTCCAAGGGAGATGTGCCGGTTTGGACCAAACAGCGGGCTGAAAAGATGGGGCTCAAACTAACCCCGGTGCAGATAACTAAAATTGGACAGCGTTTAGGTCCGGATTTGCTGCGAACCCGCACTGAATTGGAAAAGCTCAAAATGTTTATGGGAGCAAACATTCATTTGGCCGATGAGGATCTGGACCGGCTGGTTCCGGAAACTCCCGAACCGGATATCTTTGGTTTGATTGATGCGGTCGCCGATAGAAATCCCCGGCTGGGATTGCCGCGTCTGGAAAATTTATTAAACGCCGGGGAGAATGAGATTAAAATTTTGGCGACCCTCTCCCGCCAGTTCCGGAATATCACTGCGGCCTATGAGGGGAGGAACCAGGGGTTGAATGCCAAGATGCTCGCCACGATGTTGGGGATTAACCCCTATGTGGCGGAGAAAAGCTTTGCCCAATCCGGAAGTTTTACCCTGAAGGAGCTCGCTAAAATTATGGAAAGACTGCTTATGGCCGATTTCCGCATGAAAACCGGTCAGCGGGAACCGCGGCTGGAATTGGAACTCACCGTGGTGGAAATTTGTATGGGCCGATGATGGAGGTGTCTTGATTTTCCGTGAGCGCCTTAAGAATATTAGAAAGTTTTTGACATCCTTACCAGCGATATCGGGGAATGTTTTTACATTTTCCCCGTAAAAAATAGGAGTTCTACGGTAAGGCGGACCCATTAGTCCCTCTTGAAGCCTATCAGTTTGTAATCCAGCGTTTTTCCCCTCGCTTTTTCTATCAGAAGTTTGTATCGCGAACCCACTAAAAATAATAAAACCGTTTAAAAATCCGAAAAATAATAAAATCGTTTAAAATCTCTTTATATATCTAGGAAAAGTTTTTTTATTTACTTTATGCCTAAATTTATCTTCAGAAATTCCGAAAACTAAAAGGTAAAGTTTAGTGTGATTTGTAATCTAATTTGATTTTTTGTACAAATTGGATTTAAACAATTGATTTGCACTTAAATTAAAATATTTAGAAAATAATTGGAGGGCCACAAATTGAAATTTCAAGCGCTAAGAAAGCTCGTACAGGATGTTTTAAATTTTATAATGACTCCATTACGGAGTTTATTATCGAAAATGAAAGTATTCCATCAAATTTTGCTTATTATTGCAGTGATGGTCTTTTTTTTACTGCTTGAAGGGTATCTGGGGTTAAGAATGATTGGACAAATGCGGGATATAACCCATAACGTGTTTCAGGCGAGCCTAACCGGGTATCAGAGCATTATCGGCGCGAATCAGGATGTCGAGCGAATCCGTCAACAACTTGCCGATAATTTGATAAGTCATCAAACATTCCTTTTAACTGCCAACACTCTCGAAACAGTGGTTAACGATTATTCAAAATTCCCAAATGAAGTTAAGCAAATTAATACTTCGCTCGATACGATAAAGGGATATTCGGGGCAAGTCTTATCACCGGATAGTTACATGGATATTAGCCGTTCCTTGCATATGATTATTATGAGCTTAAATTCAATTCAAGCACAAGTATCGACCAACGCGATCCAGACGATGAATAGCGGGAATGCCTTTTTTCGTGATTCCCAGTTCAGCACCACATTGATTTTAATTATCAGTATCTTGATCTCCATTACTATCGGACTACTGGCTGCAGCTATGATTTCCGGACCGTTGAAGGAGATGGCGATCAAGATCAAGTCCTTAGCTACAGGCGATTTGACTCAAACTTTAAACACCAAAGGTTCGCAGGAAATCAATCAGGTGGTAGAAGGACTTAACCAAGCCTTAGTCAGTTTACGCCGGTTGGTCGGCGACATTAATGAGCATGCCCAAATGCTTTCTTTGGCCAGTAATGAACTCCGGGATGCTTCAATGAATTCCGGCCGGGCTGCCGGAGAGGTGGCTGTGGTAATCGAGGAGTTGACGAAAGCTTCTTCCGAGCAGGCTGATCAGGTTGAGCAAACGGCTCATACCATTAATGAACTGGGCGAATTGGTAAGAACCGTGTCCGGTGATACCACCCATATGGCTTCGATGTCGGAAAAAATAGCCTCCTCAGCCAATATCGGCCAGAAAGTGACCGGTGACATAGCCTCGGAAATGAACAATCTCTATGAAACCACCCAAAAGATTAATGAAGTGATGAATGAAATGAATCAGGCTTCCGCCGAAATCAATGAAGTTGCTTCGCTGATTGGAAATGTTGCAGAGCAAACCGCATTACTATCTTTAAATGCGGCGATTGAAGCGGCCCGCGCCGGGGAGCATGGGAAAGGATTCAGCGTTGTTGCCACGGAGACCGGAAAATTGGCCGATCAATCCAAACAGGCCTCCCAAAAAATTAGTAATTTAGTGAAACAAATGATTGAACGGAGTGAAAATGCAACGGTGGTTATCAAACAAGGGATTGAGAAGGCACAGGAGAGTCGAACCCTAACCACTCAAGCAACCGGTACTTTTGGATCGATTTTTAAGGAACTTGGCGAGGTCTTAAACGAAATCAATAAAGTCGCCGGATCGGCCCAACAAATGGCGGAACGAAACGAAGCTATGATTGGCGCCGTAACACACCTGGCTTCAATCAGTGAAGAGGGTCTGGCAAGCACCGAAGAAGTCGCTGCTTCTGTAGAAGAACAGAGCGCCGGTGCTGAAGAGGTCGCCTCGTTGGCTGAAAATTTAGCGACTTTGGCGGATAATTTGAAGCAATCGACAACGACGTTTCGAATTTGATTTTCATGAGGTAATTCATTGAAGAGCCTGTTTATTCAGAAAAGCAGTATCCAACACCGCTTAATCATCTCCTACTTTCTTTTAATCGGGATGATTGTCAGCATCATTGGAATCACCCTCTATAAAGGATCGGAACTGATTATTGAGCAACAGGTTGGTCAATCCAGGTTGGAAGTGTTGGAACAGGTTGGGCGCAATTTAAATGGGATCATTGATGAAATTACTTCTGCCTCCAATCTTTTGTATTTTAACGATGATCTTAACAATATTATCCGGAGGCCTCCCTCCGGGGACTCTTACCAGCGGCTGACCGAAGCGAGTCGGGTTCTGGAGATCTTTTCACAAAATACCTATTCCTTCGATACCTTGGATTATTATACGGTGCTCTATTCCTTTAAAGGCAAAGCATACACTTCTTGGATTAATGACCTTTATAATTTTAGCAGTATCGGGAAACATCCCTGGTTTTCTGAAATCAGCCGAAAAAACGGCAAAATTTTATGGGTCAGCACATTTAATGATCGGCTGGGTTATGGTGAGGATAAAAATGTTTTTTCAGCAGCCCGGTTAATGAAAGATTATTATAGTGATAAACCTATAGGGATACTGTTATTGAATGTGGATGAGAAAGTGATCCGGAATACCTATCAAAGCGCATTAGGGGAAGGTCATCACATTTATGTGGTGGATCAATGGGGAAAGATCGTTTCTGACTCTGACTCGGTTCGACTCGGCAGGAATATTAGCGAAGAAGGAAATTGGCGGCGTATCAGAAAACAGCGGTTTTCGGGCAATTTTACCCAAGTAAAGGGAAATCGTAAATTACTTTACAGTTATTTACCCATCCCTAAAGCGGGATGGTTTTTGGTGGAAGAAGTTTCCGTGGATCGCTTGTTGGTTTCTATGAAACAGAAAATGAAATATTTAATTCTCGGATTGTTGATCTTTTGCCTGATGTTTGGATTTGTTTTTTCTTACGTTCAGGCGCGGCGGATTAGCCTGCCGATCCGGCAATTACATTCTGCCATGCGGGAGGTTGAAGGCGGGAATTTACAGGCTGTATCCGAAGTTCGCAGTTCGGATGAAATCGGAGATTTGAGTGATGGTTTTAATCAGATGGTGGATCAGATTCAACACCTGTTAAAGGATCTTCAAGAACAGTGCCGCTTAAAACGCCAACTTGAATTGGAATTCCTACAGGCAGAGATTAATCCCCATTTTTTATATAATACCTTGACTTCCATTCGTTTCATGGTCGAAATGGGGGAAAACAAGGGCGCTCAGGCCATGTTGCTGGCTTTGGGGCGTTTATTACAAAGAACCATTGGCAATAGTGATGAACTCATTACGCTTCGGGAAGAATTGGCAATTTTAAAAGACTATGTTTTAATCCAACAAGTGCGTTATCCGGATAAATTTGAGCTCAAGCTGGAATTTCCTGAAAAATTACTTGAATTTCAGATCCCCAAATTGATTTTGCAACCCATGGTTGAAAATGCGATTTTCCACGGCATAGAACCGAAGGTTGATAAAGGCCGGATTGTAATCACCGGCAAGCGGCAAGACAATGATTTAATCATAGAAGTCAGTGATAATGGGGTAGGGATGACGGAAGAACAACTTAGTTTATTATGGCAAATGGGAAAACCGTCAGAGCGGACATTTAGTAAAATTGGGGTTGTGAATGTACATCAACGGCTGGTTCTCAACTTTGGCCCGGGGTATGGGTTGAAAATCGGCAGCGTGCTGAATCAGGGAACTACAGCATGGTTGCGTTTACCTGCGGTAGTGATTCCCCCAAAGGACGGTGGCTTTTTTGAAAATCATGATTGTGGATGATGAGAAACCGATTCGTCAATGGTTTCGATTTTGCATCGAAAAGAGCTCAGGGGATTATCAAATCGTCGGTGAAGCTTCGAATGGCTTGGAAGCCCTGAACGCTTTCGAACAATCTCATCCCGATCTGGTGATAACCGATATTAAAATGCCGGTCATGGATGGTTTTGAATTCATCAAGCGGTTGAAAGCCAGAGCCCCGGAAACGGATATTGTCATTTTAACTTGTTATACTGAATTCGCTTTGGCCCGTGAGGCTATAAAGCTTGGAGCCTTTGATTATATTCCTAAAGTTGAAGTTCAGGATCAAGATATCCTGGAGTTATTGGAACGGTTGGAACAAAAACGCCGGGAACAAAACAGCAAAAATAATGGCCGTAAGGACATTTTCTTGCTCTTGGATTCACCCAAAGACGGGATGAGTCAGGAAGAAATCAATGATAAATTACTGCAAGCCGGCATGGATCTTACAAACCGGACTTATGCCGTGTTTGCTGTCAGTTTAAGTCAAAAGTTGGTCGAATTGGACGATGCATTCATCAAGCAAACCACCATCGGAGATTTTCTCCGGATTAAAAGCAGGCTCAATCAATGGTGGCTGCTGGGAATCATCAATCAGGATTTAGCGACTTGGGAGAAAAATCAATATATAGAAAAGCTTCAAGAAAGATTAGGTTGTGCTGTTGGGATGAGCCAGTCCTATACTAATCTGGATAATCTGCCCAAGGCTTTCAAAGAAGCTTTTCGTGCCATGGAGGTTTGTTTTTTTCATGGTCCAAGCAGGTTAGTGAAGGACAATATGCAGTCGAAGGAGGTTGGGAACCAGTTTCAAGACAAAATTGCTGAATTGCAGAAAAATTTATTGCAACAGGTGAATCAGGGAAATGGCACCGAGATCCTCAATTGTATCGCTTCCATTTTGGAATATTTACAAAATGGATCCGCGGAAGAACTCCGGTATCTGCGCCTAGTTTGCAGTGAAATTTTAGCGATGTTGTCAGCAAGAGTGCGTTCGGCAGGGAACGGCCATCAGATTGGGGAGCTGGATTTGGAAAATCTGATGGAAAAGGGCTTTTTTGTAGATCTTCAACAGGGAGTGCTCGAAACTTCGGAAAAACTGGTTAACCTGATGGTTATCCCGGAAAATAATTATTCAGCCGTTGTCAAAGACACCTTGCGCTACATCCAGGAACATTGTTGTGAAGGGATTTCCCTCCATGAAGTCGCTTCAAATGTTCACGTCAATCCGAATTATTTATGCCAGCTTTTTAAAAATGAAACCGGGGAAAATTTTAGCTTCTACCTTACGGAGCTGAGATTGGAAAAAGCCAAAGAGTTATTGAGTTCGTCTGATTTAAAGTTGTACGAGATCGCTGAACAAGTGGGTTATCCTAATATGAGCTATTTTTCCCGCATTTTTAAGAAGTTTACGGGTAAGACACCGATTGATTATCGAAATAGCTTCCGGCAACTGAATATAAGTAAAAAAATCTGAAATTTTGAATACTTCGATAGGGTTTTAAAAGAAGATCTGAAAAAAAGTAAAAAAGACATTATTATTGTTAATTCCATTTTGGTATTTTATTTTTTATAATGAAAGCAATCGAAATTTGATTAGGGAGGCTTATTCGATGGGAAAAAGAAGATGGGCAATGCTGATTGTTGTGATGTTGATTACACTGATCGCAGTTGCAGGCTCCAGTATTACGAACGCAGATAATCAAATTGTCTTAAAGTTCTGGAAAGGCGGCAACGATATTATCTGGCACGATTATTACTTGAATTTATTTAAGGAATATGAAGCTACACATCCTAACATCAAGATTGAGTTTGCTGAAGCGCCCTTCGGGAATGCCATTGATACCAAACTGAATACTGCATATGCCAGTGACACCAGCCCGGATATTATTCACCATGCGTTAAACTCTATAGCGATACGGGCTGAAAAAGGGCAGTATGAACCCTTGGATAGCTATATTTCCCGGTGGAAAGACAAAAACGACATTCTAGATAACGTTTATGAAATGGGCCGTTATAAAAAGAAAATCTATGGTTTGGGTATTTACCCGACGCCCGCTGTTTTCGCTTACCGGAAAGACTTCTTTAAAGAAGCCGGTTTAGATCCGGAGAAGCCTCCGACAAATTGGCAGGAATTGGCTGCTGATGCCGTAAAACTGACCAAACGCGATGGCAAAATCGTGACCCGCGCCGGTTTAAACATGCCGATTGATGAGATTAAATTTTTGCAGCCCTTTGCTTTTCAAGCCGGTGGAAATTTCGTGGATAAAAACGGCAATCCTACTTTTGATGACGCCGGATATGTCGAAGCCTTGACCTTTCTCGCCGACCTCTTTAAGAACAAACAAGTTGCGATCGAACAAACCAAGGACCGTGAAAACCAACAGAGCCTCTTTGCTGTGAATAAAGCGGCTATGTCGATTGTTCAACCGACCTGGATTGCCCAATTGCTAAAAAATGATCCGTCTTTGAAAGATAAGATCGGTTTCATCAACATGAAAAGGAAAAAAGCCGCTATCTGGAGCGGATGCGAATTACTTTTCATTAGTTCCGAAAGTAAACATAAAAAAGAGTCCTGGGAATTGATCCAATTCATAATGAATAAACAGGAGATGTGGAATCGTTACAAAACCACCAAATGCCCGGTTGTCCGGAAATCCTTACAGGAACAATATGCTAACGATGATCCGTTCATCAATAAGGTGCTTTTGGATGCGATCAGCGTCGGGCAAGGCGCTCCCAAAACTTTATGGTCTCAGTTATACGTTTATAAATATCTACCTCAGGCGCAACAGGAAGCCTTTTACGGTATGAAAAACCCGAAACAAGCATTAAAGGATAATTTAGATTTGTTGCAAGCGGAGATTAAAGCTTCAAACATGAAGTAAGGTCAAAAAAGTGGGGTATTGAAGGAAATTCAATACCCCACAAAAATTAAATGAGGGATTAACAATGCGAAATGGAAAAACCAAGAATAAACGTAGATCTGCTGGCGCTTTTTGGATGATTTTCCCTAGTTATTTGATCTATTTTGTCTTTGTTTTTATTCCACTGGTCATTACGGTATATTTGAGCTTTACCAACTATGATTTGTATAAAACCCGGGATTTTGTGGGGTTTGCCAATTATGTCCGCCTGGTTCATGATCCGAACTTTTTGATAGCGGCTAAGAATACTTTTATCTATGCTGTGTTTGTAATTATCCCGCAAATCGCATTAGGATTAATCATAGCGGTTTTGCTAAATCGGAAGGTCTTCGGGCAACGGTTTCATCGGATTGCCTTTTACATGCCCAACGTGACTTCCATGGTTTCTATTTCAATTGTATGGCTTTGGATTTACGATCCGACATTGGGCTTATTTAATCAGGCTTTGAAGTATGTGGGATTGCCGGGTCAACGTTGGTTGTTTGATATGAAATTAGCTTTGCCCAGCATTATTTTTATGAGTGTCTGGAAACTTATCGGGTATAACATGATTATTTATTTGGCAGGATTGCAGCAAATTCCCGATTACATATACGAAGCGGCCAAGATAGACGGCGCTTCTAGCATAGGACAATTTTTTAAAATCACGATTCCAATGTTAAAGCCAACCACTTTTTTCTTGTTCGTCATTGCGTGTGTTCAGTCGTTTAGTGTATTTGATCAAGTGAACGTGATGACCCAGGGGGGGCCTTTGAACGCTACCACGACGATTGTACACCAGATTTTTGAACGGGCTTTTTCCCAGTTCCAAATGGGTTATGCCTCGTCAATGGGTACGGTATTATTGATTATTTGTGTTACATTAACTTTTACCAACTTTAAATATGGCAACCAGGGTAACGACCTGGGAATGAGCTAAAGGATGGATGGTCATGAAACATATTAAATGGAGCACTTTGATCTTGGGTCTGGTATTGTTGGCCTGTTCTGTGATGATGTTGGTTCCGTTTTTAATGATGCTTTCGACGGCCTTGAAAAGTTCCGCCGAGGTTAATTCACCGGTATTTCATTTCATTCCCAAAGAATGGCGCTTTGATAATTTCGCCAAAGCAATGGCTTCAGGAAATTGGGCTCGGTATATGTTTAATTCGTTTTTTGTCACAACTGTGGTAACGGTTTTTAGTTTGTTTTTTAATTCCATGGCCGGATACGCCTTTGCCCGGACGGAGTTTCGTTTTAAAAACGTTTTATTCATGAGTGTGATGTTAGGCTTGATGCTTCCCGCTCAAGTCACCATGGTTCCGGTTTTTTTGATTATGAAAATCATACCTTTCGCTGGAGGTAATAACTGGCTGGGAATGGGCGGCACCGGATGGATTAATACCTACCCAGGTCTGATGATTAACCAGATGGCCGGAGCATTCGGTATCTTTTTATGTCGGCAATTTTATTTGAATTTTCCCAAGGAGTTGGATGAAGCCTCAGAATTAGACGGCTGTTCTCTCTGGAAAACTTATTTTAAAATTTTTCTCCCGCTGAGTGGCCCGCTATTCGCCAGTCTGGGCGTGATCAAACTGACCACGGTTTGGAATGATTATATCTGGCCGTTGGTAATCACCAACTCCGAGAATATGAGAACCGCTCAGTTGGCATTGACGATGTATAAAAACGAAGTTGTCCAATGGGAATTGCTGATGGCTGCCACTACAGTCGTTATCCTCCCTCTGATCTTGTTGTTTATCTTTGCCCAGAAGTTCTTTATCAAAGGTTTGGCCAGTTCCGGAATTAAGTAATATGTAAGGGAGTGAGAATAAAAAAATGCCGCAACCCAATATCATCTTTATTACTTGCGACCATTTACGGGCGGATTTTCTGGGTTGTGCCGGAAATCCCGTGATCCAAACTCCACATATTGATTTTTTGGCCGCGCGGGGAACCCGCTTTACCCAAAGTTATTCATCAACACCGGTATGTATTCCGGCCCGGCAGACCATTTTAACCGGACTTACCGGGCATAGTCTGGGATTGACTTATTATCAGGAAGGCTTTAAGATTCCGGTGCGTGAGACTTTGCCCCGTTTGATGACGGAAGCTGGTTACCAAACCCGGGCGGTTGGTAAGATGCATGTCTATCCGGAACGGGATCATCATGGTTTTGAAAGCATGCTGATTTGCGAAGAAGGCCGTCGCTTGGGAATAACCCAAAATGAAGACCGCGGTTACGGCGATTATGAGGAGTGGCTGGCCGAACAAGGGTATCCCGGAGAAGCCTGGACTTGCGGCATCGCCAATAATTCTATCACCATGAGACCCTGGCACCTCCCCGATCATTTACATCCGACGGAATGGATTGGACGCGAGGCTTGTAAAGCCATTAAACGGCGGGATTGGACCCGACCGCAGTTTTTGTGGGTTTCTTTCACCTCGCCGCATCCGCCATTTATGCCGTTGTTGCGTGATTTGTATATTTATGAAAAAGAGACAATGCCTGAGCCGTTATTTGGAGATTGGGAGAAAGAATATCAGCCTCTGATGCATCAACGGATTATCGCCGAATGGAGCAGCGAGAGTCAGACACTTCACCGGATTGACCAGGCGTATCGTGGGTATTTTGCGTTAATGTCCCAAGTTGACCGCTGGATCAATATTATAATCGGTACTATCCGTGAGGCCGGATTACTGGATAATACCTGGTTTGTCTTTGCCTCGGATCATGGAGACAGTATGGGGGATCATGGCTTGTGGGCTAAACGTAATTTTATGAAGGGGGCTTGTAATGTTCCTCTGATTATCACGCCGCCGCCCCGGGGTGATCTGGATCAACTGATAGGGGCTGGATGGGTTCCGGGACAGAGCAATAGCGCGGTGGTCGGTCTCCAGGATATCATGCCGACGATTTTAGATATTGCCGGGGCTGGCATTCCTGAAAAAATCGATGGCTGTAGTTTGCTGCCGCTGGTTAAAGGGAGTAGAGAGAAGGTTCGGGAAGTGTTTTTGGGAGAACATGGAAAAGTTGGAGAGCGTTTATTCATGCTCACGGATGGCTCCTGGAAATATATTTGGGAGGAAAACACCGGGAGTGAGTTGCTTTTCCAAATTGCTGAGGATCCCGATGAATTACACAATTTAGTGTCGGTTCAGCCTCAAATGTTAAGTAATTGGCGGAAAAAATTGATTCAGTTGTTAAGTGAAAGAAAAAGTGATCCGGCAGTTCTTGAGGGACAGTTAATCCCGAAAGAGCCGGGGCGTAAAATGACTGAGTTGGAAAAGGCAAGAATTATAAATGATTTTAATGTTCGGGGCCTGCACTAACGAGAGTGAATCGGGATTGATCCCCGCTGACTACCTTGCACGTTTATAAGCAGAGAATGGGCCGGATTGCCGTGAAAAGGCTCATTGAAAAAATCGAACATAACCGGAGGAAGATACAAGTTCAGCTCGATACGGAACTTGTCGAAAGGAAAAACGTGCTGAATAAGGTAAGATAAACTGTTTCAGGCGCCTGTTGTATCTTACGTTTCAATGAATTTTTTCCATTGAATATTTCTTTTCATGCGAAAAGAGGTTCTCTCCGGAAACGGGAGAATCTTTTCTTTTATATTCATACTTTGGAGTGATCATGATGCAAACCTTACCCCTGGCGATTACCCTCTTTTTTGTACTGGACCCTTTTGGAAACCTCCCGGTGGTGCTGGGACTTCTAACCCATGTCGATCCCAAACGCCATTTGAAGATCGTAATCCGTGAATTAGTCATTTCCCTGCTGCTTTTAACGGTTTTCTATGCTGTGGGTCCGTGGTTTTTGAATATCCTGGAGATTGGGCCCTCGGATCTGAAGATCTGCGGGGGGGTGGTTTTGGGGATTATCGCCTTACGGCTGGTATTTCCGGACGAACGCCTTACCAGTGCCAAGGAGGAGCAGAGTGAACCCTTTATTGTACCGATGGCAATACCGTTGATTGTCGGTCCATCCGCTTTGGCTACGGTGATGATCATGGCCGCCCAGTCGGCAGCCCAACCTTTTGTGGGGTTAACCATGATGGGGCTGGCTTGGCTTGCGACCGCAGTTCTTTTAGTGGTGGGAGTCTTTATGGGGACATTAATCCCGGCCCGGTTATTGGTGGCGCTGGAACGTTTATCCGGTCTGTTGCTGGCTGTAATCGCGGTGCACATGGTAATGACCGGAGTGCAGAGTTATTTGTTCAGGTAGGCATCGGTCCGTGTCGGAGATTTCTCTGTATTAAATCTCGAAGAACAGAGGGTCCCCGCATCAGTCCTGTTCGGTCAGGACCAACGGGCCGTTTTTGGTAATGGCGATAGTATGTTCATATTGGGCCGAAAGGCTGCCGTCGACTGTTCTGGCCGTCCACCCGTTTGAGTCGATTGTCAGGCCGTAAGCCCCTACATTAATCATGGGCTCGATGGTAAAAACCATCCCTTCCTTGAGTATGATTCCTCGGTTGGGATGGCCAAAATGGAGGACTTCCGGGCCTTCATGCATGGACTGACCGATGCCGTGCCCGGTATAATCCCGTACCACAGAAAATCCATTGGACTCCGCATGCTCCTGTACAGTATGGGCAATATCGCCGAGGCGATTTCCGCTGACGGCTTTTTGGATACCGAGGTAAAGACATTCTTTGGTAACCCGAAGAAGTTTTTCAGCCTGGGGAGATACTTTTCCAACCGGATAGGACCAGGCGGAATCAGCCATCCAACCATTAAGGCTTACAACCATATCAATGGTGACGATATCACCTTCCTGGAGCGCTTTTTGGGTCGGGAAGGCATGACAGATTTCATTATTGACTGAAGCGCAAGTAGCGAAGGGATAGCCGTGATAACCCTTTTGCTCGGCTTTTGCCCCGTGGGAATGAATAAATTTATCGGCAAAGTCATTAATTTGCATGGTGGTGATACCCGGGCGGATGTATTTGCGCAGCTCCCGGTGGCAGGCGGTCAGGATTTTAGCGGCCTTAGCCATTAGCTCAACCTGTTCGGGGGTTTTAATGATGATCAATTGTATTCCTCCTTGAGAAGCGGAACCGGAGTGTTCTCTGAAACTATAGCGGGCCCGTTGTTTTGTTATATTATAGGATAGGTGGTTTTTTTATAGATGTTTCATATGCATTATATACTATGTTTTAGAAGTTGACAAAGTTAATTTAAGGAGGTTTTTGGTTAGTCGTTTGTCACCCAAGGAAAGTGTGTCGGTTAAAAAATTTATCCAATCGATATCCCGGAGTTATTTTCGGCGAAAACCAGATAATCCCCGAATGAATTCATCGCCAGCCCATTTCTTCTACTCAAGCTGCTATATCAACAAAATCCCACTCTAGAGTAAATTGGTTTTTATATCAAATTGTATTTTGTATTCAAAACAAAAAAGATTTAAATAAATTTTTGTTAAAATTATGTTGACTTTTGATTAAAAAAGAATTAACATAATATATGGAAAATAATGTAAATTGATTTCGGTGATTAATAAAAAATTAAGGAGGGGAAAATCATGCATAAATCATGTAAATTCATTGGGGTATTGCTCTTTTTATCTTTGATGGTTTCAATTTTTGTTTTTAAGCAGGATCGGATTAATGCTGCCGACTCGGTGACCAGACCGATTGGCTGGACGGAAGAAACTCATGGCAAAAGCGGACCAGCCAATTATGATTTGCTATTTTCAGATAGTCAGGTACTTCGGTTCGATATTGTGATTAGCGCGGCAAATTATAAAACCATGGAAGATGATTTGGCCACATGGAGCATGCCGATGACGGGTTCCGCTCGGGATCCCGTATATGTACCCGCCACGGTCAAGTTCAATAACCTTACCTGGTGGGACGTTGGGATTCGTTATAAGGGGGAAAGCACTTTATCCGGGCCCAAAATGAGCAGGAAGCATAAGTATCCTTTCCGGCTGAATTTTGATAAATTTGAAGACACCTATCCGGAAATTGAGGATCAACGTTTCTATGGTTTTAAAGAATTGATTTTCAATAACAATTGGTATGACTCTTCTCTTTTACGGGATAAGGTTTGCGGCGACATTTTTCGCTCCGCGGGTATTCCGACGCCCCGCAGCGCCTTTACCAGGGTATACATTGACAGCGGCAATGGTCCGGTGTACTGGGGACTTTATACCATGTATGAGGAGCCATCCAACCAGATGTTGAAATCACAATTTACAAATGGAAAGGGGAATCTGTACAAAGGATTGCAAGTATCCGGAGCTGATTTAACCTTTTTTAACCAGCAAAGTTATGAGAAGAAAACGAACGAAGATGCCAATGACTGGAGCGACCTACAGGCCCTGGTTACAGCCTTGAACGCCTCGCGGAGTAACGCCGCCGTTTGGAGGACCGGTCTGGAAGGAGTCTTTAATGTTAATTTGTTCCTGCGTTGGTTAGCGGTGAATACTTCGATTATAAATTATGATACTTATGGATGGGTAACCAAAAACCACTATTTGTATCAGGATTTGGCCAACGGGGGGCGTTTGACCTATATTCCCTGGGATTTCAATTTATCCCTGGGTGGATATAATATGTTCAATATCCCCATACCCAGTCTTTCGTTAAGTGAAATCTCCAAACAATGGCCCTTGATCCGGTTTTTAATGGATGATCCGGTTTATAAAAACATTTATCACCAGGAAATGCAAGCTGCGCTGATTGGCTGTTTTAATCAAACCACCGTTACAGCTGAAATTCGTCAGTTTCATGATTTGATTCGCCCATATGTAGTGGGAACGGGAGGCGAGTCGGGGACTTACAGTTATTTAACGAACGGGGCGACTGAATTTGACAATTCTTTTACCACGTTATTGAATCATATCGTCACCCGGAATACAGCCGTTCAAAATTATCTGGCGTCGGTCATTGTGACTCCGACGCTTACCCCTACATCTACCCCTACGCCTACACTTACACCTACACCCAATCCAGGGGTTTATGCGGTATCCTATGAACAGAACGATTGGGGCGGCGGCGCCACGGTGACTGTTACCATCAAAAACAACAATAGCACTGCGATCAATGGCTGGACTTTGGTTTGGTCGTTCCCGGGTAATCAGAAAATCACAAATTTATGGAACGGCAGCTATAATCAAAACGGCGCTACGGTATCGGTTAGTAATATGGCCTATAACAGTGTAATCTCCGCCAACGGTTCGCTTAATTTCGGATTCAATATCAGTTACAGCGGAACTAATGCCAAACCCACCGGTTTTACCCTGAACGGAACCGCTTGTCAAGCGCAGTAAGATCCCTTCAGAAAATAGTAAGTTTGAGAAGAGGCTGTCCACGGAAGGGAAATTCCGGACAGCTTCAATATTAGAAGGACTATATTTGGAAGGGGGACTAAATAATGGCCGGAAATAGCACCATTGTCGTACGGCGCTGTGAAAAGAAATTTGCGATTGGGCCGGAAGATCATGTCCGGTTATTACAAGCTTTTCATACTTTGCTTACTCCGGATGTCAATGGCGGAGAATTTGGATATACCGTGCGGAGTGTTTATTTTGACACGATGAGCAATACTGATTATTTTGATAAAATTTATAAAGCCCGCGCCCGGAAAACCATCAGGCTGCGCACCTATAGTTCCGCTTCATCCGTGACCAAACTGGAGATTAAATATAAATGGGGAGAAAACCAGGTTAAAAAATCAGTTGTGATTTCCAAGGAAGATGCCAGGGAGCTTATCGATCGAAACTGGGAGGTTCTTTTAAAGTATGACGATCCAACGGCGTTTGACGGTTATCAAAAATTAAAAGCCGGAATATACCGGCCGGTATCATTTATTCAATATGAACGCAGGGCTTTTACACATCGGGATTTCAATACACGTCTGACTCTGGATAACCATGTCCTTTTCAGCAATCAGTCTTTTGATTTATTCCAACCGGATTTGAACTTTTGCACGCCGGTCATGACCAATAACTCCGTACTGGAGGTTAAGTATGAAAGATTTCTACTACCCTTTTTGCAAGATTTAATTCTCAGTTGCGAACTTTTGGGTAAACCCATTAGCAAGTTCGGCACTTCCCGCCGGATTGTCCAAAGGTATTATTGCTAATGAAGTAAATATTGAGGGGATGAGTTGGTGATGAGTATTTTTGAAAATCTCGGTTTCCTCGCCAAAGATTTTCAGGCGATCGGAAGTTACCTTTTTAATGGTGAAGTAATTAAGGATCCCTGGTCCTTGATGAATGAACTGATATTTTCGACTATTTTAGCGTCATTGATGTATTTTGTCTATTATCGTTCCTACACGGCCCTTGCGTATAACAAAAAGTTTAATATTACCCTGGTTATGATCGCTATTGCCTCAACCTTTCTGATGTTGCTCATTCAAGGGGATATCGCAGTGTCTTTCGGAGTTATGGGGACTCTTTCGATAATCCGGTTCCGAACTACTGTGAAAGATAATCGCGATATTGGTTTTATTTTATGGGCTTTGGTGATCGGATTGGCAGTTGGAACAAGCCATTTCGTGATTGCCTTGCTATATTCATTTACTATGACGGTCTATCTCTTAATAACCAGGGATCGGAAAATGACAGCCAAGACTTATCTATTAATCGTCAGAGGCAATGTATATTCCCAGGAGTTGGAGGAGTTCATCTGCGGTTATAGCAAAAATATCCGCCAAAAAGCTAAGAGTCTCACCAAAGATACCTTTGAATTGGTGTATGATGTTAGAACCGGGGATTCTCAAAAGGAAAGCCAATTGATAGAGGCTATTATGTCCAAACCCAATGTAATCTCCGCCAATCTTTTATCACCCAATTCGGAAATGGAATGATGCATAAAGGCTTCCCGGGAAAAAGTTGCAGATGGTTTAGATAATGACGATTGTAAATTTTAAATAAAGGGAGGGTCCAATATGATCACGCAAAAATACCTTTACGGATTGACTTTTATTTGGATTGCTGCTGCTGTTTTAGTCTTCGGACGTTCTTCACACCCGACTCCTCCTGGTGAAATAAGTCACTCGAATACGGTTCCGGCCACTGGCGCAGTCCAAGTCGCTTTTTCACCTCAAGGGGGGATCACCAATATGGTTGTTCAGGAACTGAATTCTGCCAAGAAATCCATCGAAGTCCAGGCTTTTAATTTTACGAGTGTCAGCATTGCCGAAGCCTTGGTAAATGCTTATAAACGAGGGGTTAAAGTACGGATAATCTTAGATAAATCACAATCCACCAAAAAGAATCCCTCAGCAGCTTATTTTATCGGTAACGGTGTTCCGACGCATATCGATCGCGCTTTTGCCATTGCTCATAACAAGATTATGATTGTCGACTGTACGGATGTGATAACCGGGAGTTTCAATTTTACGAAAGCATCGGAAACTAAAAAAGCGGAAAATTGCCTGATTCTTAAGGGTAATCGGCGGCTGGCCGATCTTTACGAGAAGAATTGGGAATGGCGCTGGAATGAGACAGAAGCATCAAAGTAATGACTGGATATAATAAAAGAAAAATTAAAGATTGCTCCTAACACATCACCACAATCTCATAGGGGGTTGTTTGAGCGGGAATACTTCTAGTTGTAGGCCCGTAAACCACAATAAGGTCGCGGTTCCCCGGGTCTCCTGTAAAAAGTTGCCCGTTTTCCAGTACAATCAGAGTTTGCTGTGAGATGTTTAATTTTAAAGTACCGTCACTGCTCAATAAATACCTGTTGAAATGGTCGACTTTTACAGTTTGCCCCTGTCTCGCTCCGGCCATTACAATGGCTATAAGTTGCGGCGGGTAAATAAAAGGCGCCGGGGCGTTTCTATCGTAAAATCCGGTCACTTTTTCCCCCGCCAGCATCATTTGATGATTTACAAAATAGGTGGTTGGCAGAATGACAAAATTTATGATCCTGCCCTCGGGATTTTCTACGGACATTAAAAGGTTACAGCTTTCTTTTCCATCCATCCCAATCCCCATGTTCTCAATTCGCGATATAACCCCGGTAAAAGATTGAAAGTCCACCACGTTTTTCCCCTCCAGTGAAATAAGGATATCGTATGTTTTTAGTATATGATTGAAGGAAGGAAGTGTTTATGAACGGAATGGCAGGAATCTAATTCAAAGGATATAAAATTTTACCTGCGAATTTTGGGATATTTCTATGTTAGAATAATCATACTTTGTAAATTTCTTTGGTTATCACGGGCCGCTTTTTTGAATCGATGCGAGCTGCCCTATTCTACCATAGAAGGTGTGTGACTTCATTGACGAAAAAAAGAGTAGTACTGTTATTAACCGCGGTTCTTTTGGGTTTGGCAGCGCTACCCGGCCTGAAAATCATTGCCGATGGATTCATTAAAAAACCAGCCTATCAATTATGGGTGGATGGAGAAAAATGGTTCACCCTTTCCCGAAGAGACACTCTGGAAAAATTATTGGAACAGTATAAACGGAACTACCTTACCGATGTTGATAAAAATGCCCGTATTAAAAGGATTGTTTTTTCTCAAAAAGTTAACATTGTTAAAACAGCAGTGAAGCCGGAAGAAATCGATACCGTAAAAGAAGCCAAAGGGAAAATTTATGCTCTTGAGCAAGAAGCGATAGTGATAGAAGTCAAAAGAGGGGATAATCTTTGGAATCTCTCCAAGGTTCATCAGATAACGGTCGATGATTTAGAGAGGTTAAATCCGGATATCGATCCCGATAAAATGTTTCCTGGCGAAAAACTGGTCATTAAGCCTTTCGATCCCAAACTGGATGTGGTTGTAGAATTGGAAAATACGGTTTTGGAACCGATTCCGTTTACAATCGAATATCAAAAAAGTAATACCCTTTATAAAAACAAAAAGAAAATCCTCCGGGAAGGAATCGAAGGGCAAAGGAAAGTTGTCTATCATATTACCTTGTTGAATGGATACCAAACTTCTCTGAATATCAAAGATACTCAAGATCTGAAAAAACCAGTCCATGGAATCGTTCAAATTGGGACCAAATTAACGGTTTCAAAGAGCGGCAGGCAGGATTACGGAGTTGTCAGGGGTAAAAGGATATCCAGCCGTTACGGTACAAGGATTCATCCCATTACAGGGCGAAAACGATTTCATAGTGGATTGGATATTGCCGCGGCTTATGGAAGCCCTGTTCATGCCTATACAGACGGCAAAGTTGTTGAAAGCGGTTGGAATGGAGGGTACGGTAAATGTATTCTCCTTGACCATGGAAATGGTTTGAAAACCCGATATGCTCATTTATCCAAGATTAATGTCCGGGTAGGACAAAGGGTTGGCACCGGAATGAAAATTGGCGCGGTTGGTTCCACGGGCAGCAGCACCGGTCCGCATCTGCATTTTGAAGTGATTAAATGGGGCTGGACCAAAAATCCGTTAAATTATATCTAACTTTAGGGGCTGTTGCAAAAAGGAAAATATCGATAAAGATTCCAAATGGAAGTTCTCCATATTTACCCCAAGCATGTCTCATTGATGTTAAATCCTTTTTGCAACGGCTCTTTTTAATTTTGACTGTAATCTATCCATAGGATTACTCGTTTTATTCATAAGCATCTTTCACATCACAACGGTCACCTCGTCCACCGGTCGCCGGGGCACTTCATCAACTTCAACTTCATTGACGGGATAACCCACCGGGATCATGGCAACTGGCCTTAGGCCGGTTTCTAAACCGAGATCTTCCCGAACTTCCTGTTCATTAAAGGCCCCTACCCAACAACTTCCTAAACCATATCCCGTAGCAGTTAATAATAAATTTTCAACGGCCGCGGCTGTATCCTGTAAACAATAAAGATTAGCTCCCCGGTCACCGTATTTAGCTGCCGAGCGGCTTGGTTCCGCACAGACTACAATGCATACCGGGGCTGAACGGAGTGATCTTTGTCCATAAGCAGCTTCGGATAGTTTAGCTTTTAAATCGTCCTGCTTGACTACAATAAATTTCCAGGGTTCCAAGTTTCCGGCACTGGGGGCGAAATGGGCTGACTCCAGTAATCTTCCGATGGTGGCATCGGGAAGTTCCCTTTTTTCAAACTCCCTGACACTACGCCGTTCCTTAATAGCATCAATAATATCTTTCGTCATTCGTCAAATTCTCCTCGCAGGTCTTTTTTGACTACCAATCCATTATTTCAATTACCCATCATCATAACCATTGGCACCTTGTCCAAGAAAATTTTGATTTAGGTGTATTTTGTCCTTATTTTATGGATTTATCAGTTTTTAAAAGCCATCATCTCAATGGGAAACAATGGAATCCGGCAGGAAAATCGCCCCGGGGCATCGAATGGATTAGAAATTCTTTTGGAGTTTTCCATCCGAGTTGAAAAGAGGAAAAGAGGATTTTCAATGAAAAACCATTTAAAACCGATGGGGACTAGAGATATTTTGGATAGTACTTTTACGATTCTGCGGGAGAATTTCTGGTCGTTTCCAATGGTTTTTGTAAAATCATTTTTACCGGCGGTGCTGATCCTTTTATCCGGTGTGATGGCTGCAGTGGCCTACTTCATGGTGCTCAGCTACAGAACCCATATTCCTATCGGTAACTCGATGTTTTGGTCAGAGTTAGGTCATAGTTCGGTAACGGTGATTGTTTTGGGAATCATATTGATGCTCCTGGTACTGATTGCTTTTATCGTTTCGATATGCATTGGTGGCATTTACTATACATATGGTAATTTCCTAATCTTTAAAAATGGTTTGCATGATCAAAAGACTACGTTCAAAGAAGTTTTTCAGGGGATAAAAGGGAACCGGGGCCGGATTTTTTTGGTTCAATTTATCGTGGGATTGTTGCTCTATATCGTTGCACTTCCTGGATTCATCGTATCCTTAATAGCCAGTATTCATGGCTGGGTTGTAGGAAATATCATGATTTCCTACGCCAATAGTTTTCTGCAGATTTTAGTGGGTTTCTTTTTTTGTATGGCTTTACCGGTAGTTGTTTTTGAAAAGATAGATGCGCTAGGTTCTATCGGTCGCGGTCTTAAATTAATGGCAGGCCATCGCCTGCGGATTTTATTGTCATTATTGGTGGTTTATTTATTGGGATATTTAATGGGCTGTATAGCTTTGGGAATCCTGATTATACCCATTGTATTGGCGATGGTGCTGAAAAATATGATTGCCTATATTATCGTTGGGATCTTTAGCCTTTGCGGTTTATTTGTGCTTACTTTTTTAGGCGCCTATTTCTTTGGACCGTTAACTTCAATTTATTACGACTTACTCATCCGGAAAGAAGGCTATGATATTCAATTACAACTGACGGAAGATGAGGGGAACGCCTCTTCGAAATCTGTACAAATTTAGAGTATAGGGAGCGCCATTTTCTTTGAGAAAAATTTTGATTGGGCTCATTGTGGTTTTTTTGTTCGGGATGTTAATTTTCACAGCCCGGGCTGCCCAACAGGAGACTGCTTCCATTGATCAAAATGACCGGAAACAGATTCTCTCTTATCAAATTAGGGATCTGCGCCATAATATTCGGGTGATTATTAGGGATAAACATTTTGATTACCCGGACCGTTTTCGCTCGCTGAAAGGATGGTGGCGCCAGCTCACTGACTGGATTGCTAAAACCAAGTCCGCCAAAAGAAAAATTGATGATCGGTTTTGGCCAAAAATCTTTCGGGGCTTAGGTTTAGTGAGCTTAATAGCATTGCCTTTTTTACTGGTCTATTTCATTCCCAAAATGTTCATTCGTTCGGGAGCATTGAAAAGGTCTGGCGGAACCAATCATCAAAAAAGCATGGATAAATCGGTTCGTGATTTGAAATACCAAGCCCAAGTGCTGGCGGAAAAAGGCCAACTTAAGGAGGCGGTCCGGCTCGTGTATTTAACGGGGCTGGAATTTCTGCAAAGAAATAGAATCTTACCTGATAGCAGCCTTCGCCTTTCTGATAAAACCAATTTACAAATTGCTTGTCGCCTCTTTGGACCCAACCATCCGGGATATCGTGCTTTTTCCGAACTGGTTTTGGTATTTCAAGAAAAATGGTTTGGTTTACGGAACTGTCAGATCGAAGATTATCACCGTTTGATTGAGGATTTAAAAATAATTGAATCGACCATGGGTAACCCACATGTTGAGAAATAAGTATTTTGTCTGTATTTTAGGTTTAGTCCTTATATTATGCGTTTTGTTATTCTTAAGCTGGGTTGCGCTTTCCGAAAAGAAATTTGATGTTTATGCCCCGAAAAGTTATCGTCCTGAAGGACTGAAGGCCATCCATCTTCTGTTGGCAAAGTCGGGGTACCATGTGTCCGTCATCGATAAACTCCCGGAAAGCCGCCGGAACCTATTGGTCGTAATCACGACTAATTCTCGGCGTGGAGACGGGCCAACGGAACATCAAAAACGATTGTTGGATTGGGTAAGACGCGGGGGGACCATCCTTGAGTTGAGTGCTGGCTTCCCTAGCATTCAGGTGACTGGAAGGAAATTATCGCTTTTAAACATTCAAACCGGCCGGATTTTTCATCCAAATCGCCAGTCACTCCCCTTGTTGGATAATTTGAAATACCACCCCAATAAAACGCAAATCGCAGTGATGAAACACCCTGAACAGGGGCTTTATGGCGCCGGGGATCGCTTTTTTATTTATCGCCAGTCCTTTGGAGCGGGGCAACTTGTTTTTTGGAACGATGTAGATGGTTTAACCAACCATTTTCTTAAACGTCATCCGGATAATGCGGTAATTTTCGCCGCAATCATCCGGGAATTTTCTTCTTCCGGGGGAATTGACTTTTATAACCTGGCCTTTAAGGTTGATCAATTCAAAACCACCCAGAGGCCCGCAATGATATTTAACCATTTTTGGGTTGGCGGTTTACTGCTTTTTTTAACGGTGGTTATCGTTATTTGGAAAACAGCAGCCCGTTTTGGTCGCCCCCGGCCGTTAATCTTGGCCCGCGGCCGCTCTTATGACGAGTTTGTTTATTCCTTGGCGGGCCTTTTTGAGCAAGCTGGGATAAGAAAGTTTGTCCTGGATAATTTATGGCGGGATTTAATGAAAACCATGGCCGATCTCACTCGTTTGCCCGTGGACGCACCTCCCGAACAGTTGATTATGGCAATGAACCGGCTTAGCGGTAAAGAATACGGCCCGCTTCTAAAATTACATTCCAGTTTTAGCGATTTATCCGATAAGCCTGAGCGGGGAGTGGGCAAGAAGCTTTCATCAAAACAGTTTTTAGTGATTGCATCCCAATTGGATGAACACCGAAAGGAGTTTCACGCATGGAAAAAGTCCAATCCTTTTGCAGCCAAATAAAATCAGAACTCGCCAAAGTTGTGGTAGGCCAGGAGGATGTGATCGATGGCCTTTTAATCGCCCTCCTTGTGGGAGGACATATCTTATTGGAAGGACCGCCCGGGGTCGCCAAAACATTGATTGCAAAATCGTTTTCCCGAGTCCTGTCGGCTGATTACAAAAGGGTACAATTTACTCCGGATTTAATGCCGCTCGACATAACCGGCACCAATATTTTCGATCATCAAAGGCAGCAGTTCTCTTTGAATCCGGGGCCGATTTTCACCGATATATTGTTGGCGGACGAGATCAACCGCACCCCGCCGAAGACCCAAGCAGCCCTTCTGGAAGCCATGGAAGAAAAACAAGTGACGGTCGATGGAGAATTAAAGGGTTTATCGCCGATTTTTATGGTTCTGGCGACTCAAAACCCTTTGGAATATGAAGGTACCTATCCGTTGCCCGAGGCCCAACTGGACCGCTTCCTTTTAAAACTGCAATTATCGTATCCCGACAGCATTACTGAGATTGAGATATACCGGCGTTATCAGGTGAAACTGGTGGGAGAGCTTGATTTAGAAAAAATTCAGCCTGTAACCGATAGTGACGGAATACTGGAAATGCGGCAAATGGTTGCCAATGTTACCGTGAGGCAGGAAATTATTGATTATATTTATCAGATTGTCCAAGCGACCCGTGAAAATCCCATGTTGACTTTGGGCGCAAGTCCCAGAGCGGGAATCTGTTTGTTGCATGTTGCAAAAGTTTATGCCGCTTTTAATGGCCGAGACTATGTTATTCCCGATGATGTTCAGGAAGTCGTCTATAGGGTACTTCGCCACCGGGTTTTGGTAAAACCGGAAGCTCTCATTGACGGTAGGAATAGTGATGGCATTTTGAAAACAATCATCAATAATTTGAAAGTGCCGAGGTAAATATGGTTTTTACTTGGTATTTTATTGGACTTTTGTTTTCGTTGGGAACTGCGGCGCTTTTTTGGCCAAGTTGGTATGTTGGTTATGCCTTCATCGTCTTGATTCTGGCTTGGCTGGGAGATCGTTATTTGACATTGAAGCAGCCCCCGGTCAAAGCGAGACGGGCGTTTGCGGACCCATGCTATCAAAACCAACAGTTTATTGTGGAAATTATTCTTACCAACCCTGGACGTGCGGTTATGGTGCGGATAAAAGATGAACCTCCGTTTGTGGCAAAAGCCCGGCAGTATCAAGGTGTTATCGGTCTGCCCCCTCATGGGGAAGGGCTTTTTTCTTACCCGATGATTGCCCCGGTGCGAGGCGTTTTCGATTTTGGCGATCTTAACCTGCGAATCAATGGGAGACTGCAGTTATTTACCTATCAGTTCAAGATACCTTTACTGGAGAAACTTAAGGTTTATCCGGACTTGAAAAAATTGTTCTCCCGGTCTCTGGGCCAGTTAGCGGCCAGCGCCGAACTAGGACGGTATCCCATGAGAAGAATCGGCTCAGGCGGTGAATTGGCGGAACTCAGGGAATATACTCCGGGGGATGATTACCGGAGAATTAATTGGAAAGTTACTGCCCATCGGGGTAAGCCGGTTATTAATCAATTTGAGCCCGAGAAAGATCAAAATGTTTTTTTGATTCTGGATACCGGAAGAGTCCTGTTTGACCAAATTACCTCCGAGACCAGCCGCTTGGACCATATTTTGGATTCTGCCATCCTTCTGGCCTATAACATCCAGGAATATGGCGATATGGTCGGAGCCTTAAGTTTTAATAGCCGGATCGAGCATTTCCTGCCGGTTGGAAAAGGGAAAGCCCATATTCAAACGTTTATTAACCAATTTTTTAATGCCCAAGCGGAAATGGTTGAAAGTGATTACCGTAATGCCTTTAATTTTTTGCAAGAGAAATTGAATAAGCGAAGCCTGATTTTTATTTATACCGCTCTATTGGATAATGAGTCTTCCAAGGAATTGATTCAATATTTGCAGATATTCAGCCGCCGTCATCTGGTTATTTGTGTGCTTTCACGGCAAAAATCCTTGGACAGGCTCGCCGATCTTCCCCTTACGGATGAACGAAGCGCTTATTTGAAAGGAACAGCATTGGAGTTGTTGAAAGAGCGTGCACTCACGGTAAAATATTTGGGCAATTATGGGATTCAAGTGATGGAAGTTGATCCGACCACCATTCGTCAAAGCGTAGTTGAACATTATACTTATTTAAAAAGAAAAGGCTTGTTTTGAGCATGATGGGGTTTAAAATAAAGCCATAATAGAACCCCGGTAAGGCCGGCAAACATCAAACGGCCGAATTCAGGAATTACATCCGTGGATACCGTGCTAAAAAAACCTTCAATCAACCCGGCGACGATCAGCATGATTACAGTCCCGGTAAGTAGTTGGACGGCTTTGACACCCGAGATCCTCAGGGCGTCGGAGCGGTTTAAATCACCCGGGAACAGGATGGCCTTGGTCAGTAACAAACCGGCTGCCGCTGAAAGACTAATGGCGGTCAATTCGATGATTCCATGGGGTAAAATCATGGCCCAAAAGGACAGCAGATGCCCCTGTTTAAAAAAAATCGCCGCCAGAACCCCGAGAATGAATCCGTTGAATAAAATAGCCCAACAAGTAAGCGTTCCGAGTAACATCCCCCCTCCGAAGGCGCTAATCGCCACCCGGATGTTGTTGTACATGATAAAGGATGAAATGTAGGGACGGGAAACCAAGGGGTCGTTAAACCACGTCTTTTGCTGATAACCTTGGATAATTTTCCGGGTGAATGTATCAGGCAATAATCCTTGGATGAATTTGGGTCCGGTCAGATAACCTAAAAAACCGGTAAGCCAGCCTATCAATAAAAGGACCAGTGAAAACAGGATTACCGGCCAGTTCTGGCGAAACAAGGCCGGGAAATCCGTAGTGATGAAGTCACGAAATTGCCGGAGAGTCGTCTTTTCTGTCCGGTAGATAAAATGATAGGCGCGGGTCGTTAAATCATTTAAAAAGTGAATGAGTTCATCCGGTTGCCGCTGGGTTTTTGCTGTAACCAAATCCGTGGCTGTCTGACGATAAAGCACTGACAATTCTACCAATTCTTCCTTGGAAAAAGAAGGTAGCTTCATCTTTTCAGCCTTGATTAGTAATTGTTCCAAACGGTTCCAGCGTTTTTGCCGGGACTTCAAAAATGAGATTGTCATGGAATAACTCCTGTTTTTACATGATTGAAAGGATCCTAAAATGAGTGACACCTATAAAATAGTGACACCGGAAAATGTTGAGCTCGATTATGAAATAGCCGGCATTGGCTCCCGCTTTTTAGCTATCGCGCTGGATACCATTATCCAGTGGCTGATGATCGGCGGAATCCTTAGCGCATTAAATATGATGAATCTAAATGACCTTCAAAGCAAAATTACCAGTTGGGGTCATTCATTAACCGGGGCGTTGTTAATCGCGTTGATACTTGTAATTCTCATTGGCTATCATATCATTCTGGAAACAGTGATGAACGGTCAAACCGTTGGCAAAAGACTAGTCAATATCCGGGTCCGTCGGGAAGGAGGCTATGCCCTTTCGTCTTGGAATGTCTTATTGCGTAACGTGATTCGGATGATCGATTTTTTGCCTTTTTTTTATGGATTAGGACTCCTGACGATGTTTTTCAATAAAAAGGCCAAACGGCTTGGTGATTATGCTGCAGGGACCATAGTGGTTAAGGAATTGTCCCGCCGGAAAGTCAAAGGCTTTTTAGAAAAACAAAAGATTTCGATTACCAATTCCATTGAAGAATCCTTGCGCATCCAAGAACAGTATCCTTGGCTGTCTTCTTTGGTGCTACGGATGACGCAGAACGATTATTTGATCATGAAGGATTTGTATATGCGCCGTAATGAACTGGTAAATATTCAGCAACTGGCAAAAGTTTCCCTTCAAAAAGCGGCCAAGGATATAAAGGATATAGAAGAAGTGAAACTACCAAAGGATAATGATGCTCTTGTTGTTATGACGGAATTGCTTTCTCTTTATGAAAAACAATAATCAAAATTCGTCTCATGATCCGAAATTTCCTGCCAAAGTAGGGGGCCTGCCGCCTGAGAATTGCTATTGTTTAACAAATCCAGTCTTCTCAATTGAATCCAAATCATTCGTAAACCTTTCCCGCCTCCAATCTAACTTTTTAAAGATATTTAGCAAAAAAACTCGTAAGTGGAAGGATTTTCCCAAAAGCCAGAGAAATATTTTATCTGAAAATGCTAAACTTTGGGAGAGAAATACCGATTATCTTGGTATAGTCTATCGGAGAGGTGTAAAATATGTGGGCAGATTTATTAGACAGCCGGAGCAGTAAGCTTCTTGAACGTTCGATGGATGCGTCCAATCTTCGGCAACAGTTATTAAACCAAAATTTAGCCAATGTAAATACTCCGCATTACAAAAGACTGGATATTGATTTCAAAAGTCTATTGGATAATATTACAAAAGATGAATTGGAAATGGCCAGAACCCATCCCAGACATATTGCAAATAGCGTCCCCGAAATCGGACCGGTTCGAATCGCCAGGGAAACCAAAACCCTTAGCCGTTATGATACCAACAACGTGGATCCCGAATACGAAATGGCTCAGGTTGCGGAAAATTCATTGTACTTTCAGGCACTATCCGAACGCTGGAAGGGAAAAATGACGAATTTAAAAATGGTTATTGAGGGGAGATAACGTAAATGGATTTATTTCGAAATATGGAAATCAGCGCTTCGGCTTTAACCGCCGAGCGGCTTAGAATGGATTTAATCTCCGATAATTTGGCCAATGTTAACACCAGCAAAACCAAAGAAGGCGGGCCTTATCAAAGAAAGGTACCCGTATTTGCGGAGGTATTGGATAATTATATATCCGATAACGGACGTTTCATTGCAAAGCCGGCTGGGGTTAAGGTCTTAAGAATTGAACCGGATGGCAATCCGCCGCGAATGGTTTTTGATCCTTCAAATCCCGACGCCAATGAGGACGGATATGTATTTTATCCGGATATTAATCCGGTGAGCGAAATGGTGAATTTAATTACCGCCAGCCGCTCTTACGAGGCCAATGTAACAGCTTTTAATGCTGCAAAGACAATTTTTAGCGCTTCACTTGAATTGGGAAAAATTTAAAAACAGTTATTCGTTATTAAGGTATTCGTGAATATACCAGTAACGAATCCATTCATAAATAACAAATTAATGACCGGAGGTATTTCATGGATATTACTAACCGCCCCGTAGCACCGGCATCGGTTTTGAAATCTTTAAGTTCAAGCAATCCGACGAAGTCAATCCATAGGCCGGATGAGATTTCGGGTTCGGTCTTTCAACCTTTGGGGGTTTCAAATTCAACACCCGATGATAATCCTTTGGTCGCTGAATCATTCGAAAAAGTTTTGTCGAGAGCCCTGGAACCTGTTAATAATCTTCAATTGCAATCCGCAGAACTTGATGGACAGCTCGCCCAAGGAAAATTGGAGTACGTGCATCAGGCGATGGCGATGGCCCAAAAAGCCAGTTTGGCGTTGGACATGACCATGCAAATTCGCAATAAAGTTGTGGAAGCATATCAAGAAATTATGCGCACTCAGGTTTAACCGAAGTCGTAAGGATAATATTTGGAATTTTAGGCGAAAGGTAACCTTGATTTATAAATTTCTTCAATATAAGTGCCGGAAAGAATAGTTGAAATACAATAGGCGTGGGGCATGAGGCCGAGTAATAGCCTAACGGATTAGGCTTTACCTAGTATAAATAGGGTATTCGTTAGGAAAAATGAATTTGAAAATTTCAAATTCCCGGCTTTAGTTTGCATGCCTATCCTGTTTTATCGTATGTGCTTGATAGATATTGGGTTAATCCCAATTAAAGTAGGCTCGTTATGATTAAACATGCAACAGCGTTTGATGTTTGAACCGATAGCTGCATTGGATACGAATTTTAATTTTATTCAATATATATCGATTTTTATTTAAGTAACATCTTTAGGATTAAAAAGTTGCTTCAAGATTGTAAATAGGTATAAAATATAAATGGCAGCTACTTTTCGGAGGATCAACAGGTACAGTGAACGAATTTTTCAACCAAGTTAAAAATTTATGGAATAATATGAGCCGCAAGCGTAAAATCACCATTATAGCTCTTACGGTTGGCTCTTTAATAGCTATAGCTTTATTGATATGGGTTGTAGGCGCACCAAAATATGAATTGCTTTATGCTAGATTAAACGAGCAAGATCGTAGTGAAATTATCGCTAAACTTGATGAGCTGAAAGTTCCTTACCGCACTTCCGTGACTGGCGGGATTGAGGTTCCTAATGCTTTGTCGGTGCGTGCGAATTTGTTAAAAGAGGGTATTCCTCACGGCGGTGTTGTCGGATGGGAAGTTTTCGACAAAAATTCTTTTAGTACCACTGATTTTACAAATCAAATCAACCGCCAGCGGGCAATATCCGGGGAATTAACCCGAACCTTACAACAACTCGACGGTATCTTGGATGCAAAGATTTTGCTTAATATGCCGGATCAAAGCGAATATGTATTTGCGGACGATAAGCCGGTGGGAACCGCTTCGGTCCAGTTGCAACTTCGGGCGCCGGGAGTCCTGTCCCAAACACAAGTTGAAGCAATCCTCAATTTAGTTTGTGCCAGTACCGGACTTAAAAATGACAATGTAACCATTATTGATAATTTTGCCAATGACTTAACTGCTGGATTAAGAACCAAGCGTGGCTCAAGATACGGCATCGGTGGAGGAGCCGACGGAGCAGCCGATACTTTGACTGCCAAATTGGAATATGAGACAACGGTTGAAAAACGAATCGAGAGCATGCTTACGAAAGTTTTTGGCTTTAACAAAGCTGTCGTAAGAGTCAGTGCTGATTTAGACCTCGATTATCAAGAATTAAAAAGTGAAACTTTTGCCGATAAGGGTGTACCCCGGAGTGAGCAGGAAAAAACCGAAACGTATGAAGGCACTGGAAGCTCGGCCAATGGAATCCCGGGCACGGATTCGAACATTACCCAATATAAAGCAACCGATTCAGGAGTAACCAATTATAAAGGGGAAAAAACCGAGCGCACCACGAATTATGAAATCAGCAAGGTTGAAGAATTTAGGGTTGCAGCCCCCGGGAAAGTTAAACGGCTGACAGTAGGCGTCTGGGTTGACGGTAATTTGGTTGCCGCTAATAAACAAAAAGTATATAACACGGTTAAAGATGCGGTGGGTATCGCTGAAGAACGCGGTGACCGGTTGACTGTTGAAACGATCAATTTCTCAAAGCCGGCACAGACGGAACAGCAGCCGCAGACTCAGTGGCCGACGATTGCGATATCTTCCTTATTGGGCATTTTGTTATTGACATTGATCATCCTGGTGATTGTGAAGGAACCGGTTCCACCTAAAGTTGAAGTACTTAAGGTTGTCAAAGAAAAAGACAAAGAGAAGAAGGACCTGGAAGACGGTGAAGAGTTAGCAACAATTGCCGAGGTAGAAGAAGAGGAACGGGCAAGAAGAACTAAAGGAAGGTTTGGCAAGAAGCGCCGTAAGTCAGAAATTGAAGAATTGGAAGTGGATGAGATGCCGGTCCCGATTATTGGTACTAAAATCGATAAACTGATTGAGGATACCGCACAGCAAGAACAGGAGAATGGTGGGACGCCGGAGCTCATGGTTGAGCTTGAGCAACAGCAACAACCGATCACATTGGAAGATCGGGCCCGCAACGAAAGACTGGCGGCAATTGAAAAGATAGCCCGTGAGAAACCTGAGGAAGTTGCCGTTTTATTAAAGGCTTGGTTATCGGAAGAACAAAATTAATTTGAATATACCTAAAACGGAGTGACTCTTTTGTCAAAGACATTAGAACTGACCGGAAAACAAAAAACAGCAATTTTATTGATATCTCTCGGATCGGATGTTTCGGCGGGGATTATGAAACATCTGCGTGAAGATGAGATTGAAGAGATAACTTTGGAAATTGCCAATTTAAAAAGAGTTCCGCCCGAACTGAGAGACCAAGTGATCGAAGAATTTCATCAGCTTTGTCAGGCGCAGGAATATATTTTGTCGGGCGGTATTGAAATGGCTCGGGAAATTTTGGATAAAGCGCTTGGCACCCATAAAGCCGATGATGTCATCGAGAAACTAACTTCGTCCCTAACGGTCCGGCCCTTTGATTTTGCAAGAAAGACCGAGCCCAGCCAATTGTTGAACTTTATTCAAAATGAACATCCTCAGACGATTGCTTTGGTGATGGCTTATTTGAAATCGGAACAGGCCGGTATCATATTATCGGCGCTTCCGCCGCTTCAGCAAGTGGAGGTAGCAAAGAGATTGGCCACGATGGATCGTACTTCGCCTGAAGTTTTGCATGAAGTTGAAGTCGTTCTTGAGAAAAAGTTATCTTCTTTTGTGATGCAAGATTTTTCGATTGCCGGTGGTATTGAATCGGTAGTTAGCGTGTTAAACCGGGTGGACCGCGGTACCGAGAAAACGATATTGGAGGCTTTAGCCGAGGATAATCCGGAACTTGCCGATGAAATTAAACGGCGGATGTTTGTATTCGAAGATATTGCTCAACTCGATGCCAAAACGGTTCAACGCGTCATGCGTGATGTGGATACCAAAGATCTGGGTATGGCCCTCAAGACCGCCAGTGAAGAAGTTAAGAATTTGGTATTTAAGAATATGTCTAAACGCGCAGTGGATCTGTTAAAAGAAGATATGAATTTCCTTGGGCCGGTTCGTTTGCGCGATGTTGAGGAAGCTCAACAAAAGATTGTTAATGTTATTAGACAGCTTGAGGATTCCGGCGAGGTTGTAATCTCGCGTGGCAGGGAGGATGAATTGATTGTCTAAAATCATCAAGTCTGAACAATGTGTCGAAACCCATCCGCGTCAATTACCCCCACTTGATGTGGATTCTTTTTTTATTATTGAAGAGGAAGAAAGACGGGCCCTTTTCGAAGAAAATATCTCAGGAGAGCAAGGCGCTTTAAAATCATCCGATCAAGATGAAACCATGGATGATAAAAATACCACGCTCCCAACCGGCGATGAGGCAAAGCCGGCAGATGAATCTAAAATCGAGATTGAGGCCCCGTCCCTATCGGCTGGTGATCAGAAAAAAAATTTTGCAGACGATAACAGTGATGACGAAATCGTTGTCAACATCAATCAAAATGACCGGAAGCGTTTAGCTACGGCTTTAATGGATTATCAGGAGAACCTGGAACAGAAACCCAAATCCCCAATGCGGAATGAAAAGAAATGGATTCCGCAACCTGCAGTGAAATCAGAAAGTAATACCACCAAACCTGCAAACGGGGCTGTTAATTTAGATCACATAGCCGATGTGGCTGCCACGCTTGAAGCTTTACTTTCGGGTGGCAAAACAGAGACGGCATCTTCTGAAAAAGTTATAACAACTCCTGAAAAAAATGAGCTAAAAAAAGAACCATCCGTTAGAAGCCCTTATCAACGGGCCAACAGGGATTTCGTTGAAGAGGAACAACCTATCGATAAAATGCTTCACAATGGGAAACAAAAAGCAATTATCGAGGAGGCTGAACATCAGGCGGATACGATAATCCATAATGCCAAAGATCAAGCGGAACTTATCCTGGAAGGGGCCCGGCAAACTGCGGAAAAGTCCCTAGAAAAAACCAAATTCCAGACAGAACAGGCTATTGCGGATGCCGATCAAAAGGCAGCTAAAGTTCTGGAAGAGACCAATCAAAAAATTGCTGATATGTTGGAAGAGGCCAATCAGCAAGCCGCCGCAATCAAGGATGAGGCTTATCAAGAAGGGTTGACTGCCGGTCGGGAGGCTGCATTGGTGGCTGCGAAACAAGAACTTGTTGATCATTTTGATCAAGCGCTAAGGTTAATTGGAGAAATTGAAAGTGAGCGGGTGGAGCGAATCAGTTCCTCCGAGCCGGAATTACTCAAATTGGCCGTAAAAATTGCGGAAAAAATCATTGGCGAAGAGATCCAGCTTGAACCGAACCGTAAGGTCCAGATTGTTCGGGAAGCCTTGTCCAAAGCTTCTACAGCCGATTCAATCATACTACGGATTCATCCTGATGATTTACAATTAATCCGGGATAATCTTGCCGTGCTTCAAAGCGCCTTTACCAGTCCCAAACCGGTTGAAATTAGGGAGGATCTTAGTATACCTGCGGGGAGTTGTTTTATTGAGACAGACCGCGGTAACCTGGATGCGCGGATTCAATCCCAATTAGAACAAATTATGAATGAACTTTTAAAGGTTGGGAAAATTCAATGAGTATCGGGAGTGTGCCTGATTTTCTGGCCGAAAGATATATTACGCTGCTTCATAACCTTGATCCGGTTAAAAAGATCGGAAGAGTCAGTCAGATTGTGGGGTTAACTGTAGAAGGCGACGGACCGGCTGCTGATCTGGGAGAGCATTGTTTAATTACAGTGAAAGGCTCACCGGAACCTTTATCAGCCGAAGTGGTTGGATTCAAGGCGGGCCGAGTTTTATTAATGCCCTTAGGAGAAATTGGCGGAATTGGCCCAGGAAGCGAAATCATCGCTACCGGGCAAAAATTGCAAGTTGAAATTGGACCCTCCCTGTTAGGCCGGGTCTTGAATGGACTTGGCCAGCCTATGGATGGAAAGGGTCCATTGTTTAGCGGGGAATATTATCCTCTTAGTGCGCCCCCTCCGAATCCTTTAACCCGGAAGCGGATTACGGTTCCTTTATCCATGGGCATCCGTGTGATCGACGGCTTGTTAACCTGTGGCCGGGGACAGCGTGTCGGTATATTTGCCGGAAGCGGTGTCGGCAAAAGTACATTACTGGGGATGATTGCCCGGAATACCGAGGCCGATATCAACGTTATCGGATTAATCGGAGAACGGGGCCGGGAAGTACGGGAATTCTTAGAGAGGGATTTGGGTGAGGAAGGATTAGCACGTTCAGTGGTGATTGTTGCCACATCGGATCAACCGGCGTTGGTCCGGATAAAAGGGGCGATGGTGGCTACTGCGGTAGCGGAATATTTTAGGGATCAGGGCAAAGATGTTATGCTGATGATGGATTCGGTGACCCGGTTCGCCATAGCCCAGCGTGAAGTGGGGTTGGCGGTAGGGGAACCGCCTACAACCCGGGGATTTACCCCTTCGGTATTCGCACTTTTGCCTAAACTTCTGGAACGTTCCGGCACTGCGGATAAGGGAACGATAACCGGATTGTATACTGTACTGGTGGAAGGCGATGACATGAATGAACCCATCGCCGATGCGGTACGCGGTATTTTAGACGGCCACATTGTCCTGTCGAGGGGACTTGCTCACTTAAACCACTACCCGGCGATTGATGTTTTAGCCAGTGTCAGTCGTTTAATGAGCGAATTGGCTTCGGAGGAACATAGGGGGGCGGCGGGAAAGTTACGAAGTTTAATGGCAACATATCGTAATAACGAGGATTTAATCAATATTGGCGCGTATGTAGCCGGAAGCAACGCCCAGATTGACGCCGCAATCCGTATGAATGGGCCAATCAATGAATTTGTATGTCAGGGAGTTTACGAAAAGGCTCCATTGAACGAAACTCTCGCCAAATTGGAAGCGATGATGGGAGGCGGCTAATTATGGCGAAATTTAAGTTCAAACTGGAAACCGTATTAAAGGTAAAGACCCGGGTGGAAGATCTCCGTAAACAGGAGTTGCAAGTAGCCGAGGTACGAAAACAAGAAGCCCAAAACCGGCTTTCGCAACGTGAAAATGAATTGGCTGACACGATTCAAACCTATCGCCAAGATTGCCAGCAAAAATTGGACCTCTTTCAAGCTATGAATTATCATAAATTTTTGATTTGGCGGAACAAGCAAGTGGAAATTGCCAGCCGGCATTTACAAGTTTGCGAAAATAATGTGAGGGAAACTAGGGATCAACTATTGGAAGCCACCAAAGAGAAAAAAACGGTTGAAAAATTGAAGGAAAAAGCTTACAAAATTTATAAGGCCGAAGAATTAAACCGGGAAATACTGTTCTTGGATGAATTGGGAACTGGGCGCTTTACCCGGAATGAAGATAAAAATCAAGAACCGATAAAGTAACCCGTTTGCTTTTGTGGATAGGGGAAATAGGGAGGATTAGCAATTATGAACCAGCTCTCAGGGCTACTTAAAGGAATTTTTGTGATTGCATTGATCTTTTTTGTTTTATGGGGTCTCAACCAGTTTGGGATCGTTGATACCAAACAGCTAATTCTCCAAGCGGCCAGCTTGTATCCGGGCCTTCAGGATTTGTCGAAAAGCTATGAATTAGGTGAAAAGCGTGGTGAAATGTTGGCCCAAAGCGAACAAGAATTACGGAGCCGTGAACAGAAACTGAAAGATGCTCAGGACCAATTGGAGGCAGACCGCAATCAATTTGAAAATGATAAAAATAAATGGCAAAATGAGCATCCGGTAACGGCTGGCTCCAAATATACTCCCACACCGAATTATGCTTACGTGAACCCCCCGATGCCGGGGAAATTTCCGCCACCGACTTCGGACCAAAAGTTGAAGGATTATCTGACCCGGGTGGGCGCCATGAAGCCCAAACAAGCGGCGTTAGTGATTCAAAAATTACCGGAGGAAACGGTGTTTACTATTTTTGATCAATTACGCCCCTTTCAAGTGACCAAGATTATGGAAAATTTGCCTGAAGATTATTTGGCAAAATTAACCCAGGATCGCTTAAATAAGTATCGAAATCTCTAATCTATTCCTTCCGTTCTGTCGATATATAGATCATAGCAAAGGAGGTGAAAGAATGTCAAACTTAACGATGTCGCCGGTAGTCACAGTACCTAATTCCCAAGGAGCCGGTAAAAAAATTACCACAGGAGCCAATTCCGGGGCGAGTGTGCAGGACTCAGATTTTAGTAAAAAATTAAACAAGGCAATGAACTCCTCGTCCGGTACGACTCGGAAGAAATTATCCTATACCAAGGAGAAAGATATACCTGTTTTTAATAATCAAGCGAACCCTACACAGGATTTAAGACCAGCTTCCAAAGGTATCCAGCCTCCAAAACCACTGTCGTCCAAATTGCCAAAGTCTGTCGGCAAGCAACAACCCGATTTGAAACCGGACACTCAGACGGTCGACGGAAAATCCGCCCTGCCAAAAGATGACTCAGAACCGATTGGGGATTCTGATGAGGGCAAAAACAAACAGAATGGTAATGATCAAGCAGCAATGACGGGATCGCCTTTGATAGCGGCTGCTTCAGTGGAACCGATAGTGGTAAATCAAGGGGAACAGCCTGATAATAAGTTAATTGAACAGCAATCCGGTATTGACCCGATGATCGCTTTGGACAAACAGACGGCAAACGCTTCCCCAAGTTCCGTAGATACCGGAGTTATAGGGGGAGCTGCAGAGAGTACTGCCAATCCAATGGACATGATTCATGATCTTAATGGCGGAACTGCATTTCTTAAACAATTCATGAGCGCCGATGATTCTAAAATTTTGTCTCCGGCCTCATCCGGCAATGCTACGGAACTTTCTTTAATGCAGAATAATGCGCAAAACGGAGCGGGAGCATCCAGCGGTAATTCTTCAGCGCAACAAACCTCCGGAGTATCACCGGCTCAGTCCCAAAATTTCTTAAGCCAACAAGTGCCTTTAGCTGAGAACCTTAAATCGAATGGGACCAGTGAACCGGTAGCCGAAGGACAGGATAACACCAAAACTCTTGACATATCCAATGGGAAAATACAAGCACCGTTCACAGCTTTGCAAACCGGTGATGGCTCTTCGCTGCTTTCATCTTCAAAAGTCACCGGTGGAGCGATGCAGAATTTAAATTCTGACGCCCCCCAGCCGGATTCGGACGAAAAAGGAATCAACCTTAGTGATTCATTAGCTTCCGATCAAATAGTTTCCAAGAGCGAAAAGGGTCAGAGCCTGAATTTGCCGCTTATTCAAACGCAACTATCAGTGAATAATCCATCCGATAAAACCCGAGCTGATAACACTGGGGCCTTTTCGGTTGAGCAGCCTCCTATGGCAAATGTGCCGGCTAAATTTAATGCCACTGCCGGTACTTCGGAACCTGTGAATAAGGATGACGTATTCGCTCAGATTGTTGAAAAGGCAAAGGTGTCTTTGAATCATGGGAATGGAGAGATGGAAGTCAATTTAAAACCAGCCCATTTGGGAAAACTCCATTTAAAAGTTTCCGTTGAAAATCAACTGGTGACAGCGAAGTTTGTTGCCGAATCCCAGCAAGTCAAGGAAATTATTGAAACCAATTTGAACCAGTTGCGCCGGAATCTTCAAGATAACGGTATTCAAGTGGATCAACTGATGGTATCGGTTGGGCAACATAACAATGAAGGCGCTTTCCAAAATGCATCTCATAATTCCGGAGGGTTTACGGGGCAACAAAATAACACCCATATGGGAAATCAAGAAGTATCTTCCAAATCAAAGGAAAATCCAGTTCAGCTTAGGCGTTCCGGAGGGGAAACCGCCATTGATTTGATTGCTTAAATCGATTAGATTAATTAAATTGCCTAAATTCGCAAAGAAAGGAGTTGAAAACCATGTTTGTTTCAGGTGCAACAACTACGACAGCTCCATCCAATGTTCGTGCGGTAAGCAATAATTCACTGGGAAAAAATGAGTTTCTTAAGATTCTGGTTGCGCAAATCCGGAATCAGGATCCGACTAAGCCGATGGAAGATACTCAATTTATTTCCCAAATGGCCCAATTTTCCAGCTTGGAGCAAATGCAAAATGTAAGCAAAACCAATTCCCTTCAACAAGCGATGATGTCGATTGGTAATGATGTGAAAGCCACCATATCCAATGGCATCAGTGGTCAAGAATTGGTATTCGGTCGGATTATCGGCGTTCAACCCAAGGGTGATGATATTTATTTAACGCTAGATAGCGGCAGACAAATCAAGGATTCAGAAGTAAATTCGTTAATGGGCCCAGAAGGGATGTTGCAGGAAGCTCAAAATCTGGTGGGTAAAAATGTCTACTTGAAAAATCCCAACGGTTCCGGCCATGGTAAACAGGTCAAAGTTATCGATGAAAGAGCAGTTACGGATGATAAAGGTCGCACTTCGATTGAACTCCAGACGTCCGACGGTCAAACAATCGGTATGAAAGATATTTGGAACGTTGCGGCAGATACGGGGAAATTATGAACGAAAAAGTTGTGATGCGCCCAATCCAGATTGGCCCCTCTGTACAAAATAGCAATCAATCGGCGTCAAAGACTGCGGTTGGTCCTAGTTTCGACCAATTATTTCAGCAGCAATTGGAAGAGCAAACCAATGTAAAATTCTCGGCCCACGCTTTAAAACGGTTGGAAAGCCGTCAAATTTCCCTGGATAATCAGGATATGGCTTTGCTGAAAGATGCCGTCAATAAGGTTGAGGCCAAGGGAGGAAAAGAGTCGCTGATACTCATGGACCAAATGGCTTTGGTGGTTAGTGTTAAAAACCGCACGGTAATTACGGCTGTCGATAGCAATAACTTGAAGGAAAATGTATTTACCAATATCGATAGCGCTGTAATTGTTAGGAAGCAATAAGGCTGGACCTCTGATGGGGAAAGCCTTTGCCCGCCGAATGATGGAAGCGGGCAAAAAGATGAAAAGGCGTTATTAGTCATATGTTGATTGTGTTAGCCAATCGTTATTTGTTATTAGAAATTAGGAAGTTCATTTGGGCGAGGATCGATTTAGTAACTTGCCACTAATAACGAATGACCAATAAACCAATCACTAGTAACTTCTTAATAGCCAATTAACGAAGGAGGTCGATTTATTATGATGCGTTCAATGTATTCCGGTGTTTCTGGGATGAAGAATTTTCAGACCGCAATGGATACAATCGGTAATAATATTGCCAATGTGAATACCGTTGGTTTCAAATCGAGCGTAGTTAATTTCCAGGATATTCTCAATCAAACAATTCAAGGCGCCTCGGCTCCGAATAATAATCGCGGTGGTACCAACCCGAAACAGGTTGGTTTGGGAGTCAGTGTTGCCAGCATCAGCGTAAAACAAAGTCAAGGTAATCTTCAAAACACGGGAAAAGTAACCGATATGGCAATCCAAGGAAATGGTTTTTTTGTCTTGGGACAAGGTTCAAACCAATTTTATACCCGGGCTGGAAACTTCGATGTTGATGCCAACGGTAATTTAGTCAATGAAGGAAACGGTTTAAAAGTACAAGGTTGGGTTGCGGATATTAAAGGAAATATCGATGCTAATACGCAATCAACTGCGATACAGTTACCGATGGGAAAAACGGTTGCGCCTATCGCTACAACCAAAATTAGTTACCAGGATAATTTAAATGCATATACCAATGGAAAACTCAGTTATGGATCAAGCATTTCCCTGACCGATGTCAATGGAAAGCCGATTACCCTAACGGTTGAGTTAACTCCGGTGAAGGATGCTTTTAATACTTATAATTACTCAATCCTACCGGCAAATGGTATGGGTGATATTACTTCAGGCGATGCAACCGGAAGCATTTCTTTAGATGAGTTTGGAAATATTAAGTCGATTTCTCCGGGTGGTCGTTTGACAGTGACCCCAACGGGTGGCAGTCCGATTGTGGTTGAATTACCAAAGGTCAGCCAAAGCTCGGGTGGTTTCTTCAGTATTAATCCGGTTGGAGTACCACAAAATGTATTGCTTGCGGGATTTAAGGGTGCGGGATCCTATGGCCCCATGAACGTTATGGACCAAGATGGGAATAATGTATCGTTGACTTATACCGTTTCCAGCGTTGGAGGGGATAGTTATAAATGGGCTGTTTCGGCAAATGGCGGAAAAGTTACCTCGGGTGCCACAGGAACCTTTGATTGGAATGCTGCGGCAGGTGTTACCAATGTAAGCGAAGGGACCACTGTTATCCAATCAAACGCCGGAAATTCAATCCATATAATCCATGTTCAACCACCCGTTAATGGTGGGCCCCCTGAATTCGGTGTCGTTGAAAATGCTCCGGTTGTTTCGGATTGGGGAAAAATCGGTGCGGGTACCAAAAATCTTACCTTTACAGATGCTTCCATGCCGCCAATTACTGTGACTGTTCCCATCGAAATCACCGGTCCCGATGGCGCATCCGGCACAACCTATACCTATACGGTAAAAGGGCCGCTTGGGAACGGGAATTTGATATCCGGGGCAACCGGCCAATTCGATTGGGACGGCACCAAAATTACCAATTCCACAGGTAAAAAGATTGTAATTCAATCCACCAATGGATTGGAAATTGACATTACTCCACCATTAAATGGAGACGTATCAGGAAATGCCATTTTCCGTCAGGTTCCGGCAAAACCAGTCCTGGCATCATTTATGGCGCCGCCGGAAACCGTAACTTCCACTAAAGTTTACGATTCCCTCGGGGTTCCGCATACAATGACGACAAGGATTCATCGTAATGGCACCAACCAATGGGCTTGGACATGTACAGAAGATAGCGGACTTCCGATGACCAATGGTAGCGGGATATTGTCGTTTGATACCAAGACCGGTTATGTGTCGAATACGCCGGGAGGTCCCATGGTATTTACTCCGGTAGGTGCTGATCCAGTCAGCATTACCCCGGATTTCTCCAAAGTAACCCAAGGGTTTACATCGGATGTTACTAATGATGCCAATAGTTGGCCTCTTTCAACCTTTGAAGGGCCAATTCAGGATGGTTATCCGTTGGGCGTTTTAACCGGTTATAACATTGATAATACCGGGAGAGTTGTCGGAGTCTTTTCCAATGGAATGAATCAGGATTTGGCCCAGGTCGCTATCGCCACTTTCACAAATCCCGGCGGCTTATCACGTTCTGGGGATACAATGTTTCAAGAATCCAGCAACTCGGGAGCGGCGCAAGTTGGTCAAGCAGGCGTAGGAAGCCGTGGCACAATTGCAGCCGGTAGTCATGAAATGTCTAATGTTGATTTGTCTCAGGAATTTACGGAAATGATTATAACCGAACGCGGATTCCAGGCCAACTCTAAAATTATTAGTACTTCGGATGAAATGCTCCAAACTCTGGTCGAGTTAAAACGGTAATCGTTGTTTTTTAAGTAAAGGCTGCCGCAAAAGTGCCGTAAATAAAGGGTCTGTTGCAAAATAAGATTTATCGATAGAGAAATACAATATATGGAAAGCTTTGCCCATTATTAATGGTATATATTGTATTTCTCATTGATTTAATCACTTTTGCAACAGCCTCATGGAAAATTTTTTTGTAACAGCCAATTCATGCCTTCAAAGGAGGAACGGAAAATGATTACCGTGCAGCGCCTAAATGGGGAAGAATTCTTAATTAATCCTCATTTGATAGAGGTGATTGAGGCAACTCCGGATACTACAATTTCTTTAACAACGGGAAAAAAATTTGTTGTTAAAACTCCGGTTCCGGAAGTAATTGATCAAATTATTCAATACCGCCGTTTAATCGGGGGATGTAATTTTACGGAATGTGATGACAAAGATAAAGTATAAATTGAAAACGGCCGATATATTACTACAAATTAAAATCAAGATAATGAATTTTCATGAATCTTTTTGATATTTGTCCAGTTACAATGAATCCAAAATAAAGGAAATATGATATAATAATCGATAAATAGTAGGGTATAAGGATATTAGCTGATCCAGGAGGGAAATCATATGGCAGATGCACCCAAAAATAATCCGCCTGCTGCCGACGGCAAGGCAAATACTGCAAACGCAAATGTAAATGTCAATAAAATGACAACTTATATTATTTTAGGAATGTTTGTTTTGTTAATTACGGTGATTGTCGCCGGGGCTTTTTTAATTTTTACATTTAAAAATTCGGCTTCCAGCCAAGCGCCGATTATAAAGGTCCAAGAAGTCAGTCAGGCTGCAGCGGAAGAGGTTGGTCCTTTAGTGCCCCTTGGTAATGAAATTATAGTAAATATCCCATCGGATGATGGAGTTGAGCGTTATCTTAAAGTGAACGCCACGATGGAATTGGACAATGAAAAGACCAAAGAAGAGATTGCCAAGCGGATCCCCCAAATCCGCGATTTAATGATTTCTATTTTACGGACTAAAACTAAAGAGAAAATTGATGAAAAAGAAGGGAAAGATCAAATTCGCAGCGAAATTATAAATAGTATTAATCGTTATCTTGTTACGGGAAAGGTTAAAAATCTATATTTTGAGGATTTTTTGATTAATTAGGGGGGGGCTTTGTAATGGCTGATGTCCTGTCACAGGCTGAAATAGACTCACTATTAGAAGCGCTCTCTTCAGGAAGCATTCGGGTTGAAGAAGTCATCAGCGATGAAAAGAAAAAGAAGATTAAGCCTTACGATTTTCGTCGCCCCAATAAGTTGTCAAAGGATCAAATAAGAACTCTCGTCATGCTTCATGAAAATTTAGCCCGTTTACTTACGACTTCTTTTTCTACTTACTTACGAAGCATGGTGCGGGGACAAGTTGTATCCATTGATCAGCTGACTTATGAAGAATTCACGAAATCATTACATAATCCGACAGTAATGAACATTATTTCATTAAAACCGCTTGAAGGTAATCTTTTGATTGAGATTTCCCCCCAATTGGCCTTTGCAATTGTCGATCGGTTGTTGGGAGGGTATGGCTATTCGCTGGAAAAAATTCGCGAATTAACCGATATTGAACAAACCGTTATCAAGCGGGTTATGGCTAAAATTTTGCCGAATATCAAAGAAGCATGGCAAGTTGTGGCGGAATTAAATCCAGGTTTCGAAAGCATTGAACTTAATCCGCTTTTTACTCAGATTATTCCACCGACAGATATGATTGTGCTTGTGACCTTGGAGGTGCGAATTGCTGAGGCCTTCGGTTTAATGAATGTTTGTTTGCCTCTTGCTGTTTTGGAACCAATTTTGGATCGTTTAAATGCCCAAGTTTGGTTTACAAGATCGTCAAATAAAACTTCAAATAATCAAAGCTTTTCCGCTATTCAACAACGTTTGGCTCAAGCGTCGATACAGGTGTCGGCAGAACTGGGCCGGGCGACGATTAGTGTTGGTGAGTTACTTACATTGGCTGTTGGTGATGTAATTCAATTGGATCAGTCGGTTAAGGCCTTGCTTGATATTCGAGTGGGTAACCAAATCAAGTTTAAGGCATCGCCCGGAGTTGCCGATAATCGTATGGCTGTTCAAGTGGCGAAAATTTTGCATGAGGGGTGAGCTGATTTGAGTAGGCAAATCCTATCTCAGGAAGAAATAAATGCTTTATTAAATGATTCTGATTCTGTCTCTACTCAACAATTAACACCGTTGCAGAAGGATGCTCTTGGCGAAATCGGAAATATCAGTTATGGTTCGGCTTCAACGGCCTTATCGGAAATCCTCAATAAACGGGTAATTATTGATACGCCGACTATTTTTATCACGACGCAACAAGAGTTGAAAGAACAGCACCCTATTCCTTATGTAACCATTGAAGTGGAATATAAGAATGGCTTAATTGGTACCAACCTTCTGATTTTAAAGATTCATGATTCGGCGATTATCGCCGATTTGATGATGGGCGGCGATGGCCGTAATCCCAATGAATCTCTCGGTGATATGGAGTTAAGCGCAATTGCCGAAGCTCTTAATCAAATGGCGGGTACTGCGGCGACGTCATTATCGACCCTCTTTTCAAAACGGGTTGAAATTGAACCGCCGCGGGTGAAGGTTATTAATTTTAAAGATGAAGCGCCGATAATAAAAGATCAAGCTATGGATGAAAGGATTATCGTTGTTTCTTTTAAACTTGCAATTCAAGATTTAACCGACAGTGAAATGATGCTGGTTGTTTCTTATCCTTTCGGGGTAGAAATGGCTGATTCGATGATTAAAGCCACCGAAGTTTCGGTGCCGAAAGCTTCGCAGACCCAGCAGACGGCCCCTCAGACAAAAACAGAGACAGAATTGAAAAACGGGCAGCAGCAGGTTCCTCCGCAAGCAACGTCTCCCGGGAGAAGCGAAATGCCGCTTCCGTCCGCTCCTCAACCGGTCCGGGGCGAATATCCGAATAATCAAGGAGTTGGACTCAATCGACCAGTTGAGCCTGGCGCCTTTAATATGCCGCCTTTAGCTGCTTCGCCGCGAAATCAAAATTTTGGTCAGGAGGTGCACCCGCAAGTTATGGTACAACCAGCACAATTTGCGCCATTAGGAAACGCAAAATTAACAAAGGAAACAAGTAATATCGGATTAATTTTAGACGTTCCGCTACAAGTCACGGTCGAGCTCGGCAATACCCGAATGAAGATTAAGGAAATTTTGGAACTAGGTGTCGGTTCGATAGTTGAATTAGACAAATTAGCCGGAGATCCAGTTGATATTTATGTCAACGGAAAATTAATCGCTAAGGGTGAAGTGGTTGTTATTGATGAAAATTTTGGTATTAAAGTGACTGATATTATAAGTCCTATTGAAAGAGTAAATACACTTCAATAATTCCTAAAGGAGGAATTCAGGTGGGAAACAAGGTATTGGTAGTTGATGATGCTGCTTTTATGCGCATGATGATTAAGGATATTTTGCGTAAAGGCGGTTATGAGGTCATCGGTGAGGCTGAAGACGGCTCTAAAGCTGTGGAAAAATTCAAGGAACTTCGTCCGGATTTGGTAACAATGGATATTACAATGCCCGATATGGACGGTATTACCGCGGTGAAAGAGATCCGTAAAATTGATTCCAATGCGATGATTATTATGTGCAGCGCTATGGGGCAACAAGCGATGGTGATTGACGCAATTCAAGCTGGAGCCAAAGATTTTGTCGTAAAACCATTCCAGCCGGAACGTGTTCTGGAGGCTGTTCGTAAAGTATTGACTTGACACGGAAGGAAGCGAGAATTATTTGAAGAAGTTGAAGCTAGAATATGGATTTTGCTTCCTTTTGTGTGCTGCAAGTATTTTTCTCATGCCGGCAGTTGCTTTTGCCAAAACCGCTGAAGAACCGGGGGCGGAATTTGGCAGCGGGCAGTGGATTTGGGCTTTGTTTTCTTTAGCGGTCATAGTCGTCTTGGCGTATTGGGGTACTAAATTTTTGGCTGGCAAATTTGGAGTTTCAGCAGCTAAACATCTTAGAGTGGCAGAAAGCCTTTTTTTGGGGCCTAATCGCCATCTCTATTTGTTGTTGGTCAATCATAAAGTTATTTTGATTGGCAGTTCCGAACATGGAATCAATTTACTCCAGGAGATTGATGATCCGGAATTTTATAATGAACTGGAGAGCTCGGCTGATAAATATCAGACTTTACCGCCCAATAAATTCTCCGGTATGATGGGGCCTTTTTTGAAAAGTTTAAACCCCAGAGGTATTAATGATTCTAATGATCTCAACGCCAAACAGCGCATACAAGAAGGTTTGGCGAAGGTACGTTCTTGGAGAGCGCGAGGTAAAGATCAATAATGCGATTGCTAAAAAACAAAACGGCCAGAATTTCTTTTCTGGTGGTTTTATTATTATTAATTGGAGCTGGAAATGTTTGGGGAGCTGCAGCTACTTTTCCTATTCCCCGAATTGAAATTGGAGTTCAACCATCCAATAGTCCGACTGAAATAGCCCAGAGTCTGCAAATACTTATATTATTGACTGTGTTGTCTCTGGCGCCGGCTATATTGATTATGACAACATCCTTTATTCGAATTATTATAGTCCTCTCCTTTACGAGAACTGCTATTGGGACCAACCAGATGCCACCTAACCAGGTCATGGTTGGTTTAGCATTGTTTTTAACCTTTTTTATCATGATGCCTACTTGGACTAAAGTCAATGATCAGGCGTTGCAGCCGTTCTTAAAGAATAGAATAACGCAAGATCAAGCATTCACTAGAGCAATGGAGCCAATCCGTGCTTTTATGTTTAAACAAACCCGCAGTAAAGACTTAATGTTGTTTATTCAAGCGGCGCATTTAGCTAGACCCAAAAACTATCAAGATATTCCAACTCAAGTATTGATTCCGGCTTTTGTGATTAGCGAACTAAGAACGGCTTTCCAAATCGGTTTTATGATCTTTGTACCCTTTTTAGTCATTGATATGATCGTGGCGAGCACCCTTATGTCGATGGGTATGATGATGTTGCCGCCGATTATGATTTCATTGCCTTTTAAAATTTTACTTTTCGTTATGGTTGATGGATGGCATTTAATAGCCCGGTCGTTAATTTTAAGCTTCAAGTAAAGCCGATGAATTTGGTTGGAAAGTGAAAGGTGGCGGAAAGGGCTTGACGGATACATTTGTAATTTCAGTGGCGCGGGAAGCAATTTGGACGGTTCTGATAGTCTCGGCACCGATGCTTCTCATTGGTATGGTTGTTGGACTGGTTATCAGTATTATTCAGGCTACTACCCAAATTCATGAACAAACATTGGCCTTTGTCCCTAAAATCGTTGCCGTACTGGTATCAATTGTGGTGTTTGGGCCCTGGATGTTACATACAACCCTTTATTTCTTTCAGAAAGTGCTTGGCAATTTAAATAATTATACCTTTATAAAATAGAAGTCAAGAGAGAAGATACAGGATTTTTAATCCGATGATTTCGGTAACTGGAAATCCGGAGTTTGGGATCGTATGGAGAGTTATCACATCGACCTGGATTCTTAACTCCCGGATCCCTCGAATTCACGGTTCTGTATTAAAATTCCTGGCTTTTTATTTTAACTTCGATTGCCTGAGGCCTTGTCATTTAATTGGAATATAGGAGCAAAAATTGAGTTTAGAAAACTTTTTTGGTTTTACATTTACCCAAATCTTATTGGGTTTCGCCAGAAGTTCCGGTTTAATGGCAACTGCCCCTGTTTTTCAAAGCTCGGCTATCCCGGTGCCGGTAAAAATCCTTTTTTCTTTTGCTTTGTCTTTGGTGGTAGCGCCTTTTATTCGTAGTGATTACAACTTAGCCCAGTTTGGATTTTGGATGTCCGTTTTTACCTTGATTCAAGAAGTTTTAATCGGACTGATTATGGGATTTGTCGTCAACCTTACATTATTTGCCTTGCAGATTGCCGGGTATTATTTGGATACCACAATGGGTTTTGGAATGATTAATATTCTAGATCCCAGTACCGGCGCAGAATTACCGCTTATGGGCCAACTTAATAATATTATGGCCTTATTGATATTTTTGGCCATTAATGGTCATCATACTGTAATTTTGTCGTTGATCCAAAGCTTTGAAATTATCAAGCCGGGTATGTTGTTTATGAATAAGGAAATTGTGGGCTTTTTTTTAAAAGCCTTTTCAAATATGTTTTATCTGGGATTTAAAATAGCTATTCCGGTTATGGGAACGATTTTTTTAGTTGATGTCGCTCTCGGCCTAATTGCCAGACTCATTCCGCAGATTAATGTGTTTGTACTGGGATATCCCGTTAAGATCGTATTGGGTTTGCTAATTCTGATATTATTTATCCCGGTTTACGTATTTTTAATCGAGGTCGCCTTTGCGAAATCAGGAGAAACCTTTAGTATCTTACGGATGATGCTGCGGCATATGCATACATAACTTTGGGCCACCTGCGATATGACTTTATGGAAATAAGAATGGTATGTTGGGACCCATCGAGTTTTTGAAATGGCCCGTATGGATAGGAGAAAATGAAGTGGATGCGGCATGACATGGATGCTTGAAATGGAAAGCGAGTTTTCTAAAATGGCGATTCTGCAGGTTATATGCATTTCATATCTTAAAAACTTTCTGATCATACTAAAATCCAGTTTTATCAGGGTTCGATTTTTAATCCAATCTATTTTGGTAAAGGAATCGGAACCGATACGGATCGACCTACAATTTTTTGCGCAAGACCCCGATAAAACCGAAGAAGCTACTCCCAGGCGCAAATCTGAAGCCCGTAAAAAGGGACAGGTTGCCAAGAGCACGGAATTAAATACGGTCATTGCATTACTGGCGTTACTGGTTATTTTGAATTATTTCGGCGGATGGTTTTACCATGAATTGTTGGTATATGTTCAAAATAATTTGGGGCCCGAGATTTTAAACAAGCAGTTATCAGAGAGTAATCTCAATAGTATTCTGATAAAAAATTGCATTTTTTTCTTACGGATTTTTTTACCGATAGGACTTGGCGCCGCACTGGTCGGGGTAATTGTGAATGTGCTTCAAGTCGGCCCGCTTTTTACTTTGGAACCATTAAAACCCAAATTTAGCCGACTTAACCCTCTCAGCGGATTTCAACGGATGTTCAGTTCCCAGGGTTTGGTGGAACTGGTTAAATCGATTCTAAAATTAGTCATTGTAATATACTTTGTTTATTCTACAATTCGGGACCGTGTCAATTTCTTAATTGATGCGGTTAAACTCTCGGCCTTTGATGTTGCCAGGATTATTTGGAATATTCTCTATCAGGTCTCTTTAAAAATTTGTATTTTTTTATTGATATTGGCGTTGATGGACTATATGTACCAACGATGGCAATATAACAAGAGTTTACGGATGACGAAAAAAGAAATCCGGGACGAATTTAAACAAACTGAAGGAAATCCTTTAATTAAAAATAAGATCCGCCAGAGGCAGCACCAGATAGCGGCTCGCCGCATGATGCAAGATGTTCCTAAAGCCGATGTAGTTATTACGAACCCGACCCACTTAGCGATCGCTTTGCGATATGATCCGACCACGATGGCAGCTCCAATTGTGGTTGCCAAAGGCGAGGGATTTATTGCCGAAAAGATTAAAGAGCTTGCTATTTCCAGCGGGGTTGCATTAGTTGAAAACCGGCCGCTTGCGCAATCTTTATTCAAGACGGTTGAAATCGGCGAGGCTGTGCCTGATAAACTATATCAAGCCGTAGCGGAGGTATTGGCATTTGTTTATAGGCTCAAGCGTAAACGAGCCTAAAATGAAGTTTCAATGAGTCATTGTTTGCTGAAAGCCGGTACTATCGGGCTTACATGGAAATGTTTTTCGGAGGGAATTTGTGAAATTGACGCAATCGGCTCGTTTGAATCATTAAGAATCTGCAAGTTAGTATCAATAGAAAAGAAGGAGTTAGGAATAACTCCTAGAATCATTAAATATGGTAATTTAACCAAAGATGATCCATTTAAGCAAAGAATTTCATTTTATAGAGAAGAAAATTGCCTTTTTATAGAGAGGCGCTGAGGGGTTTTGAAAATTTCCAACCGTAAGTTTTTGGACGATTGTTTGAAGGATTAGAACGCGGAACCGATTTCTGGAAAGGATTCCAATGGCTGCAGAAATACAACCTCAACAACATTTATCGCAAAAAATGCTACAAAACGGCGAAATGGCTGTGGTTGTGATCATTATCTTGGTTTTGGTAATGTTCATTATTCCCTTGCCGTCTTTTCTTTTGGATATATTTTTGACAATTAATATCTGTGCCGGTATGGTCGTTGTTTTATTAACGATGAATATCCGGAAAAGCTTGGAGTTTTCTGTTTTTCCAACTTTATTGCTCATTACCACCCTTTTTCGATTGGCGCTCAATGTTTCTTCTTCCAGGTTGATTTTATCGGATGCTCAAGCCGGAACGGTTATTCACGCATTTGGAACCGTAATGGCCCGGGGAAATCCCGTCGTTGGTTTTGTAATGTTTATTATTTTGACGATTATTCAATTTGTTGTCATTACCAAAGGTTCGGAACGGGTTGCCGAAGTAGCGGCCAGATTTACCTTGGATGCAATGCCCGGCAAACAAATGAGTATTGATGCTGATTTAAATGCCGGCATTATTAATGATACCGAAGCCAGAACCAGACGCCGCGAAGTCGAACGCGAGGCGGATTTCTACGGAGCGATGGACGGCGCCAGTAAATTTGTTAAAGGGGATGCAATTGCCGGTATTCTGATTATTGTAGTCAATTTGGTCGGAGGGTTTATTATTGGCGCGACACAAAAAGGATTTTCGTGGCAACAGTCGCTCCAAACCTATTCCTTGTTGACAATCGGTGACGGCTTGGTAACGTTGATACCGGCCTTATTGCTGTCGACTGCAACCGGTATTCTGGTAACCAGGTCGGCGGCAGAAGACAATTTGGGAACGGATTTAACCAAACAATTGCTGGCCTATCCGCGGATTTTTAATATTGTAGCCATTGTTATCGCGATATTTGGAATTATACCAGGAATGCCCAAATTGCCGTTTTTTGTGGTGGCCGGTTTAATTGCTTTGATGGGTCAAGGGTTGAGTAAAATGTCGGCCGTTCCGGAATTAGCCGGCGGAAGTGAAGCCGGAACCGCCGGAGCGACAGCCGATGAAGGGAAAAAGCCTGAAAACGTCAACTCATTATTACAAATTGACCCCATGGAATTGGAGATCGGTTACCGGTTGATTCCGCTTGTTGATCCCAATCAGGGTGGCGACCTTTTTGACCGGGTCACCATGATTCGCCGCCAAACTGCTTTGGAACTCGGTATGGTCCTACCTCCGGTCAGAATTAGAGATAATATGCAATTGCAGCCTACCGCGTATGTAATAAAAATTAGAGGCGTCGATATATCCCGGGGAGAAATCATTCCTAATTATTATTTGGCAATGGATTCCGGAATTGTTTCCGAACCGATTGAAGGAATTCCCACGACTGAGCCTGCGTTCGGTTTACCGGCGCTTTGGGTCACTGAAAACCAAAGAGATGAAGCGGAAATAGCCGGATATACCGTTGTTGATCCGCCTTCGGTTCTGGCAACCCATTTAACCGAAGTCATTAAACAACATGCCTATGAACTGCTTGGACGCCAGGAAGTTCAGGCCTTGATCAATAATGTTAAGGAAGAGTACAGTGTCGTGGTGAGTGAACTGATACCGAATCTGATGACCATCGGCGAGGTTCAAAAAGTCCTGGTTAATTTGCTAAAGGAAGGTATTCCAATCCGTAATTTAATTACAATTCTGGAGACTTTGGCGGATTATTCCCCGAATGTAAAAGATCCGGAAACTCTCACCGAATACGTAAGGCAAGCTTTAGCTCGCCAAATAACAAAAATGGTACAAGCTGATGATGGAGTTATTCGTGTCATTACACTAGATCCTGGCCTGGAACAAATCTTATTGAAAATGCAACGGGAATCAAATGATCAAACTGGGATTACTTTAGATCCGCGTATGATTCAAAGAATTTATGATAAAATCGGCGAATTGGTAAAGGAGGTTACCAGCTTAGGGTATCAACCGGTTATTTTATGTTCCCCTGCGATTCGACTTACATTTCATAAATTGACTGAGCGCCTTTCCTCGAAATTGCTGGTATTATCCTATAATGAAATCAATCCGGATGCTGAAGTTCATTCTGTTGGAGCGGTGGGGGTTGAGTAATGAGAGTCAAACGTTATGTCGCTGATTCCATTCAGGAAGCTATTACTCGAGTTAAAAATGATTTAGGACGGAACGCCATTATTTTACATACCAAACCTTTCAAGGAAGGCGGTTTCTTGGGGCTGTTTTCTCAACGGCGCTTCGAAGTTATTGCTGCGGTAGATGAAAAAGTTGGAGAAAACCGGCCTAAAAAAGCTGATCCTGTCCAAGAAAATGTTACTGTTCCAACTGCTACGCCTGTTTCCAATATGAATTCAATACCGCAAGCCGCGCCGTCAGTTGTTAGTGGAAACGTAGCTCAAGAAATAGTACCGCTGGTCGTCAGCACACCGGTGCTGGCTCAAGCCGCGCCTCAGCCTTTTATTGCCCAAACGCAACCATTTTCAGTACCGAGTATCATGCATACTCAAGCTCAGACGGGAATGGCCAATCAAACGAATATACCTGCTGCGTCCGGGATTTATACCAATACCAATACCAATACCGAACCGGCTGTTAATTTTCCAAATAATGTACAGTCCAATGTACCAACGCTAACATCTTTGCAAGAAGAAATTGCCGAAATGAAAGAACTAATTCGGCAAGTAGCGACAAAAAAGCCAATGCCGCAAACCCAGTCCCCCGCTTTTGCCAATTCGAATTCCGGCGAGCGAAATAACGCTGTTTTGGATAATTTTCGCCAATATTTACAGAGTCTTGGATTTGAAGGAGAACTCATCGACTATCTGCTCCTTCAAATCCCAGGTTATCTTCTTGAAGGGAATGGAGATGAGAATGGAGGTTGGGCAGCTTATTGCCGGCAAGTTCTTTCTTCAAGACTGATGTTTTCTGAACCCATTCAGTTGGGGATTCAGGGCGAACAGCAAATCATGGCCTTGATTGGACCGACAGGTGTTGGAAAAACTACGACCATTGCTAAATTGGCTGCAAATTATAATTTGTTCGAAGGCAAGAAGGTTGGCTTAATAACAATTGATACCTATCGGATCGCAGCGGTTGAACATTTAAAAACCTATGGCGATATTATTAACCTGCCGGTCGAGGTGGTTTATAAACCGGCAGATTTAAGTCAATCATTTCAAAATTTGCATGATTGCGACTTGATTCTCATTGACACCGCCGGGCGTAGTCCCCATAATCAAGCCATGATGGATGAATTGAAGAAATTTTTGTCTCATTCCAAGATTGGCTTGATATTATTAGCCATTAGCGCTACTACGAGATACCAAGATATGATTAGTATCGCGGAGAATTTTTCGCAGATTGCTTATACTCATTTAATTTTTACCAAACTTGATGAAACCGATAGTTTTGGCTCCATAGTTAGTTTGGCTTGGAAAATTCGCAGGCCGATTTCATATTTAACCACTGGCCAAAATGTTCCGGATGATATCGAAATAGCGAAATCGGATAAACTACTTTCCCATTTAATATAATTCATTCGCTACAAAGGAGTATTTTTAGATTTTAGAAGAGGTGGCTATGGCGGACCAGGCTGAACGATTACGGGAAATTGTCAGGGGTGCTGGCAATAAGAACCTTACAAATCAAACGCGCGTTATCGCTGTAACCAGTGGTAAAGGTGGAGTCGGCAAAACCAATTTTTCGGTGAATATGGGAATTGCCCTTGCTAAACTTGGAGCCAAACCGTTGTTGGTTGATGCGGATTTGGGACTGGCCAATGTGGATGTAATCATGGGAGTACTCCCCCCTTATAACTTGGGACACGTTATCTTAGGCGAAAAGAAAATCATGGATGTAATGATCAATGGTCCTGCCGGATTACGGGTTATTGCCAGTGGGTCCGGAGTTTATAAGCTCGCTAATTTAAGTGAAAAAAGTTTGGAACAATGTTTACTGGAACTAAATGAAATTGAAAAATATGCCGATATAATGATAATAGATACCGGAGCAGGTTTATCCAAAAACGTTTTGAAATTTGTGCTTGCCGCCGGGGAAGTTGTTGTTGTTACTACACCTGAACCGACAGCAATCACGGATGCCTATGGGTTGATCAAAGTGGTAGCAAGCAGTGATCCCAATACCTTGATTTGGCTTGTGGTCAATATGGTCAAAAACGACAGCGAAGGAAGTCAAGTCGTGGATAGGCTCTCTACTGTATCGAAACGTTTTTTGGGTGTCGATTTGTTGCCGCTAGGGTATATCCCGTACGATCCAATTATCCCGAGGGCGGTTAAGGAACAGCAACCTTTTATTATTAGCCACCCGCGCTCAATGGCGGGTCAATCGGTAGATCAAATCGCTCGAAACCTATTGAGTAACGGTATGGAAAGTTTACATCATTCAACGGGCTTTTTTGACCGACTGATTGAGAAATTTCGTTAATTTGAGGTAATAAAAATGAGTTTTGAAAACGGTGACTATGTTGAAATTGAAATTTCGGACGGATATTTTCGAGGAGAGTATCCCAGCCGTATCGTTCGCGTTTTGGATACTAAATTGAATCTCGAAACGCCACGTTTGGCGGGAACTGCTATTCCACTGAAATTGGGTGCATCATTAACCATTCATATTTGCAAAGAAGAAGCCAGGTATGTGTTTAACGGCAGAGTGGTTGATTTGGCTGAAAATGATTCTAAGCCTCTGACCGTTTCGATACCCGCTACTATTGAACGGAGGGACCGTTCGGATGTACGACTGGCTGTTCGGATTCCGGTTGAGCTTCTTTATTTTTACAGGAACGAAATTCCGGTGGCTTCTTACAGTATAAACTCGGTAGATATCAGCGCCGGAGGGATAAGGATTGAAGCTCCCGAAGAGTATCCTTTGCATACCAAACTTAAACTTGCAATTATGCTTCCGGATAGTAATGAAGAAATCATGGCCTATGCCGATGTAGTCAGGGTGGGGCGTTTAGATCATCCCGAACCGGGTTCACCGAATAATTTCTGGGTCAGTTTGCGCTATTTGAACATGTCCGACAGCAAGAAAAAGAAGATTCTGAAATTTATTTATAAGCAGCAGGAATTGCGTGTAAAAGGTCTAATTTAACCCTTGAGGGGGAAGGATTATGGAAGTTTCCCAATATTTGAGCGTTTTTATTGATGAAAGCCAAGAGCATCTTCAAACTTTGAATCAATCATTGCTGGAACTCGAGCATGATCCGGAGAATTCTGCCATTTTAGATAAGATTTTTCGCGCCGCGCACACTTTAAAAGGCGCCTCGGCGACCATGGGCTTTAATAAAATGAGTAATTTGACTCATGCCATGGAAGATGTCTTGAGCAAACTCCGTTCCAAAGAAATCGCCCTGAATTCCGAAATCACCAACACATTATTTGAATCTGTGGATTTACTTGAGATTTTAGCAAATAAAATCGGTGAAGGAATTGAAGAGGATATTGAAATTACCGGAGTTGTTCAAGGCTTACGACGCTTTGTCAACGGAGACGTGGCAGTAGCACAACCCCAGGGGGAACGGCGTCAAAATCTGCAGTTGCGTTATGCGGAAACCGAGAAAGAACAAATTCAGACTGCGGTTGCGGCTGGAGCTAAATTTTATCATCTGCATGTGACATTGGTTGAAAATTGTCTATTAAAAGGCGCCCGTGTATTTATGGTGTTACGGGAGATAGAAAGATTAGGAACGATTATCCGCAGTATTCCGACTGTTAAAGATTTGGAAGATGAACATTTTGATTTACAGTTCATTATCGGAGTGGTGTCGACCAGCTCAGCGGAGGATTTTGTTAAAGCCATCACCAATATTATGGATGTCGATAAAGTTTCCGCCGAAGAACCCAAAATCGATCAGCTACTTACTGAGAAGCGGGTTCTGGAAACTGTTGAACATGACAAAGGTAAGATTAGCCCCCAACAAACAGTTCGGGTCGAAATAAAGAAACTGGATGATTTGATGAATCTCGTCGCGGAGCTTGTTATCAGCCGTTCAAGATTGGAAGCGCTTGGGACGACGATTGGTTCCAGGGATTTGAATGAAGTCGTCGAGCAAGTTGGCCGTCTCACCTTGGATTTACGAGATAGTGTTATGCGAGCCCGCATGGTTCCGATCGATACCGTATTTTCCCGTTTTCCCCGTTTGATTAGAGATTTGTCCCGTGAACTTGGAAAAGAAATCGAGCTTGAAATTCACGGGGCTGAAACAGAGCTGGACCGGACTGTAATCGATGAAATCGGTGATCCCTTGGTCCATGTGATTCGGAATGCAGTGGATCACGGCATTGAAACAGTGGAAGAAAGGGAACGAAATAACAAATCGCCTAAAGGAAAAGTCGTATTAAATGCCTATCAAGAAGGCAATAGCGTTATCATAACCATTCAGGATGACGGTAAAGGGTTTGATGTCAGGAGAGTTAAGGAAAAAGCATTGAAAGCAGGTCTCTTATCTGCCGAAGCCCTTAACGAAATGGATGACCAAGATGTTTTAGAGGTTACATTTTTGCCCGGTTTTTCCACAGCGGATCAAGTAACCAATGTTTCCGGCCGTGGGGTGGGAATGGATGTCGTAAAATCGAAAGTAGACTCTTTGGGCGGATTTGTAAGTATTGAATCGGTTTATGGCGAAGGGTCTTTGATTACCATTCGTTTGCCTTTAACTTTGGCGATTATTCAGACACTGATGATTCAACTTGGGAAGGAAATTTATGCAATTCCCTCCAGCTATGTGGAACAAATCGTCAGTCTCAAGCCAAGTGAAATCAGGCGCATCAACAAGCAGGAAGTTCTCATGTTGCGGGGTGAGGTCATTCCCCTCATTCGCCTGCAGGATCGGTTAGGAACTCCTGATGCAATAAATCAGCAGTTGGATGATTTGGATGTAGTGATTATTCGAACCGGTGAACGTTTAATCGGTTGTGTGGTTGATTCTTTATTAAGGCAGCAGGATGTGGTTATTAAATCACTTGGCGGCTATCTTGGTTCAATTAAAGGGATAGCCGGAGCAACGATTCTCGGAGATGGCAAAGTCGCCTTGATTTTAGATATGAGGGCGGTCGCTTAATCTTTCTGCGATGGACTTTTAACGCAGTTAGCTTTCGAAAGCTTTTGTTAAAGGAGGAACAGGAATGAAAGGAAAGACCGAGGTACACGAGGAAACACGGCAACTTGTAATTTTTAAACTTGGTGATGAGGAATTTGGCGTTGATATTTTACAAGTTCGAGAAATAGAGCGGTTGGGTCAGGGGATCACCAGGGTTCCCAAATCTCCTGGGTTTGTTGAGGGAGTTATTAACTTACGTGGAGAAATCGTTCCGATCGTTGATCTACGAAAACGGTTTGGATTGGTAGTCCATGCAATCGGACACGAATCAAGAATTGTTATTGTTGAAGTCAGCGGAAATCAAATCGGAATGATGGTTGATCAGGTTATGGAGGTCTTGCGCGTTCCGGTATCCTCCATTGAACTTGCGCCTTCAATTACCAAGGGTGTGGATGCCTATTTTTTAAGTGGAGTTGTCAAAATCGGAGAACGGTTAATTATTCTTTTGGATTTGGAACGGGCGCTTTCGGCGGAAGAGGTTAAAGAGCTTAATGAAATGCAGGACGGGTCGGAGGGCTAATATGTTTAGAATGATAGACCTTGACCAGACCCATTTGGATGTTTTAAAAGAAATTGGTAATATCGGAGCTGGACATGCAGCCACCGCCCTTTCTCAATTGGTGGCGGAGAAAATTGAGATGACCGTACCGGATGTCTCGATTATCCCCCTGTCGGATGCCAGTAATATTTTTGGGGGTTCTGAAAACGAAGTAGTCGGTATCTATATGCGAGTTTTCGGGGATGCCCCCGGGAAAATCGTATTTCTGTTTGCGGTTCCAGAGGCTAAGACGCTGGTGGACCGAATCGCCCGGCGCGCTGCCGGGACGACGAAGGAATTTCTCGAGTATGAACAATCCGCATTGAAAGAAATTGGGAATATTATGACCGGCGCATATTTACATGCTCTTACTCGGTTGACCGGATTACAACAAATATCATCCGTTCCTTTTTTTGCATGTGATATGGTTGGCGCGATTGTTAATACAGCATTAATTGATTTAGGAATAATCGGTGATTACGCCTTGATGATAAAAACGCAATTTAGTCTGACCGATCGGCAAATTAATGGGCATTTCTTCCTTATCCCTGATCCGGGTTCGTTAGAAATTATCTTAAACGCTCTCGGAGTCACAACGGCATGGCAGAAGTGATTCGTGTTGGAATGGCCGAGCTTAAGGTCGGTAAATCTCCGGATAAAATTATTACTTTGGGACTTGGATCTTGTGTAGGGGTTTGTGCTTATGATACAACATCTAAAATTGGTGGACTTGCTCATATTATGTTGCCCGACAGTTCTTTAGGGGTTTCCCCTATCAATCAAGCCAAATTTGCTGATACCGCAATACCATTATTAATACAAGAATTAGAGAACCTTGGCGTGATTTTCGATCATATCATCATTAAAATTATCGGAGGCGCTGAGATGTTCTCCACCGGTAGTCAGAATGTTCATCTGGGGGTGGGGGAGCGTAATATCATGGCTGTTGAAGAGATTTGCCGCAGAATGAATCTGGAAATAGCGGCCAAAAGCATCGGGGGCCATGCCGGGAAAAGTGTTTCTTTGGACTTGGAGACCGGAGTAATTGAAGTAAAATCAATGAGTTCAACCTCCATTTTATAGAAGTTACTTATCGTTTTCGTAATTTTTTTACAAGGACGGAAATAAAACCAACGGGATGGAGCGTATTTTAACGCAGTAGGAGGGTTGAAATGTCAGTCGATAAAACCGCTCAGGGCGAGGAGATGTTATGGCAGAATTACTTATCGTCAAAATCTCCCGCAACCAGAGAAGCAATTATTTTGAGATATGCTCCACTTGTAAAATATGTTGCGGGGCGTGTGGCGATTGGTCTGCCATCAAATGTCGAGTTTGATGATTTGGTTAGCTTTGGAATTTTCGGATTGATGGATGCTATTGAAAAATTCGATCCCATGAGGGGCATCAAATTTGAAACATACGCCATCGCCAGAATCCGCGGAGCTATTTTAGACGGATTACGGAGTAATGATTGGGTACCCCGTTCCGTAAGACAGAAATCGCGAGAGTTGGAACGAATTTGCGCCGATCTTGAGAATCGTCTGGGGCGTTCGGCATCCGACCAAGAAATCAGTGAAGCAATGGGTATTAGTATTCATGAATTTTACCAACTCTTATCCGAAGTCAGTTGTACAACATTAAGTTCTTTAGATGAACTGTGGCTGGTTCATTCCAATGATGACGATACGGTTCGTGTTTTGGACTTGGTTCGTAATAATGAAAGCGAGGATCCCCTTCATCAAGTGGAGATGGAAGAGATCAAGACCACGCTGGCTTCGGCAATTGATTGTTTACCTGAAAGGGAACGGATGGTTATCGCCTTATATTATTATGAAGGTTTGACCCTCAAAGAAATCGGAGAGATTATGGAAATTTCCGAATCTCGAGTTTCCCAGATACATACCAAAGCGATATTTAGACTCCGCGGCCGCCTAAATCGTTGGCGGAAATCAATAGAGGAGGTGTAAGAAAATGGCTGATGAAAAAAGTACTGTTCCTATAACCGACCGTAATGGGCGGTGCCGAATTCAGGTTTCTTCAAATAATATGGAGGCAAATTTATTTATTGATCCTCCAATCGGAGCTGGAAGTTGGCCAACAATCGAAGAGGCAATGGAGGTCATCCGCACCGAAGGCATTACTTTTGGAATTATACCCAGCGCCGTTGAAATGGCTGTAAAACAACATCCTATGGGTGGACTCATTATCGCCAGGGGAAAAGCTCCTGTGGCGGGTAGAGATGCGGATATTAAATATTTTTTTGAAACCGGGGTTTTTCGGAAAGCTTGTATCGAGGATGACGCCGGTAAAGTTGATTTTCGGCAAATCCAAACCGTACAGAGTGTTACCGCAGGGCAAGTGATTGCGGAAAAGATTTTGGCAACCCAGGGCGATCCCGGGTCCGATATTCGCGGCTGCGAGTTGCCGGCTACTCCGGGCAAAGATAAGCTTATTAAGCTTGGAAAGAATGTAGAATGGATTGATGACGGCACCAAAATCATAGCCACAGGTGGCGGAGAACCGACAATTGTTAGCGGTAAAGTCACGGTTTTGCCCATCTATGAGGTCAAGGGCGATGTCAATTTTGACAGCGGGAATGTAATTTTTTCCGGTAATTTAGTGATTCGGGGAAACGTTGAAAGCGGCTTTAAGGTTGAAGCCGAGGGAGATGTAACGATATACGGTAATGTAGATACTGCTGACGTCAAGGCAGGAGGTAATTTGTTGGTTCAAGGCGGAGTTTCCGGAATGGATAAATCGGAAATTTCTTGTGGGGGAGATTTTTCAGCGAAGTATATTGAACATGTTACGGTCAACAGTGAAGGCAATGTAACGATTAAAGAATCGATCATGCATTGTCAAGTAGGCGCCAATTCCAAAATTATCCTTGAAGGCGGAAAGGGTTTGATTGTTGGCGGTCTTTTACGTGCCGGCGAGGAAATATCGGCCAAGACCATCGGCTCCAGGCTTGGAACCGTTACCGAGCTGGATGTGGGAGTGAAACCAAAGACCAAACAGGAACTTCAGGATTTGGAAAACCAATTGAAACAGAATACCGATAGTTTGGAGAAAGCTGAAAAGGCGATCGTCATTTTAAGCAAAATTCCCAACCTACCGGATGATAAAAAAGAAATGTTACAGAATTTGATAAAGACTTCCTATGCTTTGAAAGCTCAAATAGCCGAAATTGAAACCGCCTGTCAAGTCATAACCAATGAAATTCAAAACCCTGCCCGTGAGAAAGGGCGGATTCGCGTAAAAGAAACCATGTACCCCGGGGTCCGGGTTACCATGGGGAAAACGACCATTATGATTCAGGATGAAATTAAATACGCGTCTTTGGTATACAGCGAAGGAGAGATTCAAGTCCAGTCCTATCGATGAGAATTTGAGAGGTGGGAATGATGTTTAAACCTCTGGATCTCCAAACTATAATGCCTCGTACGCTTGATATCCAACGTATTGAGCAAATCCATAACAGCCGCCCCCTTGTTTCCCAACAAGAGTTATCCCGGGAGGCTGTTAAACAATCACAGCAACAACGCGAACAAGTATTGCAGAACAAAGCATCCTCCGAAGGAAATTCCATTCGCGACGATAACGAAACTCCTGAACGAGACCGGGAGCGCCGTTATCGCCGCTATGGGCGCAAGAAAAAAGAGGATTCCAATCAGGAGCAAGTCCAAGCAGTCATCGATACGAAACGTGGACAACATATTGATATAAAACTTTAGGCCGGATAAATATTGGAGGCTAAAAAAGTGGCAGCGGGAGAGGTTATTTTCGTTATTGCTTTAAATTGCATTATTATTTTGATGCTTTATAAATTCCAGCAGAAATCTTTGGAAAAGCGGATGAAACACCTGAAAAACGAAATCCAAGATCTGGAGGATTTGGTGGCCGCTATTATCGAAGAATTTCAGGAAATTGCGGAAGTAACTGAAGCGCGCGCCAATGATGCCAAGAAAGCAATTTTGGAATCAGCCCGGGTCATTGAGACGGATGAGCCCGTGACGAAAAGGCAGGTTAATGAGTTTGATAATGAAATGAACGAAATCGACAACCCGGAACCCCCCGCCCAGACAGTAACGATTGTTGAAACACCCGAACTTTCTGATGATTTGGTTAGCGAGGCTGGAACTACCCCTCAGCCATCTTTATCCGGTAAAAATGTCCGTCCGGTTGGTGATGGAAGGCATCAACGCATTTTAGATTTATGGGAACAGGGAATGAGTATTGAAGAAATTGCCAAAAAATTGGGAACCGGCAGAGGCGAAGTGCAATTAATTTTAGGAATTTATCGAAGGAGTTAATATAGGTGTTGTGGCTGTGGGCTACGGGCTGTCGGCTAGCTGCTAACGGCTATTAGCTATTGGTTATCCGTTAAAAGTCGGGAGCTAATCGCCAAATGTCAAAGCTAAAGCCGAAAGCTAACAACTAAAAGCTAAACGCACAACCCATGCAAATAGATGAAACAGATTAAATCAAAAATTGTTAAGCGAGAATCCTCCAAAAGCCCTAGTTTTGAACGGCTTTTTCTTATATTGTTTGTTTTTTTACTGGCGCTTATTTTTATCAATTCCGGTTTGTTTACTGTCAGAGATTTTGTAGTAGAGGGCACTCAGAGCATTTCGACAGAAGATATTTTACTCAGCGCCGATTTAAGTTACGGGAATATTTTTCAGATGAACCTCAAAGAGGCCAGGCGTAAAATCCTTCAAAATCCCAAGGTAGCATCAGTTAAGATCAAAAAAATATTTCCCCATAAGCTGATATTTACAATCGAAGAGCGGATACCGCTGTGTGTTGTTCTTTACCGGGGAAAGGCCGTCACTATCGGTAATGACTTAGTGGTGATGGAAATTCGAGATCAAAATGCTCCCACCAATTTGCCAATCATAACCGGTATATCCTTGAAAAAAACCGATATTGGCCAACCCATTCATCCTTCGAATTTTGATTTGGTTTTGAATATTTTCAAAAATGTCGATGAAACTTTGCGGCAAAATATTAGCGAGATCAATGTAATTAGTTATCAGATTTATCTTGATCTACCCAAATGCCCGCACACTATCAAAGTCGATCTGGGCAATGCGAGTCAAATCGAAAAAAAGATGTATAACCTCCGGGCAATCTTATCCCAGACCTCACCCGAGAAATTGGCCAAAATTGATCTTCGGGTTCCAGGAGCGCCCACAACGATTAAATTACCAAAAAATCAATAAAATAAAGCCTACTTACTTTACCTCACCCCGCCTTCCTTTGGAAGGCGTCCCTCTCCTCATGATGCCCTTTCAAGGAGGGAAACCCAGAAACCGGCTAATCTCACCTCCGGTGTGCAGCTTCCTGAAAATATCCCGTACGGAGAGAGGCGCGCCTTCGCCGGAGAGGGCGGGGTGAGGTCAAAATGGGCAATTGAAATCCTTACAAAATATGGAATTATTCCTTGATGACATTGGGCCAGGGGTGAGGTTCTTCGGTATTTTCGAAATAGCCCAACCGCAGGATTAAAAAAATTTTTTAATATCTGGAAGGGTTAATTCATGATGTTGCAGAAATACTTACAAGGATTATGGTCTGATGTCGTTTGTTTTCGATAGTTAATAGTCATCGGTAACAGAGTACAGGGGGAACTTTTTAATGCTGGAGTTTGGTGTTGCAAACGAGCAATTTGCTTCAATTAAGGTCATTGGTGTTGGAGGCGGAGGTTCCAATGCTGTCAATCGGATGATTGATGCCAAAATTCAGGGAGTTGAATTTATCGCCATTAATACCGATGGTCAAGCATTAAATCGTTCAAATGCCGATATTCGATTGCGAATCGGTGATCAGCTCACCAAAGGGTTAGGCGCCGGGGCCAATCCTGATATCGGCCAACAGGCGGCAATCGAAAGCAAGGATGAGTTACAGGGAGTTCTTCAGGGCGCCGATATGGTTTTTGTTACAGCCGGGATGGGCGGCGGAACCGGGACCGGAGCGGCTCCGGTTATTGCTCAAATGGCTAAAGATTCGGGAGCCTTAACGGTAGGAGTTGTGACCAAGCCTTTTTTGTTTGAAGGACGGGTTCGTTTAAATCAGGCGGATAAGGGTATTGTTACTCTGAAAGAAAGTGTCGACACTTTAATCACGATTCCCAATGAACGGTTATTGCAGATTGTGGAAAAAAACACCTCGATGATTGATGCTTTTAGAATGGCTGATGATGTTTTGCGTCAAGCGGTACAAGGAATATCGGATTTGATAACCATTAACGGCTTGATTAACGTTGATTTTGCGGATGTCAAAACGATCATGAGCCAAGCCGGTTCGGCATTGATGGGAATCGGAGTCGCTAAGGGAGAAAATAGGGCTGCCGAAGCGGCTAAAGCGGCTATTCAAAGTCCTTTGCTGGATACTACGATTGAAGGTTCAAAAGGTGTTTTACTGAATATCACGGGAAGCAGTAATTTAAGCCTGTTTGAGATTAACGAAGCCGCTGCAATTGTTACTGAGGCGGCGGATGCCGATGCCAATATCATCTTTGGAGCCGTTATCGATGAAACCCTGGGAGAAGAAATCCGTGTCACCGTGATAGCGACCGGGTTTGAACAAAAGCGTTCCCGGAGAATGGGCCTTGATGAGCTGGAATTAAAGCCTTTTATGAACGATGATCTAGAGATACCGGCATTTTTGAGAAAAAAATAATAGGCTTTCTGCGATCAGCTGCCGGCTGTTAGATATATACTATAACAGTACCGAATATCGGGTCAACCCTCCAACTAGTGGAGCGTATCGTAAATAAATGGCAATCAGAAATGGGGGAGATACGCTCTACTTAAGTAAAACGTTCACAATCATTGAGTAGTTATTTAGAGAACGTTTTACTAGCTTTCGTGAATCCAAGGATTCGCCTGAAGGGAGGAACGAAGGTTTAGTTTTAAAATTTTAAGTCCAAAAACCGATAGCTAACAGCTAACAGCCAATAACCAGTAACGAATAACTAAAAAGAGTGAAGCGTTCGAAGAATTTTCTTCGGGCGCTTTTCCGCTTTTTATGAGGGTTTCGTTAAAAAGTAGCAGGAAAATTAAGATTCCGGGTATTTATATCAGGCGATAATAGAGGAAGGTTCTAAGTCCATTTGTAAAATAAATTGGGGGATGATGATGAGTCTTGCAGACGATGCAGATATATCTCGATTTGCCCTTTTTTAGCAGTATTTTAGGTTGGATTCAAGATAGCAGTTTATTGTGGATGGTAGCGCAAATTAGCAGTCATAAGGTTAAAATGACCCGAATCATCATGGGCGGGGCGGTAGGAGGCGTATTTCAATTTTTTCTCCTTTTACACCAAGCCTCCAATGGTTTGTTGGATAATTGGATATTGTCGCCGTTCATCTGCTTATTGGCTATACCCTTCATTATGCTCGGTATCACTTTTTTACCGGTTGGATTCTTTGGCCTGCTCCGTATCGGCGGTTATTTCTTTTGTGTATCCTTTTTATTATCCGGTATTCAATGGGGATTCGATGCTTTAAACGATCGTTTTGTACATATTGAAATCTCATTATGGTGGCGGTTCTGTCTGCAATTATGCTTCATTTTGCTTTTGGGTGAACTGGGTTGGGGAATTGTCCACCGCAAAATCTGGGAACATTTATGTCACTACCCGATCGAAATCGACTTTGAAGGGAATCATTTACAACTGAATGCTTTGCTCGATACAGGGAATCGCCTTTATGATCCTTTAACCAAACTGCCGGTGATTATCATTGAGTTGAATCATATTAAGGGCTATTTGCCAAAGGAGGTCATTCGTTTAACTGAAAGTTTTAATAAGGGTGAGACGGCTCAAAATTTAGAGTGGGATTTATCGGATAATTGGGCCCAGCGGATTCGGGTATTGCCCTATAATTCTTTAGGGAACGATCAGGGAATGCTTCTGGGATTTCGGCCCGACCAAATAAAAGTAAGGCAAAAGGATAAGGAAATTGTCATTCAAGACGTGATTGTAGCGATCTATAGCCGGACATTATCGCGGGAAGGTACATTCCAAGCGCTTATCCCACCGACGGTCTTGACCCATTGAAAAATCAAAAAGGAGCGAACAAGATGGTCAGAAAATGGAAAAGGTGGCAACTTCCATTCAGATTGTTTCTCACAAATATTCTGCTAAAAATGGGTTTGCGCCCGAGATTGATTGCCTATGTTGGAAGTAGCGAAGCTCTGCCTCCACCTTTATCGAGCGAGGAAGAAGTCTATTTGTTGGATAAGCTGACAACCGGCGATCGGGCGGTAAAAGCAGTTTTAATTGAGCGGAATTTACGGTTGGTGGTATACATTGCCCGTAAATTTGAAAATACCGGAGTTGGAATTGAAGATTTGGTTTCCATTGGAACCATTGGGTTGATTAAAGCAGTCAATACATTTGACCCTACCAAGAAAATAAAATTAGCCACCTATGCTTCAAGGTGTATTGAAAATGAAATTTTAATGTATTTACGGCGCAATAGTAAAACCAGGGCTGAAGTTTCCTTTGACGAGCCGTTAAATATCGATTGGGACGGCAATGAATTGCTGCTGTCCGATGTTCTGGGCACGGAAAATGATTCTACTTACAAATTTGTGGAAGAAGAAATTGAAAAAAACCTTTTGAATTCGGCGATGAGTTATTTGACCAGTCGTGAAAAGGTCATTGTGGAATTGCGTTTTGGCCTCAAAGACGGCGCCGAACGCACCCAGAAAGAAGTGGCCGATTTTTTGGGGATTTCCCAATCTTATATTTCAAGGCTTGAGAAGCGTATCATCCGGAAATTGAAAAAGGAAATCAAGCGATTGGACTAAAGTTTGTTATTGGTTATGAAGTTATTAGTTATGGGCGTGATTTTTTAAGCCAATGGTAAAGACTAGCGGAAAAATTGTTAATTGATTTATCTTGAATAGTTGTTGTTGCCTATAAATTAATTATGAATGACCTATCAAATCCCCAAACGCCTATATTACAGGCAACCAATGATAACCAATAACTAATAACCGTTAACCAATATCTGTTCCTCAATCTCTTATGTTATAATAAATTCAGAGGTGATCGATCATGGTAAAGACAGTGGCTTTGGTGATTGCGGCTAAAACTTTTCGCGACGAGGAATACCAGGTTCCTAAGGATATTATGGAAAAAGCAGGGATTCAAGTAATAACCGCATCGACAACCCTTGGCATAGCCCAAGGCAAGCTGGGAATGATGGTTCAACCGGATATTTTACTGCCGGAACTCGCAGGGAAAAAGCTGGATGCCTTGATTTTTGTCGGTGGAGGCGGCAGCTCCCAGTATTTTGAGGATAAAACAGCCCATGAGCTTGCCTGGAATTTTTACCATCAGGGTAAAATCGTGGGCGCTATTTGTATAGCTCCAGTTATTTTAGCCAATGCCGGCCTTTTAAAAGATAGGAAAGCAACGGTTTTCCCGGATGGGACTTACAGATTGCAAGCCGGTGGGGCAATCTATACCGGCAACATGGTTGAGGTTGACGGAAGGATTATCACCGGTTGCGGGCCCGAAGCGGCTGAGAAATTCGGAAATGAATTGGTGAAGTTGCTTGGAGATTAGAATCATTTTCGATAGAAGCGGAAAATTTCAGTATGGAATCAAAGATGATCTTTCCGGACTTTATCGTCCTGCCGGTTAATCCTGTAAATCCGGGTCAAATCATGGTCCGGGCATAAAAAAACGCCTCTGTAAGTTACAGCGGCGGTTTTAATAGCGAATTCATTTTGTATCGTGTTTTATTCCCGGGAACTCTGGGCTCTCCGCAAATACCGGTCTGGTATTTGGGCATAACAAAGCCCTGTATAGACTACAGCAGCATTTTGAAAAGGATTAACCACTATCATTATATCACCTTTTTTTGGAAAAAGTGTGTCGATTTTGTGTCGGGAACTTCAAAGGGTGATGTGGCAATTGTTTGCGGACCTAAATATAAAAAAATAGCATCTTTAGCTGGTAAATAAAATTTAACACCAGGTAATCATTTTGAAAAACTCTTTCACCGCATAGGTTTATGGCCGCAGAATTCCGGGGGATTATAAAACCGGCATTTTATTTTTACACCCTTATGCCCCTCCTACCCCGTTGATTATAAATTGTCAACCAGATGTTTTACTTTCTCAAGGGGAAGGGCAAGGGTCAATGTCAACAAGCTGCGCTGTGAAAGACAGGAAAATGATGTTTGATTCCATCTCCGCCCCAACGTGAACGATGGGGCTAGGTATATTAAAAAAGGTTCTAAAGGCCTTCCAGGCCTCGGTGTCGTGTTTTTATACACGCAGCTTTATCTCCGCAAAACTCCGGGAGATTATAAAACCTGCTTTTTATTTTTACACCCTCATGACCCTCCTACCCCTCATGAGTATAAATTGTCTACCCGATGTTTCGTCGGCTCAAAATGATTTTGAAAATCTTGGGGGAGAGATATGTATTGAAAAAATTGGCCTAAAAGAAGGTAACGGAAACAGGATTAACGGGATTTACAGGATTCACAGGATTCACAGGATTAAAACCTGGTAAATTGGGCAAAAAAACAGAACTATAAAATCCAGTGAATCCCGTTAAAGTTCTCTTAGTTAGGCCCGCAGTATAGTTTAACCATGCCGTGGCCAGGCTCAAAATATTTATTATTTCATCTTATATATTCAACTTTCGTATCTCAAAAAGAAGAATAGAAAAGCTACTTTCCTACAGGCCTAATAATCAAATTTTTCTTTAGCCTTATTTTGGGAATGTTTTGTAAAACTACATATTCCCGATGCAGGCTTATTATCACTTTCAAAGGCTCCCCTTCCCTGTCCCAGATGATAGCTTTTTGAAGGAGGGAAGGGGATTGGGGGTTAGGTGAAATAGGCAACTTGATTCGCCTTACACTTTAGTTTTTGGCTGTCAACTTTACGAATGGTGTCTGGTTTACTCAATTATATCAAGCTCAAACTATTTATTTCAACTCATATAGAAGTTTTTTGCCTTTTTTACGAGGGGAAGGAGGGGCATGAGGTTCAAGAGGTCCAAAAAATAAATAAGAATGAAAAGGATTGGTTTTTATAGGTAACGATAATGTTAGATGAAATGCAATCATCCAAGGGAGAAATGGAAAAAATGTTTGGAGAAATGAAATCACCCAAGGGAGAAATGGAAAAAAGGTTTGGAGAAAAGAAATCATCCAAGGGAGAAATGGAAAAAATGTTTGGAGAAATGAAATCACCCAAGGGAGAAATGGAAAAAAGGTTTGGAGAAATGAAATCACCCAAGGGAGAAATGGAAAAAAGGTTTGATGAAACGAAATCACCCAAGGGAGAAATGGAAACAAGGTTTGATGAAATGAAATCACCCAAGGGAGAAATGGAAAAAAGGTTTGGAGAAATGAAATCATCCAAGGGAGAAATGGAAAAAAGGTTTGGAGAAATGAAATCATCCAAGGGAGAAATGAAAAAAAGGTTTGATGAAATGAAACTAGAATTTGCTGAAGCTGGGGAAATGCTTGCCCTGTCTGACGGATTTAGTCCTGATAATCCGGTTTATCCTGGGAAAACAGATAAATTTAGTAAATGGAAAAGATTTTATATCGACATTAACATTCTGTGACCTCTGGGTTCCCTGTGGTAAAAAACAAAGATTCAAGAAGCTCTTCCACGTTTTCCCATAAGAAGACCTCATTTATTTTCTAAATATATTTTCTTTTGGCAGGATTAACCGATCAGGGCTCGAAATGATATTGTCGGGCTCAATATAAGGTTACTTGAAGTTTATCTTTTGATGATGATCAGATAAACGAAAATTTCCTAACGAATCCTCAAACAAAATCGAGGGGAGGGACGCTTTTGAAAGCAATGATATTGGCAGCAGGGGTGGGTTCACGCTTGGAGCCGCTGACCTGTAATATTCCTAAACCGATGGTTCCGGTGGTCAACCGGCCCGCCATGGAACATATTATTCAATTGTTGGCCAAAAATAACATTCGGCAAATAGCCGCCAATGTTTGGTATTTACCGGAGAAGATTCAGTCTTATTTTGGCGACGGGCGACAGTTCGGAGTGGAGCTGCAATATTCCCAGGAAAAAGAGCTCATGGGTACTGCCGGAGGGGTTAAGAAATTAGAGAGTTTCCTTGATGAGACATTCGTTATTATTTCCGGTGATGCTTTAACCGACATTAATTTGGAGGCATTACTCGCCCGTCACCGTCAAACCGGCGCCATTGCTACGATTGCTCTTAAAGAAGTGCCGGACCCGCGTCAATTTGGCGTGGTTATTATTGATGAGAACGGACGGATTAAGGCTTTTCAGGAAAAGCCCGAACCGGACCAGGCTCTCAGCAAACTGGCCAATACGGGGGTTTATGTGTTTGAACCGGAGATTTTTAAACATATTCCTGCGGATACCGTTTATGATTTCGGGAAGCAACTATTTCCGAAGCTGGTTGAAATGAACGCCCCTTTTTACGGCCATAAGATGAAAGGATATTGGTGCGACATCGGTACCTTAAATCAGTACCGGCTGGCGAATTATGACGTCTTAAAAGGCCTGGTGAAAATCGATATCCCCGGTATCTGGCATCCCAATGCGGTTTATGTGGGAGAAAGGACGATTGTTGCTCCTACAGCCAGGTTCGGGCCGAAAGTCGTGATAGGACGTAACTGCCATATTGGATATGGTGTGGAAGTGTTCGGTGAGACTGTAATCGGCGATAATTGCATCATTGAAGAGGGAGCATCCATCTTCGGAAGTATTGTTTGGCATAATACCCAGATCGGACGCGATGCCAGGTTGGTGGAATGCGTGGTCGGAAGTGAATGCTATCTAAAAGACGGTTCCATCATTGGCGCCGGCGTTATATTGAGTGATGATTGTATTGTGGAACCGGGCCGGGTTATTGAAGCCAACTCCAAGTTCTGGCCGGGGAAAGTTGTGGGGAACTGATTTTAGTTATTTGTTATTAAGTTATTAGGTAATGGTAATTAAGTTTTTAGTGGGAATGATTGAGAGTTTGAATGATTGATATATTTAAGGTTCGTTTTTTTAGAAGGATTTGTGGTATTATTTTGAGGTTGTGATTTCAGATGGTTGACAAGTTTGAGGATTTGGTTGTATGGCAAGAAGCTCGCAAATTGGTATATGAAATAGCTTTTGTTGTGAAGAATCCCATTTTTTGTAAAGATTTTTCATTGGTGGACCAAATCCTGCGTTCATCACGTTCAGTTATGAGTAATATTGCGGAAGGGTTTGGCCGATATACCTATCGTGACAATAAGCAATTCTTGTTTATAGCAAGAGGCTCATTAACAGAAACGCAAAATCATCTATATATTGCGCTGGATCTTAAATATCTAACTCCCGAAGAATTTCAAAAACTATATAACCAATCCGTTAGTGTTTATAAACTTTTGAATGGTTTGATTCATTACTTAAAAAAAGCATAGAATTAGGAATTGGTGATTTGTTATTAGTTAATAAGTTATTAGTAATAAGGCAAAAGTTGTTTGGGGATTTGGGTAAAATTGTTTTTTTAGCTTATTAATTTTGTTATTCAACTTCAGTTGTTCTAAAGTTCATATTATAATTTGTATAAATTTCAGGAATAATAATCGGTAAATTAAAAATTTTATCAAGCTATTATACTGTTAATTAGTACACTGACAATGTAATATACATGTATATTATCATACAAGTTTACTATTTTACCGTTCATCAATGATTAATACACACAACTAACAACTAATAACAAATTACTAATAACAAATAACCAATCACTGTATTTAAAAAGAAGGTAATACTTTGCGATTTCATCGAAATCATATTCTGCAAGTTGTTTTTGATATCATCATCGTCAATGCGGCTTGGTTTGGCAGTTTGGTACTGCGTTTCGACGGGCGGATTCCATATACATATCTTCATCATGCGTATCGGATTGCATTGGTTGTAACCGCAATTCGAATTGGGGTTTTCCTTTTTTTCAGGCTCTATCAAAGTTTGTGGAGCTACAGCAGCATTCCCGAATTCTTTTTAGTGGGAAAAGCGGTGACTCTTTCGACCTTAATCATTTGGTTTTTGGCATTAAGCGCTCAAAGCCTGCATATGCTGCCGTTCCCAACCCCGAAAGCGATTGGGATCATTGATTGGCTGTTGAATATTATCGGGCTGGGCGGATGGCGGTTTGCAGTCCGCTTTCGCCGGGAATGGGTGATTTCCCGCTCCAATGCGAAAAATGCCGTTAAAAAAAGATTGTTGATTATCGGAGCCGGTGAAGCGGGTTCCATTATCATCCGGGAAATTTTTAAAGAACTCCCCTCCAACTATTTGGCCGTTGGTTTTATCGATGATGACCCGTGTAAACAGGGTCATTCTCTTCATGGAATCCCGATACTGGGTAACCGTCAAAATATTTCCCGGGTCATTCAACAATACGATATTGAAGAAATTATTATCGCTTTGCCCTCGGCCTCCAGGCAGGATATCCGGGAAATTCTGGCCATGTGTCAGCAGGCGACAGCCCATATCTTAATGGTTCCCCCGGTTACCGAGATGATCCGGGGCACGGTTTCCATGAAACAGCTGCGGGATGTTCAGATCGAGGATTTGTTGGGACGGGAACCGGTGCGGGTTGATTTGGCGGCGATTGCCCAATATTTAAACAAAGAACGGGTTTTAATCACCGGCGCCGGAGGGAGTATCGGTTCGGAAATCTGCCGCCAGGTGGCTAGATTCCAACCGGAAATCCTGCTACTGCTTGGCCGGGGTGAAAATTCAATTTTTGAAATCGACCAGGAACTTACCGCAAACTTTCCTCATCTCCCCAAAGTGCCGATCATTGCCGACATCCGGGATCGGGCCAAACTTATTCAAGTTTTTGAAACCTACCGTCCCACAGTGGTCTTTCATGCCGCCGCTCATAAACATGTGCCTTTAATGGAACTGGCTCCCGATGAGGCTGTTAAAAATAATATTTTTGGTACTAAAAATTTGGCCGAACTTGCCGATAAATATGAGTGTAAACGTTTTGTGCTGATTTCCACCGACAAAGCGGTCAATCCCAGCTCGGTCATGGGGGCTACCAAACGGGTCGCCGAGTTGATCATTCAGGATTTGAGCACCCGCAGCCGGACCAAGTTTATGGCGGTCCGCTTCGGTAATGTCTTGGGAAGCCGGGGAAGCGTGATCCCCTTTTTCCGGAACCAAATCGCCCGCGGCGGGCCGATTACAGTGACTGATCCCGAGATTACCCGTTATTTTATGACCATTCCCGAAGCTTCCCAGTTGGTTATTCAGGCCGGAGCGCTTGGCCAGGGCGGGGAAATCTTTATCCTCGATATGGGCGAACCCATTAAAATTGTGGATCTGGCCCGGGAATTAATCCGCCTTTCCGGATTTGCGCCGGATAAGGATATTAAAATCGAATTTACCGGACTGCGTCCGGGTGAAAAAATGTATGAAGAGCTGATGACCAGCGAAGAAGGAGTCCGGACTACCCGTCACGAAAGAATTTTTACCACCCAGGTCCAGGGAATTGAGCATAATCTGCTTACCGAACGTTTGGACAAGTTGTGGGGCCTATTGGGCGCCGAGCGGGTTGTCGTCTTAACCCAACTCGGGCAAATCGCTTTGGAATATAATCCATGGAGAAAAGGGCAAATGAATGAAGAAGACCAACTCGGGTAAATTGAATCGATTGACCTTTAAGGCCTTGGTTTCCGACCTGCTGGAATAAATAACAACTGGTTGTTGGAGAGTAGGCCTATTATTGTGTCCGGAGTTTTCGTTAGAATCAGTTAATTAATTCTTTCTTTCGACAAAATGGTTTTAAAATCGACACGTGCCTGATGATGCAATGTGTTATAATATGAACTTGTAATTAATTCGTTTTCTTAGCGGTCAGACTTTTCAGAAATCAAGAGGTGATGGTGTTGCTGGATTCCATAAAAACCTTTAAGCCATTGAAACCAATACTGCATCGGGCTCTTTATGGAGTGGATGCATTGGTTTTTGCCCTATCGATGAGTGTTTCATGGTGGCTTAAAGATTTCGGAGATCCGAATTTCAATACGCCATATATTTACTATTTTTTGATTTTACTTGGTCTGATTCCGGTTTTATTGGTCGTTTCATATACCTTTGATCTGTATGCATCCAAACGGGGCCAAAATTATTTTGGCGAAATGGTTAAAATAGCGGAAGCCAATACCATTACGTTCGTTTTGTTTTTTGGGTTGCTGTTTGCCTTTAAATTTTCTTTTGTTTCACGGGCCCTTGTTTTAGAATGGGCTTTTATGAATGCTTTCATCGGGATGGCCGTCCGCTATATATTTCGCCTGGGATTGCGTTTTATCAGGGCCCGGGGCTATAATATCAAATATATGGTCATTATCGGCGCCGGAAAACTGGGCCAGCGCTTTTTGGGCAATATCGAACGGCACCGGGAATTTGGTTATGCGGTGAAGGGATTTTTGGACGATGATGTTGAGAAAATCAATAAACGTTTCAAGAGTGCCAGGGTTATTGGAAAAATTGACATTCTGGAAGAGTATCTGCAAAACACTCATATTGATGAAGTCATTGTGGCTTTACCTTTGAGAGCGTATCAAAAATTGGAAGAAATCATTGCCGTTTGTGAGAAGTATGGGGTCAGGACTTTGATTATTCCCGATTATTACAAATATATGCCGGCGAAACCCAAAGTTATTGAATATGTGGGCATGCCGTTAATCCATACCCGGGATATTCCCTTGGATGTATTTATCAATAAGTTTTGTAAACGTTGTTTTGATGTTGTCGGTTCGCTATTGTTATTGACGGTGTTTGCGCCGGTCATGATGGCGGTTGCGTTGATGGTGAAGGTATCATCCCGCGGGCCTTTGCTTTTCAGGCAACGCAGGGTCGGCTTAAACAGGAAGAATTTTGACATGTATAAGTTTCGTTCGATGCGGGTGGCTTGTGATGAAGTAGCTTGCACGACTTGGACCACGAAAAACGATCCCCGCCGCACTAAAGTTGGAGAGTTTATTCGTAAAACAAGCCTTGATGAACTGCCGCAGTTTTTTAATGTTTTAAAGGGTGATATGAGTTTGATTGGACCACGACCGGAGAGACCGCATTTTGTACAGAAGTTCAAGGAGGAGATTCCCAGGTATATGGTGAAACATCAGGTGAAACCGGGAATTACCGGCTGGGCTCAAGTGAATGGCTGGCGGGGGGATACATCCATTGAAGAACGGATTAAATGTGATATTTATTATATCGAGCATTGGAGTTTGTGGTTGGATATTAAGATACTGTTTTTGACCGTGTTTAAGGGGTTTGTGAATGGGAATGCGTATTGATTATTACTTTTTTGTTTAATTCTCGATTTGTGAGTTGTTAGAAGCAATCGAAAATAGCTATGAATTGGGCGGTGACTACTATTTTGAACAAAAAGCTGAAGGTAGCTATAATTGGTTGTGGCCGAATATCGTATAAGCACATCGAAGCAATTATAAATAATTGTCACGATTTGAATCTTGTTGGTGTATGTGATATTCATAAAGAAAAAGCTATTCAAAAAAGCTGAAGAATATAAATTTAAGCTTCCGGAGGGTTCAAATAAACCTTTAATCTATGATACTTATATGAAGATGCTTAATGAAATTGATATTGATCTGGTAGCTATTGCAATTGAAAGTGGTTACCATTCGGCAATTGCCATAGATTGTTTAAACGCAGGGAAACATGGTTTAGTGGAGAAACCAATTGCTTTATCCACGTATGATGCAGATGAAATGGTCAAAACGGCAAAAAAAATCATCTTAAACTAGCGGTATGTCACCAAAATAGGTTTAATAAACCTGTTTTGAAATTGCGTGAGAGTCTCGAAGCGGGAAGGTTTGGCAGAATTATTAATGGTACTGCAAGAGTTTTGTGGACTAGGAATATGGGGTATTATCAACAAGCGCCTTGGCGGGGAACTTGGCTGTTGGATGGCGGCACTTTAATGAACCAATGTATTCATAATATTGATCTTTTGCAATGGATGATGGGCGGCGAAGTAGAAACTGTATATGCCCAAACCGGTAATTATATCCGGAATATTGAAGCTGAAGATTTCGGTTCTATCATTATTCGTTTTAAAAATAAAGCCATTGGTATCGTCGAGGGCAGTGCTTGTGTTTTTCCGAAAAATCCGGAAGAAACCCTAGACATTTTTGGAGAGCGAGGCACGGTTTGCATTGGTGGATTGGCAGTAAACAAAATTGAAACATGGCGATTTGAAGATCAGATAGATTTAGAAGCTGCAATTTTAAAAATGCAGGAGGACGACCCGGATACCGTATATGGTTTTGGGCATACACCGCTATATAAGGATTTAATATCTGTGATAGGAAATGATAGGGAACCTTTTATTAGTGGCCAAGCCGGGATAATAGGGATGAAGATTATCCTAGTGGCATATAAATCTCAAAAAATTGGTCTTCCGGTCGTATATGATGGTTTTGAGTTTTCTACGACTGAAATGACAAGTGACGATATAAGCAATACCAAAACGAATAATTCTGTACAGAATCGAAGACAAATAGCTACAAAATGGGGAGCTTAATGAGTAAAGATTATTATGTTCATGAATCTTCTTATATCGATGAAGGGGTTAAAATCGGCAAAGGCACAAAGGTTTGGCATTTTTCACATGTTATGAGCGGAGCCCAGATTGGAGAAGATTGCACATTAGGGCAGAATGTAATGATTGGTCAAAATGTAGCAATTGGAAACCACGTTAAAATACAAAACAATGTTTCCATATATGAAGGCGTTATTTTAGAAGATTATGTATTTTGTGGTCCATCAACGGTCTTTACCAATGTAAAAGATCCACGTTGTAAATATCCACAGCGAGGAAGCAACTTTTATTTAAAGACGTTAATCAAAGAGGGCGCAAGTATTGGAGCCAATGCCACGATTGTTTGCGGTCATGCTGTGGGAAAACATGCGTTCATAGCGGCAGGCGCAGTGGTAGCATCCGATGTTCCCGATTATGCCTTAATGATTGGAGTTCCAGCAAAAAGAAAAGGCTGGGTCTGTGAGTGTGGTGAACAATTGAAAACATCATCTACCTGTAAACGATGCGGTAGAGTATATGTAGAGGAGAATAATTCATTAAGAGAGGCATAATTCAATGCAGTTTAATGATTTAGCGGAACAATATCAAAGATTAAAGCCGGAAATTGATAGCGAAATCCAGAAGGTGCTTGACCATGGCCATTATATTATGGGACCGGAAGTAAGTGAGCTGGAGAAGAGGCTTGGCGAATTTACCGGTGTAAAACATGTAGTATCATGTTCCAATGGGACAGATGCGTTGCTTTTACCATTAATGGCCTGGGGCATTTCTCATGGTGATGCGGTTTTTACCACCCCTTTCACCTTTTTTGCAACAGCCGAGGTTATAAGCCTCGTTGGGGCAACTCCGGTTTTTGTAGATATTAATAAAGATACTTATAATATAGATCCTGATTCATTAGAAAAAACTATTGAAAAAACTTTAGATGAGGGGAAAATAAAACCGAAAGTAATCATTCCGGTGGATTTGTTTGGTTTGGCTGCTGATTATGATAAAATTGATGTTATCGCAAAAAAATTTAATCTCAAATTACTAGAAGACGCGGCTCAAGGTTTCGGAGGCATCTATAAAGAAAAGGTTGCCGGCAGTTTTGGCGATGCTGCGGCGACTTCATTTTTCCCTGCCAAACCGTTAGGTTGTTATGGTGATGGGGGTGCAATTTTTACAAATAATGATGAGCTTGCCAAGATTTTAAAGTCAATTAGGGTTCATGGACAAGGTTCCGATAAATATGATAATCTACGGATTGGGACAAATAGTAGACTTGATACAATACAAGCAGCAATCTTATTATCAAAACTGCCAGTATTTAAAGATGAAATTGCTTTAAGAAATCAAGTTGCAAAAAGATATAATGATGGGCTTAAAGATTTTGTTAAGGTACCAACGGTTCCTGAAGGATATATCTCGATTTGGGCTCAATATTCTGTTTTAGCGAATGACAAATATTATCGGAGCAAACTTCAGAATAGATTAAAAGCTTCTGAAATCCCTTCGGCAATATATTATCCAATTCCTCTTCATTTACAAACGGCATTTAAAGAATTAGGTTATAAAAAAGGTGATTTTCCAGTATCCGAAGACACATCGGAACGGATTTTCAGTCTACCTATGCATCCATATATGAAAGATGAGGATATCAAAAAGGTTATTGACGTGATCGGATCAGCAGCTTTGGAAAAATAAACATTTCATTAATGAAGGGACTGGCTATTACGGACTTAAAAAGTTGTCTGATGGAAAAGATAAAAAAGAAAACTGCAATCGTTGGAGTTGTGGGGTTAGGTTATGTTGGACTTCCTTTATCTGTCGAGAAAGCGAAAGCAGGATATAAAACAATAGGCTTTGATGTTCAAAAAACCAAAGTTGATCTCGTAAATCAGGGTAAAAATTATATCGGTGATATTGTTGATAGTGATTTAGAAGTCGTTGTAAAGAAAGGTTTGCTGAGCGCAACTTTTGACTTTTCTTTTATTAAAGAAGTTGATTGTGTCGCTATTTGTGTTCCTACACCTTTAGATAAATATCAACAACCGGATATTAGTTATGTAAAATCTTCGACAGAGTATATTGCCAAATATCTTCATCAAGGGATGCTGGTAGTGCTTGAAAGCACGACCTATCCCGGAACTACCGAGGAATTAGTAAAGCCTATCCTAGAGAATACTTCCGGTCTTAAATGCGGGGAGGACTTTTTTCTAGCCTTCTCACCCGAACGGGTTGATCCGGGAAATCTCATCTATAAAACCAAGAATACCCCAAAAGTAGTCGGTGGGGTAGGAAAAGACAGTACAGAAGTTGCAGCAATGCTCTATCGCAATATTCTTGAAAGTGAAGTTTTTGAAGCGTCTTCCCCTGCTGTAGCGGAAATGGAAAAGATTCTTGAAAACACCTACCGTAATATTAATATCGGATTAGCCAATGAAATGGCTATTATTTGCAATAAAATGGGGATTAATGTATGGGAGGTTATTGAAGCTGCCAAAACCAAACCTTATGGTTTTCAGGCTTTTTATCCGGGACCCGGAATCGGGGGGCATTGTATCCCGCTGGATCCATTTTATCTAACCTGGAAAGCGCGAGAATACGATTATCATACTAGGTTAATTGAAACCTCAGGTGAAATTAATAATTATATGCCCCAGTATGTTGTGGAACGTGCATCAAAGATTTTGAATCGGTTTAAAAAACCGCTAAATGGCTCTAAGATTCTTATTTTAGGGATCGCCTATAAACAAGATATTGATGATTATCGGGAAAGTCCTGCGTTGAAGGTGATCGAACATTTTGAAGCAGAAGGCTCTTTAATTAGTTACAATGATCCGTTTATCCCTAAATTTGCACATAGAGGCAAAGAGTATGTTGGGATTGAATTGACAGCAGAAAATCTAAAAGAAGCGGATCTTACCGTTATAACATCAATGCACAGTTGCTATGATTATGAGTTCATTAAAAAGTATGCAAAGATGATATTTGACACTAAAAATGCGATGAAAAATATTAAATTCAGACGGAATATTGAGTTATTATAGTTTTGAGGTAATTATCTTGGTGTAATGAATATTAAAAACGAAAAAAATTTTTAACAAAATTACTTGCTTGGGAAATAATGATTTTGGGGTCTTTGACATTGATGAATCGGCAATTAAATAAAATTTAAAAGTAGCAATAGAATTTTAATGAACAAAATTAGAATTAAACAATTTAAAGATAAATTAATAGGAAATGGGTTTATTGGGAATTCCTTTACGTTAGCAATTGCGAATGCTATTGGAATTGGTTCCACCATTTTGGCAAGCCCATTTCTAACAAGAATATATAGTCCTTCTGATTTTGGAATATGGTCCATTTTTTATTCCATAACCTCAATTTTGGTAGTTATATCAGCGTTTCGGTATGAATTGGCTATTATGCTTCCTAAAGATGACGAAGAAGCTTTGGATCTTGTTTTGTTAGGGGTAATAATTAACTTTATATTAGTAATTTTTCTATCAATAATTATTTATTTTTGGGGAACTTCCATTTCAAAGGTATTTGGTAATCATGATCTTAAACATTGGTTATGGCTATTACCTTTTAATGTATTAGTAATGGGTATTTATCAGATTATAACTTATTGGAAAAATCGTAAAAAACAATATAAAGATATTGCAAATTCTACAATGGTTACGTCAGTATCAAATTCAGGATTCCAGTTGTCTTTTGGATTATTGGATATTAAACCGGGTGGTTTGCTATTTGCGATTACTCTCAGTCAATTAGCTGGATTGATTTGTTTGATACATGATAAAATAATCGATTTTTTGGATTATTTAAAACCCAAGCAAATAGTTTGCTTTTTTAAATCAAAAGTAAACAAATTGTTTTGGACATTAAGGCGATATAAGGATTTTCCTCTATTTTCAATATGGGCAGCTTTATTAAATACTTTAACTATAAATTTACCTGCAATTTTAATTACGTATTATTTTGGTCCTGCAGTTGCGGGATTTTATGCTTTGGGAAATAGAGTTATTCAAATTCCACTTAATATATTGGGGCAATCATTAAGTCAAGTGTTTTTTCAACGGGCTTCCGAGGAAAAAAATAATACCGGCTCCATTAAAATTACTTTAGAACAGACGTTTAAAATACTTTTTTTGGGTGGATTGCCTATAGTAATAATTATGGCTGGAATCGCTCCAAGCTTATTTGGAATAGTTTTTGGTTCTAAATGGTATACTGCGGGGAAAATTATTTTAATTCTATCTCCATGGGTGTTTTTTAGGTTATTATCTTCGCCACTTAGTATAATTTTTTCCATTTATGAGCGACAGAAAATTCTATTATTGTGGCAGATAGGTTCATTTATATTTACCATTTTAATCTTTGTTGTGGGTGGTATGTGGATAAAAAATTATTTTTATACATTTTTGATTTTATCTATAACGCAAAGTATCTTTTATTTTATCCTAATCTTAATAGTATTTAAGATAGGGCATTTATCCTTGAAAATTAAAAAAGAAGAATAATATAATGTCAAATTAAATTTGAATTCAAATTGAATATCATAGTCTCTCAGCACATTAAAGCTTTTTAATTATTTTTTTCGGGAAAACCAAATATAGTCTTATTGAAAATACAAAAAATGTTTTATCGTTGGAATTATACTTGATTTTTAAGGGGGTAAATCTTTTTGCTTAATTATATTAAAAGACTTTATTATGAGGTTGGGAAATATGAAAATTTAGCTAAAACTCCAACAAGAGTACCCAAGGCAAGAAGAAAAGTAACAGAGGACCTTATTAGAAAGCACTTGAAAATGCAACAAATTGAAGAGATATTGGAAATAGGGACTGGCTCTGGTTATATAACCGAGGTTATTTCAAAGGTAATTAAAGAGGAAAACTGCAATTTATCTATCATGGATTTTAGTGAAAGTTTTTTAGAGACGACTAGGCAATTAAATATTAAATTAAAAAATGTATATTTAAATGATATTCAAGATATTGATACGGCTCTTCCGCAAAAATTCGATTTAGTAGTCTTTCAAGAAATATTAGAGCATTTAGTAAGTCCTTTTATTGCTATGCAGAATATAAACAAATTCTTGAATAATAACGGTATTGTAGTAGTTAGTATTCCAAATAGCTTTTACTGGAGATACTTTTTATCATTTATCAAATCTATAATTATAGGAAAAAAGAAAAGTATTAAGGATACACATATCACAGAATTATCCCCTTATGGATTTATAAAGCTAGCATCAATGGCTGGTTTTCAGATTGAACAAATATTTTGTTACCCTTGTTTCTATAAAGGTGGTTTAAGTATTTTAATGGGCCAAGAAGTCCTTTTTTTAATAAGAAAAGTTGATGAACCGGAAAACTGCTGGAAAGATTTACAGGATTCGATAGTTCATCAATGGAAATAACATAATGAATGATTACGTCTGCGCGTTTTGTCGGATAAACGCTAATGAATATGATTAGAATGTTGAAGTCTTGTTTGAGGATGAAATATATTATGAATAAGCAAAATTCTGGACTTAAAGATGACCATGGAATAATTATAATCACTCAAGGAGTATCTTCGATTGTTTTACCATTATTAAATTCTCGAAATAAAATTATAGGAATTATCGAAGCTGCTCCGAGGGCTAAGAACAAGGGATATAAGAAAATTTTTTCAATATTGTTGCAGCTTGTTCATATGGTTATTTCTAAAGCAGATACTTTAAAAGATTTAGCTGAAAAAGAAGCCATACCATATTATTATATGGACAATGGCAGCGATATAAAACTGAAAAAATGGGTTCGGAATTTAGCCCCAAGTTTGATTGTTGTATATTCGATGTCCCAATTATTAAAAGAGAATATTTTTACCATTCCGCAATTTGGGACAATTAATCTTCATCCTGCCTTATTACCAAAATATAGAGGACCCAATCCATATTTTTGGATGTATTATAATATGGATTTAAAACCGGGGGTAACAGTTCATTATATTGACAACGGCGAGGATACCGGAGACATTATCTATCAAGAAAGTTTTGACCTTCCATTGGGAACTAAATTAGCTGTATTAAAAAAAACTCTTATCGATGAATTGGGTGTTCCTCTTTTACTTAAAGCTATCGAAGCTATTACAAAGGGTGCTGCTCCAAGGATGATTCAGCCCGAGGTAAGTCCTACTTTACGGGCAAAAAATATTAAAAAACTTAATAGCCTGGAATTTATTGATTGGCAAAATTGGAGTATTGAAAGAATTTGGCACTTTCTATGCGGTACGGAAGGATTTATTTACCCAAAAGGTTATTCCACGGGTTTCAGTTGGTCAATTCAAGAAATTAGATATCAAGAAAAGCAAGAATATGAACCTTCCAAAATATATAAAGAAAATGGCCAATATTTTTTATCATGCAGTGAAGGGAAAATATTTCTGAAGGCTAATTTTAGTCTTAAAAATTGGATTTTATCTTTCTTAAGAGGTTGCTAATCAATGTGTAATAAGGAACGTTATAAGGCATTATGTGAGAAGGAAAAAACAATTCCGATATTCTCCCAGTTTTGGTGGCTGGATGCGGTTTGCGGTGAGGATAATTGGGATGTTGTTTTATTAGAAAAGGGTGGAGAAGTAGTTGCCAGTTTTCCATATTATATCGAAAAAAAATATAGTTTTAAAATGATAACAATGCCTAAATTAACGCAGAAAATGGGGATATGGATTAAGTATCCTCCGGGGCAAACTTTGCATTCAAAATTATCCTTTGAAAAAGAAATCTTTACAGAATTAATTGAGAAATTATCGGCATTTGATATTTTTAGGCAAAATTTTAATTACTCTATCACGAACTGGCTACCTTTTTATTGGAAGGGCTTTGAACAAACGACAAAATATACTTATGTGATAGAGGACTTAAGTAACTTGGATGAAGTTTATAATAGTTTCAGATCAAATATTAAAACCGATATAAAAAAGGCGCTTAAAATAACAAAGACATATTGTGAAAATAATATTTCAAAGTTTTACGAAATAAATAAGAAAACCTTCGCACGGCAAAAGCTGGATATGCCATATTCTTTGAAATTTTTAGATCATTTAGATAGTTGTTTAGATAAAAGAGAATGCCGGAAGATATTTTTTGCCGAAGACGAAAAAGGTAATATCCATTGTGGGCTATATTTGATTTGGGATAGCGAAAGTGCTTATTATCTTATGGGCGGTGGCGATCCGTTATGGAGAAATAGCGGAGCTACAAGTTTGCTTATGTGGGAAGCTATAAAATTTTCTCAATCAGTGACAAAAAGGTTTGATCTTGAAGGAAGCATGTTGGAACCCGTTGAAAGGTTTTTTAGAGCGTTTGGTGGTTCGCAAAAACAATATTTTCATATTTATAGCAATAGTAAAAAGGCTAGACTTTTTATATCATTTAAAGATATTGTAAAAATTTTTTTTGGGGTAATTTAACATTTTAATAATTAAATCGCCAATTAATTTTCAAGTTGAACGCGAATATATATATTCCCTTGTTTTTAAAGAGTTCCTTGGTGTAGAGTATAAGGTGTGTTTTGACAAAAGGGACAATATTTTAATTACCCTTGATGGAAAAGAATTATTAGTTTCAGATGGTTTATTTAAAGTTGAGGAAATGTTATGGTTAAAGGAGCAATCTTTACCTAAATGCCCTCTAAAAATTTGGGATTTATCTTCCACCCCTATTACAGCCGTTACGGTCAATCATCAAATTCCAATAATATATGGACAAGCTCCTACTAAAGATGGTTTTTTTGCAGTAAAGGGAGAAAAGATATCGTTGGGTTTAGATATTTTCGGTTCTGCTTTTTTTATGTTGACCCGTTATGAAGAACTGGTTAAGCAAGAAAGAGATATCCATAACCGTTTTCCGGCTAAAGCCTCTCTCGCCTTCGAAGAAGGTTTTTTGGATCGGCCGATAATTAATGAATATTTGGAAATCTTTTGGTGGTGTTTAAAATATTTATGGCCCTCTTTGGAGCGCAAATCCCGTAAGTTTCAAGTATATCTGAGTCATGATGTCGACCAACCATATAAATATGCCTTTAAGTCTCCTCTTTCTTTAATAAGGGGCCTGGGTGGTGATCTGATTAAACGGAAAAAGCCGGAAATGGCTATTGAAAATTTGACAAGATCGATTTCAGTTAAATCAGGCAATATTCAATCTGATCCTTTTAATACATTTGATAAGATTATGGATTTTAGCGAGCGAAGAGGTTTGATAAGCGCCTTTTATTTTATTCCTGATAATCATTTGAAAATAAATGGAGGATATCAACTTGAACACCCATATATTCGCTCTCTTTTAAAATCTATTTGTGATAGAGGACATGAAATCGGTTATCACGGTAGTTATATCAGTTATAACAATTTTATTCAGCATCAAGCTGAGTTTAAAAGGTTAAAAAATTTATGCGACGAATTAGGAATTTATCAAGATATATGGGGAGGACGCCAACATTATTTGCGGTGGGACCCGGGCCAAACATGGCGGGATCTTGAACAAATTGGATTGAATTATGATACAACTTTAGGTTTTGCAGATTATATTGGATTTCGTTGCGGGATTTGCTATGAGTTTTCTACATTTGATATTTTAAGTAAACAAAAATTAAAAATAAAAGAACGGCCTTTGATAATTATGGATGGAACATTTGACGAAGGATATATGGGGCTTTCTTATCAGGCCGCTTTAAATGAAATATCTAAACTTCGGGAAAGATGTAAGATGTTTGATGGGCAGTTTAGTATGTTATGGCATAATCATGTTTTTGCTGAAGAAGAAAAATCCTTGTTATTGCGGAATTCGTTGGCTGATGCGATATAGTTATCAAATTTTATTTCGAGGTAAAAGTGAGTATATGTTAGAAGTTATGGAGGCAAATAATGTTTAATAATTTGATAAATAGCGATGATATTTTTGCATTATACAAAATAATTTTTTTGGAGAAAAGGTTTAATAAGGTTGCCCATATTTTTAAAAGCAATAAAAAAAAGGTAATTAAAACCTGGTCCAAAGAAAGCCCTCCGGGATGGGGAAGCATACCATTAGTAAAGGAACGATGGAACTACAAGATTTCAGGAGATGCAAAAATCGATTTTTTTACTTATATTGGTGAAAAAGTCTTGAAGGATTGTAACAATTTAACTGCATTATCCCTAGGTAGCGGTTTGGGGAGGAATGAAATAGCTTTAGCCCAATCTGGAAAGTATAAGCGTATAGATGCCTTTGATATAACGCCTTTTCGAGTAGAACGCGCGCGAGAATTAGCAAAAAGCAGCGGATATAGTGATGTCGTCAATTTTTTTCAAGGTGATGTGTATAATTTAGAAATTAAAGCAAAAAAATACGATGTTATATTTACTATGGGCTCTTTACATCATTTTTCACCCGTAGCTAATGTGTTGGATACAGTTAATGCTCTATTAAAAGATGATGGATATTTTATTATTCATGAATATGTGGGGCCTACTCAATTTCAATGGACAACACGTCAGTTGGAAATAATAAATGGTTTGTTACAAATTTTACCCAGTAAATATAAAATAAAATGGAGTACAGGAAAATTACAGAAGAAGATCGTTAGGCTGAGTAGATTACGAATGAAGCTTGGTGATCCTTCCGAAGCAATAGAATCAGCAAATATTATTCCAATGTTGAAGGAAAAATTTGAAATAGTGGAATTCAGACCATTTGGCGGTACTATTATACATATGTTATTGAGTGATATTGCCCAAAATTTTTCACCGGAAGACCAGTGTGGTAAAGAACTATTAAAAATATGTTTTGATATTGAGGATAAATTGATGGAAGTGGGCGAAATTTCCAGCGATTTTGTTGTTGCCGTTTGCAAAAAGCTTCATTAGAATAATGCATTTAACTTTAAGGAAAATTTAGTGGAAATGATACCAAGGAGAAACAATGGCGAAAAATGTATTAATAATTGCATTTCATTATCCTCCTCAATCAAACGGGGGAGTTCAAAGGCCGTATGCTTTTGCTAAATATTTAAAAAAAAATGGCTATAATGCTTATATTATTACAGCTGACTATTTTAAGTTTGTCGATCAAGAACAAGAAAGGAATATTTATCGGATTAAAACCTTCGATGATAATTTAAAAGGAAAAAAAGTTATCAAGAGAATCGGTAGAATCAGTATTCTTTCTATTAAGATTATAAGAAAAATATTATATAAAATAGGTTTTGTTTTTATTTATAACTATTATTGGAATTTTAATGTTAAAAGAAAAATTGGAGAAATAATATCCGAAACAAAACCAGATATTGTTTTTGCAACATTTCCCCCGATAAATTGTTCATTACTTGGGCTATATATTAAAAGGAGATATGATATTCCACTAATCTTAGATTTTAGAGACGGTTTTCTATTCGAGGGTTTAGAAAAATTCAACTTTTTCCAGAAGTTTATCGCTAAGATTTTAGAAAAAAAAATAGTCAGAAATTCTGATGAAATACTAACGGTTTCTCCTCCAATAACCAAGTATTTTGAAAGACATTACAATATAAAAAAGATAAGGACAATTTATAATGGTTTTGATACGGATGATCTAAAATTAATAGATTTAACTGTAAAGGGGAAAGTATTTAATAAATTTAGAATCATACATTTTGGTGGATTTGGGAGTTCTAGCTATCGAAGAGATTTTTATCCATTAATTTATGCTTTGGACAATTTGAAAAGAAATGGAGTCATCGAAATAAAAAATTTTGAACTAAGTATATATGGAAGACTAGCAGATAAAGAAATGGATCTGATAAAAAAGTATAATTTGGGAGATGTAATTAAATATTATGGCTTAATTGATAGAAAAGATGGCCTTAAGATAATGAGAACAGACTGCAGTGCACTTTTATTTTATGGAGATTTAGATACAAAAAGTGTCGTAAGTACTAAACTTTTGGAGTATATTTTTATGAATAAACCGATATTAGGAATATGCAAGGGTAATGAAGCAGAAAATATAATAAATAGAACGAAAACAGGTATTGTCACTGATTTTACTGTAGATGGGATTATGGAAGGATTTAAAAAGATCATGAATTGTGTTGATTTTGATCCTGATTGGGATGAAATCAATCGTTTTTCCCGGGAAAAGCAGACCAAAGAGTTAATTCAAGTCATTGAAAGCATATGTTAACTGACTTTTGAAAAACATCATATAGGAATCCTTTTGAATGATAAAATCATAAACTATTGATGCTTTTCTGACGGAACAACAAAAATTATAAATAGGTTGTATCTATAGAGGTAAAATGAAGATATCAGTTGCAATGTGCACTTTTAATGGTTCAAAGTATATAAAGGAACAACTTCAGAGTATTTTTACACAATCCAGATTACCAGATGAATTGATCGTCTGTGATGATTGTTCGAATGATCATACAGCAGCGATAGTAAAATCATTTGCAGCACATTCCGCTTTTCCAGTTCGCTGTATCGAGAATGAACAAAATCTCGGTTCTACTAAAAATTTTGAAAAAGCCATCAGTTTATGTACGAGTGATATTATTTTTCTCTCCGATCAGGATGATATTTGGGAATATCAAAAGATTGAAAAAATAATGCAAGCTTTTGCAGATAATAAAAATATAGGATATGTATTTAGTGATGCTGAGCTGGTGGATGAAGAACTTAAGTCTTTAGGAAATACTTTATGGAATGTATTAAATTTTAACGGAAGAATATTACAAGATTTTAAACAAAATAAACAAGTTGAAGTTTTAATACGAAAAAATTATATTACCGGTGCAACTGTGGCATTTAAAGCGGAGTTAAAGGATAAAATTTTGCCTATTTCGGATAATTGGTTTCACGATGGTTGGATAGCATTTATAGCATCAGCAATAGGTATAAAAGGATTAGCATTATCAGAATGTTTAATTAAATATCGTCAACATAATCAACAACAAATAGGTGTTCAAATTAGCCTTTTTGACCAAGTTAAAGTTGCTCAGAATTTTGCAGGTTCGACAGAATATATAAAAGCTCTTTCCGGCCAATTTGATTTAAAAAAACGGTTAGAAACATTTAAAACCTATGGAATTTATGATATCGAGCATATCATTCGCTTGGTTGATGAAAAAATTGAATTTATAAAAGCTCGAGTTAAAATTTATTCCTCTTCAGGGCTGGAAAAGTGGGAAATAATATTGAAAGAAATAGCACGGGGAAATTATCAAAGATTTTCAAGTTCATGGCGAAGTATTGGAAAGGATTTATTGTATAGAAAACGAAATTTTTAAAGATATTAGTTTACAGAGGGTATTCATGTGTGATTGTATTTACATTATCATTTTAAATTGGAATGGATGGAAAGACACAATTGAATGCTTAGAGAGTGTTTTTCGAAGTGAATATCCATTATTCAGGGTAATAGTTTGTGATAATTATTCATTCGATAATGATTTAAAAAGGATACACCAATGGGCTGAAGAAATGTTTATGGATGATAAGCGAATGAATGAAAGTGATAAAAAAAGTTGCTTAATTAAAAAACCTCTTTCAGTATCCTGTTATAACCGTTATTTGGCTGAAAACGGTGGTAATGAAAAGGAAGATTCTGGGTTGATATTAATTCAAACCGGAGCTAATCTTGGTTTTGCCGGAGGCAATAATGTAGGGATTCGTTATGCTCTAAAACGTAATGATTTTAAATATGTTTGGTTACTAAATAATGATACAATAATCCAGCCTGATACCCTTACTCAACTTGTAAACAGAATGGAGAAAGACCCCGCAATTGGAATTTGTGGTTCAACTCTTCTTTATTATAGCGATCCACAAAAAGTGCAAGCGCATGGAGGAGCGACTTATAATTCATGGCTTGGTATTCCAAAACACATTGGTATATTCAAAGACAAAAACGAACTCCTTGATAACGAAAAGATTGAAAGGAAAATGGATTATGTGGTCGGTGCTTCAATGCTTGTTTCAAAAAGTTTTTTAAATGATATTGGACTTATGGGTGAAGAATATTTCTTATACCGCGAAGAATTGGATTGGGCCACTAGAGCCAAGGGAAAATATAAACTCGGTTATGCGGAAGGCAGTATTGTTTATCATAAAGAGGGAAAATCAGTAGGTAGCAGCCCTGATCTTAAATACAAATCTCTTCAATCGGAATATTATAGCAATTTAAGCACTTTGAAATACGCTTGTAAATTCAATTCGTACCGGATATGGTTAATTCTTTCTTTACGATTGATACTTAAGATTTGTTATTTTATATATAAACGACAATTGCGGCTATTGAAGCCATTATTTAAAGCGTATAGAGATTTTTTGATAAAAAGATAAAAATTCCAAGTTGATAGTCAAAGTTTATTCTAGGAAATAGGGGGCATATCTCATGAAAATATTAATGCTCAATCCACCTTTCAAAACGGAGTTTGGTAGGTTTTCCAGGGAACAACGCAGCCCGGGGATTACCAAAAGTGGAACTATTTATTTTCCTGTTTGGCTGTTATATGCTACCGGGGTTTTAGAAGCGGCGGGTCATTATGTGAGATTAATCGATTCCTGTGCTTATGAATATGACAAAGAAAGAACCTATGAAATCATCCGGGAATTTAGTCCTGAACTGACAGTGGTTAATACAAGCACACCCAGTATTTATAATGATATAGAGATAGCAGCGGAAATTAAAAAAATAATTTCTAATTGTTTTGTGGTCTTGGTGGGAACACATCCAACTGCTTTACCCGAAGAAACGTTGAATCTGAATAAAGCAGTCGATGCCATCGCCCGCAGAGAATACGAATATACTTTGAGAGATTTGGCACAAACTTTGGAGAATAAAGATGATTTAAAAATTGTCTTAGGTTTGACATACAGAGATAAGAATAAGATTATTAGCAATCCGGAACGGCCTTTTATCGATAATTTAGATGAATTGTCGTTTATTTCCGAGGTCATTAAGAAACATCTAGACGTCAAAAAATATTTTTTTGCAGCGGCAGAATACCCGATGATTATGATATTTACCGGCAGAGGCTGTCCCAATCGCTGTTTTTATTGTATTTATCCCCAGGTTTTTCATGGTCGGGAGAAATACCGCCTGCGGAGCGCTGAAAATGTAGTTGCTGAATTTGAATATATTATTGAAAACTTTCCGGAAGTTAAGGAAGTCGGTATCGAAGATGATACTTTTACGGCAGACCTTAAGCGGGTCAAGCAGATTTGCCATTTGCTGATTGAAAAGAAAATCAATCAAAAAGTCAAATGGTGGGTCAATGCCCGGGTCAATTTAGATTTGGATGCGATGAAGCTGATGAAAGAAGCTGGATGCCGATTGCTGATTGCCGGTTTTGAAAGCGGCAATCAGCAAGTGTTAAATGGAATGAAAAAAGGCATCAAGGTTAACCAGTCATTCGCTTTTGTGAAGAACTCTCAAAAAGCCGGTTTGTTGGTTCATGGTTGTTTTATGGTTGGCAATCCTGGTGAAACTGCGGCAACAATGCGGGAAACACTCAATTTCGCCAAAAAATTGAATACCGATACGGCTCAATTTTTTCCGTTGATGGTCTATCCAGGAGCGGAAGCTTACTTCTGGGCGAAAAAGAATAATTATATAACGACCAGTGACTTTTCACAGTGGATTACTGAGGAAGGTCTGCACAATTGTGTTATATCCACGGATGGTTTAACAAGCCAAGATTTGGTGGATTTTTGCAATAAGGCTCGGAAGGAATATTATTTAAGGCCCCGCTATATTGTGGGCAAAATGCGGCAGATGGTATTGGAACCGAATGAAAGAAAAAGAATCATCATGTCTGCCAAAAAATTTTTCCGTTATCTGGTGAAGAGGTAAATTATGATCCAATTCTTAGCCATATTATGTGCGGTGTTATTTATCTTCCCATATACTATTTATCCTGGATTGCTGCTTTTATGGAAGTGCTTTTTTACAAAGGAAATGATTCCAAAAGAAAGAGTTGAAGACTATCAACCTCAAGTTACTCTTTTAATAGCAGCCTATAACGAGGAAAAGGTCATCGCCGATAAGATCCAAAACAGTTTGGCATTAAATTATCCAGCCAGTTTCCTGGAAATTATCATTGCATCCGATGGTTCAACGGATAAAACCAATGAAATCGTAAACCGCTTCACAATGGAACATAAAAACGTAAAACTATTGGCTTTTGAAATCCGGGAAGGGAAAGCTAATGTTCTTAATAAGGCGATTGCTTATTGTAGCGGCGAAATTATTTTCTTTTCCGATGCCAATGCCATATATAATCATGATGCGATTATTAACGGAATTCGACATTTCATTAATCCACGGGTTGGGTGTGTGGCGGGAGAGAAACGAATCGTCCAGAGTTATGGAGATGATATCGATTTCAAAGAAGGGTTTTATTGGAAACTAGAATCATTGATTAAATCGGCTGAAAGTAAAATAAAAACAGTCATAGGCGCTGATGGAGCCCTTTATGCCATACGCCGGAAATTATATGAAAAATTACCGAGCGATACGGCTGTTGATGACTTTTTAGAATCGATGTTGATTGTAAAAAAAGGATATAAAATCATTTACGAACCGGAAAGCTATTCCATGGAATCAAGCGGTGGGAGTTACAAAAGGGAATTCAATCGAAAAGTAAGGATTGCTGCCGGTAATTATAAAAATTTACGATATCTTGGATACTTTTTTAAGCCCAATGTAATTTCATTCATGTTCATTTCTCACAAATTTTTGCGCTGGATTTCACCGGTAATATTATTAACATTAACGTTCTTTTTCGTTCGATTAAGTTTTAGTTTTGTAATTTATCAATTCATTTTATTGCTTTTAGTGATGACTTATTTAGTGGGATTTATTGGAATTTTATTTGCTGACGTACCATTTTTTCAAAAAAAATCTTTTAGTTTTATCGCATATTTTTACCTTACGGTTTGGGCTCAGTTAATTGGGTTTATTAGGTTCTTAAAAGGAAACCAAAAGGCTGCATGGGAAAAAATGCGATAAGATGATTAATCTTGTATAAAGATATTTTCGATAGAAGATAATGATTTTCTAACAAAAGCAACAGTTTTTTTTCAAAACCCCAGGAGGTATTATGAAAGCATTAATCACAGGTGGTGCAGGCTTTATTGGCAGCCATTTGGCTGAAGAATTGATTAAAGAGGGTTATCAGGTAGTAATATATGATAAAATTTAGGGAATCACTGATTAAAACGGAACAATTCAAGGGATTTCTGGAACATAACTGCGAGACATCGTATAATTAAGGTAACAAAATCAAGGAGAAATCCATGAAACAACAAACTTTCAGCGATATGG